>JADEZQ010000030.1 GCA_015206785.1 Quinella sp. 2Q5 | reverse complement strand
CTGGGCAAGGCGTTCAGTTGCAATGTGACTTCATGCGCGTGCGTGAGGTCAATGATTTTGCTTTTCAGATAATTACTCAAGGCGGTTGGCACGACGAATTGAGCGCAGGCAACGGCTGCCACTGCCGCGACGATTAGCACGACGACAATCGCGGTAAAAACTTTTTTCATGGTAAGCCTCCGTTAAATCTTGACGTTAGCTTTGGCGGCAAGGTAAGCGCGGATAAACGGGTCAATGTCGCCGTCCATAACCGCTTGCACGTTGCCGGTCTCTTCGCCCGTGCGCAGGTCTTTGACGAGCTTGTAGGGTTGGAAGACGTAGGAACGGATTTGGCTGCCCCATTCGATTTTTTTGAGGTCGCCTTCCAGTCCGGCAATCTCGGCTTCCTTCTTTTCGAGTTCAAGCTCAAACAATTTGGCGCGCAACATCTTCAAGCAACGTTCGCGGTTCTGAATCTGTGAGCGTTCGTTTTGGCACTGGACGACAATGCCCGTGGGAATGTGCGTCATGCGGACGGCGGAGGAAGTTTTGTTGATGTGCTGACCGCCCGCACCCGACGCCCTGTACGTGTCGACGCGGACGTCCGCCATGTTGATATCGACTTCAACGGCGTCGTCAATCTCCGGCATAATATCGCACGCGCTGAACGATGTATGACGTCTGGCGTTGGAATCGAACGGCGAAATCCTAACGAGCCGATGAATGCCCTTCTCGCTTTTGAGGTAGCCGTAAGCATTGTGCCCTTTGATGAACAGCGACGCCGACTTAACGCCCGCCTCGTCGCCGGGCAAAAGGTCAACGGTCTCGACGCCGAAGCCGTGACGTTCAGCCCAACGGACATACATTCGCAGGAGCATCTGCGTCCAGTCTTGAGCCTCAGTGCCGCCCGCGCCCGCGTGCAACGTGAGTATGGCGTTGTTGGCGTCGTAGGGTTCGCTCAACATCACTTCCAGCCGGAGATTTTCCAGCCCCGCTTCGATATCGGCAATCTGCGCGGCGATGTCGGCTTCCTGCGACAAATCTTCCTCGTCGAGCGCAAGCTCCAAAAGTATCTGCGTGTCGTCGAACTTCGCCAAAAGATTTTTGTAGGTCTCTATGCCGCTCTTGACGTCGTTTAACTCCTGGGTGATCTTCTGCGCGGAGTCGGGGTTGTCCCAAAAGGTCGGCTCGCCCATCTTGTATTCCAGCTCGGCAATCTTCTCCTCTTTGCGGGCGATGTCAAAGTGAATTCCCCATTTCGTTCAGCTTGTCGCGCAGGGCGGTCAGTTCAACCTTTCTGTCTTCCAGCAATCGAATCATCTCCTTGAGGTCGAAAAATTTTTCAGGCGTTGGCTTTGCGGAAGGCTTGCATGAAGTCCGCCAGAGCCTGTGCGCCTTCGACAGGCATTGCGTTATAGATTGAGGCGCGCATGCCGCCAACCGAACGGTGACCCTTGACGCCGCAGAGGTTATGCTCCAGAGCTTCGGCGACAAATTTCGTCTCCAGCTCGTCGTTGGGCAGGCGGAAGGTCACGTTCATCAGCGAGCGGCTGTCAACGTCGGCGTGCCCGCGATAAAAGCCGTCGGACGAATCAATCGCGTCGTAAAGAAGTTTCGCCTTGATTGAATTGCGCCGAGCCATCTCGCCGAGCCCACCGGAGTTTTTGATCCACGCGGCGACTTTGCCGACCATGTAAATGCTGAAGGCGGGCGGCGTGTTGTACAACGAATTCTTCTTTGCGAACGTGTCGTAGCGCAACATCGTCGGCAGAGTCTCCGAACTTTGAGCGACGAGAGATTTTTTCACGACGACAATGACGACGCCGGCGGGTCCGAGATTTTTTTGCACGCCGGCATAAATCAAATCGTAGCGACCGAAATCCCACGGGCGGCTGAGCATGTCGCTGGACATATCGGCGAAGAGCGGGACGCCGTTCGTTTCGGGGACGTAGTGAAATTCCGTGCCGTAGATCGTGTTGTTGTTGCAGATGTGGACGTAAGCGGCGGCGGGATTAATCTTCAGCTCGTCCTGCCGTGGCACGCGGCGGAAGTTCTCGTCTTTGGTGCTCGCGGCAATTTCTCCGACGCCGAGAATGTGAGCTTCCTTGTATGCGTTCGACGAGAACGTCCCGCTCAAGACGTAGGCACCGGGTTTTTCACGCGTGGCAAAGTTCATCGGTATCATCGCGAACTGCAACGACGCGCCGCCCTGAATGAACAGCACATCGTAATCGTCGCCGAGCCCCATCAGCTCCAAGATGTCCGCCTTAGCCTGATTGTGCACGCGTTCATACTGTTTGGATCTGTGGCTGATCTCGATAATCGACATGCCGCTTGAGTCGAAGTCCAAAAACTCTGCCTGAGCCTCGCGCAAAACTTCCAACGGCAACGTCGCCGGTCCGGGGTTGAAATTGTAAACTCGTTTCATCAAATCGCCTCCAATGTCTGCCACATTCTATCAGCCGCCGCGAACTTTGGCAATTGGTTGACGTTGCGCTTGCGTAATGATAAATTATCTGCACCAAGCAACGGGAGGTTTTGAAATTTTGAGCGACACGAACAATCCTGCGGCGACTGAGCCCGCCGAAATAGTTGGACGCACAACAATAGCCGACGTCTACCGCGCGGATAAACAGCTCGCCGGTATCGTCAAGAAGACCAAGCTCATCGCGAGCGATTTTTTTTCGGAACTGAGCGGCAACGACGTCTACCTTAAGCCGGAGAACATGCAACACACCGGCGCGTTCAAGCTGCGCGGTGCCTACAACAAAATCAGCCACCTGACAGACGACGAACGCGCCCGCGGAGTCATCACGGCTTCTGCCGGCAACCACGCGCAAGGCGTTGCGTTCGCCGCGCAGAAACTCGGCGTCAAGGCCGTCATCTGCATGCCCGCCACCACGCCGATACTCAAGGTCGAAGCGACGCGCGCTTATGGTGCTCAAGTTGTCCTGCACGGCGACGGCTTCGACGACGCCTATCAACACAGCCTGGAACTTTGCAAGCAACACGGCTACGTTTACGTTCACCCGTTCAACGATTTGGAAGTCTTGCTCGGTCAAGGGACGACGGCTCTGGAAATCATCAACGAGCTCAAGGACGTGGACGCGATTCTCGTTCCCATCGGCGGCGGCGGATTTGCTTCGGGCGTCGCGCTCGCAACCAAGGTCATCAGCCCCAACGTCAAGGTCATCGGCGTGGAACCGGAGAACGCCGCGTGCATGAAGGCCGCCCTCGACGCCGGACATCTCATCACGTTGCCCAGTGCCGACACCGTTGCCGACGGTTGCGCCGTGAAGACCGCGGGGGACTTGACGTTTGCCTTCTGCCAAAAATATTTGGACGAGGTCATCACCGTCAATGAGATGGAAATCATGAGCGCATTGCTGTATCTCATCGAGAAGCACAAGCTCATCGCCGAGGGTGCGGGAGTCTTGAGTCTCGCCGCGTTGAACAAATTGCCCTTCCGCGGCAAAAAGGTCGTCGCCATCGTCAGCGGCGGCAACATCGACATCTCGACTTTGAGCGCGCTCATCGACAAGGCTCTCATCGTTCGCGGAAGAATCTTCTGCTTCGGCGTGTTGCTTGCCGATAAGCCGGGCGAACTTTTGAACGTCTCGCGTATCCTGTCTGAAGAGAATGCCAACGTCGTCAAGCTCGAACATGATCAGGCTCGCGTGACCGACAGCTTCAAGAAGGTCGGGCTCGAAGTCACCGTCGAAACCCACAATCACGAACACATTGAACGAATCGTCCGCGCCCTCGCCAAGCACGGCTACGAAGTTCAGAAGATCGATCTGCTGCGCTGACATGCGAATCATCACGGGCAAAGCACGCGGCTTGAAGTTGAAGACGCCCGCGGGACTTTCCACGCGCCCGACCGGTGACCGCGTCAAGGAATCGCTCTTCAACATCTTGAACGGGCTGGTGACCTTCGCCGACATCAACGCAGTGCTCGACATCTTCGCGGGGACGGGTGCGCTCGGTCTGGAATCAATTTCGCGCGGCGCAAAGTCTGCAACCTTCATCGACACGACGACTACGGACATCGTTCGCTTCAACGCGACGCGTGCCAAGTTCATCGGCAACTGCACGATTGAGCGCGGAGACTTCCGAAAAATTTTGCCGCGACTCGCCCGACGTTGCGTGTTCGATTTGATCTTCAGCGACCCGCCATACGCCGAAGACCTGGCGCAAACATCGCTGAGCCTCGTGGCGGAGCTGAACCTGCTGACGGCGGGCGGGCTCATCGTCGTTGAACACGGCGCAGAAAAATTTTTGGAGCCGCCAAAAAATTTCAGCCTCGTGCGCCAAATTGTCTACGGCAACACGACGGCGGTGGACATCTTCACCCGTTGAAGTCAGCGACAACACGACCGCACATTGCCGTCACCCGTCTCCTTAGCTGATAACGAGGCCGCCCAAGGATGGGCGGCCGCCGGCATACGACGACGTGATGCGTCGTTGCCGGCTCGGAGGTCCTTTTCTTTGCTACTTTCTTTTGGACCAGCAAAAGAAAGTAGATCTAAACGCAAACGCAGTGACAACAGCCGACGTCAACGCAGAAGACGAGAGTAGATCCTAAATCACGAAAGGACATCACCACCATGAAGAAAGCAATTTGCACGGGCAGCTTCGACCCCGTCACTAACGGTCACGTAAATATTTTCGAACGCGCGGCAAAGATGGTCGACGAGCTCATCGTTTGCGTCTTCGTCAACAGTGCCAAGACCGGTCTGTTCAGCCTGCAAGAGCGCGTTGAACTTCTTCGCGAAGCGACGGTGCACATCGACAACCTGACGGTGGATTCGTGCGACGGGCTCGCCTCCGAATACATCAAACGCCACGACATCAATCTCATCGTTCGCGGCTTGCGTTCGGCGGCGGATTTTGAGTACGAAGTCAACCGCGCACAAATGATGCGTCACCTCGTTCCCGCGGTCGATACGATATTTTTGTTGACAGCCCCCGAATTTTTGTTTATAAGTTCTTCGGGCGTGCGTGAACTCGCTCACTTCGGCGGGGACGTGCACGGGTTGGTGCCGGAGTGCGTGGAGCTTGCGCTTCAAGCAAAACGTTGATTGCCGCGGGCATCAAAATTTACGCAGAGGGGAATGATTATGGCAGTACGCGATACGTTAAATAAAATCGAGACGCTGGTGGCGGGTGCGCCGCATTTGCCGCTGACGAACAAAACCGTCATATCGGAGGACGACTTGATTCATCTGGTGGAAGAGTTGCGCAACGAACTGCCCCAGGAAATTGAACACGCCGATCAAGTCATGCAGGAGCGCGACAACATCATCCGCAACGCACAGAACGAGGCGGACAACATCCTCAAGCAGGCGCAGTTGCGTGCCGAACAAATCATCGACGAGAACGACATCGTCGTCAAAGCGCGCGATAAGTCACGCATGGTCTTGAGCCAGGCAAAGCAACAGGAAGCTGAAATCTTGAGCCGCGCCCAAGAAAACGCCAAGCAACTTCAAGACGACGCCGACCGCTACGCCAACCAAGTCTTCGATCAACTCATCGCTTACGTCACCGAAACTTTCACGGGAGTTCAGCAGGCACAGGCGGGCTTAGAAAACGCGCGGCAGATTCTTCAGCAGGCAAAGGTGCAAATGAATCAGCAGGCCGCCCAACAATCTTACGCCGCATACGCCGCACAACAGGTGGCCTATGCCCCGCAATACGATCAGCAACAATATCCTCAGCAACAATATCAGCCACAGGAACAGCGATAAAACTTTCGACGGGAGCCTTCGGGCTTCCGATTTTTTTTGCGCGGATGTGTTATAATCGGCGCGAAGAATTTTGGAGGTGATTTGATGGCCGATTCATCAGTCAGCTACAAGTGCCCGAACTGCGGCGCACCGCTCAGCTTCCTGCCGGGCAAGAAAACCGTCACGTGCGAATACTGCGGCACCGAGTTCGAGGTCAGCGCGATTGAAGAACTCTTCCGCGACAAACAGGAACTTGCCGTGCACGCCGCCGAAGCGCAAGAGGCTAAGTGGGCAACCGACGAGGCAGGCTCCGATTGGTCGGGCGAGGAGGCGAAGGCTCTGCACGCGTTCACCTGTTCGAGCTGCGGCGCGGAACTCGTCTGCGACGAAAACACTATGGCAACCGAGTGCGTCTATTGCGGCAACCCGACGATGATTCCCAAACGTTTCGACGGCATGCTCAAGCCCGACTTCGTCATTCCGTTCAAGAAGACCAAGGCGGACGCCGTCGCCGCGCTGAAAGAATTCTACAAGGGTCACATGCTGTTGCCGAGCAACTTTACCGCAAACAACCGCGTCGAGGCGATTCAGCCGATGTACGTGCCCTTCTGGCTGTTCGATTCCAAAATCAGCGCACAGGCGGAATTCCGCGGGTCAAAGATTCGTTCGTATGACGTGGGCAACGAGGTCGTCACCGAGACGCGCATTTACAACTGCAGACGCGCGGGCAACATGAGCTTCGAACGGATTCCCGTGGACGGTTCCAAACGCATTGACGATGCTTACATGGACAGCATTGAGCCGTTCGATTATTCCGAGATGGTTGAATTCAGCGCGGCGTACTTCACGGGCTACCTTGCCGACAAATACGACGTGACCGCCGAAGCATGCGCACCGCGTGCCGATAAACGCGTCGAGACCAGCGCGGCTCAAGTTCTGCAAAGTTCCGTCGAAGGCTACGACATGGTTCAGACCGAGAACATTGCCGTCAAGAAGGACGTCGGCAAAGTCAGCTACGCGATGGTTCCCGTGTGGATTTTGACGACGCGCTATCAAGACAAGCCCTACACCTTCATGATGAACGGGCAGACCGGCAAGGTCGTCGGTTCCCTGCCATACGACACGACGAAGGCTCTGCTGTATCCCGCGCTGTGTTCGTTGGTGCTCATGCCCGTGCTCTACTTCCTGATTCGGTCGTTGATGTGAGGTGCCGCCATGAAAAAAATTTTTGCACTGATTGCGCTGATGCTGATGATTTTTTCGGCGGCGGACGCGGCAGTTCAACCCGTCACTGACAAAGCGGGCGTGATGAAGACTGTCGAGATTGCCACGCTCAACGAGAAGATCCGCAACATTGAACACGCGCACAAAATCAAAATCGGCGTCGAGTTCGTCAAGTCAACCGGCGGACGCGATATCGCCGTTGCCTCGCGTGAACTGCTGGAGAAAAATTTTTCCAACAGTCAAAATGGTTCAATCGTCCTGCTCGTGGACATGAATCAACGCAAATACGAGATGGACACTAACCCCACGATGCGCGAACGAATCACTGACAGCGACGGCGTGCCCTTCCTCAAGGACAAGTTTCAAGCGGCGTTGAGTGCGGGCGATTACGTCGGCGCGGTTGATAATTTCGTTGACGGCGTCGATGAGCTGATGACCCATTACGAGACGAACGGCGTCCCCTACGGCGCGAGGGCTCCGGGTGCCTTTGACCCGATGGCGGCGGCGGTTGCCGTGGTGATTGCGCTGTTTCTGGGCGTGACGATTCGTTCGTGGCTTATCGGTTCGATGAGCAACATTCGCCACGCTCTGGAGGCGACTGATTATCTCAAGCGCGACACCGTCAAGTTCACCGAGCGGCGAGATACCTTCCTGTTCATGAACGTCAAGCGTCGTCCGAAGGGCGGCTCCAATCGCGGCGGCTCCGGCTCCGGTCACGGCGGCGGCTCCGGTCACGGCGGCGGCGGCGGAAGTTTTTAACGCAAACCAAAAGAGGCGGACGATTGCCCGCCTCTGTTTTATTGCGACGAAAAATTTTTACTGGACGATCTTGCTGAAGTCGGCGACCTTGCCCGTGAGCCCGTCAATCGATTTGAGCAGGGCAAGTCTGTTCGCGCGGACATTCAAATCGTCGTCCATGACCATGACCGAATCGAAGAACGAATCGATGGGCGTGGACAGCCGCTTGAGCACGTCGAGTGCGCCGAGGAAATCTTGCTTGGCGATGAGTTCGTCGGCGGCGACCTTGATGGCGGCGAAGGCTCCGTGCAAAACTTTCTCCGCGTCGGTGGTGAACAGCGCGGCGTTGATGTCGGTGCTGTCGGATTTTTTTGCGAGGTTGCTGACGCGAACGAACGACTGAATGTTTTTGACGGCTTCGGGCGTGGCAAGGAACTGTTCGAGCGCGGCCGCCTTCAACGTCACGGCAAAGACGTCGTCCACGTCGTCGAGCACCGCGTCAATCACGTCGTAGCGCGTCGTCGAGCCGAGAACGTTTTTAATCCGCAGGCGCATGAAGTCCGCGAACTCGTGATGAATTTTTTCGCGACCGACGGCGTCTGTGATGTTAAGCAAACTCATTGCACATTCCACGACGGCACCGAGCGACATTGACCAGCGCGCGCCCGTCAAAAGATTCACGATGCCGAGAGCTTGTCGGCGAAGAGCGAACGGATCTTGCGAACCCGTCGGCACCAATCCGCGGCTGAACGTGGCGACGATGTTGTCAATCTTGTCGGCGAGGCTGAGAATTTTTCCCGCAGTCGTCGTCGGCTGACCATCTCCGGCAAAGCGCGGCATGTAGTGTTCGTCAATCGCCGCGCAAACTTCGTCGGCTTCCCCGTCGAGCTTGGCATACTCGCGACCCATCACGCCTTGAAGTTCGGTGAATTCGGTGACCATGCCCGTGACGAGATCGGCTTTGGAAAGTTCAGCGGCACGAATCGCGTTGGTTGCGTCGACGCCGACGAGCGCGGAAATTTTTTTGACGAGCTCAACCAAACGTTCGGTCTTGGCGTAGACGGAGCCGAGCCCCTCTTGGAAGACGACGGTCTTGAGCTTGTCGCGGTGTTCAGCAAGAGATTTTTTGCGATCCTCGTTGAAGAAGAACCGCGCATCTTCCAGCCGAGCTTTGAGCACGCGTTCGTTGCCGTGGCGGACGATGTCGATGTAATCACTGCCGCCGTTGCGAACGGTGATGAACAGCGGCATGAGCTTTCCGTCGGCAGTCTTGACGGGGAAGTAGCGTTGATGGTCGCGCATGGGAGTGATGACGGCTTCGGCGGGCAGTTCAAGATATTTTGTCTCGAATTCGCCGGCAAGCGCGGTCGGATATTCCACGAGGTAAAGAACTTCTTCGAGCAGGTCGTCGGTAATTTCGGCGACGCCACCCTTCGACGCGGCAACGGCGTTAATCTGCGCGGCAATCATTTCGCGGCGGCGAACTTGGTCGACGATGACGAAATTTTTTTCGCACGCGGCAACGTATTCGTCGGCGGCGGGGATATCGAAGTTGCCCGCGCTCAAAAATCTGTGACCGCGAGACGTTCTGCCGCTCGTGACATTGGCGACGGTGAACGGGACGATATCCGCACCGAACAGCGCGACAATCCACCTTAGCGGGCGAATGAACTTGAAGTCGAGATCTCCCCAGCGCATATTGTTCGGGAAGCTCAGGTCGCAGATAATTTTCGGCAACAGCGTCGCGAAGATGTCTGCGGAATTTTTTCCCGCCTCGTGAATGACGGCGTAGACATAACCGTCGCGGGTGACGAGATCGTCGGCGTTGACGTGTTGCCCGCGTGCGAAACCGATTGCCGCCTTGGAAGGCTTGCCCTGCGCGTCGAAGGCGATCTTCACGGACGGACCGCGGCGTTCGGCTTCGATGTCGGCTTGGCGGTCGGCAACGTCCTCAACGAGCAGAGAGAGCCTGCGCGGCGTGCCGAGAGTGCGAACGGTGCTAAAAGTTATGCGAGCGTCGGTGAGTGCCTTAGTCGCCAGAGACTTGAGCTGGTCGAGGATGGCGGGCATTGCGTGCGCGGGGATCTCTTCCGTGCCGATTTCCAGCAACAAAGTTTTCGTGACCATCATGCCTTCACCTCCGCGGATTTTTTCAGCAACGGATAGCCGAGCTCTTCGCGCTGCTTGAGATAAACTTCGGCGCACATGCGAGCCAACTTCCGCACGCGCCCGATAAACGCCGTCCTCTCGCTGACGCTGATGGCACCGCGAGCGTCGAGCAGGTTGAACGTATGCGAACACTTCAAGACGTAATCATAGGCGGGGTGGACGTAGCCGAGCTTGATGATTCTGACGGCTTCGGCTTCGTACTTCTCGAACAGGTCGAAGAGCAAATCCTCGTCGCTCAAGTCGAAGGCGTAACTGGTCTGCTCAAATTCGTTCCGGTGGAAAACATCGCCATAGGTGACGCCTTCCGCCCATTGCACGTCGTAAACGTTCTCCACGCCCTGAATGTACATCGCCAGCCGTTCGAGACCGTACGTTATCTCCACGGCGACGGGTTTGACGTCTTGGCTGCCGACCTGTTGAAAATACGTGAACTGGGTGATCTCCATGCCGTCGAGCCAGACTTCCCAGCCGAGCCCCCAGGCACCGAGCGTCGGCGATTCCCAGTTGTCCTCAACGAAGCGGATATCGTGCTTGGCGGCCTCAATGCCGATTGCCGCAAGCGAATCGAGATAAAGCTCCTGAATGTTGTCGGGCGAAGGCTTCATGATCAACTGCAGCTGATGGTGCTGATAGAGACGATTGGGGTTGTCGCCATAGCGGCCGTCCGCCGGTCTGCGCGAAGGTTCGGTGTAGACAACGTTCCACGGCTCCGGTCCGAGCACGCGCAAAAATGTAAACGGGTTCATCGTGCCCGCGCCTTTCTCCACGTCGTAGGGTTCCGCCAAAATGCAACCCTTGTCCGCCCAAAACTTTTGCAGGGCGAAGATTAGTTCCTGATACTTCAAGCGAGTGACCTCCTTAGTCGAATTCAACGCTGTTATAGCAAACGCCGCGGGCAATGTCAAACTTCGCGGTAGAAGCTGTCGCGTTCGGTGGGGATATAGCCCGTCTCCGCGATTAGCGTTTCGAGCTGCGAACGGGTGATTGACGGTGAGCTTTGTGCTCCGGCGGCGTGAATGATTTTTTCCTCGCCGAGCGTGCCGTCCAAGTCGTCCGCGCCGAAACTCAACGCCAGCTGTGCAATCGGCAACGTCAACATCACCCAGAAGGCTTTGACGTGAACGAAGTTGTCCAACGCCAGCCGAGTCAACGCCAGCATCTTCAAATCCTCCCACGAGCCGACGCGTCGAAGATTGAAGCGCGAGCCCAGCTGTGTGTTCGACGGGTGGAACGGGAACAGCATCATCGCCACGAAGCCGCCGGTCTCGTCCTGCAGTTGTCGAAGTGTCAGCAGATGGTCAACGCGTTCTTCAATCGTCTCGACGTGCCCGTAGAGCATCGACGCGTTCGTCGGCAGGTTGAGGCTGTGAGCCGTGCGCATGACTTCGAGCCATTCGTCCGCCGTGCACTTTTTCGGGCAGATGATTTGTCGCACGCGGTCGGAAAGAATTTCTGCGCCGCCGCCCGCCAAAGATGTCACGCCCGCCGCAATCAGTTCGCCCAGCACCTCAGCGACGCTCATGCCGGAAATTTTTGCGAAGTTGACGATTTCCACGGGGGTGAAGGCGTTGACTGCGACGCGCGGCAAAATTTTCTTCACGAGCTTGACGGCGTCGACGTAGTAAGAAAAATTTTTCGTCGGGTGCAACGAGCTGACGATATGAATTTCGCTGAGCCCGTTGACGTTTGCGGCGTCGGTCAAAATTTTTTCCACGTCGTCGAGTTCCAACGTGAAGGCGCGATTGTCGTCGCCGCTTCGACATTGATAGGCGCACAGCGGGCAGTTCGCGCTGCAGACGTTGGTTAGGTTCACGTGGCGATTGACGACGTAGAAAACTTTTCGACCGGTCTTGGACTCTTTGACACGCCGCGCAGACTCGGCAAGGTACAGCAGATCGTTTTCGGCGTAGAGCGCGAGAAGTTCGTCGCGGGTCAGACGTTCGCCCGCAGAAATTTTTTCACGCGCGGATTGCAAGCTGTTCATGAGCGGCCTCCCGTCGAACGCGGAATTCGTCCCGCCTCGCGAATGATTCTGATGATCTCGTCTTCCGTCAACGAACGCGGCGACGTTGCTCCCGCCTCGTGCAAAATATTTTCGCGGTGAATCGTGCCGTCGATGTCATTTGCGCCGAAGCTCAACGCAACCTGCGCCACGGGCACCGTCAGCATCACCCAATAGGCTTTGATGTTCGGGAAGTTGTCGAGCATGAGCCGCGAGATCGCCAGCGTCTTGAGGTCGTCCCACATCGACGTTTGGCGGATATGTTCCAGCGCGGTGTTCTTCGGCAGGAACGGGAAGCAGATGAACGTTCGGAAGCCGCCGGTCTCGTCCTGCAAATCGCGCAGCTTGAGCAGATGGTCAACGCGTTCGGCGTGCGTTTCGATGTGTCCGTAGAGCATGGAAGCGTTGGTCGGAATGCCGAGCCTGTGAGCCGTCCGCGCGACGTTGAGCCATTCGTCCGCCGTACATTTCTTCGGGCACAGCTCATTGCGCACGCGGTCGGATAAAATTTCTGCGCCGCCGCCGGCAATCGCCTGCAAACCCGCCGCCTTCAACCGCCGCAGAATTTCTTCCACGCTCAAGCCGCTGATTGTGGCGAAGTGCTGAATCTCCACGCCCGTGAAGCCTTTGACGTGCAGAGCCGGAAATTTCTCGTGAATCGCCGCGACAAACTCAACGTAATGTTCAAACGTCCACGTCGGGTGCAGACCGCTGACAATGTGCACGCCCGACAGATTGGGATTTCCGGCCGCCTCGCCTACAAGTTTCAATGCCTCGTCAATCGTCATCGCGTAAGAGCCGCGGTCACCACCGCCGCGACCGAACGCACAGAACTTGCAACGCGCCGCGCAGATATTCGTAAGGTTCACGTGGCAGTTGACGTTGTAGAGAACTTCGTCGCCGCAAATTTTTTTCCGCACATGGTCCGCCAACGCCCCAATCCTCGTCAGCTCGTTGCAAGCGAAGAGAAATTCACCGTCCTCGCGCGTCAATCTTTCGCCGCCAAAAATTTTCCGTTCGATTCGTTCAAGCAAATGGATTCCCCCCGTCGATGTTGTCGCAGACATTCTATCACAGCGCGGAAAATTTCGGGCGACGATTTTTTTGCCGCCGATGAAAATTTCTGCTACAATGTCTGCGTCAAAGGAGGCCATCGTATGGAAATTGACATCAGCAAGATCAAATTCAACACGCACGGACTCGTTCCCGCCGTCGTGCAAGAGGAGAGCGGTCAGGTTCTCATGCTCGCCTACATGAACGAAGAATCCCTGCGCAAGACGATTGAGACCGGCTACACGCATTTCTACAGCCGCAGCCGCCAAACGCTCTGGAAGAAGGGCGAAACCAGCGGCAACGTCCAACAGGTCAAAGCACTCTACTACGACTGCGACGGCGACGCGCTGCTCGTCAAGGTTCATCAAACGGGCGTCGCTTGCCACACGGGAACTTATTCGTGCTTCAGCGGCCGACGCCTCGACGAAAATAAAAATCTCCCCGCCGTCATCGACCAGCCGCCCGAAGATTTGTCGCTGGTTTTGTATGAGCTCTACTCTGTCATCAAAGACCGCCAACGCCACCCCGTCGAAGGCTCCTACACCAATTACCTGTTCAACATGGGTCACGACAAAATCCTCAAGAAAGTCGGCGAAGAGGCAGTCGAAACAATCATCGCCAGCAAGAACGGCGACCGCGAAAAAATTTTGTACGAGATGGGCGACCTGTGGTATCACTGCCTGGTTCTGCTCGCTTGGCACGGCATCAAGCCCGAAGAACTTTTCGCCGAGCTGATGAATCGTCGCAAGGGCGGCAACTATCACAAGTTCACCGGCAAGAGCGGCAACCGTCCCGCCGATTGATTCGACGAACTGCTTGCAAAAAAATTCCCGCGCGTCTATAATGGACACGCAGGTTAAGAGATTTTGGGCAGTCGGCTTGCGTGTGTCGACTCTCCCTAAGTTAGTTAGGTACTATCTGGTTTGAGCCGCTCGCCCGCGGCCTTGTATATCTACTTCTTGAAGTACGTGAGCAGCGCGAGGATGAACGTTCCCAGGTTCGCCACGTGGTCGATCCTGTCGAGGAAGTCCATACGCGTCACCCCCTTTCTTCAAGGGGAAAAGCCGACAGTCGACTGTCCGCGTACATTATAGCAAAAAAAAATTCTCCCGCGATTTCGGCGGGAGTTTTTCTTTTGCGTCGCGTTCAGTCGGTGCGGATAAAATCACTCAGGGAAAATTTTTTCGTCGGCTCGGCTTGAGCGGGCGTCTTAGGTTCGGCGGGGCGAACGGGCGTTTCCAAATCGTCCAGCGGCTTGAATTCCAGACCGTCGGGCGTCTTTAGCGTGATGTCGAGGTTGTCGCCGCTCTTGACGGGGTCGGCGAAGTCTGCGGGCACGCCGTTGACTTTGATCTCGAAGCTCATGCGGCTTTTGGCAGGCGGCGGCTGAAAGTTCACTGCCAAAAGCGCGTCGCTGACCATGACGGAATTTTTGGTCTCGCGTTCGTAAACAATCTGTGCACCGTCGGTGATGATCGTGTTGTCGTTGGAGATGCGCCCGTTGATGCTCAAGAGCACCGTCGTCGTGGTGGGGATGCTGTATTCCTTGCCGTTGTAGAAAATTTTTATTGCGGCAACGCGCGTGGTGTCCTTCAGAATTTCGCTCGCCTTGATAGCGTCGTTGGCGATGTATTCGATGGCGTCGCCCGCGCCGGGCACGTCGCTGATGTCGGCACGCTCGCCGTTGCGCAGGATTTCCGGCGTGCAGGTGAAGTGCGCTCGGCTGCCGTTCAACGTGTAATGAATCTTCTTGCCCGCAGGAGGATATCCCGCCAATCTCAACAGCTCGCCGATAGTTCGCCGCGTCTTGGTGTTGAGTTCGTCGCCGTCGTGCAGGATACGAGTCGGCAAACTCACTTCGCCATTGACCAGAAGCTTCGGTTTGACGGAAATATCTTTGCCGTTGACGGTGACGACGAAGTTCGGCTCAATCGTGACGATGTCGTCAATCTTGACGGACGCGCTCACGCCGTCGGTGCCCTGCTCGATTTGAATGCGGCAGTTGTCTTCGATGGGCGTGTCTAAGCCGGCGGGCTCGTCGTTGACAAAAATCTTCGCGAAGGTGCCCATTGTTCCGGGGAAAGATTTTTTCTCGCCGTCGACCGTGACCATCAGCCCCATGCCGGGCTTGCCGTTGAACTTCTTGTAGTCGATGCCCGCAGACAAAATTGCGTCGCTAACCGTCAGCTCGCGGAAGTGGAAGAGATTGATCTCCTCGCCGTTGATGTGCACGTTGAAGAAGTGGAACGTGTCGGTTGAAGCGACCTTGAGGATGCCAAGCGGCGTGGCGGCGTCGGGTGATTTGAGCACGGCGGGAATATTTTTGATGCCTTCGACGTTTTCGGGTTTGCGCACGGCAACGCGGTCGGTCGGCATGTTCAGAGCCTCGGCGACGAGTTTGTTGAGGTTCGGGCTCAATGCTCCGCCTCCAACCAAAAGCAAAGCCTGCGGCGGTTCGTTGCCGTTGAGGTCGAGAATCGTCTTGGCGACGGCGTTGGCAACCATGCCGACGTGTTCATTGATGGGCATGAGAATTTCTTCGGCGGTGAGCGTGTAGCTGCGCCCGAGAATGTCGCTGAAGGTTGCGCCCTCGCCGTTGGTAGCCTTGCGTTTGATTTCCTCGGCGACGTTGAAGTCGAGCAGGAAGCGTTGCGAAATTCCCTCGGTGACTTCGTCGCCGGCGAGCGGCACCATTCCATAGGCGATGACCGATCCGTTCTTGGTGATGGCGATGTCGGAAGTGCCCGCGCCCACGTCCACCAGCGCGATGTTCAGATGGCGCATTGATGGCGGCACCAGCACGTTGATGGCGGCGATTGGCTCCAACGTCAGCGCGCGCACGTCCAGTCCGGCGAAAGTCAGCGCGGTCTGCATTGAGTCGACGACCTGGCGCGGCAGGAACGTTGCGATGACTTTTGCTTTGGCGAGCTTGCCGCGTTGTCCGACCAAACTTTTCAGGCGGATGCCGTCGAGTTCGTGGCTGATGATGCTGAAGCCGACGCAGTAATAAATTTTCGCGTCGATGTTCTTTTCAGCGGTGAGCTGAGCTTGCGCGGCTTGCACTGCGGCAAAGTTCAACGAGTTTTGAACTTCGTCGGTGATGACGCCGTTGACTTCGACCGAAGCCTCGGCAGTCATGGTATAGAGCGCACGACCCGCCGCCGCGATTGCCGCGCTTTTGAGGGAGCCGACCTTGTCCGCCAAAGAATTTTTCACGCGGATGATTGCCTCTGCAACCTGCGGCACGTCGTGAATCTGCCCGTCCAACATGGCGCGGCTGGTGTGTTCCAGGCGGTGCGTGGCGATGATGTTCAACAGCCCGTCGTCGTCTTGCTCGGCGACGATGCCGATAACCGAGCGCGTGCCGATATCCAGCGCAAAAATTTTCTCGCGGCCGTCGTCGCGATAGGAAACTTTTTTTCGCGGGCGACGGATTTTCGGTGCGGCACTCGTCGACGTGTCGGGTGCGGAAATTTTTTTCGGACGTCCGCGACGTTTGGTCTTGTCGGCGTCGATTGTCTTGTCAGTCATAAAGTTTTCTCCTTGCCGTTAAAGGTTATTGCGCCTATTTCGCGAATCAAAGGGGATAATCCTTTCAAGCGAACAAAAATCACTGAAGGCGGTGTGAATATGACGGGCAACAGGGAAGTCATCACCGGCGGGGACTTCAAGCGCATGGTCTCCGGCGCGTACAGTGAATTCCTTCTGGAATACGAAAACATCAACGCTCTCGGCGGCGCAGGGACATTGGCCGGCACACACATCTTGCGAACGATGGGCGCGGCGGTCATGCCGCTTGCCGACGCCAAGGACGATTCGATTGGCGGGCTCAGTCGGCGCGTGTCTACGGCGGCGGTCTTTGGTGCTCGCGGAAATGCCGGAGTCGTGTTGGCGCAGATGTTCCGCGGGATAAGTGCCGGACTAATCGGCAAATACGACGCGACCGGCTCCGAGTTCGGCAAGGCGTTTCAATACGGCATACTTTACGCGCAACGACTTATCCCCGACGAACCCGAACGTTCCTTCATCACCGTGGCGAAGGCGGTTGCCAAGGGTGCCTATCATGCCGTGCGCGAAGGTCTGCCAATCGTCGAGATTCTGTACGCGGCGATTCAATCTGGCGAACAGGCGGTCAAGGAGCTTGCCGACCACGAGGCGGGTGCGCACATCATGCTAAGCTTCCTGAAGGGCTGCCTCAAGGGTCTGGACGGCAACTTCGTTTCGCCCGCGGTCAGTCTGTCGCTCGGCTTGGGCACGCACAAAAACATGCCCGACCCGCGAAATGATTTGGTGCGACCATATTGCGTTCGGTTGCGCGTGAAAAATCCCAAGGCGTCTCGCAGTGAACTGGAACGGCAGATGAAAGACTTCAGCAGCTTTTCCATCGTCGAGAGGGCTCGCGGTGGTCTTGAAGTCCACGTTCACACCGACCACGTCGGCAAAACTTTGGAGCAGGCAATCGGCTGGGGTCCGCTGTCGGAAGTCAAAATCACCAACATGAGCGAGGTGCACGTTCTGCCCGCGCACGAAGCGTTGATGAAAGTCGCCGCGCTTGCCGTCGCCAAAGATTCCGACGAAGCGCAGAAACTTCAGGACGCCGGCGCATCGATTTTGCTTTCGGGTTCGGAAGAAGCGTCGCCGTCTTTGGCGGAGATAATCGGCGCGGCTCATTCAGATTTGGCGTCGAGCTACGTTCTCGTCTCGTCCAGCCCCGATTATCGACTGGTCTTCAAGCAAGCGAAGCGACTTTTGGGCGGGCGCGTGGAGTTGGTTTTGACCGACAGCTTCGAAGAGACATTGACCGCGCTGAAAAAATTTTCGCCCGGGCTGACGGCGGCAGAGAACGCAAAGGTTATGTCGGCATAAATTTTTGGGAGAGTGATACGAATGGCAATGACAATGAGCGAAAAAATTCTGGCATGGCACGCGGGACTCGACGCCGTGACTGCGGGGCAGCTCATCATCTGCAACCTGGATCTGGTTATGGCGAACGACGTGACGGGTCCGCCGTCCATCAAGGAGTTCGAGAAAATCGGACTCCCTGTCTTCGACGCGAACAAAATTGCGCTGGTGCCCGACCACTTCCAACCCGCCAAAGACATCAAGAGCGCAGACCTAGCCAAAATCATGCGCGACTTCGCCCGCAAAAATAAAATCGCTCACTACTTCGAGCAGGGGCGCGTCGGCATTGAACACGTCATC
>JADEZQ010000012.1:0-57500 GCA_015206785.1 Quinella sp. 2Q5 | reverse complement strand
GCAACTGACTCTTAATCAGTAGGTTCGGGGTTCGATTCCCCGGCGGGTCACCATTTTTGTAAGGGCGATTAGCTCAGCCGGAAGAGCATCTGCTTTACACGCAGGGGGTCGGCAGTTCGAGCCTGTCATCGCCCACCAGACCATGATTCGGCCCGGTAGTTTAGTTGGTTAGAATGCCGCCCTGTCACGGCGGAGGTCGTCGGTTCAAGTCCGATCCGGGTCGCCACTTGAAAATTAAGCATCATCGATAGATTAGCCTCGGTAGCTCAGTTGGTAGAGCAGGGGACTGAAAATCCCCGTGTCAGTGGTTCGATTCCGCTCTGAGGCACCACGAAGACTCCAACGCAATTACAAGCCGGCTTAGCTCAATTGGCAGAGCAGCTGATTTGTAATCAGCAGGTTGTAGGTTCAAGTCCTATAGCCGGCTCCATGCGGGTGTAGCTCAATGGTAGAGCTCCAGCCTTCCAAGCTGATCACGTGGGTTCGATTCCCATCACCCGCTCCACTCATTGCCGGGGTGGCGGAACTGGCAGACGCACGGGACTTAAAATCCTGCGAGATAAATCTCTTACCGGTTCGATTCCGGTCCTCGGCACCAAGTGCGGTAGTGGCGGAATGGCAGACGCGCTAGCTTCAGGCGCTAGTGGGGGCAACCCCGTGGAGGTTCAAGTCCTCTCTGCCGCACCAAATTGAAATTTACATATGCGGTCGTGGCGGAATAGGCAGACGCGCTGCTTTGAGGGGGCAGTCCTCACAAGGGGTATGAGTTCAAGTCTCATCGACCGCACCATAAACCGCGGTTGTGGTGGAATAGGCAGACACGCTGCTTTGAGGGGGCAGTGCTCACAAGGCGTATGAGTTCAAGTCTCATCAACCGCACCAATCAGAAAATGACAGCTCAAGTCTAAGGCTTGGGCTTTTTTCGTTCGGCAACGGGCGTCATAAAAAAATTATCCCTGCCGTAGTGACAGGGATTTTTGATTGCGTGGACGCGGTTTAATATTGACCGGCAACCTCGATGAAGCCGAAGGTGTCCGGCACTTCGCCGACATGCAGACCTTCGATGAAGTCGTACATCTTCTGCGCGAAGGGACCGATTTTGCCGTCGCCGATGACGTAATCCTTGCCCTTGTAGCGCAGGACACCGACGGGGGAGATGACCGCCGCCGTGCCGCTGCCGAAGACTTCCTCAAGCCGACCGTCGTCGTGGGCGGCAATGACCTCGTCGATGGAAATTCTGCGTTCGCTGACGGGTACGCCCCAAGCTTTGGCGATTTGGTTGACCGTGCGGCGCGTGATGCCGTCAAGAATCGACGTTTGAATCTGTGGCGACGGGCTGACGATTTCGCCGTTGATCTTGAACAGGATGTTCATGGAGCCGACTTCCTCGATGTATTTGCGCTCGACGCCGTCAAGCCACAGCACCTGGTCGAAACCGATATTATGAGCGACAAGACCGGCGTGCAGACTGGCGGCGTAGTTGGCGGGAGTTTTCGCGGCACCCAATCCGCCACGAACCGCGCGGACGTATTGATCCTCGACGAGAATTTTGACGGGCGCGAAGCCGTGTGCATAGTAAGCGGCGACGGGCGACAGGATAATCATGAACTTATAACGTTTGCTCACGCTCACGCCGAGAACTTCGTCGGTGGCGAAGACGAACGGGCGAACGTAGAGGCTCTGCCCCTTGTCGGTCGGAATCCAATCCTTGTCCATGTCGATGAGCTTGAGCAGACCTTCGTGCGCCACGTCGAAGGGAATTTCGGGGATGTCCAAAATTTTTGCGGAGCGGTTGAGTCTCTGCAGATGATCCTTCGCGCGGAAGAGAACTGCCTTGTTGCCCTGACGATACGCCTTGAGCCCCTCGAAGATCGCTTGCCCGTAATGAAGCGTGGCGTTGGCGGGGTCGATGGAAATTTTTTCGTGCGGAACGATTCGCGCGTCGTGCCAGCCGTGTTCAACGTCGTAATCCATCACGAACATATAGTCGGTGAAATGCGTGCCGAACCCGATTTTGGAAACGTCGGGCTTGGTCTTGAGTGCTTTGGTCTCGACAATTTTGATGTCTGCCATAAGAATTCCTCCTGTGTTTTGATTCAAGTCGCCTGCGAGTCTGTGCAGGGTCAATCTTACATTGCAACCGCGTCGAAGTCAAATCTCGGCTCGCAATTGATGGGACATCAAGCAAGTTTGACTTTGCAAGGCGTGCAATGTAGAATGCGCTTAATGTACGCAACGACCACAAAAATTTTTTGGGAGGGATTGAATTGGCATTTTATTACAAGGAACCGTCACACACCTTCGGCGAGTATCTGTTGGTACCGGGATATTCGTCAAAAGACTGCATCCCCGCCAACGTCGACCTGAGCACGCCGCTGGTCAAATTCAGGCGCGGCGAAGAATGTCGGCTGATGATGAACATTCCGATGACGTCTGCTATCATGCAGTCGGTCTCCAACG
Source organism: Quinella sp. 2Q5 (assembly GCA_015206785.1). Taxonomy (GTDB): domain Bacteria; phylum Bacillota; class Negativicutes; order Selenomonadales; family Selenomonadaceae; genus Quinella. The sequence goes on along the minus strand of JADEZQ010000012.1, from coordinate 55,040 downwards.
ACACGATGGCAATCGCGTTGGCTAAGGAGGGCGGCGTCTCGTTCATCTTCGGTTCGCAGCCAATCAAAGCGCAAGCGGAGATGGTTTCTCGCGTGAAGAATTACAAGTCGGGCTTCGTCTCCAGCGATTCAAATTTGAAACCGACGACAACCTTGCGCGAGATGTTGGAGCTGTTGAAGGTAACGGGGCATTCGACTATGGCCGTGACCGAGGACGGCGAGCCCGACGGAAAACTTCTCGGCATAGTCACCAGCCGCGACTATCGAATCACACGCATGACGGGCGACGAACTTGTCCGCGACTTCATGACGCCGTTCGAGAAGATCATTTACGCCGACGCCGATTCAACCACGTTGCCTATGGCGAACGATTTGATTTGGGAGCACAAGCTCAACATGTTGCCGCTCGTCGACAAAAATCAACGCCTGCGCTACATGGTCTTCCGCAAAGATTACACCGACAACAAAACCAATCCGCTTGAGCTTATCGACAGGAAGAAACGCTACATCGTCGGCGCGGGCATAAACACGCGCGACTATGCCGAACGAGTTCCTGCGTTGCTTGAGGCCGGCGCGGACGTTTTGTGTATTGATTCGTCCGAAGGCTTCAGCGAGTGGCAGAAGATAACGCTCGAATACATCCACAAAAATTTCGGCGAGGACGTCAAAGTCGGCGCGGGCAATGTCGTCGACGCGGAAGGCTTCAGGTTTTTGGCAGAGGCTGGCGCGGACTTCGTCAAGGTCGGAATCGGCGGCGGCTCAATCTGCATCACCCGCGAGACCAAAGGTATCGGGCGCGGTCAGGCGACGGCAGTCATTGACGTTTGCAACGCCCGCGACGAATACTTCCGCGAGACCGGCGTTTATATCCCCGTTTGCTCCGACGGCGGCATCGTCCACGATTATCACATGACGCTTGCGCTTGCAATGGGCGCGGACTTTCTCATGCTCGGCAGATATTTTTCCCGCTTCGATGAATCTCCGACCGACAAGATCAGAATCAACGGCACCTACTACAAAGAATACTGGGGCGAAGGTTCCAACCGCGCGCGCAACTGGCAACGCTACGACCTGGGCGGCGACAAGAAGTTGTCCTTCGAGGAGGGCGTCGATTCTTACGTTCCCTACGCAGGTTCGCTCAAAGATAACATTGACAGCACCCTTGCCAAAATCCGTTCGACCATGTGCAACTGCGGCGCGTTGACCCTGAACGAGCTGCGCGACAAGGCGAAGATAACTTTGGTCTCGTCGGTCAGCATCGTTGAGGGCGGCAGCCACGACGTCATCCTGCGCGACCAATTCTCCCGCAACTGATTGGAGGTGCGAGCCGTGACCGAAGATGAAGCCCGTAATCTCATAGCGAAGGGGCTGTTCCTGCTGAACACCATCGAACTGCAGAACAGAATCCTGGACGACAATCCGTCCGTGCCGTATGACTTCATGCGCGAACGCCGCGAAATGGGCGAGGTGGACACGTGGCCGAACGCTACGGGTGAATTCGGGCGCACGCCGACCAATCCCATCCTCGTCAATCAAACTTTCGGCGAGATAACGTATCTGTCGCGTTTGCAGACAGTCGACGGGCAACGAATGATCTTCCACCGCGCCGGCTCGGTGGCGGGAGCCATTGACGCCTTCGAGCTTGTCAGCGGCGACGGAAAATTTTTCGACGTGCTCTATGTCGACATGTATCATCGCCACTGCTCGAAGATTGCGCCGAAGGGCTACACGTTGCTTGAGTTCCTCGACGGCATCACCGGCACCAGCGAGAACAACTCCGCCTTCCCCGACCGCGTGAAGGAAACGCTCTTCAAGACGGGCGTCAACAAATTCGGCGCACCCATCATCAGCCCCGCGGTATTCGATTTTGACGCCGCGCAGGCAAGCAAGCTCATCGGCGAGGCTCGGCGCGGCAGCAAGCTCGGCGGGAAAGTTTTGGCTGGAATGACGATTTGAGGCACGACCATGACCGAACTTGACTTCGCGAAAAAAATTCACGAGCTCGGCGGGCGGGCGTATCTTGTCGGCGGGGCGGTGCGCGATAAATTTCGCGGCGTGAGAGCGCACGACAGGGATTATTGCGTCACGGGCGTGGACGAGAAAATTTTTGCTGACGCCTTCCCCGCCGCAAAGTTCGGCAAATCTTTCCCCGTCTATTCCGTCGAGATTGACAACGCCTTCTGCGAGGTCGCCTTCGCCCGCACCGAACGCAAGGTTGGCAGCGGCTACCGCGGCTTCGAAATTCTTTTCGCGCCCGACGTGACGATTGAGCAGGATCTCTATCGCCGCGACACTACCATCAACGCAATGGCAGTTGATATTTTGACGGGCGAACTCGTCGATCCATTCGGCGGGCGAGCTGATGTCCTCGGCAAAAAAATTCGCGCCGTCAGCCAACATTTCACCGATGACCCCGTCCGTGCACTGCGTGCCGCGCGACAGGCTGCTCAGTTCGGCTTCGACATCTGCCCCGAAACTTTGGAGGCGATGCGCCGTTGCTCAGGCGAACTTGCCGCTGAACCAACCGAAAGAATTTTTGACGAGCTGGAGACCGCGTTGAAGACCGTCCGCCCGTCAATTTTCTTTAGGAGCCTGGAACGTGCGGGCTTACTGAAGATCACCTTCCCCGAAATTTTTGACCTGCGCGGCAAAGTTCAGCCGACCGCCTTCCACCCCGAAGGCGACGCCTACGAACACACGCTCGCTATCGTCGATGAAGTTGCCGCCGCCAACCCCAAGCCCGTCGTCCGATTCGCCGCGCTCATGCACGACATCGGCAAGGGCACCACGCCCGCTCACATGTTGCCGCACCATTACAAGCACGAACGCCGCGGTCTCGAAGTTCTCAGCCGAATGAACAGGCGCATGCGTTTGCCGGCCGACTGGAAGAAATCCGCCGCCTTCGTCATTCGTGAACATATGCGCGCCCCGCGCCTCGTCAAGCCCGGCAAAATCGTCGAGCTGCTGATGAACTTAAACGGGCTGAAAATTTCCGTCGACGACTTCTGTGACATCATACGCGCCGATAACCACGGTCTGCCGCCGTATCTGATGCACGCCCGCCAAATCATCGACGAGCTGTTGAAAATCCGCGGCACCGACGCCCCGCCCGACCTAACCGGCAAAGACGTTGGGCGTTGGCTCCGTGAAGAACGCACGCGTCGCTTCGTCGAAATTTACAGGAGGACTGATTGAATGAGCCGCTCGAAAAAATTTACTCGCCCATATCGCAGACCGTCCGCTACCCCCCACGTACCGACTGCCGTCAGCGTCATCATTCCCCTGTACAACGCCGAACGATATATCGCCGACGGACTAGACAGTTTGCTGGCGCAGACGTTTCAAAATTTTGAGCTGATTGTTGTCGACGATTGTTCGACCGACAAAAGTTGCGCCATCGTCGAAAGTTACCGTGAACGTTTCGGCGGGCGATTGACCCTCGCGCACATGAAAAAAAATTCCGGCTTGCCTTCTCTGCCCCGCAACAAAGGTCTGATTCTTTCCCGCGGCGAATACGTTTTCTTCATGGATAATGACGACGTGCTCACAAAGACCGCGCTTGAGGAGATGTACACGCTCGCCAAAAATTATGACGCCGATTTCGTCTATTGCGAAAGGTACTACGAAGTTGATGTCAACCTCAAAAACGCTCGGTTGAAGTTGAGCAATTATAACTCGCAAACCGTCGATAAGCCGACCCTGGAACCCGACTCTTTACAAGAACGGATCAATAAAGATTTCCGCGGATTCTATTCTGTGTTTCCCTGGCTTAAACTTTTGCGGCGCGAGTTTCTGACGGACAACGAAATTTTCTTTCCAAACATAATTCGCGATGATTCTCTTTGGACGTGGCAAATTATTTTTTGCGCGAAAAAAATTCTGCGCATCCCCAACGCCGTATATCTTTGGCGCAATGTCGAAACTTCGATAACCCGCACCGAAAAGACACCTCAAGAGACGATAACTTTCTGGATCAGTCCCGTGTTGTTCGGTTTGAAAACCCTGGATGACATAATGGACGACTTTGAATTTTTCCGCCAAAATCCAAAGGTTCGTTACGCCATGTTGGAACGTTTCATCAACGACAGCTTTTTTGCACTGCTTGATTCAAGCTTTCGTATGCAATCACCCGCCGTTTATGAGACGATTAGGCACAAATTCGGCGACCGGCTCGGTGAATACGATGTGCTGATTCCCGCGCTGACGACCGCCATCAACACGCAGATGAAGATCAATCTCACCAACCACAGGCAATATCAACAGTTCGCTGCAAAGGCTCAAGCACGCATTGCCGAGCTGGAGGCGCAGGTCAAGCGGCTGCAGTCATAAAAATTTTTCACGAAAGGATTGATGTTATGGACGCGATGCACGGTCATCACGCAGTACAAGAAAATTTCCAACAACTCGCTGGTCTTCGGCAACCCCGCCAAAATCATGCGTGCCCTTCGCGAAGACGAGATAATTGCCCTGCGCGCGTCGGCAATGCACTATCACGACTGCGCAAAGGAATACGTCGTGCGTTTGGGGCTGACGGCTTGGAAGGACTGATTGAATGAACCGCTCGAAAAAATTTCCCCGACCATATCGCAGATCGTCCGCTACCCCCCACGTACCGACTGCCGTCAGCGTCATCATTCCCATGTACAATGCCGAACGCTACATCGCCGACGGACTAGACAGTTTGCTGGCGCAGACCTTCCAAAATTTTGAAGTCATCGTTGTGGACGACTGCTCAACCGACAAAAGTTGCGCCGTCGTCGAAAGTTATCGCGAACGTTTCGGCGGACGATTGACCCTCGCGCACATGGCAACTAACACCGGTAGCGGTGCATTGCCGCGCAACAAAGGCATAATGCTTTCTCGCGGCGAATATGTTTACTTCGTGGATAACGACGACTTGCTCACGCCGACAGCCTTCGAGGAACTTTACACGCTTGCCAAAAAATTCGACGCTGACGTTGTTTATTGCGAAAAACATTTCGAGACGGATGAAGACGGCACGGGACGCAAAATAATTCCCGACGGGGGAACTTTGGTTGATAAGCCGACGTGGGAGTCGCGCGATTTGTCGCAAGCTGTTCAAAAAATCGTGCGCGATGAATACCGTGTGGAGCCGTGGCGAAAATTTACGCGGCGCGATTTTCTGATTGAGCATGAAATATTTTTCCCGTCGCTAAAAATTCATGAAGACACCATCTGGACTTACGGACTGATTTTTTTCGCGAAAAAATTTCTGCTGGTTCCGAACACGGTTTACATTTGGATTCAGCGCAAAAATTCGCTCTACCACAGACAGCGGACGCCGTCGCAATCGATAAACTTTTGGCTCACTTCGGTGCAGTTCGGCTTGAGATATTTGGACGATCTGATGGGGCGTCACGAATTTTTCAAGGCAAATCCGCAATATCGCTACGCCGTGACAGAAAAATTTGTAAGCTGGACTTTCGGCAATCTTTTTGGGGCAATTCTGAACGTTCCGCCGTCTGCCATTTACGACATAATTAAACGGGAACTCGGCAACGGACTCGGCGAATATGACGTGCTTATTCCCGCGTTGGCGACCGCCATCAACACGCAGATGAAGATCAATCTCACCAACCACAGGCAATATCAACAGTTCGCCGCACAGGCTCAAGCACGCATTGCCGAGCTGGAGGCGCAGGTCAAACGGCTACAGTCATAAAAATTTTTCACGAAAGGATTGATATTATGGACGCGATTATTCTGCCGTACAAGGGCAAGGAGCCGAAGATTGCCAGCGATGTTTTCATTGCGCCGAGTGCGTCGGTTGTCGGCGACGTGGAAATCGGCACAGGCTCAAGCATTTGGTTCGGGGTCACTGTCCGCGGGGACTTCCAGCCCGTCAGGATTGGCAATTACACGAACGTTCAGGACAACTGCACAGTGCACGTCATGGGCGACACGCCGACCGAAATCGGCAACTACGTCACCATCGGACACAACGCCATCATTCACTGCCGGCGCATCGGCAACGACTGCTTGATTGGCATGGGCTCGATTATCCTGGGCTACAGCGAAATCGGCAACAACTGCATAATCGGCGCGGGCACGGTCATCACGCAGTACAAGAAAATTCCCAACAACTCGCTGGTTTTCGGCAACCCCGCCAAAATTATGCGTGCCCTTCGCGAAGATGAGATAGTTGCCCTGCGCGCCTCGGCAATGCACTATCACGACTGCGCAAAGGAATACGTCGTGCGTTTGGGGCTGACGGCTTGGAAGGACTGATTGAATGAACCGCTCGAAAAAATTTCCCCGACCATATCGCAGACCGTCTGCTACCCCCCACGTACCGACTGCCGTCAGCGTCATCATTCCCCTGTACAATGCCGAACGCTACGTTGCCGACGCTTTGGACAGTTTGCTGGCGCAGACATTCCAAAATTTTGAAGTCATCGTTGTGGACGATTGTTCCACCGACAAAAGTTGCGCCATCGTCGAAAGTTATCGCGAACGTTTCGGCGGACGATTGACTCTTTCGCAAACAAAGCAAAACTCCGGCGGCGGTGGTTACGTTCCACGAAATATCGGGCTCGGTCTCTCCCACGGCGGATATATTTTCTTCGTTGACGCCGACGACATGTTGACAAAGACTGCGCTGGAAGAGATGCACATGCTCACCACGGAATACGACGCTGATGTCGTCTACTGCGAAAAATTTTTTGAAACGAATGACGATGGCTCGAACATACGCTTGAGCACTAGGCAAGGTGGAAGGCTTGTCGACAAGCCGACCTTTCAGCCCGACGACTTGCTTCAGCGCGTGAACTACGTCCTCAAGCAAGACATTTGGGGCACGCCGTGGAGCAAGTTTGTTCGTCGTCAGATTCTGATTGAGCACGACATTGCCTTCCCGCAAAGCGTCCACATGGTTGGAGATTATCTCTGGACGCTGGAGCTACTGTTCCACGCGAAAAAATTTCTGCACGTGCCCAACGCTGTTTATTGCTGGCGTAATAACCCGAAGTCAATCACCAGATGCATTGAGTCACCGCAGAAAAGTTTGCACGATTGGCTTAGCGCGTTCTTCATGGGCGTCAAGGGGCTCGACGAAAAGCTCGGCGAGTTGAAATTTTTCCGCGACAATCTGCCCGCCCGTCACGCCGTCATAAATTTCCTACTGCACAAGATGTTCGGTCTGTCCTTGAATCTGGGCGCAGGATGGAAACTGCCGCCGCACGAAATTTACGCCGGCATCAGGAGCGAATTCGGAAAACACTTCGGCTCTCACGACGTGCTGATATCCGCGCTGGCGACCGCCCTCAATACGCAGATGAAGATCAACTTCACCAACCAGCGACAATATCAACAGTTCGCCGCAAAGGCTCAAGCACGCATTGCCGAGCTGGAGGCGGAGGTCAAACGGCTGCAGTCATAAAAATTTTTCATGGATTCGGTGAGCATGAACGCTCGCCGATTTTTTTGTGTACAAGTTCGCCGCCGCAATGATATAATGCCGCCGAAAAATTTCACGGGGGTGAAGTCGTTGCGCAGGATTTTGTCGGCAGTGCTCGTCGCAAGTTTGACGGTCGCGGGCTGTGCGTCTGATGGTGTCGAACAGCACAAGCCGCCCGTCGTGAAAGTTCAGCGCGTCGGCATGACGGACGGGGTGTCCGCGGAAAATTATTCGGGCGTCGTGCGCGGGCGTTACGAATCGAATCTGGCGTTTCGTGTCGGCGGCAAAATCATCAGCCGCGACGTGCAGACCGGCTCACGCGTTCGGTCGGGCGATGTGCTCATGACTCTCGACGCCAAAGACATCGCCGAACAATCTCGCAGTGCCCAGGCCAACGTCGAATCCGCCCGCGCACAACTTCAGCTGGCTCAATCCAATCTCGACAGATACACCGAGCTGTTCAATTCCGAAGCGATTGCCGCTGTCGTGTTGGATCAGTATCGCACGCAATACGACGCCGCGCGCGCCGCTTACGACGCCGCAGTCGCCGCCGCCAATCAGAGCCAAAACGCGCTCGATTACACCGCGCTCACTGCCGACGCTGACGGTGTCATCTCCAACGTCGCCGCGGAGGTCGGGCAGGTCGTTGCGGCCGGACAAACGGTTTTGACTCTCGTGCAGACCGCGGAGCTTGAAGTCGTCGTCAACATTCCCGAAAACAAAATCACCGACATGCAAATCGGTCGGCGCGTGTCGATAACGTTTTGGGCTACGGGCAACACTGTCACCGGCACCGTCCGCGAAATTTCTCCGATGGCAGACGCCGCGTCGCGAACATTCGCCGTGAAAATTTCTCTGCCACCCGTGCCCGATATTCAGCTGGGAATGACGGCGGGCGTGTCCGTGAATGAGTCGACGCCGCGCGCGATTGTCCTGCCGTTGAGCGCGATTTATCAGACCGGCGACGCCGCGCAGGTTTGGCTCGTTGAGAACGGCAAAGTTTCCCTGCGCAAGGTTGAGGTCACAGCCTTCGACGGCAACAGCGTCCGCGTGCACGGGCTCACCGCGGGCGACGTGATTGTCGTGGCGGGCGTGCATAAACTCCGCGACGGGCAAGAAGTCAGGACGGGTGATTGACGTGCGCAACTTAACGGAAGTCTCGCTCAATCATCGGGCAATCGTCTGGTACTTCATCATCGCGGCGTTCGTCGGCGGAGCATTCGCTTACTTCAGGTTGGGGCGCATGGAAGATCCGCAGTTCACCATTCGCGAAATGATTGTCAGTGCGTATTGGTCCGGCGCGACTGCCTACGAAATGCAACAGCAAGTGACCGACAAGCTCGAAAAGAAATTGCAGGACATACCAGGTCTCGACCACCTTCGCAGCAAAACCCGCGCCGGTCAGACCGTCATCTACGTCGAGCTCAATGACACGCTCGACACCGCTGCGATTCGTCCGACGTGGCGTGATGTGCGCAACTATTGCCGCGACATCACCGACCTGCCCGAAGGCGTTATGATTTTTTTCAACGACACCTACGACGACGTTTACGGCTCAATCTACGCGCTGACGGGCGACGGCTTCACCTACGAAGAGCTGCGCCGCCACGCTGAAGACATTCGCCGCATGTTGCTCGCCGTCGACGACGTGAAGAAGATTCAGTTGCTCGGCGTGCAGTCGGAAGTCGTTTACGTCGAAGTCGACCGCATGAAGCTCGCCGAACTCGGAATCAGCCCGCAAGTCATCGCAAACACGCTGTCCGCGCAAAACGCAATGACGCCCGCCGGAATGATTGACACCGCCTCCGACAACGTTTATCTGCGCGTGACGGGAACTTTCGACGCCGTGGACGAGATTCGCTCGTTGCCGATTAATGCCGACGGAAAAATCTTCCGCCTCGGTGATATCGCGACCGTCGAACGAAAATTTTCCGAGCCGCCAGAGCCGAAGATGTTCTTCAACGGCAAACCCGCCATCGGCATCGCAATCGCAATGGACAGCGGCGGCAACATCTTGGAGCTCGGCAACAGCCTCGACGCGACCGTCGACGCTATTCAATCGGAACTGCCGCTGGGGCTGGAGATTGCGCACGTGTCCGACCAACCCGAAGTCGTGCGCGAATCCATCGGCGACTTCATCGAAACGCTTGTGCTGGCAATTGTCATCGTCCTCGCCGTCAGCTTCGCAAGCCTCGGTCTGCGCACGGGGCTCGTCGTGGCGGGTTGCATTCCGTTGGTCTTGGCGGGGACTTTCTGCTTCATGCTCGCCGCGGGCATTGACCTGCACAAAGTGTCGCTCGGCTCGCTGATAATCGCGCTGGGTCTGCTCGTCGACGACGCAATGATCGCCGTGGAAATGATGAGCGTTCAGCTTGAGCGCGGGCTCTCGAAGTTCGACGCTGCCTGCCACGCCTTCAACGTCACTGCCAAACCGATGCTCACGGGCACGCTGATAACCTGCACGGGCTTCATCCCCGTCGCCTTCGCCAAAGGAATCGCCAGCGAATTTTGCCGCGACATGTTCTGGGTCGTGTCGATTGCGCTGATTCTGTCGTGGGTCGTGTCGGTGATGGTTGCGCCGCTGTTGGGCACGTACATCATTCGCGTCGGCAAAGTGGACGGCGAACTTTACGGCGGCAGGTTCTATCGCTCGTTCCGCCGCGTGCTGGAGGTCTTCCTCGACAACAAAATCCTCGTGCTGTCCGGAACGATTGGAGCCCTCGGCGTGACAATCTTCGCGACCGGTCTGGTGCAGAAAGAATTTTTCCCGCCGTCCATTCGCCCCGAAGTGCTCATCAAGTTCACGCTGCCCGAAGGTTCATCAATCGCCGCGACTCAAGCCGAATGTGAACGCTTCGCCCGCTTCCTCGACACCGAACGCGATAACCTGAACAATTATTCCTACTACGTCGGGCAAGACCTGCCGCGCTTCGTGTTGACCGTTGCGCCCGAAACTCCCGCCGACAATCTCGCCCGCTTCGTCGTCGTGGCAAAGGACGAGGACAGCCGCGACGCCGTCATCAAAAAAATCCGCGCCGCGCTCGCCGACAAATTCCCCAATGTCCGCGCGAACATTCAGCTGATTCAGACGGGACCGCCCGCCGATTATCCCGTCATGCTTCGCGTCAGCGGCACCGACGTCGAAAAAGTTCACGCCCTCGCCGCCGAAGTTGCAGGCCGCGTCGCAGTCGACCCAACCGTCACGGAAGTCAGCCTCGATTGGAACGAGAAGTCCAAAGTCGTGCGCATCGATTTGGATCACGACAAACTGCGCGCGCTCGGTCTCACGGCTCAGGCAGTCAAGTCCACGCTCTACACCGAAATCACGGGCGCGAAGGTTGCCGAATTTTACGCGGGCGACAGGACAATTGACATCGACCTTCGGCTTGCCGCCGCGGACAGAAACAATCTCGCCGCGTTGAAAAGTTTGCCGATATATCTGGGCTCAGCCGGTTACGTGCCGCTTGAACAGCTCGCCAAAATTTCTTACGCCGCCGAATACGGGCTGATTGCTCGGCGCAATTTGAAACCGACCGTCACCGTGCAAGCGAACATCTCACACGGCACTGCCAACGACGCCACGCAACGAGCCCTTGACGCGACGGCTGACCTGCAAAAAAATTTGCCGACGGGCTATTCGATTGCGGCGGGCGGAGACTTCGAACAGTCCTCCAAATCCACGGGGCACCTGGCGGCAATGTTACCCGCCGTCGTCTTCGTCATCATGACGCTGCTCATGCTTCAGCTCGGCGACGCCAAGGCAATGGGGCTCACGTTGTTGACGGCACCGCTCGGATTAATCGGCGTCATCTTCGCGATGGTGCTCCTGTCCAAACCTCTGGGCTTCGTGGCGGAGCTGGGGATAATCGCGCTGTCGGGAATGATTATCCGCAACTCGGTCATCCTCATCGACCAAATCCAAAGTCACCTGCGCGCGGGCGAATCACTTCACGAGGCGATAATCAATTCGGCAGTGCTTAGGTTCCGCCCGATAATGTTGACTGCGGCGGCGGCGATACTGGGCATGTTGCCGCTGATGCGCTCAATCTTTTGGGGACCGATGGCAGTGGCGATTGCGGGAGGATTGTTCGTCGCCACGGTGTTGACGTTGCTCGTCCTGCCCGTTATGTACGCGGCGACCTATCACGAAAGGAGATGATTCATATGGAAAATTTCAGTGTGGCGATAAGCTACCGCGGCTCGCTCGGCTGGGTGGAATACGACGAGGCGACGCGCAAGGTTATCGTCAATCTCGGCGACGCGGACGGTAAAGCTCGTGCCGAAAAATTTTTGACGACGACGCACGAAATCAAAATCCCGCACGAAACGCTGTTGGACTTCACGGCGGAGACGATTGACCCGACCGCCAACGCCGAGAGCCTCAAAATCGTTTTGACCAGGCTTTGGGAGGCGACGGGCGTTCACGTCGATTGGAGCCGCCCCGTCGATTACGTCAAAGCTCATCCGCATTATTGAGGAGGGATTCACATGGCAGACTACGTGAGCTGCCCGCGCTGTGGACGCACCAATTACGGCGAGATTCTCAAGTGCACGCGCTGTAGTCTGGAATTCTGCACCAAATGCGTCGGCAAACGTTCCCTGCCCGACGGCACGCAATACGAATGCTGTCCACGTTGCGGCGCGGAAATCGACGAAGACGAAGACACCGTGCGCGTCATTGCCAAACAGCGGCGTTGAGGAGGGATTCACATGGCAAACAAAATTTACGCGTTCCTCGGTCCGCACATGTCCGGCAAGTCCACGATGGTCTCCCAGCTCATGAGCATGGGCATTCATTACATTCCAACCGTCACGACGCGCGTGTTCGACGACCGCTACGCCTATAAGCGCAGGATTTATCAGACGGTCAAGAGCAACGACTATGAGCGCGAAAAGTTCATCGTCAACAACACATATCAGGCGCATTCATACGGCTTGCGCAAGAGCGACGTCCTCGAAGCTTATCAGCGGCACAAAATCAGCGTGACCATCATGCACGACGTGGCGGGGATCAAACAGCTGACCAAGTTCATGAACCAAGACCTGGTGTCGATCTTCCTGATGATTGACGACGAAGTTTTTGTAGACCGCTTGCTAAGAACTGGCTGTTCCAACGACGAGATACGTTATTACGTGGAGACCGCCGAAGAGACCGGTGAGTTCGAACATTGGCGCGACGTTGATTTCGTCGTCAAGAACACGTCCACCGCACGCGTCGCCCTCGAACAAATTCTGTCGATTATGGGGCTCGTCACGCTCATTCCGCAATCGGACTTCGACAATCTGGTCAAGTGACCGCAGTCGAAATGTTCCCGTGCATGAAATTTGTGCGCGGGAATTTTTTTGTGCTATACTCGGCGCGGAAAACTGTGGAGGTGTTTCTATGGCGAATGCGTACTTCCCGATGCTTCCCAAAGTCAAAGGCGACGTCTCGAAGATTCTTAGCGACGTGGCGGGCGTGTGGAAGGAGACCGACATAAATTTTTTGCGTGCTCTGGCAGACAGTTTGGATTGCGGCGAATCGATTGCAGACATGGGCTCGGTGGATTCGATTCCCGACATGTGGGCGCGACCTTTGCTCTTCAAGATGGCACTGTTCGACGCGGAGCCGACCAAAGAATTTGTCCGCGGGCTGCACGAAAAAGTTTGCGGGCAATGGCGGGCACTGCTGGCTATGCTCGCGCTCAAGGAGATCAAGCGGCTCGACCTCAAGGCTGAGCAAATCAATCTGCAAGACGGCTCCGACCTCGGAAAAATTTTGATGGCACTTGCTCCGCGCGAATCATTGACGGGCAAAGCCGACGCGTGGCTGACTGACCTGTTCATCATCTCGCTGGACGGCTTGCCAATCGCGCTGACCTCGCCGACGACGCTGGTGACGAGCGCGGCGGACTACGAAACGACCTTCGCGGGGAGACTGCGCGCGCCGTGGAGCGTCAATCAATCCGAGCTGACCGACCCGATAAAATTTTTGTCGGCGATGGAACTTTCCGCGCTCAAAGTCTGGCTCGGCAACCTCAGCGACAAAATTCGGCGGCTGGAAAAAATCGGCGACCGTGCCAAAGAAATTTCCAACGCCCTGCTCAAGTGCCTGGCGGATTACGAACGCGACATTCCCGCCCCGACGGGTACCTTCGAGTTCGTGCCGTCCAATCTGAATTTGCACGCGCCGATTGCCCGCCTGCTCGACGACACGCTTAAAGGTCGTGAGCCGCGCCTGGAAGATTCAGCCGTTCGACTGATGACGCCGCGGAAAAATCTTCTGCTCGTCGCGCCCGATGTCGTTCGTGATTTCGCCCGCGCCGAAAGCGTCGATGGCTCGCGGCTCGTCGTGTGGCAGGGAATCAGCGCGATTGATATCACCGCCGACCTTCTGACTGACCGCGGCAAGATTGGTCGCACGAGCTTGCACGGCGTTCAATGGCGGCGACCCGAAGACTTCTTCCACCAACGCATGGCAGTCGTCGAACCCGCAAACGCCTTCCCAAACGCGATGACCCTGCGCGGCGTCGACACGCTGACCGAACGAGATTTGACGCCGATACCGCCGATTAAGCGCGAACTGTTGGAGCTGTTCGACCCCGAAGAAATTTCTGCGCGGCTGTCGATATCCGATGACGCGGAAAATTTTTACGTGCACTTCGTCTTCCCGTTGAGCGGCGTCGACAACGCGGGCAAAGATTTTCGTTGGACGAAGACATATCCAAAGCGCGACCTCATCTACATCGACCGCGAGCTTCCCGTCGCCGAAATCTTCCCCGACTTCCGCCGCGAGGGTTGGACGACTTACTTCATGTTCTACGAAAATTCCCGCGCCGATGACGACTTGAGCCCCGCCGCCGACACGATCTACCTTGCGCCGTTCGACCACGAAAAAATTTTTGCCAACCGCCGGACCGTCAAGCTGGACGCCTTCCCCGACGTGCTGACCGTCACCTACAACCCGCCGCCGCATTTGGGAAAGGCTCCGTTCGATGTCGGCTTCCTGCTGATGAATCGTCCGCGAAGAGTCGAAGCCAATGCTGACCTGCGCTGGAAAATCGGCGTGGACTTCGGCACCAGCTCGACAATGATTTTCGTCGCCGTCAACGATGAACCGCCCCGTCCGCTGAATTTCGCGCCGCACCTGTTGCAAATCACGGCGTCGGGCGGAGCACGTGCGCAGACGTATCGCCACTTCATTCCGTCGCAAATTCCGCCGCGAGCTGACGGTTCGTTTCTCAGCATCTTCCACCTGCTGAACGTCGCCCCTTCGTCGCAGATTCGCCCGCTCATTGATGGGCACGTCTTCTTGCTCAGCTCCGAGAACACGCGCGTGTTCGAGCAGTTCGCCGCGCAGATAGACGCAAATTTGAAGTGGGCTGACTCCGACCGTCAACGCCGCAAGACCGCCGCTTACATCGAACAGATTTGCTTGCAGGCGGCGGCGGAAGCTGCCTTTAACGGCGCGGGCGACGTGCGCTGGAATTTCTCGTACCCCACGGCGTTTTCGCAGGTGCAGAAAATTTCCTTCCGCTCCCTTTGCCGCGAAGCCGTCGGCAACGCTCAAGCGACCTTCATGACCGAGAGCGAGGCCGCCGCGTATCACTTCAACAAAATCGACGGCAAGGCGGGCAACTTCGCGCTCGGCGCAATCATCGTCGACATCGGCGCGGGCACCACCGACATCAGCGTCATCAGCGGCGAGGTGCCACGCATCGTTTACCACACATCGATTCGTTTTGCCGCACGCGAAATGTTCAGACCGATCTACGACAACTACGAGCTGTTCGCGGGCGAAAAAATTTCCACCGACATCCGCGACGACATCCGCCGCCAAGCCGTCATTGACGCCGACCTTCGCGCTCACAGCTCCGGCTACCTTGCCGATTTGAAGTTCAAGACCGGTCGCTCCGACATCAAGCGCACGCTGCAGACCGTTCAGTTCGCCACGGCGGGGCTCTTCCATTACCTGGGCACGCTCGTCAAAGTTCTGCACGATTACGGTCACTATCGCGGCGAAAAAATTCCGCTCGTCTTCATCGGCGGCAACGGCTCGCGTATCTTCCAATGGCTTGCGGGCGGCGCGGACATCACCGACAACGTTTACGTCAATGCGCTGGAAAAAATTTTCGTCGCGGCGTCGGGCTTGAGCGGCTACAAAAATTTCAACCTGCACATCAGCCCGCAACCCAAGACCGAAGTCGCCTCCGGCATGATTGTCGAGAGCCCCGCCAACGACGACTTCTTCGACGCCGACCGAATCAACCGCGAGATGTTTGGCGCGGCGGACGAAATCATTTACGCGGCACAGCTTGCGGGCGCAGACTTCACGTCCGGCGGCGAGGCTCAATCGGCGGCGGCGTTCATCAGCGCACACGACATCGCCGAGGGAATCACCATCAACACCGCGCACGAGTTCCAAACCTTCGTCGATAGATTCAATGCCGCCTCGAAACTTTGGGCTGACGGCGTTGCCTTCGACATCGACGAGCTGATTCGCGACGCCAACAATTTCTTCAGCGACAAGCGCGGCCGCGACGTCCGAACGCTGATGGTGGAACCGGTTTTCATCGCCGAGCTTAAGCTGACCTTGCCGCACCTGACCACGGCATCCGCTCCGAAGAAAATTTCCGCCGCCGAAAAAATTTCCCGCGACGACGAAATCATCGGCACCGGCTTCGTCAACGACTTCAACGCGCTGGAAAAATTGAGCGGCTTCAGTTCACGCCGCGCCCGTGAAAATTTTTTGCGCCGCCACAAAGTTCGCGCGTTCACCTGCAACAACGTCGAAGAGCGCATGAATCGCCCGAACCTTGCGCCGAAATTTGTCGAGACCTCAGCGGCGGGCGGAGACTTTTGGGCGTGCGCCGTCGCCGAAAATATTTTCGCGGTCGTGCCCAATGTCAGAACCTACACCGAAAATCACCACGCCGAGCGTGCGTTGGGCGTCGTGTTTGAATCGAACTTCAGCGGCGGAACTTATTCGCGTCTGCGTGTGGAACGCCCTGCCGTCTTCGAGTTCATGGGCGGCGAATTCAAATTCAAGCACGCGGGCAAAATCGTCCTCGGCAGATGACGCCGCGGATTGGTTACCCGACGGGGGCTTCGTTTTGCCGTGAACAGCTGGTTAGTCCGTTCAGAGGGCGAAGGTGCAGTAGCGCGGTCATAATAAAAAAAATCCCCCACGGTCAAAGCGACTGCGGGGGACGTTTTTTCACTGATACTTGAGCTTGAGCGCGGCGTTGACGAATTCGCGGAAGAGCGGGTGCGGGTGGTTGGGTCGGGACTTCAATTCGGGGTGGAATTGGCAGCCGACGAACCACGGGTGCAAATCCTTCGCCAGCTCAATAATTTCGACCAGGCTGTCGTCGGGGAGCACGCCCGCCAGAATCATGCCGTGTTCGCGGAAAATTTCGCGGAAGTCGTTGTTGAACTCGAAGCGGTGGCGGTGGCGTTCGCTGATGTCTTCGACGCCATAAGCCGCGACGGTGTGCGTGTCGGGCAAAACTTTGCACGGATACGCGCCCAGTCTCATGGTGCCGCCCTTCTCGGTGACGTTGCGTTGCGAATCCATCAGCGCGATGACGGGGTGCTCGGTGTCGGGGTTGAACTCGGTGGAGTTGGCGTCGGCAAGGGCGCAGACATTTCTTGCGAACTCAATCGCCGCGCACTGCATGCCCAAGCACAATCCCAGGAACGGAATTTTTTTCGTGCGGGCAAAAGTTATCGCCTTGATCTTGCCTTCGACGCCGCGGTCGCCGAAACCGCCCGGCACCAAAATCCCGCGACAGCCGCTGAAGATTTCGTCCAGGTCGGTATCGGGCTGTTCAATCTTCTCGGCGTTGACGAAATTGATTTTGACTTTGGCGCAATGCTTAATGCCCGCGTGGTTCAGAGCCTCAACGACGGAGATGTAAGCGTCGGGCAGCTCAACGTATTTGCCGACGAGCGCGATCTTCACGGAGCGTTCGGGGTGCTGAATTTTGTAGACCATCTTGCGCCACTCGTCGAGCTTTGGCGGAGCTTGCGGCAGATTCAGCTTGTTGAGGACGATTTTGTCGAGCCCTTCGCTCTCCATAATCAGCGGCACTTCGTAAATGGTCGACGCGGTTCGGTTTTCGATGACGGCGTTTTCGTCCACGTCGCAGAAAAGTGCAATCTTGCGCTTAAGTTCGCGGGTGATTGGGTAATCCGTCCTGCAGACCAAAATGTCGGGCTGAATGCCGATTGCGCGAAGTTCCTTGACGCTGTGTTGCGTGGGCTTAGTCTTGAGCTCGCCCGCCGCGCCGATGTATGGCAGGAGCGTCACGTGGATATAGAGCGCGTCGTTTTTGCCGACTTCCTTCTTGACTTGGCGAATCGCTTCCAAAAACGGCAGGCTCTCGATGTCGCCGACGGTGCCGCCAACTTCCGTGATGACAACGTCGGCTTTATCCGCCTCCGCCACGGCATAGACGCGGGCTTTAATCTCGTTGGTCACGTGCGGGATAACTTGCACCGTCGAGCCGAGATAGTCGCCCTTGCGTTCTTTGGACAAAACAGACCAATAAACTTTGCCCGTGGTCGTGTTGGAATGCCTGCTGAGATTGATGTCGATGAAGCGTTCGTAGTGTCCGAGGTCAAGGTCGGTCTCCGCGCCGTCGTCGGTCACGAAAACTTCGCCGTGCTGATACGGGCTCATTGTGCCGGGGTCGATGTTGATGTAGGGGTCAAACTTTTGAATCGTAACTTTCAGTCCGCGGCTTTTCAGAAGCCTGCCGAGCGATGCTGCGGTAATTCCTTTGCCGAGCGACGAAACTACTCCGCCGGTCACGAAGATGTACTTAGCCATGTCTGTCCTCCGAGTGCGGTGAATTTTTTATGCTTTGGAAGTTTTGGACGATGAACGTGCGCGTTTGGTTTCGGGCGGATACCAATCGCTCAAGCCCCAAAGACCGTCGCGCACATATTGAAAGCGGCTGTCCATGTTGATCATCGTGTAAATTTCGGAAATGGCGGCCGCCTCGTCTTGCACGACTTTGCCCTTCTTGTCGATAACTTCGCGGATCAACGTCTTGAAGTTGAGCGGGTTGTCTTTGCCCGATGCGCTCAAGATTCGATAGGCGATGTCGACCTCGCTCATCTGTGAAAAGTCTTCTGCCATATCAAAGCCTCCCTCCCAATTTTTCCAATGAATCGATGACGCAGACGCAACCGGATTTGACGTGTTGCATGACGAAGCGCATTTTTTCTTCGGGAATTGCAACGCCGCCGCCCGTCCAAGGTTTGACTGAATTCAGACATTGCACGAAGAAGGCATAACCTTTGCCTGGCGTGCATTCGCTATTGTAATCGAAACTCAAAGCGTAAGTGTAGTTCGGTGCATAGTCGATCAAACGTTCGCTTCTGTCTTTGTTGAAATTGGCGGGGGCATTGCGCACGTCGACGAACTGATTGTATTTGTAATTCGGGTCGCCAGACCAGAAGTGATTCGCGTCAACTTGAACGTATGGTATCGCACAGCCTGGGTCAGCCGCGATGCCGAAGGCGCAATCGAACCTGAACGTGCCGACGGGAGTTTTTCCGTCGTCTTCGCGGATTTTGCCGAGCCCGTTCTTGCCGATAAAGCCCGGCGTCGACATAATCTGTTGCCAATCGCCGTTAATCTTATCGTGCATGGAAATCCACGCGGTAGTTTTACCGATGCCCGCGACGACAACCATTTGCTCCGAAGTTCTCGCGGCGGGAAGATTTTTTACCCATTGCGGCGAAGGCTCGGCATATGCGCTTTGACAAATGAACATTATCAGCGCGACAACCGTCAAAAAGATTTTCTGCATGGCATTACATCCTTTCTGTGGCGATTATTTAGAGTTTGCCGCCCATGCCTTCAAGTGAATCGATGACGCAGACGCAACCGGATTTGATGTGTTGCATGACGAAGCGCATTTTTTCTTCGGGCAGGGCGACGCAACCGAGCGTCCACGGATTGATTGGACCGAAGCAGTGCATGAACAGCGCGGCTCCCCTGCCTGGCGTGCAATCCGAATTGTAACCGATGTTCAAGCCATACATGTAGTGCGGGTTATAAGTGATGAGGTGTTCGCTGTTGCGTCGGTTGAAATTGGCAGGAGCGTTGCGCACGTCGACGAGCTGATTGTATTTGTAGTTCCAGTCGCCTGACCAGTAATGATTCACGTCGATTTGCGTGTAGCCGAGGGCACAGCCTGGGTCGGGAGCGATGCCGAAAGCGCAATCGAATCTGAACGTGCCGACGGGAGTTTTGTGATCGCCTTCGCGGACTTTGCCCAAGCCGTTGACGCCGATGAAGCCGGGCGTCGTCATAATCTGTTGCCACTGACCATCAATCAGCTCGTGCATGGAAATCCACGCCGTGTTCTTTTGAATGCCGGCGACGACGACCATCTGCTCTGAAATCTGCGCGGCGTGCAAGTTCCTGACCCATTGCGGCGAGGGCGTCGCCTGCGATGTTTTAGCGACGAGCATAATCATCACCACCAATCCGAAAAAAATTTTTCGCACGTCGTCACATTCTTTCGGGCGCGGAGACTCCGAGCAATCCGAGCGCGTTGGCGATGGTGTGGCGGGTGATTTTGAGCAAAGCGAGCCGAGCGCGAGCCAAATCCTCTTCCACTCCGAGAATCCTGCAGTCGCGATAAAATGCGCTGAAGGTCGTCGCCAAATCGTAAACGTAGCGGGCGATGCGTTGCGGGGCGAATTCGGCGGCGGACTTTTCGATTTCGTCGGGGTAGGCGAAAATTTTGTTGATGAGATCAATCTCCGCCTCGGAAGTCATCAGCGCGAAGTTCGGTTCGCCGTCGATGGCAAGCCCCGCCTCGTTTGCCTGGCGAAAGATTGAGCAAATCCTCGCGTGGGCGTATTGGATGTAGTAAACGGGGTTGTCGTTGCTCTGGGACTTCGCCAAATCCAAATCGAAATCAAGCTGGCTGTCGGTCGAGCGCATGAGGAAGAAATACCGCGCGGCGTCCGTGCCGACTTCCTCCATCAGTTCGCGCAGGGAAATGGCGTTGCCGGTGCGCTTGCTCATCTTGACGAGTTCTCCGCCGCGATAGAGCGAGACCATCTGCAGCAGGAGAATCTTGAGCTTTGAGGCGTCGTAGCCGAGCATAGTCATTGCGGCTTTGACGCGGGCGATGTAGCCGTGATGATCCGCGCCCCAAATGTTGATGAGTTGCCCGAAGCCGCGGTCGAATTTGTTTTTGTGATAGGCGATGTCCGCGGCGAGATAAGTCGCCTCGCCGTTGGCGCGAATGACGACGCGGTCTTTGTCGTCGCCGAATTTCGTGGACGCCAGCCAAAGCGCACCGTCCTGTTCGTAGATGTGACCCTGTTCGCGAAGCTGAGCAATGACCGCGTTGATATTGTCGGGGTGCAAAGTTTTTTCGCTGAACCAAACGTCGAAATGCACGCCGAAATTTTCCAGGTCGTCTTGCAGTTCGCACAGCTTGTCGGCGTAAGCGAGCTTGCCCAAAATTTTCAGCCGCTCATCTTCGGGCGTCGTCAAGTATCTGTCGCCGAAGCGTTCAATGATTCGCCGCGTGGTCTCGACGATATCAACGCCGCGGTAGCCGTCTTCGGGGAAGGTGACTTCTTGCCCGAGCAGCTCAAGATATCTGGCGTTGACACTGGCGGCGAGCTTGTCCATCTGGTTGCCGGCGTCGTTGATGTAGTATTCGCTCTCGACGTTGTAGCCCGCCGCGCGCATGATGTTGACGATTGCCGAGCCGGCCGCCGCGCCGCGTCCATGACCCACATGCAAGAGCCCCGTCGGGTTTGCGCTGACGTATTCGATTTGAATCGTGACGTTGTTCTTGCAGGGCAGTTGCCCGAAGTCTTTGCCCGCGTCAAAAATTTTTTTGAGCTGTCGGCAGATGACGTCGCCGCGCAGATAAAAATTCATGAAGCCCGCGCCCGCAATCTCCACCCGCTCGAACATGTCGCTGTTGATGCGCGAACGAATCTCCTCGGCGATTTTGCGTGGCGACGTCCGAAAAATTTTTGCGCTCTGCATGGCGAAGTTGGTTGCGAAGTCCCCGAACTCTTTCTTTGGCGGCACCTCCAACGCCACGTCGGGCAACGCGTCGGAAAAGTTCAGCGCACCGTCGTTCATCGCCTCCGTCACTGCCTGCCGAACAGCCGCCGCGATTTTGTCTTTAGTCTGCAAACTCTCTACCTCCCATCAAAAATTTTAACAGCCTTTATTCGGCGAAGGCGGTTGAAATCCTGCGCGGTGATTGACACTGAAAAACAAATGTGATTTAATCGGCGGCAAGCGGATGTGGCGGAATTGGCAGACGCGCCGGACTTAGGATCCGTTGCCTTCGGGCGTGAGGGTTCGACTCCCTCCATCCGCACCAATTTTTTTAGCGGGGGCGATTTCATGAACTGGGCACTACTGGTCATTGCGGCTTACCTAATCGGCTCCATACCCGTCGGGCTGATTTTGGGCAAACTCATCTGGAAGAAAGACCTGCGCCGCTACGGCTCGCACAACATCGGCGCAACCAACGCCTGGCGTGTTCTCGGCAAGAAAGCGGGCGTGCTGATCTTCCTGCTCGATTTCCTCAAGGGGCAGCTCGGCGTATTGCTCGGCGCGTGTATGTTCGCCTTGCCCGGCGCAATGGTCGTCGGCGGCTTCTTCGCAATGGTCGGGCATATGTTCCCGCTGTTTATCGGCTTCAAAGGCGGCAAGGGCGTCGCCACGTCCCTCGGTGTCATTGCCGCGTTAATGCCAAAAGTCACGGCAATCGTCGTGCTCGTGTGGATTGTCCTCGTAGCTCTGACGCGTTACGTTTCGGTCGGTTCAATCGCCGCGGCTGTGCTGGCTCCGATTCTTGCGGCTATCTTCGCCGAGCCGACGATTTACTTCCTGTTCGTGCTGGTGATGGCTCTGTTCATCGTTCTGCGCCACCGCGAAAACATTTCCCGCCTGAAAGCCGGTCGCGAAAACAAATTCTAACGGAGGATTCGCATGGTCAAAAAATTTTTCCTGATAGTCGCGCTGGTTCTGTCGACGGCTATCGTGCGTGTGCAGGCGGCTGACCTGCCCTTCGATGTGCTGGCTATTGCCGACGAAAACAGCTCGCGCGAAATGCTTGCGCTGATTCGCATGAAGTCCGACGGCGAAATTTACATTATGCCCACGGCGGAACTTCCCGATGGCAACGGCGAATTGGCTCTGGTGCCTTTCGTGCCCGAAGTCTATAACTTTCACCTGCGCAAAGACGAATACGGTGACCCGCCGCCGCTGATATTCATGATGCTCTTGCCCAACGAAAAGCACGGCTTGCCCGACGAAGCCCTCGGCGAGTGGCGCGACGGAGTGCACGTGATTCCGGTCTACGCGCTCTTCGAAGTCAACGGCGAACAAATTATCTGCCAAAAGCCGTTCTATTCGGCAACGAGCATGGAGGCGACGCACTTCCAAGCACCGATTCAAGACCCGTTGCATACGCGGCTCATAGAAGTTTTCATGACGCAAATGCCGCACCTGCACCAAGCCGTTCAAGCCAACGGCATCAAATTGCAATGAGCGACAACATTCCCTGCCGAGCGGGGAATTTTTTTTTGCAACGGCGAGCTTTTGTGGTACAATTCGCGCAGGAAATTTTTTACGGGAGGTGCGGGCTTTGGACAGCATATTGAATTATCTGATCGTGATTCTAATGACCGCGGGCGTCATCTTCGGCGGCAAAGCCTTTTGGGATTGGCGCAAGAATCGTACGCCGCAGCTGAACCTTGACGAGCTGGAAGAGGAGCGCGCGCAATATCTGCAGGAGAATTTTAACAGGGCGACCGCCGACTACAATTACCTGGAGGAGGCGCGGGCAAGTCTTTCCGACCGCGAGCTTGCCAATCAACTCCAGCTCATGCAACAAATCGCCCGAAACTTGCTCAACCACCTGGAAAAGCACCCCGAACGCATTCCGCTGGCATACAAGTTCATCGACTACTATCAAGACCGCGCCGTCAAGATCGTCCGCCAATATCGTGAGCTGGAGGATACGCACCTTTCCACCGACAAAGTCCGCGAACTGAAGTTGCGCATGAGGCAGACGCTTGCCGCACTGGACGAGGCGTACGAAAATCAATTTCAGCACGTGCTAAACGACCAGATAATCAGTGCCGAAGCCGAGCTGACGGTCATGCAAGACCAGCTCAAGGCGGAAGGAATTTCCACCGACCGGACGGTTGACGTGGGCGCGGTTGATGAGTATGGCAACGTGCGAATCGACACCGACCTTTTGGATCAGCCGATGAAGTCGGAGCCGCCGCGAAAATTTTTTCCGCAGGGAACCGGGCGACTTTCCCGCCGCCGCACAGACGACGCGCTCGACCTGCCCTTCCCCGAAGAAGATCGCCCGCAAATTGTCCAGACCAAGCTCATTCAGTCCGCGCTGGCAATCTTCCTCGGCTCGTTCGGCGCACACAAATTCTACCAGGGCAAGACGTTGCAAGGTGTTACCTACTTCCTGCTGAGCTGGACGACGTTGCCGATGTGGGTGAGCCTTGCCGAGGGCATTCGCTATCTGTTCATGCCCGTGGAAGATTTTTACGACCAATACGTTAAACCCGACAAGAGGAGGAAGTAACTATGGCAGACGTAAACCTTGCCGACCTGATGGCGCAGAAAAAATCCGCCGTGTCTATGCAAAAGGCAGATGAGCCCGTCGCGCCCGCCGAGGAGATCGAACAGGTCACCCGCCAAGTCGAAACGCTGACGCCCGCGGAATTGGCGAAGGTTCAATCCATCAAGGACGGCATAAATCTTATGGACACTTCCACGCCGCTCAGCTACGGTGCGCCCGCGCAGAAGGAAATCGCTCAATTCTCCGACAGCATCTTGACGAAAGTCCGCGCCAAAGATTCGGGCGAAGTCGGCGTGTTGCTAAACGATCTCGTCGCCAAGGTCAAGGGCTTCGACGTCACCAAGAAGAACGACAGCTTCCTGAGCAACCTGCCGATTATCGGTTCAATCGTCAGCAAGGCGGACGACGTTATGCAGGGCTACGAAAAACTTTCCACGCAGGTCGACAAGATTCAAGCCGGTCTCGAAAGTTCCAAGGTCAAGATGATGGAAGATATCGTCATGTTCGACACGCTCTACCAGAAGAATTTGACGTACTTCAAGGAGCTGCAACTCTACATTCGCGCGGGCGAAGAGAAACTCGAAGAGATGCGCACGACCACCTTGCCCAAGCTTCGTCAGCAGGCGTCCGATAGCGGCGACCCAATGGCTGTGCAAGTCGTCAGCGATTTTGAACAGAGCGTTGACCGCTTCGAAAAGAAAATCCACGACCTGAAGTTGAGCAAGACGCTGGCAATCCAGACCGCGCCGCAAATCCGCCTGATACAAAACAACGACCGCGTCCTAATCGACCGCGTGCAGTCGGCAATCTATCACACAATCCCGCTGTGGAAGAACCAGATGGTCATCGCGCTGGGTTTGACGCACCAGAAAGAAGTCATCGAACTGCAACGAGCCGTCACCGACGCGACGAACGACCTTTTACGCCGCAACGCCGAAATGCTCAAGCAAAACACAATCGACACGGCGAAGGCTAACGAACGCGGCATCGTCGACATCGAGACCGTCAAAAAAGTCAACGAGGATTTGATCTCCACGCTGGAAGAAACGCTGCGCATTCAGTCCGAAGGGCGTCAACGTCGTCAGGCGGCGGAACGTGAACTGGTGGCGATTGAAGGGCGGCTCAAGGACGCGTTGCTCAAAAATTCCGTAAGGACCGGACGGTGAACGTCATCAAAAAAGACCGCGCCTTTCTTCGCAAGCGGGTCATCGTTTTGGTGATGGTGTTGCTGTTTATGATGGGCGTGGTCGTCATTCGTTACGGTTGGCTTCAGCTGGTCAAAGGCAGCGAACTTGCCGAGAGAATGCGCTTTCAAGTCGGGCACGATTATTCCGTTCAATCGCCCCGCGGCGCAATCATCGACCGCAACGGTCGCGAGCTTGCCGTGAGCACAATGACCAAGTCGCTGTTCGTTGACCCCAACCACGTGGAAGACGCCGCGCAGCTTGCGAAAGATTTGGCACCGCTCGTCGGCAAGACCGAACAGGAGATCTTGAACGACATCGCTGTCGGTGGCGGCTTCAGCTGGATCAAGCGTCGGCTTGAGCAGAGCGAATACGAGGCGATTCGTGCGCTGATTCGCGAGAAGGGCTACGCCGTGTGTCTCGGCTTCCGCGACGAGGCGAAACGTTACTATCCCAACGACGTGCTTGCCGCCAACGTTCTCGGCTTCGTCGGCACGGACGACAAGGGTCTCGACGGCATTGAGCAGGCTCTCGACAAATACATCAAGGGCGAGGTCACCGAACAGTTCATCTACGCCGACACGCAGGAACGCCCGATTCTCGAATCCATCTTCACGCCGCGCGGCTATCAGGGCGACAGGTGCAAGACCATTCAGCTGACGATTGACAGCGCGATTCAGTTCATCGTCGAACAGGAATTGGATCGTGCAATGGCAGAGAACGACCCCGTTTCCGTCTCGTGCATCGTCATGGACCCGAAGACCGGTGAGGTTTTGGCAATGGCGTCGCGCCCGTCGTATAACCCCAACCGCTTCCTGGACTACGATTCCGAGCTGTGGAAGAACCGCGCCGTCTCCTACATCTATGAGCCAGGCTCCACGTTCAAGGCGGTAGTTGCCGGTGCGCTGTTGCAGGAAGGTATTGTCGCGCCCAACCAAACCTTCGTCGACCCCGGGCATGTCACCTTCAGCGGCAAGACGATTCAGAACTGGACGGGCGACAGCTTCGGAACGGTCACCTTCGCCGACGTGGTCAAGCAGTCGCTCAACACGGGCTTTGCCATCTTCGGCTACGACCTTGGCGCGGAAAACTTGGTCAGCTACGCAAAACTTTTCGGCTTCGGCGAACCGACGGGCATTGAGCTCCCAGGCGAAGAGGCGGGAATTTTATACACGCCCGACGAAATGGTTGATTCCGACATCGCCACCATGAGCATCGGTCAATCAATCGCCGTCACGCCGCTACAGCTGATAACAGCCTTCTGCGCCATTGCCAACGACGGGATTTTGCTCCGCCCGCACATCGTCAAAATGATCAAGAACGCAAACGGCACAACCTATTCCGAGACGCACCCCGAAGAAATTCGCCGAACGATTGATTCCGCCACGGACAAAACTCTCGTCGGCTTGCTCGAACAGGTCGTTGCCACGGGCGGCGGGCGCAAAGCTTCCGTTCGCGGCTATCGTGTGGCCGGCAAGACGGGCACCGCTCAAAAGGTCAACGAGGACGGCTTCGGCTACACCGAGGGCAAGTACATAGCCTCTTTCTGCGGCTTCGCGCCCGTTGAAGACCCGCAGATTGCTCTGCTGGTGATGATTGACGAACCGTACGGCACCAGCATTTACGGCGGACAGATTGCCGCGCCGGTCGCCTCCAGAATCTTTTCGCAGATCTTCCGTTACATGCGCATTGAACCTTCCGACGTGCCGCTGGGTGTCGATGTTGACGAGCTGGACGCGACAATCGGCGAAGGCGACGCCTCAATTCACAGCACGCAAGCCCCGCAAGAAGTCAAGCCCGCCGAACCCGCGCCCGAACCTCCGAAGGAAAATCTTGCTCCCGAAAGCGCACGCGTCCCGAATTTCTACGGCAAGAGCATTCGCGAGGCGGCACGCCTTGCAAACGAAGCGGGCGTCTCGTTCACGGCGGAAGGGTCCGGCTTTGCGGTCAGCCAATCAATCGGCGCGGGCGAGGTCGTCGACAAGGGCACTGCCGTCAAAGTCCAGTTCAAGCCCTAGCCATCACCCCTCCACGCGCGTCAAGTCACCGAAGCGCATAATATCTTTCTGGAACTGCAGACGTATCGAAGTCGTCGGGCCGTTGCGATTCTTCGCAAGAATGAGTTCGGCGATATTTTTGTTGCCGTCGTCTTCGCGGTTGTAATATTCGTCGCGGTAAAGGAACATCACCATATCGGCGTCCTGCTCAAGCGAACCCGATTCGCGCAGGTCACTCAACTGCGGTTTCTTTTCGGCGCGCATTTCAACCGAGCGGCTAAGCTGACTCAACGCCAAGACCGGTACGTCCATCTCCCGCGCCAGAGCCTTGAGCGAACGAGATATTTCCGAAATTTCCTGTTGGCGATTTTGTTCGGACAGCCGCGAACGCCCGCCCTGCATCAGCTGCAGATAATCGATGACGATGAGATCCAAGCCGAATTCGTGTTTGAGGCGGCGAACCTTTGCGCGTATGTCGAAGATCGTGACCCCGGGCGTGTCGTCAATCATGAGCTTGAGCCGCGACATTTCGTCGAGCGCGTCAATCAGCGCGGACATATCGCCGTCGGAAAGGTTGCCCGTGTTCAGGTGCATCGAGTCGACGCCGCTTGCCGTGGACAGGATTCGGTTGCCGAGCTGAAGCTTGCTCATCTCCAGCGAAAAGAGCACAACGACTTTGCCTGCGCGGGCGGCGTTGACGGCGATGTTGAGTGCCAAAGCGGTCTTGCCCATTGAAGGACGCGCTGCCAACAGAATCAAGTCGGATTTGTGCAGACCGTTGGTGACTTTGTTCAGGTCAATTAAACCCGTGGTCACGCCGACGATTTCGCCGGGGTGGTTGTGAATGAACTGAATCCGCTCGAACGAACGCTGCAGAATTTCAGTCAGCCGCTCCAATTCGGTTTGATTGCTCCGGTTGGTCACCGACAGAATCTTTTGCTCCGCGCTCGCCAAAACTTCTTCGACGTCGTTTCTCTCGTCGCGTGCCTCGTCGCTGATTTCCTCGCCCGCCGTTATGAGCCGACGCAGGGTCGCCTTCGCCTTGATGGTTTCGGCGTGAGCCTCGGCGCGGGCTGTGGTGAATTCCAAATCGACCAGTGAGAACAGATACGAACGCTTGACCTGCTCAAGTTCGCCGGTTTTGCGCAGTTCGTTCTCCACGAGCAGGATATCGGGGGGCGTGCCGCTGTTGAAGACCGCAAGCAGTGCGCGATAAATTATCCTGTGCTCCTGCCGATAAAAATCCTCGTCGGTCAAGATGGCTGCAATCTTCGGGATAATCTCGCCCTGCTTGAGCATCATCGCGCTCAAAATTTTTTTCTCGATCTCTATGTCGGCGGGCATTTCCCTTGGCAAAGGTCATCACTCCCTTTCGATTATCCGGTTGAGCACGCGGCGCACTTCGTCGATATCCACGCGGGTGTTGTTGCACGGACCGTTCGGGCGGATATTGAGCACGCCGACGGCCGGCAACGGGTAAACGTCTTGAATGCCGCTCATAAGGTCTCGTTCGCAAGCGATTGCTAACACGGCTTGCGGACGAATTTTTTTGACCATCTGCCGAGCCAACGTCCCGCCCGTCGCGACAAAGAACGTAAAGCCCAGCTCGTCGGAAAGTTTCATCAGGTCGCCGACGTTACACCTGCCGCAACGTTTGCAATTGTGCGGGTCGCGAGTGATTTTGTGCGGACAACTCGACAGTTGCAGGCAATGCGGGCTGAGCACGAGCAATCGTTCGGCGGGAACTTTGATGCCGCTCTTGATGAAGATCAAATTGCTCACCGCCACGAACGAGCCTTCCAGTTGCCGACGACGAATGCCGAAAATTTTTCCGATGCGCACAGCCACGGGGAACAGATACTTTATCAGCGCGAAACTCCACCGGTGGAAGAGTTTGAGCGTCGGCAGACCCTTGAGAGCCAAAACCATGTTGCACACCGCGCCGAACGAGACCGTCCCCGCCAAAATCAAAAGCGCACCGACGATTGCCGGCAGGTATTCAGAAATATTTTCCAGACCGAGATAACTTATCTTCCACGCGCCGTAGAGTGCCACCGCCACAAAAATTTCCGACGCCAGCAACAATCCCAGGAACAGCCGCTTCTTCGGGCGCAGGGCTTCCAATGTCAACAAGAGCGTTCACCTCAATTCGATGTCGGCGATTTTCCGCCGCGCCGATTATAACACATCGGAAAATTTTTCGCGCCGTCGAAAATGGTTCCGCCGTGTGATATAATTTGCGGCGAAATTCTTTGCAGAGGAGACATCACCATGAAAACTATTTTGACGGGCGACCGTCCGACAGGAAAATTGCACCTCGGTCACTACGTCGGCAGTCTTCGCGAACGCGTGCGCCTGCAAAACAGCGGCGACTTCGACGAGATTTACATCATGATTGCCGACGCGCAAGCCCTCACCGACCACGCGGGCACTCCCGCCAAAGTTCACGAAAATATTTTGAACGTCGCGCTGGATTATCTCGCCGTCGGTATCGACCCGTCCAAGTCGACCATCTTCATTCAGTCGCAAATCCCGCAGCTGTTCGAGCTCACCGCGTACTACATGAACATCGTCACCGTCAGCCGACTGGAACGCAACCCCACCGTCAAAGCCGAGATCGCGCAGAAAAATTTCGAGACGAGCATACCCGCCGGTTTCCTGTGCTATCCCGTCAGCCAAGCCGCAGACATCACCGCCTTTGACGCGAACCTCGTGCCCGTCGGCGAAGACCAAGCTCCCATGCTTGAACAGACCCGCGAAATCGTCCGCAAGATGCACGAACTTTACGGCGACGGAATTTTGGTTGAGCCCGAAATTTTTTTGCCGCAAAGCCAAGTTTGTCGCCGACTGCCCGGCATTGACGGCAAGGCGAAGATGAGCAAGACCCTCGGCAACGCGATTTACCTAAGCGACGACAGCGCGACCGTCGCCGCGAAGATCAAGGACATGTTCACCGACCCGACGCACATAAAAATTTCCGACCCCGGTCACGTCGAGGGCAACGTCGTCTTCACGTACCTTGACGCCTTCGCCACCGACACCGACAAGGTCGCCGAAATGAAGGAGCATTATCAGCGCGGCGGTTTGGGAGATGTCGCTTGCAAAAAATATCTGCGCGAAGTTCTTGACGAGATGCTCGAACCCATTCGCTGCCGCCATGCCGAATACGAAGCCCGTCCCGATGAAGTGATGGACATTCTGCGCGACGGCACGAAGAAGGCTCGCGCCAAAGCGTCGCAAGTTCTCAACCGCGTCAAACGCGCCATGAAGATTGACTATTTCAACGTGTGAGGTCGAACCCATGAAAAAATTTTTGAGTCTCGCGATAATCTTCCTGCTTACGGTCACGGTCACGGCATGTGCCTTCGCCGCCGATAAGAAGGTCAAAGTCAAGTTCAACAAGCGGCAGCTCAAGAAGATTGAACTGACCGAAGCCCCACGTCACGGCGAACCGATGATTGTCCTGCGCGAAAAGTTTGAGGACGTGCCGCTGTTCGGTGAAGCCGTCGCCACGCAAGACCAGATGATCAACTTCATCAACAAGCGCAACACGTTCCCGAAGATCAACTGCTCGGTGCCTGAACTAGTCCGCCTTTATTACGTCGAAGCCGGTCGCGAAGGCATTCGCCCCGACATCACCATCTGCCAGGCGATTAAGGAAACGGGCACGTGGAATTACGGCGGCGACGTCGTTCCCGAACAAAACAATTTCTGCGGGCTCGGCACAACCGGCGGCGGCGTCAAAGGCGCGTTCTTCCCAACGCCCGAGCTCGGTGTCCGCGCGCACGTTCAGCACCTGCTGGCTTATGCCTCGAAGCGTGAACCGCGTATGGAAATTGTTGACCCGCGCTATGAGCTGATAAAAAAATTTCGCCCGCAGATTTTCGGCAAGCTCACGCATTGGACGCAACTGAACGGCGTGTGGGCTGTGCCCGGCAATCATTACGGCGAAGACATTTTGACGCTGTGGATGCAGGCGCAGATGCCCGACGCCTCCGACGCCTCGCTTGACGCCGCGAACTTGAAAATCATGCTCGCCGACGACAAAGCCGCAGCTTATGTTTACCGCGGGCTGGTGAATTTTGAGCGCGAAGATTTTTACAGCGCACGCGAAGATTTCAAATCCGCTCTGGACGTCGAACCCGAATTGAAGGAAGCTCTCTTCGATTTGGCTTTGACGCAGGAGCAGCTGAAGAAATTCGACGACGCCATCAAATCCTACGACGAGTTGCTCAAGATTGATGACAAGTTCGTCGACGCCTGGCACAACCGCGCCCGCCTTGAGCTCGCCAAGAACGATTACAAGAACGCGATTAAAGATTACGAGGCGGCGATGAATATTGAGACCATCAACGCCGACGCGCTGAACGATATCGCCGTCGCCTACTTCCGCCAGAAAAAGTACGACGACGCCTGGAAGTATATCAACATGGCGGCCGCGCAGAATTCCACCAACCCGACCGTCCAAGCGAACCTGGAAAAATTTTCCAAGGGCGTGAAGGTCAAGAAGTGACCGCAACAAAAATCCCCCGCCGCTCGCGATGAGTGACGAGGGATTTTTTTTGGCTCAAAAATCTTTCAGCCCGAAGGTTTTCAGCGCACCGACGGAGTTTCGCCAGTCGCGTTTGACTTTGACCCACAGGTCGAGAAAAATTTTCGTGCCCAACATCATTTCGATTTCGGGACGAGCCGCCGCGCCGACGGTCTTCAACATTGCGCCGCCCTTGCCGATGAGAATTCCCTTCTGCGAATCGCGTTCGACGTAAATCGTCGCGCGAATGAAAATCGTGCCGCCGTCGCGAGCGGTGAATTCGTCGATGTCCACGGCGATGGAATGAGGAACTTCGTCCTGCGTGGCGTGCAAAATTTTTTCGCGAATGAGTTCGGCGACAATCAAACGTTCGGGCTGGTCGGTGACCATGTCGGCGGGATAATACGGTGCGCCCGCCGGCAAAAAATTTTTCAGCTCGTTGATGAGGGCGTCGACGTTGGTGCCGTCCGCCGCGCTGATTGGCACGACTGCCGCGAAATCACGCCGCGCAGAGTAGTCGGCGATGATGGGCAGAATTTTTTCGCGGGCAATGAGATCGACTTTGTTGACGGCGAGCACGACGGGGCGATCAGTGACCTTGAGGCGTTCGAGGATATATTTCTCGCCGCCGCCAAATTTTTCCGTGGCGTCAACGACGAAGACAATCGCGTCGACTTCGCGCAAAGTGCCTTCCGCCGCGCGCAACATATATTCGCCGAGCTTGAACTTGGGCTTGTGAATGCCGGGCGTGTCGAGGAAAATTATCTGCGCGTCGTCGTGGGTGAGGATGCATTGAATTCGGCTGCGCGTAGTCTGCGGCTTATCGGACGTGATGGCGACCTTCTGCCCGACGATTCGGTTGATGAGCGTGGACTTGCCGACGTTTGGGCGACCGATGACGGCGACGAATCCCGACTTGTAATCCATGGCGTTCCCTCCAAAAAAAATTCCCGCGCACGGCGGGGAAAAATTTTTATCAGTCGAGAAAATCTTTGAGCTTCTTTGAGCGTGCAGGGTGA
Organism: Quinella sp. 2Q5; assembly: GCA_015206785.1. GTDB lineage: Bacteria > Bacillota > Negativicutes > Selenomonadales > Selenomonadaceae > Quinella. The sequence continues at coordinate 22,301 of JADEZQ010000012.1, read as the reverse complement.
CGGAGTTTGCGCAGAGCTTTGGCTTCGATTTGTCGAATGCGTTCGCGAGTGACGTTGAAACTTTTGCCGACTTCCTCAAGCGTTCGTGCGCGACCGTCTTCCAAACCGAACCGCAGGCGCAGGACGTTCTTCTCTCGCGGCGTCAAAGTTCCGAGCACGTCTTCGAGCTGTTCCTTGAGCAACATGAACGACGCGGCGTCGGCGGGAGCGGGGGCGTCTTGGTCTTCGATGAAGTCGCCCAGGTGTGAATCGTCCTCTTCGCCGACGGGTGTCTCCAGCGACACGGGCTCTTGAGCGATTTTGCGAATCTCGCGCACGCGGTTGACTTCGATTTCCATTTCCGCGGCAATTTCCTCGTCGGTAGGCTCGCGCCCGTTCTTCTGCAACAAGTTGCGCGAAACCCTGATGAGTTTGTTGATGGTCTCGACCATGTGCACGGGAATGCGGATAGTTCGCGCTTGGTCGGCAATGGCGCGGGTTATCGCCTGACGAATCCACCACGTGGCGTAGGTTGAGAACTTGTAGCCCTTGTGGTAATCGAACTTCTCAACCGCCTTGATGAGCCCAAGGTTGCCCTCCTGAATCAAATCCAGAAACAGCATTCCGCGCCCGACGTAGCGTTTGGCAATGGACACGACCAGCCGCAGGTTAGCTTCGGCAAGTTGCTTTTGAGCTTCGGTGTGTTCTGCCTCGTCGGTGGACTCCATGCGCATGGCAAGTTCTTTCTCTTGGTCGGCGGTAAGGAGCGGCACGCGTCCAATTTCCTTGAGGTACATGCGCACGGGGTCATCAATCGAAACGCTGTCGGGAACAAGGTCGACTTCCGCCACGGGCTTGGTTGTTCCGGCTTCGTCGTCAACGATACTTTCCGCCGAATCGGCGTGACCGAGCGAATCTTCCGACTCGATGGAGCTGCTTTCCAGCGAAAGCGCGCCTTCGGCAGGCGGTTCGTCCACATAATCGTTGTCTTCCTCGTCGGTTATCTTTATACCCTCGCGTTCGCAGATGCTGAAAATTTCTTCGATCTCTTCGGTGTCGTTAGTCATGCCCATTGCCTGAATGATTCTGTCCAAATCGCTCCAGGTGAGCTTGCCGCCGTGTTGCTTGCCCCTCTCAATTAGAGCCGAGACGATTTTTTGCGTGCGGCCTTTGCCGGTTTTGAGAGCGCTATCCGCTTGGCTTTGAGCTTCGGTGTGCTTTTTTGCGGAATGATGTCTTTTGTTTCCCGACAGGCTGCCGCTCTGACCGCCCTTGTTCGTCGGTTCGACAGATTTGCTCTCTCCTGTCATTTCGCAGCCTCCTTTCAAAATCAGCGGTCAAATTTTTTGATCACTGCTAGTTTCCTTTCAAGGTGTCCATCTCGTGTTTGACTTTGAGCGATTGACGAATCAGCTTGGCGTAAGTTTCGCGGTCGCTCGTGATGTATTCTTCTGCCTTCGCCATGAGAGCGTCGTATTCTCTTTTGAGGGCAACGCGCCGCAGAATTTTCATCGAATCCTCGAAGACGGCAAGTTCCGTGTCACGCGGTTCATCTGCGCCGCCGACAAGAATCTTCGACAGCTGAGCGTTAGCCTCGTCGCTCAAGGTCTGTGCCGCGCTGATTTCGTCGGGGCGAACGCCCGCCGCCGCGCAGGTCTTCAGCCAGGCGATGATCTCCTGATGCGTTGGCGAAAAAATTTCCCGCGGCACCGCGATTAAGATGTAGTCGAGCACGTCGCCTTCATGCCACGCCATACGCAAGACCGATTCGCACGCGTCGCTGACTGCGCAAGCTTTGTCGTTGGGCAGTCTCGCGCGTTGAACAGCGGGTTTTCTTTCCGCAGTGTCGTCGGTCGTCTGTCTGCGGGAAAAAATTTTCCATTCGTCGGCAACAATCTCCTCGTCCAAGACAAGGGCGGCGGCGATTTTTTTCGTGTACTCGTTGCGCGTGACGGCTTCGTCAATATTGGCGACGGCGGGCAGAATTTCCTGCAAGGCGCGGCGTTTTCCGTCGGCGGTGGACAATTCTGCGCGGGCAAGGACGTATTTCATGCGGTAATCGATCAGCGTCTGAGCTTTGGCAATGAGCGCGTCGAAGGCTTCTTTGCCGTGCTTGCGGACGAAATCGTCGGGGTCCTTGCCGTCGGGCACCTGCACCACATGAACTTGAGCACCGGCGGTTTGAACGATTGGCAGGGCGCGGATAGTTGCGCGTTGCCCCGCCTCGTCGCTGTCGTAGCAGAAAATAATTTTGCGGGCGTAGCGCATAATCAGCTTGACGTGTTCGCCCGTGAAAGCGGTTCCCAAAGTCGCCACGACGTTCCGGATACCCGCGCTGTAGAGTGAGATGGCGTCCATGTAGCCTTCCACGACGATGGCGAAACCCGCGGCGTTTATGGCGCGATTGGACTTGTCGAGCCCGAACAGCACGTTGCGCTTGTTGAAGACGGCAGTCTCCGGCGTGTTCAGATATTTGGGCGCGTCCTCGTCCTCGGTGATGATTCGCCCGCCAAAGCCGACCACTCGCCCCGCAACGTCAGCGATGGGAATCATCACCCGCGCGCGGAATCTGTCGTAATAGCCCGAAGAATTTTTGCGTTTGGCAATCAGACCCGCCGCTTCGATTTGTTGCGGAAGAAAATTACGGCGCGTCAGTTGCGGCAGAAGACTTTCCCATTCGTCGGGCGCATAACCCAGCTTGAAAGTTTCAATCGTCTCCGGCGTAATTCCACGCCCCGCGAAATATTTCCTGCCGACTTCGCCGCGGGCTGTACGGATTAAACATTCGTGGAAAAAATCCTGCGCCTGCTCGTTGATCTTGAACAGAGTTTTCTCCTCGCGACGCCTGCGTTCTTCTTCGGGCGAAGCTCTGCGCGTCGGCATTTCGATACCCAGCCTTTGAGCCTGAAGCTTGATCGCCTCGAAGTAGCTGATGTTTTCAATGAGCGACAGGAACTTGAAGACGTTGCCGCCCGCCCCGCAACCGAAGCAATAAAAAAAACCTTTCTCCGGGGTCACGCAGAAGGACGCGGTTTTTTCGTTGTGGAAGGGGCAACATCCCCACCAGCGTCCGCTCTTTTGGGTCAGCGGCACGTAGCGGCTAATCACGGAGTAGATATCCGACCGCTCGCTCACTCGTTCGACGAAATCGTCCAGCTGTGTAGTGCCCACCGTTTTCAACCTCCGTGGCGTTTATATTCCCCGCGCCTTGGGAATTTCCTTTCAGTCGCGCAAGAATTTTTGCGGCGGTTGTTGAATACGTCGGCGGTTGCTCACTGCGTCGGCGGTTGTTGAATACGTCAGCGGTTGCTCACTGCGTCGGCGGTTGCTCACTGCGTCTGCGTTTATATCTACTTTCTTTTGCTGGTCCAAAAGAAAGTAGCAAAGAAAAGGACCTCCGAACCGGCAACGACGCATCACGTCGTCGTATGCCGGCGGCCGCCCGTCCATGGGCGGCCTCGTTGTCGGCTTCGGTGACGGGTGACGATTGTCGGCGGCGGTCAACGTTCAGGTCAAGTCGACGAGCTCACGAGCACGTTTGCTGAAGCGGGCGATTTTTTTGTAGCCGAAACCGCGAACGTAATCGGCTGCCTGCTCGAAAAATTTTCCGCAGTCTTCGGGGCGATGGGCGTCGGAATTTATCGTGATGGGCAGTTCATACGCGGCGGCAACCTTCATGAAGTCGGCGTACGGAGAAATTTCCGCGACGGGGTAGCGGTAAAGCGTGCCGGTGTTCACGTCGATTGCCATGTTCGCGCGCTTGAGGGCGACTGCCACGCGTTCCATATGCTCGGTCACGTCGAAGGTCGGAAAATTTTTGAACAACCGAATGTTGAACGGGTGCCCCAAGATGTCGTAGTTGCCGCTCTGCGCCAAAAGCTCAACCTGCGCGGCGTACTCGTCCCAGATGGCGTGCAGGTCGTGATTATTCCATTCGTCGCTCAGCTTTGCGGCGTCATAGCCCCAGCCCCAAAGGAAATGCACCGAGCCGATACGGTAATCGAAGTTCCACGCGTCGAGAATTTTTTTGACGGCACCTTGATCGCGGAAGTTGCAAACTTCGATACCGATTTTGACGGCGTGATTTTTGCCGAGCCGCGCCATGAAGTCGAAGTAATCCGCCAGCGTATGCTTGAACTTGTTGGTGACGAGCCATTGCCGCTGAAATTTCCCGACGGGCGAATCATCCAGAACAAGGTCTTCGCGATAGAGCCGCTCAAATTCGGGGAAGGTGTGCGTGTGTTCGCTGACGCCAATCTCGTCCAAGCCGTGAGCCGCCGCCGCCGTAAAGAAGCCTTGCGTCCACGTCTCGTCGTAGTCGCCGTACTCAAAGTGCATGTGATAATCGAATCTCATTGAACTCACCTACAAATATATCAGTCGCCTAAAAAAATTCCCTCCCATCGGAGGGATTGTCGAGAGCTTATACCGTCACCCCCGAATCGTCATCGCCGTACCGGCAGACGGTAAGCCGCTAAATTCATGCATCATGCCCCTCACATACTTGCGTTCAGAGCCGTCGATAATCGTACACCGGTATCGTTTCGCCTTCGCCGCCGTTCAAGCGATAAGCGTATCAGGCGCAATTCATCCCGCCGCTTATAGAAACGGTGGAATTCTCGCGCAGTGTGGTTAAAATAGCACAGATACCCGCTTTTAGCAAGCCATCGCCAAATTGTTCAAGGTCATCCGGGGCTTGAAGCCCGATGCTCAACCTTTCCGTCGGTTGACGGTATTTAACCACCATTTTGGACAATGCCACTAACTTAACAAAAAGCGAAAGAAATTTTATGATAGTCAGGAAAGTATCGTTGCAGAATGAATCCGGCAGAAATGTTGCAGGTAATAATCAAAGGGGTGATTCGATGTACAGAATTTTGGAAGAGGCACTGCGTGACGAACAGCTTGCGGCGGCGGCAGAAAAATTTTCCAAGCGCGGCGAGCATGTGATATACGGCGTGGCGGGTGCGCAAAAAGTTTTGCCGTTGGCGGCGGGCTTCGAGCACAATCCGCGGCCGACGATAATTCTGGTGAGCGAGCAGGAAAAAATTTCTGCGTGGCGAGACGACTTGGCTGAGCTTTTGCCGACGGTCGAGGTGGTCGAGCTGCCCGAACTGGATTTGGCACCCGTGCAAGCGCGCGCGGTCGGCATCGAGCGGCTCTCAAGGCGGCTGGAAATTCTGGCGCGGCTTCTGCGCGGCGACAAGATCATCGTGCTGGCGACGGCGTTGGCGGCGGTGAAGAAAGATTTTTCCCGCGCGGACTTCCTGAAGTTCCAACTGCGCGTTGAGGTCGGGCAGGTTCTGTCGCTGGAAAATTTTTTGGACAGGCTCATCGATTTCGGTTACGAGCGAGCCGACGAGGTCGACGCCATCGGCAAGTTCAGCGTGCACGGCGGCATAGTCGACGTTTTCCCCGTCAATGAGCCGAGCCCCCGCCGCGTGGAATTTTTCGGCGACGAAATCGATTCCCTTCGCGAGATTGACTTCGAGACGCTCAGGTCGAGCAAAAAAATTTCCGCCGCGACGATTCTGCCGATAAAAAATTTTTCCGCGACAAGCGAGCCGTTCCTGACATGCGCGGGCGAAAGCGGCACCGTCGTCTTCGATGAGCCGGCGCGGATTTTCGAGGCGATACGAACGTTCACCGCCGAAGACCCCACCCTCAAGCGCAGAATCTTCACCTTCGCCGAGCTGCTTGCAGGAGCGCGGGCGGGCACGCTGATTCACTTCGAGCTGCTGTTGAAAAAAATCCGCGGCATTGAGCCGACGACGACAATCGGAATCACCGCGGCGGCAGTCACGAGCTTCCAAGGGCAGACGAAATTTTTCCTGGACGAACTGACGCGGCTGGTTGAGGCGGGGCAAACGGTCTACCTGCTGTTCGCGAGCGAGGCGAAACTCAACGGCGTGGCAAAGTTACTCGACGGGCTGACGGGAATTCATCTGCGGCGTGGAAATTTCAGCGACGGGTTCACCTTGCCCAACGCGCGGCTGACGGTCTTCACCGAGCGAAATATTTTCGGCGGCGCGGCTCATCATCGGCGGGCGAAGTTTCACGTCGAAGGTGCAGAACGAATCCGCAGTTTCAGCGACATTCGCCCCGGCGATTATGTCGTGCACGTCGACAACGGAATCGGCAAATATCTCGGCGTCGAGACGTTGGAGTTCGACGGCGTGCGCAAAGATTTTCTCAACATCCAATACGGCGGCGCGGACAAGCTGTTCATTCCCGTGGAGCAGGTGCGATATCTGCAGAAGTACATCAGCGACGACGGTGCCGTTCCAAAACTTTCGCGGCTGGGTTCAGGCGATTGGGCTCGTGCAAAGTCGAGAGCTTCCGCCGCGGTGGAGGACATCGCAGAAAAACTTCTGAACGTTTACGCCGAACGACAGACCGCGACCGGTTTTGCCTTCGACGCCGACGACGCCACTCAACGCGAGTTCGAGGACGCCTTCCCCTACGAAGAGACCGCCGACCAGGTTCGCGCCGTTACCGACATCAAACGCGACATGGAGAGCCCGCGCCCGATGGATCGGTTGGTTTGCGGGGACGTCGGCTTCGGCAAGACGGAGATCGCCATTCGCGCGGCATACAAGGCGGCAATGAACGGCAAGCAATGCGCGGTGCTCGTGCCGACGACGGTTCTGGCTCAACAGCACTATCGCACGTTCTCCGAGAGGTTCGCGGGCTTCCTGCCGACAGTCGACGTCATCTGCCGCTTCCGCACGCCACGTGAACAGCGCACCACGTTGCAGAAGGTTCGCGCGGGGCAAGTCGACGTCCTCATCGGCACGCACGCAATCCTTTCGAGCCGAATCGAGTTCAAGGATCTGGGACTGCTCATCATCGATGAGGAACAACGTTTCGGCGTCAAGCAGAAGGAGCGGCTTCGGTCGTTGAGCGCGGGCGTTGACATCCTCACCTTGAGCGCGACGCCAATCCCGCGGACGTTGCACATGAGCCTGGTCGGTGCTCGTGACATGAGCCTGATTGAGACTGCGCCCGCCGAACGTTTCCCCGTGCAAACATACATCATCGAGGACGACGACGCCGTCATCGCCGAGGCACTGCGCCGCGAGATTCGCCGTGGCGGACAAATTTTTTTCGTCTACAATCACATCGACACGATTGATATCATGCGCGACAGGCTGGCGGAGCTGGTGCCCGAAGCAATGATTCGCACGGCGCACGGGCAAATGTCGTCGGACTTCCTCGAAAGCATAATGATGGATTTTTACGAAGGCGCGTTCAACGTTCTTTTGACCACGACGATTATCGAGAGCGGGCTCGACGTCGCCAACGCCAACACGCTCATCGTCTACGACGCAGACAATTTCGGTCTGTCGCAACTCTATCAAATGCGCGGGCGCGTCGGTCGTTCAAGTCGAATGGCTTTCGCATACTTCGTTCACCGCGCGGACAAAGTTCTTGGCGAGACGGCCGAGAAACGTCTGCAAGCGATGCGCGAGTTCGCTCAGCTCGGCGCGGGCTTCAAGATTGCCATGCGTGACCTGCAGATTCGCGGCGCGGGAAATTTGCTCGGTGCTCAACAGCACGGGCACATCGCCGGCGTCGGCTTCGAGATGTATTGCCAAATGCTGGAGGACGCCGTCAAGAAACTTCAGCGCAAGACAGTCCGCCGCGCCGACCCCGACCCAATCATCAGCCTGCCGACCGACGCCTTCATCGACCGCCAATACATCTCCAACGCGGGCGACAAGATCGAAATTTACAGACGCCTTGCCGCCGTGCGCGAGGACGTCGAGATTGGCAGTCTGCGCGAGGAGCTGACTGACCGCTTCGGCAAAGTGACCGAGCCCGTGGAAAATCTTTTGCAGGTGACGCGCATTCGTGTCGCCGCGAAAAATTTGGGCGTGCTGTCCGTCCGCGAACAAGATATGCGCGTGGAAATCGTCTTCGCCGACCTGAAAAAAATTTCGGCGCAGGGGCTGATTGATTTGTCGAAAACCTTTCGCCGCGACCTGAAGTTCCTGGAAAGTTCACGGCGCATCTTCATCACGTTGCGGACAAAAGAAAAACTCCTCGCACGAATCCTGAATGTGCTGAGGAGTTTGACTCCGCGTTGAAGTCGTCCGGGCAAAACGAAGCCCCCGTCGGGTAACCAATCCGTCGGGGGTTCTTCGTTTGTGTTGCCTATGTTCGACGCCCTCTTAAGGGTTATCACTCTCGTATTGGTGATCTATCACAGCCGCCGAAGTTTGTCAACGTCACTTGAGGAAGGGGAACTGCGCCTTGAGATCAACGGGCTGTTCTTTTATGTGCGGGTGCGGCAGACCGAAGTCGAGCTTGTAATACTCCAGCGAATCAATTACGAGCGTTTCGTTTTCGGGCGTGAAGATAATTTTCTGCGACGTGCGCCGCGGATAAATTCTTGCCGAGAGGACTTCCGCGCCGTCGTTGATGAAAACTTCCACGCTTGAACGGTCGACGAAGATGTGCAGCTTGAGCTTGTCTTGCGGCTCGATTGGAATTTCGCGGACGGAAGCTATGCCGTTGATGGGCTGACCTGCGCCGGTGCGGTCAAGCTTGAACATGCCGTTCGAGTTGTAAGTCAGAACGGTCTGCTCGATGTCGGAGGCACGCAGGGCGATTGAAAATTTCTTCGACCGCGCCGCGTCAATCGTCAGAACAAGTTCGTAAGCCTCGCCCGAAACGCCCTCGAACGTCGTCGGCTCGTCAATCACAACGTTGCCGAAAGTTATCGGTTTCCATTTGCGCAGCTTCTCAAGTTCTTTGGCGGGCGTGGAGAAAATTTTTCCGTTGCGCACGTGCAGTTCGCGGGGAATCGTCATTTGCCCCGCCCAACCGTCGGCTGCCTCGTGCATGTCGACGTTCCACATGTCCATCCAGCCAATCATAATCGTGCGACCGTCGGGCGTCTGCATAACCTGCGGCGCGTAGAAGTCAAAGCCCTTGTCGAGGTACTGAAACCCGCCGTGCTTGAAGGTGCCCATCTTGTAGTTGAGTTTGCCGATGAGGACGCCCGCCGCCTTGTCGTGGAAAAACGTTCCGTCGTCGGTTCGCAAATCCATTGGCGAGAAAACCAAAACGTCCTGCCCGTCGATTTCGGCGAAGTTGGGGCATTCCCACATGGTGCCGAGGTTTCCTTCACTGCGCGCGGCAATTGCCTTGAATCGCCAAGAGTTAACCAAATCCTTCGACACGAACAGCAGAATCTGTCCGTGAGCCATATCGGGCGTCCGTGAGCCGACCACAGCATAATACTTGCCGTTGTGTTCCCAAACCTTCGGGTCGCGAATGTCGTTGACGTGAACGTCTTTGTCCGCAACGTCAACGTCTTCGATGATCGGATTCTTCTCGGACTTGGTGAAGTGAACGCCGTCCTCCGAAGAAGCCAGGCACTGGAACTCGATGTGAGCGTAACCTATCGCCGCTTCTTCTTCAGGCGTCGCGCTAAGGTGACCGGTGTACATCAGCCAGAGCTTGCCGTCCTTTTCGATGGCGGAGCCACTGAAACACCCGCCGCCCGTTTCGTAAGGCTCGTCGGGTACCAGCGCAATGGGCAGGTGCTTCCAATACGCCAGGTCGTCGCTGACGGCGTGCCCCCAATGCATCGGACCCCAGCGCGGTTCATACGGATAATGCTGATAGAAGAAGTGGTATTGCCCGTTGTAAAAGCACATGCCGTTGGGGTCGTTGCACCAGCCGAAGGGCGGCGCAAGGTGATAGCGCGGATACCAACGGGCGTCAGTCACTTCCGAAAATGTTTTGAAGTCCGTAATCTGTTCTGCCATAAAATCACTCCTCTAAATAAATCCGTGACGCTTGAGTTGCCGATAAACTGACCAGCACGCGATTGGGAAGCCGATGATTATGCCGCAGAGCCTGCCCTTGCCGCCGAGGGAAAAATAATCGTCGATGAGCCCGCCCGCGTACAGGCAAACAAAAATCACGGCGGCGATATAAATCCCAACGCCTGAGAGTATCGCCGCCGCTTTCCAAAAACTATTCACGCCTTAAACAAGCACGCTCGCCAGTCGAACGAGTTCGGGGTCGAGCGGCTTTTTGTTGTTGACCGAGTCGAACAGGTTGATTGAGACGACTTTGCCCTCGTCGAAGCCGAACACGACGTTGCTGACGCCGCTGATGATTGCCAGAGCCGCGCGTTCGCCGAGCTGACTTGCTTTCATGCGGTCTTCAACGGTGGGTGAGCCGCCGCGCTGAATGTGACCGAGGATCGACACGCGGGTATCGATGCCGGTTTTCTCTTGGACGACGTTCTTCAAGCCGACGCCGGAGCACGCGCCTTCTGCCACGACGATGATGCTGTAACGGCGGCCGGTCTTGTAGGATTCGACAATCTCTTCGCACATCTCGTCGATGTTGTATTTGACTTCGGGAACGATGATGTATTCCGCGCCGCTGGCGATACCCGAAACCATTGCCAGCCAACCGGACGTGTGACCCATGACCTCAACGACCATTATGCGCCGATGAGCCGAGGCGGTGTCGCGCAGTTTGTTAATGGCTTCAACCGCGGTGTTCGCCGCCGTGTCGCAGCCGATGGTATAGTCTGTGCCCCAAACGTCGTTGTCAATCGTGCCGGGCAAGCCGACAATCGGAATGCCGCCCATCTTCGAAAGGAGCGAGCCGCCCGTCAACGAGCCGTCGCCGCCGATGATGACCAGCCCTTCGATGCCGTGCTTTTGCAGGTTGTCCAGACCCTTGCGGCGACCTTCTTCCGTCTTGAACTCTTTGCAACGAGCCGTGCCCAGGAACGTGCCGCCGCGCTGAATCAAGTCGCTGACGGAGCGTCTGCTAAGTTCGACGATGTCGTCGGCGAGCATGCCCTTGTAGCCGTTGTTTATGCCGTAGACTTTCACGCCTTCATAGAGCGCAGTTCTGACGACCGCTCGCGCCGCCGCGTTCATGCCGGGGCTGTCGCCGCCGGAAGTCATTACCGCTATCGCATTCAACATAATTTGACCCCTCCCGCTCATTTAGCTGTAAGTACTGCGGGATTATTCTAGAAAATTTTCGCTGAATTGTAAAGCAAATTTTCACGCGTCAAGCGCACTCGTATCCAGCTTATCGAAGCCGACGATGAGTTTCTTTATGGCAGTCACGATCTTTGCGCAACCGCCCGCCGCGTCGCTCTCGACGTTGAGCGGCATGTTCGGGTCGTGCAAGGACATTCTGAGCAGAGCCCAGCCGCCGTCGAAGTTGATGCGCACGCCCTCATAGTTCGGTTCAGCCAACGTCAAGCCTTCGGCAACGGCACGGGATTTGAACTCGTCGAGGACGCGTTGACCGTAAGCTTTGAAGTCTTCCACGCCGACGATCTTCAGGCGGAACTCTCTGCCTTCGGCGGGATAGGTGAGCTTGTCAATCAGCGCGGAAAGGTTCTTGTATTTCGCCGCGGCAATCAAAAGCTTCACCGCAAGATACGCGCCGTCGTCGAGGAAATAGTTTTCGCTCAACGCGCCGTGACCCGAAGTCTCAATCGCGAGCGGGCTGACTGTGCCGGCGTTGTTCAGGCGGATGCATTCGTTGATGACGTTCTTGTAGCCGCGCTTGAAGCGATGATGCTTGAGCTTGAGGTCGCCTTCCAAAAATTTATGCAGACCGTCGGACGTGACCGAGTCGGTGATAATCGTCGAGCCCGGGTAATCGGGCGCGAGAATCGCCGCCATCATTGCAATCAGAGCGTTGCGGCTGATCTCTTCGCCGTCGGAGAGGACCGCGCTCATTCGGTCGACGTCGGTGTCGAAAATCAATCCGAGGTCGGCTTTGCTGTCGAGCACGGCGCGTTGAATGGAAGCCATTGCCGCCTTGTCTTCGGGGTTGGGAATGTGGTTGGGGAAGTTGCCGTCGGGTTCGAGGAATTGACTGCCGTCGGTGTTCGCGCCGAGTGGTTGCAGAATTTTCGTGGCGAAGAAGCCGCCGCCGCCGTTGCCCGCGTCGACGATGATCTTCATGCCCGCGAAGGGTTTGGCGTCGCCGAGCTTGTCGGTGATGATTTTGCGCAGGTGAGCCGAGTAGCGGTCAATCAGGTCGAAATGATGAACGTTGTCGAGCGGAGCTTCAACGGTGCCGAGCGTCGCGGCGGTCGTCAAAATTTTTTTGATGTCGGCGGATTCGAGCCCGCCTCCGCGCGTGAAGAACTTCATGCCGTTGCGGTTGAAGGGCAGGTGGCTTGCCGTGAGCATAATCGCGCCGTCAGCTTTGGTCTCGTCGAAGACGGTCGACATGAACATCGCGGGCGTGGATGCCAGTCCGCAATCGACGACGTGCACGCCGTGAGCGACGAGAGCTTTGCAGGCGGCGGCTTTGATTTGCGGTGCGCTGACTCGTGAATCGTTGCCGATGGTGACTTTGAGTTGAGCGGGCGTCTTGCCGAGCTTGTCGGTCAAAAATTTCACGAAGCCGCTTGCGATACGATTGACAGCCTCGGTCGTCAACGTCACGGGCTCGCCAGCCACGCCGTCGACTGCCACGCCGCGCACGTCGGAGCCGTTGTGGAGCTTGAAGAAATCTTTCTCGTTCATCATGCTGAATCACCTCGTGTAATTATTTGTCCAATGTGCCGCGTTCGCGAACGTCGTCGGCTGCCTCGTTCATTCGGCTGAAAGATTCGCGCACGCCGCTTGCGTCCGCCTTATAGTTCGACGCGTGACGGGCACTGATACCGATGCTGCCGGCCTCGGAAGCGGAATCGATGTTCGCGCCCAAGAAGACGTAGTTCCACTTGTAATCGTTCGTCGTGGATTCAATCAGAGCTTTGACGTCAGCCTTGCGATATTCGCGGCTGGCGTTCTCGTAGCCGTCGGTCATAATCATAATCAGCACGCGGCGTTTGGCGGGGCAAATGCCTTCGCGTTCCATCTTGCCGGCAACGTCGGTAATCGTCATGCCAACCGCGTCCAAAAGAGCCGTGGTGCCGCGCGCGTAATATTGCGCCGAAGTCAGTTCGGGCACGTCGCTAAGGTCAACGCCGTCAACAATTTTCTCGTAGCGGTCGTCGAAGATGACGGTCGTGACTTGAGCCGCGCCCGGCTTAGAGCGTTGCTGTTCAATGAAGGAATTGTAGCCGCCGATTGTGTCGTCAGCGAGCTTCGCCATTGAGCCGGAGCGATCCAATATGCAAATGATTTGCACGGGCTCGGCAGTCGTCTGTTCGCAAGCGGCGGAGTGTTTGTGCTTCGGCAGAACTTGTTTGGCGATTGGCGTCGGGCTTTCGGGTTCGGGCACGGGCAATGTCTTCGAATACGCATGCCCGATGAACAAGAGCATCACCACTGAAAAAATCAACACTCGGAACATTTTGGACACCTCCTGCAAAAATTCAACCGTCAATATCGAAATCGCTGCGGAGCCTGATTGCCTCGGCGATGTGTCGCGCCTCAATCATTTCGCCGCCGCCCGCAAGGTCAGCAATCGTGCGCCCGACCTTGATGATTCTGTCGTAGCTGCGCGCGGAAAGTTTCTTCGCCTCGAAAACTTCTTTGAGCAAATTTTGCGCGGCACCTTCAAGCGTGCACAGCTTGAGCACCAAGGCGTGAGGCATCTGCGCGTTGCAATAGAGCCCGTACTTTGCCAAGCGGCGCGTCTGAATTTCTCTGGCGGCAGAAACTCTTTGGCGGATTGCGGCGGAAGATTCGTTCTTGCGGCGGGAGCTAAGCTCGTCGTAATTGACGCGGGGCACGCGAACTTGAATGTCGATTCGATCCAACAACGGCCCCGACAGCCTGCGCATATATCGCTTGATGTCGACTTCCGAACAGCGGCATTGATGGTCGTCGCAGCCGTTCCAGCCGCAGGGGCACGGGTTCATCGCGCAAATCAAAATTATGCTGCAGGGGAAGGTCAGCGTGCCATTGACGCGGCTGATTGTAATCTGCCTCTCCTCCAAAGGTTCGCGCAGAGCCTCAAGCGTGTTCTTCTTGAATTCGGGAAACTCGTCGAGGAAGAGAACGCCGTTGTGCGCCAAAGTGACTTGCCCCGGCGTGGGAGTGGTGCCGCCGCCGATTATCGCCGCGGTCGAAGCGTCGTGATTCGGGTTCTGGAACGGACGCTTGGTCATCAGCCCGCTGCCCTGCGGCAACTTCCCCGCTATGCTGTAGATTTTGGTGACTTCCAAAGCTTCTTCGCGCGTCATCTCCGGCAGGATTGAACTCATGCGCTTGGCGAGCATTGTTTTGCCTGAGCCTGGAACGCCGACCATCAAGACGTTGTGCCCGCCGGCCGCCGCAATTTCCAGCGCACGCTTCGCCATGAACTGTCCTTGAACGTCCGCGAAGTCGTCAGTCAGTTCAACGAAACCTTCGGGCTCTTCGGAAGGTTGCGGCGTCGCGGGTGCAAGCTCAATCTCGCCGTCGAGGAAGTCCACCAGCTCCATCAAACTCTTCGGCGCGTAGACTTCGATGCCGTCGACGAGCAGAGCCTCGTTGATGTTTTCGCGGGCGACGATAATTTTCCTGAAACCTTCGGCGCGAGCGGTGATTGCAATTGGCAAGACGCCAGGCACAGGTCTGAGCAACCCTTCCAACGACAGCTCCGCCACGAACAAAAATTCTTCGCACACCGAAGGACGCAATCGACCCTGCGCGGCGAGCAGTCCGACTGCAATGGGCAAGTCCAACCCCGCGCTTTCCTTGCGGACGTTGGCAGGCGCAAGGTTGATTGTGACCTTCTCGACACGGCTGCGCAGACTCGAATTTTTTATGGCGGTGCGCACGCGTTCCTTCGATTCCTTCACGGCGGCCGAGGGCAAGCCCACGATGTCGAAGGCGGGCATACCGTTCGCGCTGTCGACCTCCACGGAAATTATCAGCCCGTCCACGCCCTGCGTCGTGGCACCAAATGTTCTGGCGTACAAAGTTTAACCCCCCGTGACTTCGAATGCGTTTTCGATGTGATTGATTTCCTCGACGTTGCCGCCGCGCAGATAGACCTCGACAACGTCAAAGCGGCAGGCGCAGTCCGCAAAATTTTCATCCTGCAGAAAGACGCCCGCCGCCTCGATGATTTTTTGTTGCTTGCGAAGGGTGACCGCCTCGCTTGGCAAACCGTGCCTGATGTTTGACCGCGCCTTGACTTCCACGAAAATTATCACGTCGTGAACGCGGGCAATGATGTCGATTTCAGCCGAGCGTATCCGAAAATTTCTGGCGATGATGGTGTAGCCCTTCGCTTGTAAAAATTTTGCCGCGACGTCCTCGCCGAGCTTGCCGAAAATTTTTTGGCGGGTCACAGTTCGACGACGACCTCGGAAAGCGGACGGCGGTCTTCGTGGCGGACGTGCGGCTTGGCGTCGGCTGCGGGGTAACCCACGGGGAAAATCGCGATGAGTTCGTAGCCCTGCATCTGCGGGAAAAGTTCCTGCATCTTCGGCGCGTCGAACCAACCGACCCACGTGGTGCCGAGCCCTTCGTCTTGCACGGCAAGCATCAGGTGTGTCGCGACGATTGCCGCGTCGATCTCCGCGAAATTTTTTTTGTCGAACGGTCTGTCGAATGCGCCGTCCTTTGCCGCGCCGACCACGAAAGCCATGCCCGCGCCGAATGTGTAGGGCGTCGCCTGCTTGAGTTTGTCGAACGCCGCGGCGGACTTCACAGCCCAGATGGTGTAGCGTTGAGCGTTCTTCGCAGTCGGTGCCGCAACCGCCGCCTGAAGGATTCGCTCAACCTTCGCCGCCTCAACCGGTGCGTCAGTCAGCTTGCGGCAAGAGTAACGCGCCCGTGCCAATTCCAAAAAGCTCATGGTCAACTCTCCTTTCGGTTGTTCAAATTGTAGCCGAAAGTTTTTTCTATGGCAACGGCGGCGGGAAAATTTTTCGGCGGCGTTGACAGCGGCTGATAATCTGCGCTAATATTTTCACAGCGTTTGATTAATGGTTAGGAACGAGGAGGTTGAGACAAAACTTTTCGCACCGTCAAAAAAATTTTTTAGGAGGTCACGTTCTGTATGAGCAATCAAAAAGAGGCGTCCGCCGAGCTGGATCTGCAAGCCCTGATTCAGCGCGCAGAGGCGCAAGAAACTTTCCCCGAAGTCCCGCTGGACGAATTCACCCCGCCGACGTATGACGAGTGGAAAGAGGCGTGCATTGCCCTGCTCAAGGGCGCACCGTTCGAGAAGAAGCTTTTCACCAAAACTTACGAGGGCATCACCTTCAGCCCGATGTATTTCCACGCGGACACCGAGCCCATTCAGCCGACGAAATCTTTCCCCGGCATGGGCGACTATCTGCGCGGCGTCAAAGCAAACGGTTACGTCAACGCGCCGTGGGGAATCGCTCAGGCGTGCGACGAGACTCTGCCCGAAGAGAACAATGAACTGCTCCGCCACGAGATCGACAAAGGCTCCACGATTTACCACGTCAAAGTTGACTGCGCCACCCGCAAGGCTCACGACGCCCGCGACTGCAAACACATCGGCAAGCACGGCTGTTCAGTCACCACGCTCGGCGACGTCGAAACCCTGCTCAAAGGTCTCAAGCTCGACCAATATCCGCTGTATGTTTACGCCGGCGAAAGCTCACTGCCTCTGCTCGCGCTGATTGTCGCGGCGGTCAAGAAGAGCGGCTCCGACGTCAGCAAACTCAAGGGCGTCATCGGTGCCAACCCCATTGCTGAATACGTCGCAAACGGCACGCTCACCCAATCGCTCGACAAACTCTACGACGAGGCGGCTGCCGTCGCGAAGTGGGCTGTCGTCAACGCGCCCGAAGTCAAAACGATTTTCGTCAAGAGCAACGTCTTCAGCAACGGCGGCGCAAACGACGTGCAGGAAGTCGCTTACTCGGTTGCGACGGGCGTGGCGTATCTGCGTGCACTGCTCGACCGCGGCTTGACGATTGACCAGGCGGCGTCGCAAATCATGTTCGGCTTCTCAATGGGCGCGAACTTCTTCATGCAGATTGCAAAGCTCCGCGCAGTCCGTCCCATTTGGGCGCAGATTGTCAAAGCTTTCGGCGGCAACGAAGAATCGCAGAAGATGCACATTCACGGTCGCCCCGCGAAATTCTTCAAGACCGTTTACGATCCCTACGTCAACATGCTGCGCGACACGACGGAACTTTTCAGCGGCGTTGTCGGTGGCGTGGACAGCTTCGAGAATTCCACGTTCGACGAGCCCGTTCGCAAGGGCGACGAATTCAGCCGCCGCATTGCCCGCAACATGCAAATCATCCTGCAAGAGGAATTCGGGCTTCTGCAACCGATTGACCCCGCCGGCGGCAGCTGGGCAGTCGAGACGCTCACCAAACAGATTCGCGAAAAAATTTGGGCGGAGTTCCAGACCGTCGAGAGCAAGGGCGGAATCGTCGCCGCGCTCAAGGAAGGTTATCCGCAGGAACAAATCGCCGCAATTCTCGCCGCACGCTTCAAGGCAGCCGAGACTCGCAAAGACCGCATCGTCGGCAACAACATGTATCCCAACATGACCGAGGAACGCATTGACGCCCGCGCCGAAGATCAAGCCGCCAACCTCAAGGCACGCACCGCCGCAATCGAATCGTTCCTTGCCAATGTCGACGCCAAAGCCGCCATCGCCGCCATCAAAGCCGACGACGTTGAATCAGTCATCGCCGCCGCTGAAAAGGGCGCAACCATCGCCGAGATTCGCAAGGCTCTGGGCACGGCGACCGTCGACGAAATCAAAGCGATTGAGGCTCACCGCTGGAGCGAACGCTTCGAGGCTCTGCGCGAAGTCACCGAGAAGTTCAAAGCTTCCACCGGCGACAACGTCAAAATCTTCCTGGCGAACATGGGCCCCATTCCCCAACACAAAGCCCGCGCAGATTTCACCACCAGCTTCCTGCAGGTCGGCGCGTTCCAAGTTCTGGGCAACAACGGCTTCGCGACCGTCGACGAGGCGGCTCAAGCTGCTAAGGCTTCGGGTGCGGACGCCGTGGTCATCTGCTCAACCGACGCGACTTATCCCGAAATCGTTCCCGCGTTGGCTCCCAAGCTCCACGAGGCTCTGCCCAACGCCACGGTCTATCTGGCGGGCACGGCTCCCGCTGAGCTCGTCGAAACCTACAAGGCGGCGGGCATCGACGACTACATCAACATTCGCTCGAATTGCTACAAAACTCTTCAGGCTATGCAACAGAAAAAGGGGATGGCATAATTGGCAAGTTACAACAATCCGGACTTCACGCAGATGGGTCTGAGCGACGCCCCGGCTTCTGACGCGGCACAATGGAAGGCTAAGTTTGAACGGGCGGCGGCGGAAGATTACGACAAGCTCGTCTATAAGACGATGGAGCATGTGCCGGTTAAGCCGCTGTACACTCACGACGAATATGCGCACATGAATCACCTGGACTTCGTGAGCGGCATTCCACCTTTCCTTCGCGGACCATATGCAACGATGTATGTCTTCCGCCCGTGGACGGTCCGTCAATACGCGGGCTTCTCGACGGCTGAAGAATCCAACGCGTTCTATCGCCGCAACCTCGCCGCCGGTCAAAAGGGTCTGTCAATCGCCTTCGACCTGCCGACACATCGCGGCTATGACGCAGACAATCCGCGCGTCTTCGGCGACGTCGGCAAGGCGGGCGTCAGCGTCTGCTCAATGCTGGACATGAATATCCTGTTCAGCGGAATCCCCCTTGATCAAATGTCCGTGTCAATGACGATGAACGGCGCGGTGCTCCCGATTCTGGCGTTCTTCATTCAGAGCGGCATTGAACAGGGCGTCGACAAGTCAATCCTCAACGGCACGATTCAGAACGACATCCTCAAGGAGTTCATGGTTCGCAACACGTACATCTATCCGCCGGATATGTCAATGCGAATCATCGGCGACATCTTCGAGTACACGACGAAATACATGCCGAAGTTCAACAGCATTTCCATCAGCGGCTACCACATGCAAGAGGCGGGTGCCCCCGCCGATATCGAACTGGGTTACACGCTGGCGGACGGTCTCGAATACATTCGCACGGGCATCAACGCCGGTCTCGCCGTCGACGCCTTTGCCAAACGTCTCAGCTTCTTCTGGGCTATCGGCAAAAATTATTTCATGGAAGTCGCCAAGATGCGCGCGGCTCGTGTCCTCTGGGCGAAGATCGTCAAGCAGATGGGCGGCACGCAAGCCAAGTCAATGGCTCTCCGCACGCATTGCCAAACGTCCGGCTGGTCATTGACGGCGCAAGACCCGTTCAACAACATTTCCCGCACGGTCATGGAGGCAATGGGCGCGGCTCTCGGTCACACGCAGTCACTGCATACGAATGCATTGGACGAGGCAATTGCTCTGCCGACGGACTTCAGCGCACGTATCGCCCGCAACACGCAGCTCTACATTCAGGACGAGACGAGCGTCTGCAAAATCATCGACCCGTGGGGCGGCTCGTATTACGTCGAGGCTCTCACCAACGAGATCATTCGCCGCGCATGGGCGCACATTCAGGAAATCGAACAACTCGGCGGCATGGCGAAGGCTATCCCGACCGGCTTGCCGAAGATGCGTATCGAAGAGGCAGCCGCGCGTCGTCAAGCTCGCATCGACTCCAACAACGAGACCATCGTCGGGCTCAACAAGTTCCGCCTGGACAAGGAAGACCCGCTCGAAATTCTCGCCGTCGATAACACAGCCGTCCGCAATGCTCAGGTCGAACGCCTCAACAAACTCCGCGCCGAACGCAATGAGGACGACGTCCGCGCCGCGCTCGAAGCCATCACCAAAGCCGCAGAGTCTCGCGACAACGGCAACCTGCTCGAATGCGCCGTTGAGGCGGCTCGCGTCCGTTGCTCGCTCGGAGAAATTTCCGACGCCGTGGAAAAAGTTTCCGGTCGTTACGTCGCGACCATTCACACCATCAGCGGCGTCTACTCCAAGGAATTCGGCAACGACGGCACGCTCGACAAGGCTCGCAAAGTTGCCGACGACTTCGAACAGCTCACCGGTCGTCGCCCGCGTATCTTCGTCGCTAAGATTGGGCAGGACGGTCACGACCGCGGCGCAAAGGTCATCGCCTCCAGCTTCGCGGACATGGGCTGGGACGTCGACGTCGGTCCGCTCTTCCAGACGCCCGCTGAGGCCGCGCAGGACGCAGTCGATAACGACGTTCACATCGTCGGATTCAGCTCGCTCGCCGCGGGGCACAACACGCTTCTGCCTGAACTCGTCGAAGAACTCAAACGCCTCGGTCGCGAAGACATTCTCGTCGCAATCGGCGGCGTCATTCCCGTTCAAGACTACGATCACCTCTACAAGAGCGGAGCCGTCGCAATCTTCGCGCCGGGCACCAATATCCCCGAAGCTTCGATGAAGTTGCTCAACATCCTCATCGACCGCGCCAAGGAAGAGGAAGACGCCGGCTGACAAATTTTCCCCCGAAAAAAAATTCGCCCCGACTTCGGTCGGGGTTTTTGATTTCAGCGCATTGCGTTCGCCGTCAACAGGAACGTCACTGTCGCCACGAGCTCCGCAAGCATTGTGACCGCGCCGTAGATGTCGCCCGTGACGCCGCCGATTTTTTCCGTCGAGAACTTTGCAAGCCGCCACGTCATCAGCAGAGCCGTTGCCGTCGCAAAAGCCGCGCACAGAAAAATTTTTCCGCCGAACATCAACGGCACCAGCAGCAGGAAAGTTTCCGCCGCCGCAAAGAAAATCGTCCGCCGCGTGGTGAACATCGCGAACGCCTTGCCCATGCCGTCGGGTCTTGCGTATGGGAACGCGCCAATCGTCACGACCATCATCAGCCGCGCGATTATCGGCGAAGCGTAAACTGCCGCGCATAAAATTTCCGCCGACAGCCGCGCCAGCTCAACCAACGCCGCGCCCTCCAGCAGGGCCGTCAGCAACAGAGCCGTCACGCCGAACGAGCCCGTCCGCGAATCTTTCATGATCACCAAAATTTTTTCGCGCTCACGACCCGATAGCAACCCGTCCGCCGAATCTGCCAGCCCGTCGCAATGAATGCCGCCCGTCAAAATTATCGGCAACGCAAACGCCACCGCGCCCGTCAACAGCGGCAGACCGGTCAGCTGCAACAAGAAGACGACCGCCGCGCAGATTGCTCCGACGACTGCTCCGACCGCGGGAAAAAATTTCACCGACGCGCCGAAGCCCTGCTGTGTCCATTCGTCTTGCCGCACGAGATTGATTCGCGTTAGGAACTGCAGCCCGATAAGGAAGCTCACCATCGCAACTTCCTCTGCCAGGCGAGCAAATCTTTGCGGCTCAGCGGCAGGTCAATCGATTGCCCGTTGTCATAAAAAAATTTCACGCGGACTTCCTTCGCCAGCAACAAATCCTTGAGCGAGGACTTGGGGAAGTGGAAGAACAGCTTGTTCTCGTTGCGCCAGCCGACCTGCGTTTGGCGGGTGACGGCGTCGACTTCCCAGGGTGCTCCGTCGGTGAAGATGATTGCCTTGTTCAAGAGCCGCGCCTTGTCGTAACGATAATCCCACAAGCTGAGCGTCGCGCTCTCCCAGTTGCCGTCTTTGTCGCGGGCAAGCTGAAATTCCGTGGTGGCATATTTATCCAGCGTCGTCGCGTCACGATGATCGTGGTTCCATGTGTAGCTTGCGCCGAAAATCCCCAGAAGCATAATCACCACGCCGACGCCCGCTAAAATTTTTTGCATGACCGACCTCCGCTTGCTTTACTTTGCATTTGCCCTATAGTACAATACCTGCGGTGCACTTTTCAATAATTTTTTCGGGGAGGCGTTCTGTATGCTCAGGCCGCGTTTTGAAGATGAAGACGAAGTTTATATTCCGGAAATAGGCGGGGACGATGCCGAATTCGACAACGTTCATGACCGCGTTCCGCATTCCAATGCAGGCGTTGCGCTCGGTTGGTCGGCCTTGGAACAGCAGATGTTCGATTTGCTCCTGTTGAACCGCTTTGCCGCCGACGATCAGGAACTGCTCGACGAGACGGCGCGCACAATTTCCCGCTTGGTAGAAACCTTCGAGGCACACGAGATTGCCCGAATTATGGCGGTGGCGATGATGTCCTTTCAGTTGGCTGCCTCCGAAGATAAATCGTTCGAAGACGAATACAACAAGTACCGCGATTACATCAAGAAGCATCCGGAAGATTTGGAAGAGATTTGAACCGCGAACAACAGCGTCGGCCGCGACAACCGCGGCTAATTTTTTTGTGGAGGCAAACGTGGCGTTTGATCCGATGGTCGCGCCGTGACGTTTAACCGTTCGAAGTCGGTCGCCGCGTTCATGCGTCGAATATCTTTTGTGGAGGCAAACGTGGCGTTTGATCCGATGGTCGCGCCGTGACGTTTAACCGTTCGAAGTCGGTCGCCGCGTTCATGCGTCGAATATCTTTTGTGGAGGCAAACGTGACGTTTGATCCGATGG
>JADEZQ010000029.1 GCA_015206785.1 Quinella sp. 2Q5 | reverse complement strand
AATCAACGTCGACTATTGCACGCGCAAGCTCACAAACATCGTCGACAAACTGCTTGTCTATCCCGACGCGATGTTGCATAATATGAATCGCACGGGCGGCTTGATTTACAGCCAGCGGCTCATGCTGGAGATTGTCGGCAAGGGCGTTCTGCGCGAGGACGCCTACAAATGGGTTCAGCGCAACGCCATGCGTCGTTGGATGGACGGCGAAGACTTCCGCGCCAACGTCGAGAGCGACGGCGACATCACTCGTTACCTGACCGCCGAGGAAATTGCCGCTTGCTTCGATTACAACTGGTTCCTGCGCAACGTCGACATGATCTTTGCACGCTTCGGCTTGTGAGAAGGACATTGCGTGAAACTCACCATGCTCGGCACGGGCAACGCGCTCGTCACCGAATGCTACAACACCTGCTTCGTCATAAGCGACGGCGACAAAAATTTTCTCGTTGACGGCGGCGGAGGCTCCGGCATTCTTCGGCAACTTAAACACGCGGGCTTTGCTTGGCAGGACATGCGTGAAATTTTTCTGACGCACAAACACGTCGACCACTTCACGGGAATTCTATGGCTCGTGCGAATGATTTGCCAATACATGAACCAGCGCGAATACGAAGGCACCGCCAAGAAACTCCTTCAGCCCAAAGAGACTGATTTTATCGGCAAGCGACTTCATCTCGTGCCCGTTGCCGACGGCGAAGTCTTGAACGTCATCGGACACGCGACGACATTCTTCGATATCCGCTCGACCAAGACAAAACAATTCGGCTTCTCAATGGACATCGGCGGCGGGAAATTAACTTGTTGCGGCGACGAGCCCTGCAACGACTCCGGAAAGGTTTACGCCGAAAATGCCGCGTGGCTGTTGCACGAAGCGTTTTGCCTTCATTCGCAAGCCGACACTTCGATCCTTACGGCAAGAATCATTCGACGGTTAAGGACGCTTGCGAACTTGCCCAAAAACTCCACGTCAAGAACCTGTTGCTCTATCACACCGAAGACAAAAACCTTCCCGCGCGGAAAGAACTTTATCGGGCGGAAGGTCAAAAATATTTCAGCGGTCGAATCCACGTGCCCGACGATTTGGAAACGTTGGCACTTTGAACTTTAAGGAGGTTTTATCATGATCAAGGGCAATCTGCTTTACGAAGGCAAGGCGAAGACCGTCTACGAGACCGACAACCCCAACGAACTGCTCGTCTACTTCAAAGACGACGCCACCGCCGGCAACGGAGAGAAACACGGCCTCATCCCCGGCAAGGGCGTCATCAACAACAAGATCAGCGCGTTCTTCTTCAAGCAACTCAAAGACCGCGGCATCAAAAGCCACTTCATCGAGACCGTGGGCGAACGCGAAATGCTCGTCAAACGCCTGGACATGATCAAGCTGGAAATCGTCGTGCGCAACATCGTAGCGGGCTCACTTGTCAAGCGTCTGGGACTGCCCGAAGGCACGCCGCTCAATGTCCCCGTCATCGAATACGACTACAAGAGCGACGAGCTGGGCGACCCCATGTTGAACCGCTGGCACATTATGGCAATCGACGTGGCGACAATCGACGAGCTCAACCAAATCGAACACATCGCCCTGACGACCAACACCATCTTGCGCGAAATCCTCAAGGCAAAGAACGTCGACCTGATTGACTTCAAGCTTGAGTTCGGGCGCGATATCAGCGGCGACGGCGAAGTTCTTCTTGCCGACGAAATTTCCCCCGACAACTGCCGCTTCTGGGATACTCAGACGCACGAGAAGCTCGACAAAGATCGTTTCCGCCAAGACCTGGGCGGCGTGGAAGAGGCTTATCAAGAGATACTCCACCGCCTGACGCTGTGAGGTGTTCCCGTCATGTTGAAAAAATTTTTCGTCGCGACGATTGTCTGCCTGATTGCCTGCGTCACCTTCAAAGCTCAAGCGGCGGAAATTTACGCCGGCAACAGCCCCGCCACCGGCTGGAATTGCTACGTCCTGACCGACAGCATTCGCCGCGTCAACGAACACGACATGCTAATCACCTACGTCACGCTCAAGATGGTTGACGGCTCCGTCAGATCACAATATCTAAACTACACGTTCTTCGATTTGTACGGTGATGGCATCGACGTGGAATTCACCAACACCCAAGGCTACAGGGGCGTTATCTCCCCGACCGATACGCCGATTGAATGGGCAATGTACAAGGTTTGCATGGACTACTGAAAATTTTCGGGGGTAAGGGCGCGTCCCTTGTCCCCAATTTTTTTGCGAGGTGTTGAACTTTGAGCAAGAGAATTTTGGTGACGGGCGGCGCGGGATTTTTGGGCTCACACCTATGCGACAGATTGATTGCCGACGGGCACGAGGTCATCTGCCTGGATAACTTCTTCACGGGCAAGAAACGCAACATTGCTCACTTGCTGGGCAACCCGAACTTTGAGCTGATGCGCCACGACGTGATTCAGCCCATCTATGCCGAAGTCGATTGGATCTTCAACCTTGCCTGCCCCGCCAGCCCCGTGCATTACCAACGCGACCCCGTCCGCACCATCAAGACCAACGTCATGGGTGCGCTCAATTCCCTGGGCTGTGCCAGGCAAAACAACGCACGCGTCCTGCAGGCTTCGACGTCGGAAGTTTACGGCGACCCGAAGGTTCATCCTCAGCCCGAAAGCTACCGCGGAGCCGTCAATCCCATCGGCATACGTGCCTGCTACGACGAGGGCAAGCGCACGGCTGAAACGCTGTTCTTCGATTACCATCGGCAACACGGGCTCGATATCCGCGTCGTGAGAATTTTTAACACGTACGGTCCGCGAATGACTGCCAACGACGGGCGAGTCGTCTCCAACTTCATCGTACAGGCTCTGCGCGGCGACGACATCACCATCTACGGCTCCGGCAAGCAGACGCGAAGTTTCTGCTACGTCGACGATTTGATTGACGGCATCGTCCGCATGATGAACGCCGAAAATTTCACGGGACCGGTAAATCTCGGCAACCCCGGCGAATTCACCATGCTGGAGCTGGCTGAGCTTGTGTTGAAGCTGACGGGCAGCAAGTCGAAGATCATTCATCAGCCACTGCCCGCCGACGACCCGACGCAACGTTGCCCGGTCATCGACCTGGCGAAGGAGAAGTTGAATTGGCAACCGACCGTCAAGCTGGAAGACGGGCTCAAGCTCACGATTGACTACTTTAAGGAGGCGTACTGATGGAGCGGCTGACTTACAAAGATTCGGGCGTGGACATCGACGCGGGCAACGAGTCTGTGCGCCTGATAAAAAATCTCGTCCGCGGGACGTATCGCCCTGAAGTTCTCGGAGACATCGGCGGCTTCGGCGGACTGTTCGCCCTCAAGCAATACGACGAACCGATTTTGGTTTCGGGCACTGACGGCGTAGGCACCAAGCTCAAGCTCGCGTTCCTGCTCGACCAACACGACACCATCGGTCAAGACGCCGTCGCCATGTGCGTCAACGATATCCTCGTTCAGGGCGCGGAACCGCTCTTCTTCCTGGACTATCTCGCTGTCGGCAAGCTCAACCCCGCGCAGGTTGCTGACATCGTTCGCGGCGTGGCGAATGCGTGCAAGGAATCGGGTTGCGCGTTGATTGGCGGGGAGACGGCGGAGATGAGCGGCTTTTATCCCGACGGCGAATACGACATCGCGGGCTTTGCTGTCGGCGTGGTGGAACGCAGGAACTTGATCACGTCCGCGCGCGTCAAAGTCGGCGACGTGCTCATCGGTCTGCCGTCGAGCGGTCTGCATTCCAACGGCTTCAGCCTCGTGCGCAAGATTGTCTTCGACCGCATGAAGTTCACGGGCGCGGAAAGATTTTCCGACGAAAAAACTTTGGGCGAGGAGCTGTTGACGCCGACGAGACTTTATCCCGCGACGGTCTTGCCGATAATCCGCACCTTCGGCGAAAAAATTCACGGGCTCGTTCACGTCACGGGCGGCGGCTTCTACGACAACATTCCCCGCGCGTTGCCTGAAGGTCTGGGCGCGACGATTGACGCCGGTTCTTGGCGCGTGCCGAAAATTTTTCTGATGTTGCAGGAGTGGGGCGACGTTGACCGTCGCGAAATGTATCGAACGTTCAACTGCGGCATCGGCATGATTCTCATCGTCGCGGCTGACATCGCCGACGAGATTGGCGGCTGCAAGATCGGGCGCGTTGTCGAAGGCGGCGGCGTCACCATCGAGGGGGGTGAGTTGCGTGATTAAACTGGCGGTGCTGTGTTCGGGGCGAGGCACGGACTTGCAGTCAATCATCGACGCGATAGACAGCGGCTACCTTGCGGCAGAGATTGCGGTCGTGCTGACGGACAAGCCGAACGTCGGAGCATTGGCGCGAGCTGAGGCGGCGGGCATTCCAAACGTTTGCGTCGACCGAAAAAATTTTTCCACCCGCGCAGATTTTGAGGCGGCTCTCATCGAAAACATCGGCGGAGTGGATTTGGTGGTGCTGGCAGGTTTCATGCGGATATTGAGCGCGGACTTCGTCAAAAAATTTTCCGGTCGGCTCATGAATATCCATCCGTCGCTACTGCCCGCATTCCCCGGCGCACACGCTCACCGAGACGTTTTGGCTTACGGCGCGAAGGTCAGCGGTTGCACCGTTCATTTCGTCGACGAGGGCACCGACACGGGTCCCATCATCTTGCAGGCGGCGGTTGACGTTCGCGAGGACGACACCGAGGAAACTTTGGCGGCAAGAGTCTTGGAGTTGGAACACATCATCTATCCGCGGGCGATTCGGCTGTTCATTGACGGGCGGCTCAAAATCGTCGGGCGCAGAGTTGAGATTGGAGGCGGCAACATGAAAATCAAACGTGCACTCATCAGCGTATCGAACAAACTTGGCGTGGTGGACTTGGCTCGCAAGCTCAGCAAGAGCGGCGTCGAGATCATCAGCACGGGCGGCACCGGCAAGGCGATTCGTGCGGCGGGCGTGCCGGTCACGTACGTCAGCGACCTGACGGGCTTCCCCGAAATCATGAACGGGCGCGTCAAGACCCTCAACCCGAAAATCCACGGCGGGATACTTGCCGTGCGCGACAACCCCGAACACCTTCGCCAGATGGAAGAGAACGGCATTGAACCGATTGACCTGGTCGTTGTGAATCTGTATCCGTTCAAGAAGACCATCGCCAAGCCGAACGTCACGCTTGACGACGCGATAGAGAACATCGACATCGGCGGACCGGCAATGATTCGTGCGGCGGCGAAGAACTTCAAATACGTCACCGTCGTCACCAACCCCGACCGCTACGACGAAATTGCCAAGCTCGTCGCTGACACCGGCGAAGTTCCCGACGACCTGCGCAAGGAGCTGGCGGCAGAGGCTTTCGCGCACACGGCGGACTATGACGCGGCGATAACGAAATATCTTTCGGACGTGTAAGGGGGCTTTCGACATGAAAAAATTTTTCTCGGCGTTGGTGCTGACGGTGCTCATGGTGTTGACGACACCGACTGTCGACGCGGCGGACAACTTCCAACAGATTTACAACGCGGAAAATTTTTCGGCGGGGCTCAAGGCTGACCAGGCAATCGACGAAGTTTTTAACACCGCCGACGGCAGACTTCGCCTGCAACTGCGCAAGCTGGCCAATGCCTCGGCGGATAAGCGCATGCACGTGCTCGCCTGGCTGGACGACAAACGCATCTACGACGAATATTTTCCCGACGTCTACCCCGCCTACAGCTTCCGCGTCTTTAAGGACACCGCCAACAGCAAACTGTTCTACGTCATCGAGTCGGGCGAACGCGCCATGTTGCTCGGTTATTCGCCCATCAACAAGAAGATGGAAGTTTACATCGACAGCCAGAACTATTACCACAAGTCATCGGACTCGCCGACCATCGTCGTGACCAAAAGCGGCGATCTGATTCTGGCGTTTGAAAATCCCAAGAGCAATGCTTCGGCACGCTATCGCTTCACGTGGGATAAGGCAAGCCTCTGGTTCGCGTACTACGACCTGGGCACCTACAGCTATTCCATTCAGCGCGACCGACAGAAATAATTTCATCGCGCAAAAAAAAATCCCGCCACTCATCACGAGCGGCGCAAACGTGACGTTTGATCCTGATATCGCGCCGCAACGTATCATCGTTCGGAATTAGTCGCCGCGTCCATACACAACCGCAAAAAAAAATCCCGTCACTCATCACGAGCAGCGGGAAATTTTTTTTACAGATAATCCCACGGGCTGACGGGCTCTCCGCCGAGGCGAACCTCGAAGTGGCAATGCGGACCCGTCGAGTTGCCCGTCGAGCCGCAGTAAGCAATGACGTCGCCCTGATTGACCGACTGCCCGACGCTGACCGCCAAGCTCTCGTTGTGCCCGTAGAGCGTGACGATTCCTGAGCCGTGCTCAATCATCACCGTGTTGCCGTAGCCGCCAATCCAGCCCGCCTCAATGACGACGCCCGACGCCGCCGCGTGAATGGGCACGCCGTAATCCGCGCCGATGTCTATGCCGCTGTGGAAGCGTGCGCTGCCGAAGATTGGGTGCGTGCGCCAGCCGAATTCCGACGTTATTTCGCCGGCAACGGGCAAGCTCATGCCTCCGCCGAAACTGGGCACGACGTAGCCGCCGTTCGCGACGTTTCCCGCACGAGCCGCACGTTCAGCCGCTTCACCCTTGCGACGACGTTCCTCCTCCTTTTGCGCAATGAGCCGCCCGACTTCGGCACTCGACGCCATCATCTCATCGTACTGCTGATCATAGACGTCCTTGTCGCCTTCCATCAAATCAATCAACGCCTGCTGCTTAGCGACCTTCTCCAGTTTGACTTGCATTGCCTCTTCGGCTGCCGCGGCGAGATCGGTTTGAACGCGGCGGTCTGCTTCCAACTGTTTGCCGCGTTCTTGAATCTCCTGCTGATACTTGAGGACATCGGCGACAAGTTCGGAATCGCGAATCATCACGCGCTTGAGCAAATCCATCCGCGTGAGGAAGTCGCCGAAATCTTTGGCACCGAACAGCACATCCAGATACGAAATCTGCCCGTTGATGTAAATGTCGCGGACGCGCCGTTCCAAAACCTGATGGCGTTCGTTGAGCTCGGCAGTCGCCTCGGCAAGCTTGGTCTCGTTCTCGTCTATGCGATAGAGCGTCTCGTTCAGTGCCGCCTGCCTCTCGTCGTAGACGGCGGTTGCCTCAGCCGCATCGTCGTCAAGTTGCCGCTTGAATTCCGACACCGAATCAATCTTGCCTTGAATCAGTTCCGCCGCCGCACGAGCCTTCTGCGCCGCCTGCTCATAAGCCGCCCGTTCCTGCTGAAGCTGTTCTATCTCCTCGTCGTCGTCGGCAAAGGCCGGCGAACCCGTCAGCAACATCAGAACCGCCAGCGCGACTAAAAATTTTTTCGACACGTCAAACCTCCATGAATCGCTTGAGCGAAACGGTGCTGCCCAAAATCCCAATGACTACTCCCGCCGCGCACAAGCCCGCCGTCACGTAGCTCATGAACGGATATTGTTCGACCAGCGGGAAGAACGCCAGCGACTCGTAAACTTTGTTGACCATTGCCGCATAGAACGAACGCAATGCCCACGCGCTCACGCCGCCGCCGATTATGCCGAGTGCCACGCCCTCCAATATGAACGGCCAGCGAATGAACCAGTCCGTTGCGCCGACGTACTTCATGATTGCGATTTCCTTGCGCCGCGCGAAGACCGTCAGCCGAATCGTATTCGATATGATGAAGACCGTTGCGCCCAACAGCAGTGCCATCAATATCAGCCCGAAGAGCCGAAGCAGATGCGTCATCTCGAACAGGTTGGCGGCGACGTCTTGCCCATACTTGACTTCCTCCACGCCGTAAAGGTCAGCGATTGCCGCGGCGGTTTTCGTCACGTCGTCGGCACTGTTGACGGTGACCAGGAACGAATTGGGCAGGGGATTTGATTCACCCAGTGCGTCGAGAATTTTTTGGTTGTCGCCGAGCCTCTCGCGCAGAATTTTCAACGCCTCTTCGCGCGGCACGTACTCAACCTTCGCCACGCTTTTTAGACCGCGAGTCATGCGTTCTATGTCGGCGCGTTCGGCGTCGGTCAGGTCGTCGTCTATGTAAACGGAAATTTGCACTTGGCTCTCCAGCGACGAGGCAAGTTTGTTCATGTTCACCACGAGCGTGAAGAAGACGCCCAATACAAACAGCGACACCGCCACCGTCCCGATTGAAGCGAAGGTCATCCAGCGGTTGCGGATCATCGACAAGAGCACCTCGCGGAAAAAATATTCTATCGTTTGGATTTTCATCAGACCACCTCGCCGCCGATTATAGCAGAAAAAATTTTTTCGGCATGAATTTTTTTCGACGGCGATTGTGTCGGCGTCTGCTCACTGCGTTTGCGTTTAGATCTACTTTCTTTTGCTGGTCCAAAAGAAAGTAGCAAAGAAAAGGACCACCGAGCCGGCAACGACGCATCACGACGTCGTATGCCGGCGGCCGCCCGTCCATGGGCGGCCTCGTTATCAGCTTCGGTGACGGGTTGCGGTTGACAGCGGCGGTTGATGACTGCGTTTGCGTTTGAATCTACTTTCTTTTGCTGGTCCAAAAGAAAGTAGCAAAGAAAAGGACCTTCGAGCCGGCAACGACGCATCACGTCGTCGTATGCCGGCGGCCGCCCGTCCATGGGCGGCCGTGTTGTCGCTGACTTCAACGGGTGACGGCTGTCGTCGGCAAAAAAAAATCCCCCGCCGCCGCGAGGGAAGTTGTCGGTCAAACGTCGATGGCAGGGACTTTGGCGCGAATGACGATGAACACCACAGCTAAGCACGCCAGCCCCGTGCCCAGAGCAAGCCAGCCGTTCATGGTGATGCCGCCGACGATGTAGCCGACGACGCAGCAAGACGAGACCGTCAGCACGTAGGGCACCTGTGTGGAGACGTGGTCGATGTGATGACATTGTGCGCCCGCCGAAGCAAGAATGGTCGTGTCGGAGATGGGTGAGGCGTGGTCGCCGCCGACGGAGCCTGCCAATATCGCCGCAACGCAGATGACCAGCAAGCTCGCTGCCTGTTCGGTCGGCAAGTTCACCAGCACGGATATCGCAATCGGAATCAAAATGCCGAACGTCCCCCAGCTCGTGCCGGTGGCGAACGCCAACGCCATAGACACCACGAAGAAGATTACCGGCAGGAACATTGCAAGCGACGCGTGAGCTTGGACAATCGTTCCGACGTAGCCGCCCAGGTTCAGGTATTTATCCGAGCAGATGCCCGACAGCGTCCACGCCAGGCACAGGATGAATATCGCGGGCACCATCGCCTTGAAGCCTTGGCTGTAGCAGTCGCAGTATTCGTTGAAGTTGATGACTTTGCGCGGCAGATACAGCGCACTGATGAACAGCAGCGCAATGAATGAGCCCACCGCCAGAGCCTTGGAGGCGTCGCAGTCGGCGAAGGCGTCGGAGATCGTCTTGCCCTCGTGAATGCCGCCCGTGTAGAGCATGCAATAGATGCAGACGCTGATGAGCACCGCCAAAGGAAGCAACAGGTCGATAATCTTGCCTTGACCGCCGGTGGATTGTTCGCCACAGGCGGCGTCGCGATATTCGGCAGGGATTTCGAAGTGCTCATTGTTCTTGCGGACTTCGGCACCCATCGTCGCGAAGTCTCTGCCGGTCACCACGATAAACGACATGAACAGCATTGTCAGGATTGCATACAGGTTGAAGGGTATCGTCTGCAGGAAGAGGACGAAGCCGTCAATCAGCGAGGCGTCCGGTAAAGACGAACCGACCGCCGCCGCCCAACTCGACACGGGCGCGATGATGCACACGGGAGCCGCCGTCGCGTCGATGACGTAGGCGAGCTTGGCGCGGCAGATTTTGAACTTGTCGGTGACGGGGCGCATAATCGTTCCGACTGTCAGGCAGTTGAAGTAATCGTCGATGAAAATCAACATGCCCAGAAACGCCGTCAGCCCCAGCGCAGAACGTTTGCCGCTGATGACCGAGCGTGCCCAGTTGCCGTAGGCGCGCGTGGCACCGGACTTGCTGATTATGGCGACGAGGATACCCAGGATAACCAGGAAGACCAAGATATTCACGTTGCCGCCGACTTTCTCCTCCATGATGGCGAAGAACGTGACGATTGATTCGATGAAGTTGCCGCCCGTAAAAAGCATTGCCCCCGCGAAAATCCCGACTATCAGCGACGTATAGACTTCCTTTGTCCACAGCGCAAGAACTATCGTGATTATCGGCGGGAGCATTGACAACGCAGAGTTCTCCATCAGTTGAAACGCCTCCTTCGTGATTTCGTTATGCCGCGCAGATTATAACACCTGCCGCGCGTGGAAGGCAACGGCAGATTTTTGTAGACAGCCGCCGCAAAGAATTGTACAATCAAGCGGCAAATGACACTACGGAACGGAGAATCGTAATGCGAAAGAAATGGGTCGTCAGGGAATCGAACGGAGCCGCGGTTCGCGAAATGGCTCAGGCACTAAACGTCAGCTTCCTCACCGCGAAGGTTTTGTATCACCGCGGGATACGCGACGCGCAGTCTGCGAAAAATTTTTTGGAACCCGAAGCCGCGCCCTTCCATGATCCGTTCGCTATGAAGGGAATGCAATCAGCCGTCGAGAGAATTGCCCGCGCCATCGACGAGAAGGAGAGCGTCTGCGTCTATGGCGATTACGACGTGGACGGGATGAGTGCCTCGGCGATTTTGATTCGCGCGTTGCGAAAGCTCGGCGGGCGCGTCCAATCTTACATTCCCACCCGCGACGAAGGCTACGGCTTGAACATTCCCGCGCTGGAAAAAATTTCTGCCGACGGCGTGGAACTTCTCATCAGCGTCGACTGCGGCATCACCAATGAGCGCGAGATTGCCGCCGTTGCCGAACGCATGGACGTCATCGTCACCGACCATCACTTGCCCGCGCTCGACGACGTCACCAGTGCCGTTGCCGTCGTCAATCCCAACCAACGCGGTTGCAATTATCCCGACAAAAATCTTTGCGGAGCGGGCGTCGCCTTCAAGCTCAGCCAGGCTCTGATGAATTATCTGCGCGGCGTGGACATTCAAACCTACACGACAGACATCGAGCTTGCGGCAATGGCGACCGTTGCCGACCTCGTGCCGCTCAAGGGCGAGAACCGTAAGATCGTTCGCATGGGACTTCAACTCTTGCGCCAGAGTCAATGCGTGGGACTGCGTGCGCTGGTCAATGTGTCGTGCCCCGGCGACAAAAAAATTTCCGCAGGACAAATCGCCTTCCAGATTGCTCCGCGTCTGAATTCCGTCGGGCGACTCAAATCCGCCGGCGAAGGGCTCAACCTCCTGCTCAACGACGACGTCGAATCCGCCAATGAAACCGCGCGCAGCTTCAACAAGATGAATCAGCGGCGCAAAGACATCGAGGCGAAAATTTTGGAGGCTGCCGAGGAAATTGCCGGCGACATGCGCTGCGAACACGGCGGCGACCTCTGCACTCTGGTCATTGCGGGCGACGGCTGGCACGAAGGCGTTATCGGCTTGA
Organism: Quinella sp. 2Q5; assembly: GCA_015206785.1. GTDB lineage: Bacteria > Bacillota > Negativicutes > Selenomonadales > Selenomonadaceae > Quinella. The sequence goes on along the minus strand of JADEZQ010000029.1, from coordinate 8,473 downwards.
CGGCGTCCAAACTCGTTGAACGCTACAACCTGCCGACCATCATTCTGACGACGCAGGACGGCAAACTTTATCGCGGGTCTTGCCGAAGCATTCCTGCCTTGCACATGAAGAACGCGCTGGACACCATGAGCAATCTCTTCGAACAATACGGCGGGCATTCGCAGGCGGCGGGCTTGAGCATCACAGCCGAGAACGTCACCGAGTTCGCAAGCCGCTTCGACGATTACGTTCGCCGACATCTGCGCGACGAGGACTATCAGCCGATTCTTCACATCGACGCCATCATCAACCCCGCGCAGATTGACATCGACACCGCCCGCGAGTTCGACAAGTTCGAGCCCTACGGCATCGGCAACCCGCGCCCCGTTCTTGCCTGCACCAAAGTTCGCGGCGTCCACGCCAGGGCAATGGGTAAGGACGGCACTCACCTGAGCTTCGCCATCCCCGCCGAGACCGACAACGCGCCCGACATTCGAGCCGTCGCTTGGGGAATGGGCAGCCTTGCGCCGCTGGTTGACAACGAGCCGATTGACGTCGCCTATGAGCCGTCGCTTGACGAGTGGCAGGGCACCGTTCGCATTCAATGCAACGTGTCGAGCTTGGAGCCGGTGGAAATTGCCGCCGAGTTCCCCGACCGCCAACAGCTTCTCGCCGTGTACAACTTCCTGCGCCGTGCCCGCGTCTACACCGACCGCTTCGACCTGTGCGCGCTGGTCAAGGCTTTCAACAACCAGACCGAGAAAAATTTTTCCGTGTACACATTCGCCGTCGCGGTCACCGTCTTTGAGGAGCTTGGGCTCGTTGTGAGGAACCGAGACCGAAGAGCCTTCGACATGCCGCGCCCGAAAAATAAATTGGAGCTGACAAACTCACGGACATTTCGCCTGGGAAGGAGGGAACGGGGAGCCGACGTCGAGACCGGCAAAGTCATCTCGCTCGATTCGGTCAAGCGTCGCTCCCTTATGACATGAACGACAAGGGCAAACCACCCGTCACCATAGAAACGCTGATGGACACCGTCCGAGCCTACAACCCCGAAGCGGACTTCGGGCTGATTGAACGGGCATATCTCGTCGCCAAAGAGGGTCACGCCGGTCAAACACGCGCCTCGGGCGAACCATACATTCTTCACCCGCTGAACGTCGCAACGATTCTGGCGGAGCTGCAACTCGACGACATGACCATTGCCGCCGCTATCTTGCACGACGTGGTTGAAGACACAATCTTCACGCTCGAAGAGATGGAAGATATGTTCGGCAAGGAGATTGCGCTTCTAATCGACGGCGTCACCAAAATCGGAAAAATCTACTTCAAGAACAAGGAGCAACAGCAAATCGAAGCCTACCGCAAGTTGATCATCGCCACGGCAAAAGATATGCGCGTTATCCTCATCAAGCTTGCCGACCGCCTGCACAACATGCGCACGCTAAAATTCATGCGCGAGGACAAACGCAAACGCATTGCTCAAGAGACGCTGGAACTGTACGCGCCGCTTGCAAACCGACTGGGCATCTCGTCCATCAAGTGGGAGCTGGAAGACCTGAGCCTGCGCTATCTGGAGCCGGACATTTATTACGATTTGGTTGAGCACGTCAAGCAGAAACGCCGCGAACGTCAAATCTACATCAGCGAGGCAGTGCGCCTGATTGAAGAGGAGTTCGACGAGCTGGAGATTCACGCGTCCATAAGCGGGCGGGCAAAACATTTCTACAGCATCTACAAGAAGATGATGCGCGACCACAAAGACATCGGCGAGATCTACGACTTGTCAGCCGTGCGGATTCTCGTCGACGACGTTAAGGACTGCTATAACGTGCTGGGACTCATTCACGCGAAGTGGCGACCCATCCCCGGCAGATTCAAAGACTATATCGCCGTGCCCAAAAGCAACGGCTATCAATCCCTGCACACCACGGTTATGGCTCTGGGCTATCCGTTGGAGATTCAGATTCGCACCTTCGCCATGCACAAGATTTCCGAATACGGCGTCGCGGCTCATTGGAAGTACAAGGAGACCGGCTCCTCGAAGCCCGCCAACAGTGACCGTGACCAAAAAATTTCCTGGCTGCGGCGAATGGCGAAGCTGCAAAAGGAGATCAAAGACCCGAAGGAATATCTGGAGGCTTTGAAGCTCGACTTCTTCAGCGACGAGGTTTTTGTCTTCACGCCCGGCAGAGATTTGGTCGTCTTGCCGCGCGGCTCCAATCCAATCGACTTCGCCTATCGCATTCACACCGAGGTTGGTCATCATTGCGTCGGTGCCAAAGTCAACGGGCGAATCGTGCCGCTGGAATACAAGCTGCAGAACGGAGACTTCGTTGAGGTCGTCACCAACCGTTCCAACAACGGACCGAGCCGCGACTGGCTGAACATCGTTGCATCGAGCGACACGCGCACGAAAATCCGCAGCTGGTTCAAGCGCGAGAATCGCGAAGAAAACATCGCCAACGGCCGCGAACAGCTGGAGACCGAACTCAAACGGCTGGGCTACACCCCCAAAGACCTGCTCAAGGAAAATCGGCTGGGGGAGATTGCCAAGCGCATGAACATCGCCGACGAAGACGATTTGCTCGCGAGCATCGGTTATGGCGGCGTGTCGGCTCATTCAATCATCACCAAACTCGTCGAACTGCACAAGAAGGAACGCGCTGAAAACACTCCGCCCGACGTCTCGGCACTGCTTGCGGAAATCAAACAGATTCCCGACAAGGGCAACCGCAAGAATTCCGAACAGGGCATCCTCGTCGAAGGGGAGAGCGGTTTTGTCGTGCGGCTGGCTAAATGTTGCAACCCAATTCCAGGCGACGAGATCGTCGGCTACATCACGCGCGGCAGAGGAGTTTCCGTTCACCGCGCGGACTGCCCCAACATCCTAAACGGCAAGGGCGACGTGGAACGCATGATTGAAGTCAGCTGGAACACGACGGGCGAACAGCTCTATCCCGTGGAAATCGAAATCGTCTGCGAGGACAAGAGCGGCGTTCTTGCCGAGCTGATAGCCGTGCCCGCCGAGATGAAGCTGAACTTGCATTCCATTCACGCCGTGCCCAACAAGTACAACAAAACTTCCACCGTCAAGCTTGGCGTCGAGATTGTCAACGCTGAACAGGTCAGCGCACTGATGAATCGTTTGCGCCGCGTCGAACACGTCTACAGCGTTGCCCGCCCGATGACCGGGACGAATTCCTGAGGAGATGAGCCATTGGAAGGAATATATCTGATATTCGTGATGATTGTGACCGGCGGAGCCATCGCCTTTATCGGCGACAAGCTCGGCACCAAAATCGGCAAGAAGCGGCTGAGTATCTTTGGACTGCGCCCGCGCCATACGTCGATGATCGTCACCGTCGTCACGGGCGGGCTGATAACCGCGCTGTCAATCGGGTTCATGGTGCTGATATCGCAGAACGTGCGCACAGCTCTCTTCGGCATGGACGAGCTTAGGGCAACGATGAATTCCACGCTGGAAGAACTCGACGAGGCGACCGAAAATCTCTTCAAGGCGCAGACCGAATTTGAACGCGCCAACGAAAATCTTCGCGAATCCAAAACCGAGATAGCTTCACTCAAGACCGAGCAGGAGGAACTTCGCGCCGAGAGCGACCGCCTTAAAGAAGAAGGCTCACGCCTGCAATCCACCAACGACGAACTCACCGCACTCAACGAAAACCTTTCGGGCAACAACGCCGCGCTCACCGCCGACAATCAGAAGCTCACCGACTTCAACGTCACCTTGACCGCCGACAACGATAAGCTCTCTTCCGCCAACGACAAACTCTCCTCCGACAACACCGAGCTTGAACAACGCAATCAGCGTCTGCGCGAAGGCATAATCGCCATCCGCGAAGGCGACATCACTTTGCGCGCGGGAGAAATTTTGGCAAGCGGCATCATTCGCGGCGGACGCACTGCCGAAGAAATTTCCGCCGACATCAAAGCCCTTGCCGACCGCGCCACTCAAAACATCGTCTCTCGTTTCGGCGGCGACGAGAACACTGCCGTCTGGATCTATCAGCCCGAACTGCACCGAACCATCGAACAGATTGAATCTAGCGGCAACGACATGGTCTTGAGAATTTCCGCGGCGGGCAATCTCGTTCGCGGCGAACCCGTGCGCGCCCGCCTGGAAGTCTATCCCAACCAAAAAATTTTCGGCAGGGGCGAACAGATTTTTGCCAAGACCTACACCCTCGACGACGCCAATCCGCCTGAACTCGTCTTGCAGGATTTTCTGACCGAGATCAATCGTTTGTCAGTGGAGCGCGGAATTTTGTCCGACCCCTTGACCGGCAGCGTCGGGCGCATGGAAGGCAGCCAGCTCTACGAAGTTTTGGACACGCTCGACGACATCAAGGGCAGCGTGCGCCTGACTGCCTATGCCCGCGAAGAAACCGACTCGCAGGGACCGTTGCGCCTGAATATCCGCGTGCAGGGGGCTTGAGCTATGTTCATGGGCATTGACCCCGGGCGCGACAAGTGCGGCGTGGCTGTGCTGACTGCGGCGGGCGACATCAAATTTCAGCGCGTGGTTGCCACCGACGACCTTGCTGACGTCCTGAAAAATTTGGCGGCGACCTTCGACGTGGAAGCTGTGATTTTGGGCGACGGCACCACTCACAAGGCGGCTTCGGAAAAAATTTCTGCGGCAGGGCTCACGTTCAAGCTCGTCGACGAAAAACACACCACCGAAGAAGCTCGTCGCCTGTACTGGCAAAAAAATCCACCGCGGGGCTGGCGAAGGCTGTTGCCCACGTCAATGCAGGTGCCGCCCGAACCCGTTGACGCCCTCGTCGCCGAAATTTTGGTGCGCCGACATCTGCAAACTCCCCAATAAAAAAAGACGACGCCCGAAGACGTCATCGTCACCCGTTTCCTGAGCCGACAACACGGCCGCCCATGGACGGGCGGCCGCCGGCATACGACGTCGTGATGCGTCGTTGCCGGCTCGGTGGTCCTTTTCTTTGCTACTTTCTTTTGGACCCGCAAAAGAAAGTAGATCTAAACGCAGACGCAGTGAGCAACAGCAACCGCCGTCAGCAATCGCAGTCATCAACCGCCGCCGCGGGAAAAATTTATTTCGCCGCCACGCCCGCAAGTTCCGTGTCAGCTTCGTCGTTCGCCTCGACAATCTCATTGAGAGCCTGAACGAGCTTATCGGCGTCGATACCGTGAACCAACGCGCCTTCCTCAATGCTCTCGAATTGCGCCGCGTGGCAACCGAAACAACCCATCCCCGCATACAGGAAGACCATCGCCGTGTCGGGGTAGCGTTGCACGACATCCATTATGCTCATGTCCTTGGTAATCTTCATTGGAAACGCCTCCTTTAAATTGCCGCCGATTATATCACCTGCGCGGCGACCGTCAATGAATTTGCAATGAAAAAATTTTTTGGCGGGCTAAAGGAAAATTTCACGGTAGCGCGAATATGACCAGCAAACAATTTGGAGGCGGGTAACGTTGGACTTTGAACACACGAGCGTTATGCTTGACGAGGCCGTCGACGCGCTCGATATCAAACCGAACGGCACCTACCTGGACTGCACGCTCGGCGGAGCAGGTCACGCCTCGGCAATTGGGCAACGGCTCACGGCTCAGGGCACGCTCATCGGCATCGACCGCGACGACGAAGCTATCAGTGCCGCCCGCGAACGATTGACCGACCTCAGCTGCCGCGTGGAGATTGTCCGCGCGAACTTCAGCGAACTCGACGCCGTCCTCGACAGCCTCAACGTCAGCGACATTGACGGCGCACTCTTCGACCTGGGCGTCTCGTCCCACCAAATCGACACTGCTGCTCGCGGCTTCTCATACGTTCACGACGCCCCGCTGGATATGCGCATGGATCGTCGGCAAAGGTTGACTGCCCGCGACGTCATCAACGGCTACGACGAGGAGCGGCTGGCAAAAATTTTTCGCGAATACGGCGAAGAACGTTTCGCCCGACGAGCCGCCGCCGCCATAATCCGCGCCCGAAAAAATTCCCCCCTGCAAACAACCGGCGAACTCGCCGGCATCATAGAACAGAACGTCCCGCGCACACCTCACGGCGGTCACAGCGCCAAACGAATCTTTCAGGCGGTGCGCATCGAAGTCAACGGTGAACTGAAAATTTTATCCGACGCCTTGCAAAAAGCCGTCGCCCGTCTTAAAATCGGCGGCAGGCTCGCGGTCATCAGCTTCCACTCCCTAGAAGACCGCCGCGTTAAGGAAACGTTCCGATTGCTCGCTCAAGGTTGCATCTGCCCGAAAAATTTTCCAGTGTGCGTGTGCAACCATCGGGCTCAAATAAAAATCCTCGGCAAGGCTCAAACGCCGTCGGTCGACGAAACCGAACGCAACGGTCGGGCGAAGTCAGCCAAGCTGCGCGTCGTCGAACGAATCGGCGGGCGTGAGTGATAGAATGTTCACCGTGAAATCGAAGGGGGAATTCTGTTGACTATAAAACGCAAACCCAAATATGACAGCCGTCCTCAGGCAGAACCAAACGAGGCGTCATTGACCCTAATCAGCGGGAAACCGCGGCTCAATCACCTGCTACGCTCGCGCTTCCGCGTGTTCTTGACGGTCTTTACCATATTGGCAATGACAGTGGTTATCCGTAGCGGAATCAACGCCAGCCGCGGCTATGCGCTCGTTGCAACGGAAAGCCAAGCTCAACAGCTCGAACTGGAAAACCAACGTCTGCGCGTGGAAATCGCTCAACTCAAATCACCCGAACGCATCAAGCAAATCGCCGAAGAGAAGTTGGACATGATAGTTCCACCGAAAGTTTATTTTTCGCACGAGAGATGACCCATCAGAAAGGCTCCTTCACGCAACGCGAAGGGGTTTTTTCGTTTGGAAGGAGGATTCAGCATGATTAACGTTGCAGTTCTCGGCACGGGCAAAATTATTCCCGAAGCCGTCAGCGCGATGCAGTCGTCGGGAAAATTTCGCGTCGCTAACATTTGGGGCAGACCCCACAGCCGCGACAAGGCAGCCGCGCTTGCCGAACGGTTTGGCGTGGAAAAATTCACCTGCGACCCGGAAGACATTGCCGCCGACCCGACGATTGATTTCGTTTATGTCGGGCTCGTCAACAGCGTTCATCACGAGTACGCGAAAAAATTTCTGGACGCCGGCAAAAACGTCATCGTCGAGAAGCCGTTCACCACGTCCGCCCAAGAAGCTCGCGACCTCATTGACACGGCGTTGAGCAAGCGGCTCTATCTGTTCGAGGCGGTGACCAATCTGCACCTGCCGAATTTTTTCGCAATAGGTGACGCCCTGCCCAAGATCGGCTCCGTCAAGATGGTGCTTTGCAATTACTCGCAGTATTCCAGCCGCTACGACGCCTACCGTGACGAACACATCGTCGCGCCCGCCTTCGACCCCAAAACTTTCGGCGGAGCTTTGACCGACATCAACGTCTACAATCTCAACCTGGTCGTCGCGCTGTTCGGTCTGCCGAAAAAAATTTCTTACGCCGCGAACTTCGGCTGGAACGGCATCGACACGAGCGGCACCGTCACGATGGAATACGACGGCTTCATCGCGCAATGCACCGGCGCAAAGGATTCGGGCAGCCCGTGCTTCTTCAGCGTGCAAGGCGACCGCGGTTATATCCTGTCGACCACGCCGCCCAATGAGCTGACCGAGTTCGAACTTGCCGTTCGCGGCGAGCCCGTCAAAAAATTTTCGCTCAACCAATTCGATCACCGCATGGTTCACGAGTTTGTTGCCTTCGCAGAAATTTTTGAGCGCGGCGACTATGCGGCAGTCGAACGCGGGCTAAAAACTTCGCTCGACGTTATGACCGTGCTCGACGCCGCCAAGTGACCGTTGAAAAAATTTTCCAATCGTCGCCGATTCGTCGGGGGCGATTTTTTTTCGTTGACAGTGTGCAGGCGGAATTATAGAATTACAGGCGGCGAGGTGATTTTTTTATGGAAGTCGGGATTGATATCGGCTCCACGACGATAAAACTCGTCGTCATGGAAGATCAACGGATTGTCTTCAAGAACTATGCGCGACACTTCTCCGAGATCGGTGCCGCGCTGACGAACTCATTGACGTCGCTCAAGAACATCATCGGCGAGAAAACATTTCGGATTGCGTTGGCGGGCTCGGCGGGCATGGGCATCGCGAAAAAAATTTCCCTGCCGTTCGTGCAAGAAGTCATCGCTTGCCAACGCGCGGTTGAAGAATTCATTCCGCAGACGGACACGGTTGTCGAACTCGGCGGCGAGGACGCCAAGATAATTTATCTCGGCAACGCGCCCGAAGTTCGCATGAACGGCGTTTGCGCGGGCGGCACGGGCTCATTCATCGACCACATGGCAAGTTTGCTGTCGACGGACGCGCTCGGATTAAACGCTCTTGCTGAACGCGGCAAACAGATTTACACGATTGCTTCACGTTGCGGCGTCTTCGCGAAAACGGATATCCAAGCCCTGATGAACGACGGCGCACGCAAAGCTGATATCGCGCT
>JADEZQ010000028.1 GCA_015206785.1 Quinella sp. 2Q5 | reverse complement strand
GACAGGATAGCCCAAGTCCCGGGCTGCCTGTCGTGCCTGTTCCATCGATTCGCAAGCCTCGCTCTTGATGGTGCTTACGTTGATTTCATCGAGTTTCCTGACAAAAAGCTCGCGGTCTTCGGTGTCCATGATGGCCTGAACGGGCGTTCCGAGCACACGCACACCATATTTTTCAAGAATGCCGCTCTTGTAGAGTTCAACGCCACAGTTCAGTTCGGTCTGCCCGCCAAAGGCCAGCAATATCCCGTCGGGACGTTCCTTCTCGATGACCCGTTCTACGAAATAGGGCTGAACAGGAAGGAAATAAATCTCGTCGGCCACTCCCTCTGAGGTCTGAACAGTGGCAATATTCGGATTGATCAACACGGTCTTGATGCCTTCTTCGCGCAGGGCTTTCAAGGCTTGCGAACCAGAATAGTCAAACTCGCCGGCTTCGCCTATCTTCAGTGCGCCCGAGCCAAGGAGCAGCACTTTTTTGATTCCTTCGTATTTCATAAACTATCAATAAAACGGTCAAACATAAATTCGGTGTCAACGGGACCTGAACAGGCCTCTGGATGAAACTGACTGGTAAACCAAGGATGGGTGAGATGGCGTATGCCCTCGTTGGAGTTGTCGTTCATGTTGACAAACAACTCGCGCCAGTCGGAGGGCAGCGTGGCGGCATCGACGGCATAGCCGTGATTCTGCGATGTGACATAGCAGCGGTTGGTGCCTACCTCGCGCACGGGCTGGTTGTGGGAACGATGTCCGTATTTCAGCTTATAGATAGTGGCGCCTGCGGCCTTGGCCAGCAACTGATTGCCCATGCAAATGCCACAGATGGGCTTTCGGCTCTGCGACATCTGTTTGCGAAGCACCTGCACGGCTTCTTCGCATGTGTCAGGGTCGCCAGGGCCGTTGGCAAGGAAAAGGCCATCGAACTCCATCGTGGTGTAGTCATAGTTCCACGGCACACGGACGACCTCGACACCACGATTCAGCAGACAGCGTATGATGTTGGCCTTGACACCACAGTCTACCAGCACCACTCGCCTGCCTGCGCCCTCATTATAGCGAATGACTTCGCTACACGACACGCGGGCCACCCAGTTTATATTTCCGTAGTCTATCTGTTCGACCGCTTGCTGGTCGGCTGTAGAATCGTCAAACACGATTCGGCCCATCATCACGCCATGCTCACGCAGCACCTTCGTCAGCTGTCGGGTGTCAATGCCAGTGATGCCCGGCACGTGCTCGCGCTTCAGCCAGTCTGCCAGACTCTCACTGGCATTCCAATGCGAATACTCCTCGCAATAGTCGCTCACAACGATTGCCGTGGCATGAATGCGATTGCTCTCCATGAACAAGGGCAGTCCGTTGTCGGCCTTCGTGAAAGGAGGTACACCGTAATTGCCCACCAGAGGATAGGTGAGCACCAAGATCTGACCTGCATAACTGGGATCGGTCAGGCTCTCGGGGTAGCCCATCATGGCGGTGTTGAAGACCACCTCGCCTACAGCCGGAGCCTCCGCGCTCGGAATGGTGCTGGGCAACCGCGTCGGCGTCGGCAAAATCCGCAAGGGCTCGGACAAACTTCGCGTCGCCGCAAAATTTTCCGACGGGCTGACGATTGAACGAATTGTTTCGCGCACGTCAAGCACCGTCATCGTCAACGGCAAGCCGACGACGCTTTCCGCGCTGAAAAAATTTTCGGCAAGCCGCGTCGACATTCACGGGCAAAACAAAAATCTCGCGCTGCTCAACGACGCGAACGTTTACGCGCTGATTGACGACGAAAAAATTTCCGCCAAGCTCACGGACTTCCGTCGGCTGTTCAAATCGCTGACGGCTCAACGGCGTGCGCTGGCGGAAAAAATTTCTGCGCGGGAGGAAAATCTTCGGCGGCTGGAGTTTTTGCGTTGGCAGGAGCAGGAAATTTCGGCGGCGCATTTGAAGCCCGATGAGGACGACGAGATTGACGCGCAGATCAAAAAACTTTCTCACGCGGAAAAAATCGCCGAGGACATTCAGCACGCCGCGCAGATTCTCAACGACGGCGACGACGACATTTTGACGGGGCTGGCTCGCGTGTCGAAGTATCTGGCGGACGTCGCGCGATTCGACGACAAGTTGAACGCGGCTCGCAAACTTTTGGACGAGGCGGAAATTTTTTTGCACGAGGCAGCCGACGACATTCACGCTTACGCCGACGGCATGGACTTCGCGCCCGAACGTTTGGACGAATTGCACGCGCGGGCTGATGAAATCTTCAAGCTCAAGCAGAAGTACGGTGCGTCGGTCAACGAAATTCTTCAGCGGCTCACCTCGATTCGCGCGGAAATTTCTGCGGCAGAAAACTTCGACGCGGACACCGCCGAGCTTCAACGGTCGGTCGCGGAATTGGAACGTTCAACCGAAACCTGCGCGGCTCAGCTGTTGACGATGCGTCGTGCGTCGGCAAAAATTTTGAGCGCGGCGGTCGAACGCGAAGTTCGGCGGCTGGGCATGGAAGGCGCACGGTTTCAAATCGCCGTCAACGAGTCGGAACTGACTGCACGCGGCGCAGACTCTGCGGAAATTTTTTTCAGCGCGAACGTCGGCGAAGAACTTTTGCCGCTGTCGAACGTTGCAAGCGGCGGCGAACTCTCGCGCGTCGCTCTGGCAATCAAAACCGTTACGGCGGACGACTCGGCGGCGACGATGATCTTCGACGAGATAGACGCGGGGCTCGGCGGCGTGACTGCAAAGACCGTTGCCGAAGCCATCAAAAAAATTTCGCGCGGGCGGCAAGTGCTGTGCGTCACTCACCTTGCGCAAATCGCGGCGGCGGCCGACGTTCACCTTCGCATCACCAAATCGGAAATCGGCGGGCGCATGGTCACCGCAGTCGAACGGCTCAACGACACCGAACGCGTCAAAGAAATTTCGCGCATGGCGTCTGGCAAAGAGTCGGCAACGTCGCTGTCCAATGCCCGCGAGATGATCGCGTCGGCTCACCGCTGAAACTTCGCGCGAAGTTGCCCGCACGCCGCGTTGACGTCCGCGCCCATCTCCTTGCGAACGGTCGCGCCAATGCCGTGCGTGTTGAGGAAGTGGAAAAATTTTTGGACTGCGTTGCGTGTTGGCGGAAGGAAGTCGCGTTCGTTGACGGGGTTGAACGGAATCAGGTTGACGTTGGCGAGTCGCCCGCTCAAAATCTTCGCCAGACGCCGCGCGTGCTCTTCGGTATCGTTGACGCCGCCGAGCAAAATATATTCGTACGTGACGCGCCGCCCCGTCGCCTCGGCAAAACTGTCGCCCGCCGCCAGCAAACTCGTCAGCCCGAACGCGGAATTGATCGGCATGAGCGCGGAGCGAAGTTTGTCGTCGGGCGCATGCAACGATATCGACAGCGTGACGGGAATTTTCTCGTCGCGCAATTTTTTTATCGCGGGCACCACGCCGCACGTCGAGACCGTCACCTTGCGATAGCTCATGCCCAGGCACCAGTCTTCGTGCAGAAGTTTCAGCATCGCAATCAGCGCGTCGAAATTCATCAGCGGTTCGCCCGAGCCCATCACCACGACCGAATCGAGCTTGCTCCCTTCGCCGCGAAAAATTTCCGCCGCAACAAAAATTTCGCCGAGCATCTCCGCCGCCGTCAAATTCCGTTCAAGCCCCTTGAGCGTCGAGGCGCAGAACTTGCAACCCATTTGGCAACCGACCTGCGACGATATGCAGACGCTGTTGCCGTAATCGTGGCGCATGAGGACGATTTCAACCGCCGCGCCGTCGAATCCCAACAAAAATTTCGTTGTCAGTCCGTCCGCCGAATCCAGCCGCGATAAAAGTTCCGCGGGCTTGATCTCGTATCGTTCGGCAAGTTCGACGCGCAACGCCTTGGGCAGGTCGTCCATCGCCGAAAAATCTTTTGCGCCGTGCTTATAGATGTGCGCGGCGATTTGTTTTGCACGGAAACGCGGCAACGGTTCCAGCTCCGCCGCCAACTGCGCCGGCGTCAGCCCGAATAAATTCTTCACGCTCAACACTCCCCGAAAATTTTTTACGGTTATCACACATCGCAAGACTTTTGTCAACGGAGGCACCATGAACTTCTACGATTTGCTTCAGGCGCGGGCAAAAACTTTCCCCGACAAAATTTTTCTGCAGGTCGACGACGCCGCCGTCACCTACCGCGAATTCTTCCACGCCATCGACACGACACCGCGCGGGAAATTTTTTTCGCAGGCTGTGAGTTTCTTTGCCGCGCAGAAAAAAAATCCGTCCGAAACCTTCGCCGTGATGAGCGGCGGCTCAACTTCCGCGCCGAAAATTTTCCGCCGCACCTTCGCCAGCTGGATCGACTTCTTCCCGACGCAGAACAAAATCTTTCGCATCGACGAGACAACGCGGCTGTTCATGCACGGCGATTTGAACTTCACCGGCAACTTGAACGCGCTGCTGTCGGTCATTCACGCGGGCGGCTCAATCATCACCAGCGAAAAATTTTTCCCGCGGACATGGCTTGAACTCATCAGCACGGCGACGAACATCTACCTTGTGCCCGCGAAATTGATTCTGCTTGCGACGGGCAAACCGCTTGCAAACGTCCGCGCAATCTTCACCGGCTCGCAAGTGCTCACGGCGTCGCAAAGTCTGTCGCTGATGAAAAAATTCCCCGCCGCAGAAATTTTCCTGTACTACGGCGCGAGCGAGCTGAGTTTCGTCACGTACAAAAAAATTTCCGCCGACAACGCCGCCGACGTCAACAACCTGGGCAAGCCCTTCGACGGCGTGAAAATTTTCGTGCGCGACGGAAAAATTTTTGTCGACACGCCCTACAGTATCGAAGGCATCGAAAATCCCGCGACGGTCGGCGACATGGGCTACATCAACAGTCGCGGCGAACTGATCTTCCTCGGTCGCGGCGAAGACTTCATCAACCGCGGCGGCGTGAAAATTTTTGCGTCGGTCGTTGAACAGAAGTTGACGGCGATTGACGGCGTTGAGGCCGCTGCCGTCGTCAAGGTCTCGGACGCTCTGCGCGGCGAAAATTTTTTGGCGTACGTCGTCGGCACCGCGGACAAAAAAATAATTCGGCAGACGTTGTCGCCCGCCGAATTGCCGCGTGAAATTATTTTCGTCGAATCGTTGCCGCTGACCGCCGCGGGCAAAGTCGACAAGAAAATTTTACGTCGCCCATTTCATCAGCAGTGACTCTTCCTCTTCCGCGCTGAGTTCGCCGCCGTGAATCATCTTCTGTGCCACGCCCTGCGCCTTGGAAAACATCTCGACGAAGTTCCAATCGTAAATCGAATCGAGTTCGTTGAAGAGGGTTTCCGCCTCGTCAAAGGCACTCTGATCCATGTTGTTGACGGTTCGGCGGTCGCAGACCAAACCCAACGCTAAAATGCAAACGCCCATCTCCACGTTGTTTAGGTTGCGCGAGCGAATGAGCTTGCACAATTCGCTGACGATTTGTTCGCGTTTGACGGTGGCGTTTGTCGGGCGTCCATCGATTTTGAAAGCGACACCGAGCGCATGGGCGGATATCTGAATCGCGCTGGTTGATGAGCCGTCGATAACCTTGTTGTAGTCGCGCTTGAACTCCTGATAAATCCAATCGACCTCCGTCTTCGTGATGGCGTGCGTGTAAAGATTTGCCATGCGAAGTTTGTCGTTGTTGTGCGTGTTGACCAGAAGAGCTATGTCTTTTTCACTACCGCACATCGACAGCGCACAGACAGCCTGAATCTTCGTGTTCATGCGCAAGCCCTGCGAACGACCGGTATTGATGCCGGGGTTATAGATTTCGTCGTCGAGAATATGCAGGCAAAGAGCTGCCAGCCGCCGTTTCTGTTGGAAAGTCCAGTTCGCGCCGATTTTGCGTGCGATTATGAACAGGCGCAGCTTGAAAGATTCTTCGCGAGTATCCTTGACGTTGTCGAGCATTTGCAAGAGCGGTTCGGCAAAATCTTTGTGGTTGATGGCGGAAATGATGGTGTTGACGTTGACGCGCAACGTGGCGGAATATTTGCTGTTGTCGTTCATGTTGTGGCGGCGGTAAGAATCGTCGACATTGTGGCAAAGGGAGCGAATGGTGTAAAGTTGTGCGCGGGGATTGACGCGGCTGCCGGACTTCGGAATTATTTTGCTGCCCGAATTTTTTTCCATGCCCGTAGCGATTGAGATGGTGACCGTGCCGTGATCCATGATGTCGCGGCCGCGTTCGTCTCGGCTGGTGGCGGCGTCCATGCGAATGATTTTGTCCTCGTCCATGAAAATGCTGAACGTGACGAAGACATTGTCGGTCATGCGCGAATAGCGTTCGGGGAACTCGATATTCCCCTTGGCGATGATTCGGTAAGTTCCGTCTGCCTCGCAACGGGCGATGGGCACGCTGATGACGTTCTTGCCGGGCGGCAGGACAAAGCCCGTGAATCTTTCGGAGGTGTATGGCAGTTCCTTGCCCGCGGGAATGATTTCTTCGTGGTTGCCGCCGAAGGTCGCCAGATAAAAACTTTCGTTGAGGATATTCCTGCCGAAGATGACGCCGATTGAACGGTCTGCGGCAGTGACATTCCTTCGCGCGTAGAAATTTCCGGTCGGGGCTTTCGGCGGCGGCGGAGCAAAATTCGTCGTGGTCTGCGCGGGAGCAACGTCTGGCAATTCGTCTTGAGCTTGGTCGGCGAGCGCACTTTCGTACTTGTGCAGGAAGTAATGATAAACCGCCGCGCCGCGAGCAACTGCCTGGTCGGGGTCGAGGGCGACGAGCGGATCGAAGCCAAAAAATTTTTTCAGCCGATTGATAACCATGTAGAAGCGCGACATTCCCCCGTTCATGATGACGGCGTCAACGATGACTTTGTCTGTGCCGAGCTTGGCGGCGGCTTTGTTGAGCACGTCGAGAATCGGCAGGATTATGTTCTTCTGCTTGCCGTATTTTTCGGTGACGGCGGCGAAATTTTTGTAGTCGTCGAAAGAAAGCTCTTCGCCCATGAATTCGCGCCAAATGTCTTCGAGTTGCGCGGCGGTGAAGCTGTCGCTGTAGGCATAGCCCGTGGTGCCGATGTTGCCGCCGACGGGGTAATCCTCCTCGTCGTCCCACCAGCCCGAATCGTTTGAGCCGAGCGCGTCGCTCTTTTGTGCGCTGACCTCAAGCTTGAGATTTTCGGCGTAGTTGAGCAATTGGCTCATAACGCCGCGTTCCTCCTGACGAATTTTTTTGACGATGTCGGCGTGTGCGCTGTACTGATTCAAATATCGTTGGAACATTGCCCGCGCCAAACACAAATCAAAATCGTCGCCGCCCAAAAGTGTATAGCGGTTGGTGGCGATGTCTCGCACCTCCAAAACGCCCGCCGCCGTCGGGTGCTGAGAAATTTCGTGCAACGTGATATCCAATGTGCCGCCGCCCAAATCGAAGACCATGACGTTCTTCTTCGAGCTCAAATCCAAAATCTGCGCGGCAACCTCACCGTTGCGAACCTGGTTAATAAAATCGTAGATGACGGCGCGCGGCTCACTCAACAGCACCTGTCGCGGGGAGCCGTCCGCCTTTCGGATTTTAATTCCTGCCAACTGAGCCGCCTTCAACGTCGCCTGCCGCATGATGAAATCGAAGTTGGCGGGCACGGTGATGACGGCGTCGTCAATTTTGTCCAGGTGATAAATTTTCGCCGCGTTGCGAAGCATGTGCTCCAATATCCGCGACGAAACCTCCGCGGGCGTTTTGTCGGGGATGTTGGACGAGAGCCCTTCAACCACGGCGCGCCCCATTTGGCTTTTGATGGACTTGGCAACAAGATACGGGCGAAGTGCAAACCTGCCCTTGGCAAAGTCGCCGACAATCGGCTGATAGTTCCTTTCGTCGTTGTAATAGACACAGCTCGGCAAGATGGGAAACTTCCTCATGGTGAACTTGTTGCCCTGCCCTGCGTTGAACATCTCAACCGCGCGTTCAAGTCCAACAACCTTGCTGACAATGTTTCCGTTGGGGCGCACGTTCACCGTCGCCAAAACGGAATTGGTCGTGCCCAGGTCTATGCCTACGCACAAATCGTTATGTTCCTCTCCGTTTATCAGCACAAGAATTCCTCCTTACTCGCCGACGACTTCTTTGAGGCGCGGGCGGGAAATTTGAACGTCTTTATTCTTGTAGACCCAGCCTGGCGAAAGAACTTTGACGCGCTTGACTTCGGCAGTATCGAGGAAGGGCGAGCCGTCGTAGTCGCACGCCTCAGCCTCGTCCAGGCGCATGTTCTGCACCGAGCCGGGCTTGAGTATCGGGTTTATTTCGCTGTCGCGAATGAACTGCGCCAGCCGCTCAATCAGAATGAACAGCCCGCCAATTTGCGGCGGCAGCTGAACGTTTTCCTTGCGCATTTGTCGAACGCCGTTTCGGGCACTCAACACCGCGTCCAAAATGCAGCCGTACTTCTCGGAGTTGAGCCGCGAAAAAAATTCCACCAAGTCATCTTGTCGGCTCTGACGGATACGCGCGTCGAATTCGTCTTGCAAATCCTTGAGCAGCATGTCCGAGCGGTTGAGCATGTTTTCCAGCAGCTCAATCTTGTCCTGTTGAGGGTCGCGCTTTTCGCCGCGGGCTGAGCTTTTGGGCTTAGCACACACCGCCTTGAGGAAGTCGCCCATGTCGTAAAACAGGTGCTTCATGTAAACGGTGCCGAACATCTCCAACATCGCCGCATCGTTGCCGTTGTCCAGTTCGGGGTGTTTGACGTAGAGCATGAGGCAGGCGACGCGGTCTTGAATCTTGTAGCGTTCGTAGCGTTCTTCGTCGCGGGTGCGGATGGTTTTGTTGCGCAGGGTCACGTAGGTTTCAAGGTCTTCGGGCTTGTGGGTGTTGAGCGTCTTTATAATCGCCTCGACCAGTTCGCGTGCCCAATCGATAATTTCAGCGCGCTTGCCCTGGTGGCTGAGGCGGTTCTCCTTCAGGATACGAATGACCTTGTCGCCGTTGAGGTCGGTTCTGTAGCGGTGATTCATTTCCTCGGCGCAGGAACGCGGCGTCATGTTCTTGTCCTCGCAGAAAAGTTTGATGACGCGGTTGTCGCGGACGTATTCGTCTTGCGAAGAGGAAGAAAGATTCTTGCTCCTGCGTTCGATGCATTTGTGCAGGCTCTCGATAAATTTTTTGACGATGGGGTTGTTGCGGTCTATCATAACGAAAATTCCTCCTTGAATTACAGTTCGAAGGGTTCGCCGATTTGCGGGAAGATGAACGATGTGCGCGAATCGGGGTCGTTGAGCAAAACCTGTTCAAGCGTGCAGTTGGCGTGGAAAATTTTGTCGGGCGGGCTGTGGACGACGACGCAAACTTTCGGGTTAACGCGGCGGACGAAATCCACCGTGGCGGGGAAGTCGTCGTGCAGAGAAAAATCGCCGTCCAAAATTTCCATGCGAGACTTGAGCGGCGGCGGCATTGTCGAAAGGACGATGCACGGTCCGCGCGGGAAGTTTGTCAACGGTCGGTCTTGTTCGCGCATTATCGGAATGTGCACGTTCTCGAAGCGGCTGACAATCTTCATGACGCGCCTGTCGATAAAAATTTCTGCGTCGGGCAAGAAGTTGTTTATCAGCCCGATGAGCTCGACGCCCTTGCTGACTTGAGTGACGCGGCAATAGACGGTCTTGCCCCGAATCAGCGCGTAATAAATCCGCCGCAAAATTTTCATCAGCGCGGAATCGGTGTCGCCTCGGCGGCGATAATTCGGGTGGCGAGCGTGCAGTCCGCAAAGAATCATCACGTCGATTGGGACGTCGGGCAACAGCGCAGTGCCGACGAGTAGCGTTGGGAACGTGGAATAGTCGCCCGTGTACAAAATGTTTTTGCCGCGGAAATTTATCAGCGTCATCATCGCGCCCGGGATGTGCCCAGCCTGATGGAAGCTCAACGACAGATTTGGCAGCGGGATTTTCTGCAGGAAGGCGACGCTTGAGATGTTCGGCTCAATGGCGGCGAAACGTTCTTCCAGCTGCGCGGCAACGATCTCGCGCGTCAAGTCCGTCATGTAAACGGCGGCGCGTTCGTTCAGCTCCATGAAGTCCGGCAGTGCGGCGCAATGATCCAAGTGCGCGTGCGACAGGACGACATGCGAAATCTGATGGAAGTCTTGAATGTATGGCGTGTCTAGCAACGCGTTGAATTGCGGCGCGAACCTTATGCCGCGCGTGGAACCGCAACCGCAATCGAGCAGCAGATTGTTCTCGCCGAGCTTGAGGAAGTAGCAGCTTGCCCCTACCTCTTGTGCGCCGCCCAGTGCCATGAAAATCATTCGCCCGCCGTTCATCACGTCAACCACCTCCGCCATAATGATAGCAAAAAAATTTTCGACACGCAAAAAACTTTGTGGTATAATCGCGGAAAATTTCTGGGGAGTGATTCGCATGTTTGGTATCGGAGTGCCCGAACTGATCTTGATCCTGATTATTGGGCTGGTCGTCTTTGGTCCCGGCAAACTGCCCGGCGTCGGCAAGGCTTTGGGGCAGAGCATCAAGGAATTCAAGCAGGCAACCGACGACAAGAACGCTGACGAGCAAAAGAAACTTGACGCCGCAAAAATCGACGCCGACAAAAAATGACTGAGCCCGAAAAAAATTCCGCGCCCGTTGACGAAGCACCCGCTGAAGACGACGGCACCATGAGCTTGACGGCGCACCTGGAAGAACTTCGCGCACGCATCATAAAATCTCTGCTGGCAATCTGCGTCGGTAGCGGCGTGGCGTATTTCTTCCTGGACGAGATCACCAAGCTGTTGACGTTGCCCGTCGGCAAGCTCTATTACATGCGCCCCGGCGAAGCGTTCTTCACGTACCTGAAAATCGACATCGCGGCGGGCTTTTTGATTGCCTTGCCGGTAGTTTTCTATCACGCGTGGAAATTTTTTCTGCCCGCGCTCACTCGCAACGAACGCGCCGTTTTGGGAGTGCTGGTGCCCGCGTCGGTGATATTGTTCTTCGTTGGGCTGGCGTTCTCGTTCCTGCTGATACTGCCCGTCGCGCTGAAGTTCTTCATGGGCTTTGGCGAGGAGACGGAAAATTTGCAGTCGCTGTTCTCGTTCGCCAGCTACTTCGAGTTCGTGATAATATTCGTGTTGCCGTTCGGATTCGTGTTCGAGTTGCCGCTGGTCATCATCGTCTTGGGCAAGCTGGGCATCTTGACGAGCGAAGCCCTGGGCAAATATCGGCGGTACGTGTTCTTCTTCTCGTTCGTCATCGGCGCGCTTGTCACGTCCCCCGACGTCATCACGCAAATCGCCGTGGCAATTCCCGTCATCCTACTCTACGAAGTCGGCTATCGCGTCGTCAAACACATCCTGCGGAGGTGAATCCTTTGGCTTACAGAGATTTGCGCGAATTCATCAGCGAGCTTGAACGGCGCGGCTTGCTCAAGCGTGTGACCGTGCCCGTCAGTCCGGAGCTTGAAATCACCGAAATCACCGACCGCGTGTCGAAGTTCCGTGACGGGCGCAACGTCGCCTTGCTGTTCGAGAACGTCCGCGGCTACGATATGCCCGTGCTGATGAACGCGTTCGGCAGTTATGAGCGAATGGCTCTTGCGCTCGGCGTGGAGAAATTGGACGACGCCGCCGCCGACATCCGCGAGATCATGAAGCTGCCGTACCTGTCGTTCAAGAACCGCACGAATATATTTTCCATCGTCGGCACCGCGCACAAGGCGATAAACTTCCCGAAGTACGTCCGCAACGCGCCGTGTCAAGAGGTCGTCGAGGCTAACCCGTCGCTGGACAAGATACCGATTCTGAAATGCTGGCCTGGCGATGGCGGAGCCTTCGTGACGTTGCCGCTGGTCTTCACGAAAAACCCCGCAACCGGCAAACGCAACGTCGGCATGTATCGCCTGCAGAAGTTTGACGCGCGCACGACCGGCATGCATTGGCACATTCACAAGAACGGCGCAGAAAATTTCCGTGACGCAAAATCTTTTGGCGCGAACCGAATCGAAGCCGCCGTCGCAATCGGCACCGACCCCGTCGTCACCTACGCCGCGACAGCCCCGCTTCCCCGCGATGTTGACGAGATGGTCTTCGCCGGTTTCCTTCGCAAAAAATCCGTCGAGCTCACCAAGTGCAAGACCGTCGACCTGGAAGTCCCCGCCACCGCCGAAATTATTTTGGAAGGCTACGTCTCCACCGATGAGCTGCGCCGCGAAGGTCCTTTCGGCGACCACACGGGCTATTACTCGCTGGCGGACGATTACCCCGTCTTCCACGTCACCTGCATCACTCACCGCAAGAATCCGATTTACGCCGCGACCGTCGTTGGCAAGCCGCCGATGGAAGATTGCTATATGGCAAAGGCGACCGAACGAATCTTCCTGCCGCTGTTGCAACAGCTCCTGCCCGAAATCGTCGATATCAACATGCCGCTCGAAGGCGTCTTCCACGACTGCGTTATCGTTTCGATTCGCAAGCAATTCCCCATGCACGCGCGAAAGGTCATGCACGCGCTTTGGGGTCTGGGGCAGATGATGAACGTCAAGATGATCGTCGTCGTCGATTCGCACGTCGACGTTCAGAACATCAGCGAAGTTGCCTGGCGCGTCTTCAACAACATCGACGCCGACCACGATTTGGAAATTGTTCACGGACCGCTCGACGTTCTGGATCATTCGTCGCCATATGCCAAGTGGGGTGCCAAGCTCGGCATTGACGCAACCAAGACGTGGGCAGAGGAAGGTCACTCGCGCGACTGGCCCGACGAAATCGAAATGTCCGCCGAAGTCAAAGCCCGCGTCGACAGCATGTGGAGCGCGTTGAACCTCGGCTGAAAAAATTTTTTCGGCAGCACTTGATAATCGTTATCACGTGTGCTATACTACGCTCAAGCTTTCGTTAAGCTCTCCTAAAATGTAATTGCATGTACGCTTTAAAAAGTCCCGTGCTGCTCACGCGGGGCTTTTTGATTTCGGGCGAAGGTTTTCCTTGTCACGCGGCGGCAACGGCGATATAATGATAAAAAAAATTTTCGGAGGACAACGGCAATGCGACGATATACACTTCTTGCGCTGACGGCGTTTATGCTGGCGGTGGCGGCGGTGGCAGGCATGACGTTCCCCGTGGACGCGGACAAAAAAATTTCCGGCGTGCCAACCGCGCAACTGACGGCTTACACCACACTGCCGGCGGAGACAGCTTCAATCCTGTCGGAGGTCTATGAGCGCGAAAACCACGTGCGGATAAATTTCGTGCCGATGAACGCGCGGGAGGTTTTGCAGAAGATTCAAGACGATGCGGTTAGTGACCCGACTGTCGTGCGCACGGTGGATATCGTCATTGCCGACAGCCAAGTCCTGCGCGAGGCGGCCGAGCTCAATCTGTTCGTGCCGTACTCGTCCGAAGTCAACGACGCCGTTCGCGAAGTTTTCAAGGACGCGCAAGACCGTTGGGTTGGCGTGTGGTATGACCCGATTGTTTTCTGCGCGAACCGTGACTTCATGCGCACGACCGTTGACTTGCCAAACACCTGGGACAAGCTCGCCAAGACCGGCAAAATCCGCGTGGGCATCACCGATTTTCTGGCGGCGGAAGCTTCAACGAACCTGATGATGCAGATGATTGCAAACTTCGGCGACGCGCGCACATACGAAATTTTGAGCGGCATTCACCCGAAGGTTGTCCAGTACGCAAAATTTTTGTCGAACCCCGTGCGCCAAGCCGGCATGGGCGAAGTCGATATCTCTGTCGCCGTGGCGAGCGAGACGTTGCGCTATATGCAGGACGGCTATCCGCTCAAGATAATTTATCCCGCGGACGGCACGAGCTACCTTTTGACGGGCTTTGCCATCACCACGACCGACGCCGCGAAAAATCCCGTTGCCGCCAAATTTGCCGACTGGCTCCTCAGCGACGAGGCTCAGCTCTATCTGCAGACGAACGGTTTCTATTTCGTGCCGACCAACCCGCAGACTTTGGCTTACAAATCTTTCGCGGGCAAGAACCTGGTGCTGTTGAACGACCGCCAAAAATTTTCCGACGAACAGAAACGCGCCTTCCTTGACCGCTGGATCAACGACGTGCGCTTGAAATGAGGAGGCTTATAACTTGAAAGCAGGCTTTGTGAGCTTGGGCTGTGCAAAAAATTTGGTCGACACCGAAGTCATGCTCGGCATCATGCGGGCGCACGGCATCGACATCACCGACAACCCCGCCGACGCCGACATACTAATCGTTAACACCTGCGCGTTCATTCTTTCGGCAAAGGAAGAGTCCATCACCACGGTGCTCAACCTTGCCGAATACAAGACGAACCGTTGCAAGGCGTTGATTGTGGCGGGCTGTCTGGGTCAGCTTTATCGGCGGGAACTGTTGGACGAAATGCCCGAAGTCGACGCGATTGTCGGAACGGGCGCATGGAACCGAATCATGGAGGCGATCGAGGAGGCTCTCAGCGGTCGCCGCGTTGTTTTGATTGGCGAACGTGAAATTATCTGCGACGCAAAGACCCCGCGCATTCGGACCACGCCTTCCTACACAGCCTACGTCAAAATCGCCGAGGGCTGCAACAACCGCTGCGCCTTCTGCACGATACCTTTGATTCGCGGGCGACAAATTTCCCGCACAATTGAAGACATTCGCGCCGAAGTCGTTCGTCTCGCCGCCGACGGCGTCAAGGAAGTCAATCTCATCGCGCAAGACACCACAGCTTACGGCGTCGACATTTACGGCAAGCCCAAGCTCGTGGAGCTGCTGCGTGAACTCGTCACCACCGACGTGCAATGGATTCGGATTCTGTATGCTTACCCGCGCCGCTTCACCGACGAGCTGATTGACATAATCGCCGCCGAGCCGAAGATTTGCAATTACGTTGACCTGCCGCTTCAGCACGCGTCGAACAAAATCCTCAAGCTGATGAACCGCCCCGACACCCGCGAATCGATTGAGGCGTTGCTCACGAAAATCCGCGCGCGCATTCCCGACGTCGCTATCCGTTCCACGTTCATTGTCGGCTTCCCCGGCGAGACTGATGACGACTTCACCGAACTGAAAAATTTTCTGCGGACGTGGCAGCTGGACAAGGTCGGAGTGTTCACCTATTCGCGCGAGGAGGATACGCCTGCTTACGACTTGCCCGATCAAAATTCCGAGCAGGTGATGCAGGAGCGTTATCACGATTTGATGAGCGTGCAGTCGCAGATTTCCCAGGAGCTCAACGAACAGCAGGTTGGTCGCGAAATTGACGTGTTGGTCGAGACCCGCGACGAGGAGGTTTCCGCGGTCGTTGCAGGTCGTTCGTATCGCGACGCGCCCGAAGTCGACGGGCTGGTCTACATCGAAAACGACACCCGTTCCAAAGCCGGCGATATCGTTCGTGCGCAGGTGACGGCGGGCTTCGTCTATGATTTGGCGGCGGAGCGTGTTGACAGTTTCGATTGAAGTGTTCTAATCAGCTTTGTGATTAGGATCTACTTTTTCTTTGCCGGCCCCAAAGAAAAAGTAGCAAAAAGAAAGGGGCTCTCCACCGGCAAAGAAACTTCCTGTTTCTGTTGCCGGCGACCGCCCATCCTTGGGCGGTCGGGTTGTCAGCTAAGGAGACGGGTGACGAGAAGATTTTGGGGGATTGATTGACGTGGACAATTTCACGGTGGCGACGGCGGAGAGTTGCACGGGCGGAATGTTGTCGAGTCGGCTGACGGATTTTGCCGGCGCGTCGAAATATTTCAGGGGCGGAGTTGTCGCTTACACCAACGACATCAAGCGCGATATCCTGCACGTCAAAGCCGAGACGCTTGAGGAATTCGGCGCGGTCAGTTCGCAGACGGCATTGGAGATGGCGGCGAATGTCCGCGAAATTTTTTCGGCGACGATAGGCTTGTCAACGACGGGCGTGGCAGGTCCCGAACCTAGCGAAGGCAAATCTGTCGGCTTGGTGTATGTGGCGGCGGTCGGCGACAATTTTTCCGTGGTCAAGGAGTTTCACTTCACTGGCAGACGCTTCGAGGTAAAGTATCAGGCGGCGGACGAGGCGTTCAAAATTTTGATGGAGCACACGACGTGAACAGGCGCACGTTCCTCAAGATGGCGGCCGTCGGCGTCGGAAGCTTCTTCACCGCGGGTTGCATGTACGAAGAGATCACGCTCAACAGACCGAACATCAAGTTCCTGCGGCAAATCGTCACGGCTGACCTGTCGACGTCGCGTTGCCTGATGTTCAACGCCGCCGCATCGCTCATCAGCCCCGCCGTGCAAATCCGCGCCGCTGATGGCACGACGAAGTTCATTCCCGCGCAAGAGACGACCTTCACCGACGACGGCGCGAGGACTCTTCAATACACCGCGCAGATTAACGGGCTCAATGCCGACGAGGCTTACGAATTCCAAATCACCGACGGCGACGCCACGACCGATTGGCACGTCCTCAAGGGAGCCGCCTCCGACAAGTTCACCGCGATAATCTTCCCCGATTCGCAATGCGGCACCGATTACGAGACCTGGGGCAACGTCGCGCGCGCCGCCTTCGAGAGAACTCCCGACGCAAAATTTTTCGTCAACGTCGGCGATCTCGTCGACAACGGCGAGGATCATGCGCAGTGGGAAGATTGGTTTCGGCGGGTGGAAAATTTTTTGCCGACCATTCCGTTCGCGCCGGTGATGGGCAACCACGAGACCTACACGCGAGATTGGAAGGTTCGTCAGCCGCTTGCGTATCTGAATTATTTCGCGCCGCCCGACAACGGTCACGAAGACTTTGCGCGGCGGTTCTATTCGTTTGACTGCGGTGCGGCTCACTTCGCCGTTCTCGACAGCCAATGGCAAGAACTCGGCGCGGACATCATCAGCGTGCAACGCGATTGGCTCCGTCAAGATTTTGCCGCGACGGATAAGCCGTGGAAAATCGTCTTCATTCACAAGGACGTTCTGCAATATCGAATCAACGGGCGACCTGAACGTTTGGAGGGCTTCTCGGATGTCGGCGAGCAGTTCATGCCCGTGTTTGAATCTCTCGGCGCGGATGTCGTCTTCACGGGGCACCTGCACACCTATCGCAACCGCGGGCGGCTCAAAAATTTTCAGCCCGACGAAGAGGGTCCGCTCTATGTGCTGACGGGCTTGAGCGGCAACGTTCGCTACGAGGGGCTCTGGATTGACCACGCGCTGGATAAATTCGTCGCGCCGCAACCCGAAACCGACAACTACCTGACCCTTGAGGTCGACGCGAAAACTTTGACTGTGCGTTGCTTCCTGCCGAGCGGTGAACAGCTTGACGAGACGACGTTGCACAAATCGTGAGGAGGGATTTTTTTGCGGAAGATTATTTTCATGGCGGTGGCGATTTTTTTTGCGCTGACCGGCACGGCGTTTGCGGCTGAAGGCGTGGGCGCGGTGATCATCGGCGGCGCGGAGTTCAAGACGAGCGACTTTTATGAGGTCGTGCGCAGTGAATTCAAACCCGACGGCGGCACCAAAGTCATCGCGGGCGACGAACTTCAGACGCTCTACAAACGCTATTGGCTCAAGCGCGGCTACATCGGCGAACAGCCGCCGCAGAAGGAAGATTTGGTCAGCTTCGCGCAGATGAGCGGCTGTGATAAGATCATCTTCCTGATGGTCACCGACACCGTCGACACGCAAAACAGTTCCAATCACCGGCAGAAGACCCGCATCTCGGTGCAGGTCGACGCTTACCTTTGCACGCGCACGGACGTGGTTGACGTCTTCAGCGCGAGCGACGACGAAGATTCCAAGGGCAGCCCGTTGCGTGCACGCCGCGGAGCCTTCCGAAAATGTTTGCGCAGTATCGGCAAGTCATTGAACCGCGAAATTTAATCGGGAGCAGAATTCTCGGCGGCATCGTCGCGTGCAAGGTCGCGGAAGGATTTTGCGTATTGCTCGGCGCGGCGTCTCTGGTCACGTTCATCGACTCGGCGGCGGAAAAATTTTTGCTACTGACGTTCGCGTTCGTGGCGGGGCGGACAATCTGCGCGGGGCTGGCGGAAAAATTTTTCGCGCGGCTGTCGGCAAGGGTGCAGACCGAATTCCGACACCGAATCCATGCGCGAATGTTCGACGGAAATTTTTCGAGCGGCGAGCTGTTGACGCTGACATTCGACGCGCTGCAGTCGCTGGAAGATTTTTTCCTGAAGGTCGCGCCGTCGGTTGCCTCGGCGATAATTTTCCTGCCGATGTTCCTGATGAGCGCGGCGGCGGTCGATTGGCTGACGGCGGCGATTTTGCTGGCGACGTTGCCGATTGCGCCGCTACTGTTGTGGTTGGTTGGCTCGGCGACGGCTCAACGCAACGCGCGGGCTTGGGCTCAACTGCAACGGCTCAACGGAGACTTCCGCGAAATTTTGTCGGCGATAACGACGCTCAAGCTCTTCGGTCGAACTGAGGCGGGCGCACTGAAAATCCGCGACGCCTCGGAAAAATCTTCCGCCGCCACGCTCGAGGTGCTCAAGCTGGCATTCGTGTCGTCGTTCGCGCTGGAGCTGATGACCACGCTTTCAATCGCGCTGGTCGCCGTGACTTTGGGCTTGCGATTAATTTCGGGCGGCGTGGAGTTTCGCGCGGCACTGTTCCTGTTGCTCATGGCACCGGAATTTTTTTTGCCCGTGCGCAGATTCGGCGTCGCCTTCCACGTGATGATTGCGGCTCGCGATTCGTTGGCGCGACTGAAAAATTTTTTGCAGGCACCGCAGGAAAATTCATGCACCGTCGGGAAAATCCTGATGCCGCCGACGATTCGCCTGGTCAACGTGAGCTTCACCTACCCGCAAAAATTTTCGCCCGTCCTGCGCGGCGTGAACCTGTCATTCGCGGCGGGGCGGGTCACGGCTCTGGTCGGGGCGTCGGGCTCCGGCAAGTCCACCGTGCTCAAACTTTTGGCGGGGCTGTTGAAACCGACGGGCGGCGAAATTTTTTGGAACGACTTGCCGACGTCGCGCATGGAAAAATTTTCTCGGCTCTCTAAAGTCGCGTACACCCCGCAAGCTCCGCACATGTTCGCCGCGCCGCTTGAAGACAACTTCACGATGTTCGGCACGCTCGACGATTCACAGTTGCAAAAACTTTCCGCCGCGCTGAACTTGTCCGTGCTCGACGCTCATAAGCTCAGCCGCGGACAACTCCAACGGCTCGGATTGATCCGCACACTGCTCAAAGACGCGCCGATAATCTTGCTCGACGAACCGACCGCCGGTCTGGACGAGGACAACGAACGCCGCGTTCTGTCGCTGATAAAAAATTTTTCTCCGCGGCGAACGATCATCATCGCCACGCACCGCGCACCCGTCATAGAATTCGCCGACGAGATTGTCGAACTCGTTTAACCGCCCGAAAAAATTTTTCGATAAACCTGTAAGAGGTGAAGCAATATGGCAAACACTGCAAACATCATGTCGATAGCTCCGAATCCAACGGCGTCGTCGACGCGACCAACTGCGCCGAAGACACAGCCGAAACATAAACCGGCGGCGCGGCAGCCTAAAAATTTCGGCGCGACGCTCGACAAGGTCAACGCGAAAATAGACGATGTCAAGCAGTCCGTTCAAGATCTGCAAGAAACCGTAAAGAAATTTTCTCAGGCGGAAACGGAAACGGCAACGCAAACCGATCAACCGGACGCGACGCAGGAATCACAAGCTCAAGGAATGAGCAACACTCCGCAGGATGCGCCTCAATTGGGTCAGCTAATGTCGTCGGCGGGCGAGACACAGCCTCCGCTCGAAGACGTACTCAAGGTCACGATACCTTTGCCCGACGAGGATAAACCTGCGGAAATTTTTTTCGGCACGAATGAACGCCCGCAAGTCACCGTTCAACCACCGACGCCCGTTGAACAGCCGATTCAGCCCGCGGAAAAAATTTTGCCCGAAGTATCCGTCCCGCTCGATAATGAACAGCTCGCGCCCATAGACGAACAACCCGCGACAAATCCGTTAGTGATGAGCGCGATGCCGTTCCTGTTCAACGTGAACGCCGAAACTCTCCTGAACGTCAAACCCGTCGACGTGACGACGCAATCGTCAGCACCGACCGCGTCAGTCGAAGCCGTGCAGGAAATTCCCGCGTCGAACTTGATGACGGTCATGCCGCAAACTCCCGCCGCCGAAGCCAACGCGCGCTCGATGCTACAGATGCTCGGCGGAAAATCGTGGCGACCGCTCACTCAAGCTCAATCCGTCGAAGTTCAGCCGCAGGTTCAGCCGACAGCTCAACCCGTCGACATTCAGCCGCAGATTCAGCCGCAAGCTCAACCCGTGGACATTCAGCCGCAGGTTCAGCCGCAAGCTCAACCAATCGTCCAACAGCAGGCACAGGCTCAACAGCAGCCCGCGCAGAATTTGTCGGAGCTGCTCGGCGTGAACGTGCAGACCGAAGACGCGCCAATAGCCGCGCCGGTCACGGCACCGCAAGCACCGCCTCAACAGTTCGACCAGAATTTTCAGCAGGGCACGCAACAAAATTTCCAACCGCAGACATTCCAACCGACACCCGACGCTGACGCGACGCCTCGACAGGTTTCAGCGGGCGGAGAAATTTTTTCGATACCGTTGACGCCGACAGCCGAGGCTCAACCGCAAGTTCAGCAGTCGACGCCGGTTCAAACACCCGACGCACCGCCGCCTATGCCCGCCGATGAATTCGACGTTCCGGGGCAAATCGTCCGTCAAGCGCGATTGATCCGCACGGCAGAGAACACGGAGATGGTCATCAAGCTCAACCCCGAACACCTCGGCGAACTCACGCTAAGGATTTCCGTCAGTGCAAACGGTGCCGTCAACGCCAGCTTCCACAGCGACAACGCGCAGGTTCGCACGATTATCGAAAACTCGCTCGTTCAGCTCCGCCAAGAACTCAGCAATGCCGGACTCAAAGTTGACAACGTCGATGTCTATGCCGGACTCAACGAAGGCGGCTTGATGAACGGGCGCGGCGGTCAGGCGTGGCAACAAAATCGTCAACAACGCCAAGGCAACCGTCAAATCGATTTCGATACGCTTGAACGCGACGTCGACGCCACAGCCCCCGTCAACCAAAGCACGGCAGACGGCGTCGATTACTCAGTCTAAGGAGGAACTATCATGGCAAACTCATTGAACACTATCACCGTCGACGGCGTGACTTACAATGCCGACTCTTACGCCGCTTCCCAACCGAAGGAGACCAAGAAGAACGACGAACTCGGCAAAGACGCTTTCCTGCAACTTCTGGTCACGCAGCTGAAGAATCAAGACCCGCTCGCCCCGCAAGACAACAGCAGCTACATCGCCGAGCTTGCACAGTTCAGCGCACTTGAGCAGATGACAAACGTCGCCAAAGGTCTGGAAGATCTCGGCACCGTCGTCAACAACATCGACACTTCCGTCCTCGTCGGTCAGCTCAGCGGCATGATCGGCAAGGGAATCGATTGGGTTGAGACGACCAACGAAGCCGACGCGGAGGGCAACCCCGTCGTCAACAAAGAGACGCTCACGGGCATTGTGGCGGGCGTCACCATCACCGACGGCAACCCAAGCGTCGTGGTGCAGGATGCTTCCGGCGAACGGCACGTCGTCGACATTGCCGACGTCAGCAACGTCTACGAGCTCGCCTAACAGATTCAGCGCAAACAAAAACCGCTCCTCGTCGTGGGGAACGGTTTTTTTGATGGCGACGTTCAATCCAGCGTGTCGAAAAATTTCGGGTACGAGATGTTCACGCAGGTTTCGTCGTCGATTGTGCAACCATGAGCCGCCGCACCGAAGACTGCCGCCGCCATTGCCATGCGATGATCGGCGCGGGTTTTGCATTCGGCGAAAAATTTTTCGCGCCCGCCGCGAATCGTCAAGGTGTCGTCCGTCGCGCTGAAGGTGTCGGGCGAAATTTTGTTGAACTCCTCGACAATCGCCGCGAGTCTGTCGGTTTCCTTGACGCGCAGTTCGCCAACGTCGCGGATAACGGTCGTGCCCTCTGCGAAGG
>JADEZQ010000011.1 GCA_015206785.1 Quinella sp. 2Q5 | reverse complement strand
AGTACCTGTCCTACAGATTGTCGGAGGAGGAGATAGAAAACATCTGGAAAGAGGAGGATGACGCAGAACTGGTTTCCAGGTTGTATGAATACATCCGGAAGAAGAGTTTCAATTTCTTGAAAGTGGAAAACTTAAACGCAGTCGAGAAGAACATCATGATTCTCAACGACCTTGAAGGTGAGGTTTATAATGGAGGATTCGATCAGTTCTTCCTGAACTCCCGGGGTGTGTTCAACGATTCCCTTCTCTTGGCACTGAATGCTGTGAACGCTCCTGTAACGGCAGGGATATGCGCGAAAGCGCTGGACATCATTTCGCGCGGTCTGCCGAAAGACCAGGAATCTGACCTGCTTGATACAGAGTGCGATACACCCTTTTATGAAAAAACGGAGAATCTGACTTCCCTCATAGCCGACTACGCGAGAAGAAACAGGGATTCACTCCTTGCCTGATCTTCATTCAGATCAGTGACAGCGAATGCCCGGAGGCGGGGAGGTAGCGGTCCAGGAGGTCCCGGGTGCGGAACTTGACGAAGCAGGTGGCGGTGCCGTCGGTGCAGGCGAACCAGTCGCTTTCGGCGACGGCGCGGTCCATGACGAGTTGCACGGGGGCCGATTCCGGGAGGATGGCGCTGAGGACCGTGGTGGCGCCCACCGTGACGCCCGTCAGTTCCTGGAGCTTCTCCGCCGGAGCGAAAGACACGCGGGGAATGCCCAGCGCGCCGCAGAACTCCCGGGTGACGAAGGGTTTGTCGTCCGTGGTCACATACAGGTAGAAAGCCGTCTGCTGCCGGTTGCACAGGAATACGGTCTTGACGATGCGTACGCCGATCTTCGCGTCGATATGGGCACAGTCCTCCATCGTGAGGCCGGGATCGGTGTCCACCCGTTCGAAGGGGATGCCCAGGGCGGCAAAGGTTTCATAGACCTTTTGCTGGAGAGGCGTGGCAAAGGCCGGCGGGGGCGTGGTGAGTGGGTCGCTTACTTTGAACATGCGGTAAATGTACGAAAAATTCCGTTATCTTTGTAAGAACGAACACTGATCGACATGAACAAACTAATCCACTCCCTCATGGCCCTTTCCCTCCTGAGCCTTTTCTCCTGCAAGGGTTACACCGACCTCTCGGTGGCCGATTTCGACAAGATGCTTTCCCAGGATGCGACCGTCCAACTCGTGGACGTCCGTACGGCCGACGAATTTGCAGAGAATCATCTTCCCGGCGCCCTGAACATCGACTGGCAGGGTGACGGCTTCATCGACCTGGCAAAGGCGGCGCTGGATCCCGCCCGTCCGGTGCTGGCATACTGCCGGAGTGGCAAGCGGAGTGCGGCGGCCTCTTCCGCCCTCCAGAAAGCGGGATTCACCGTGTATAACCTCCGGGGCGGCTTCCTGGGCTGGACCGAGGCCGGAAAGCGCGTCACGAAATATGAGGTGGAAACCTTCTGGACCGACGGCGGCAAACCGGTGAGGATCACCCTCATCAAGCATGGCTCGCTGGAAGTTGCATACGATGGCTTGTCCATCCAGATCGACCCGGTGGGCGAGTACGGCAAGCATACGGACTACGCGGTGGAGTTCCCCAAGGCCGATGTCATCCTGGTGACGCATGAGCACAAGGACCATTTCGAGCCCGCCACCATCGATATCCTCTCCGCAGAGGGTACCCGGTTGATCCTCAATGAAACCAGCCGCGCCCAGATCGGCAAGGGCGAGGCCATTGCGAACGGGCAGCGGACCGAACTTCCGGGCGGTATCGTCATGGACGCGGTCCCGGCCTACAATACCACGCCCGGCCGTGAAATGTTCCATCCCAAGGGCAACGGCAACGGCTATGTCCTCACCATCGACGGCCTCCGCATCTACATCGCCGGCGACACCGAGGATGTCCCCGAAATGGCCGGCCTGAAAGACATCGACGTGGCTTTCCTCCCTGTGAACCAACCCTCCTTGCGAGTCGATAAGGACAAGATGCCGCGGCACGTGGCTATCATAATGGACGGCAACGGACGCTGGGCATCGGGTCGCGGGCTCATTCGTAGCGCGGGGCACACCGCCGGCGTCAAGACCCTCAAAAACATCTTGAAGACGGCGGTCAACCTTAAGCTCGAATCGCTGACGGTTTACGCCTTCTCCACGGAAAATTGGAAGCGGCCTCTGGCAGAGGTTGATTTTTTAATGCACCTGTTCTCCGAATATCTGCAACGCGAAATGCGCGAGATGCACGAGAACAACGTCCGCATAAAATTTCTCGGACGCACGGAAGACTTTGCGCCCGCCCTGCAAAAGCTCATGCGCGATGCCGTCGAGCTGATGAAGGACAACACCGGCGTCAAGTTCAACGTCGCGGCGGATTACGGCGGGCAAGACGAAATCGTTCGCGCCGCACGGAAATTGGCGCACCGCGTGCAGTCGGGCGAACTGGAGCCCGAGGATATTTCCGCGGAACTTTTTGATGACGCGCTGGACACCTGCGGTCAACCGCCCGTCGATTTGCTCATCAGAACGAGCGGCGACCTGCGTGTCAGCAATTTTTTATTGTGGCAGGCTGCCTATGCCGAATTCTGGTTCACCGACACGCCCTGGCCGGCTTTCACGCCCGAAGAGTTTGTCGACGCCCTCGTCGCCTTCGGCAAGCGCAACCGTCGCTTCGGCGCGCTGAATTGAGGTGTTCACATGTCGACCCCTCCCGCAGTTTCCGTGATTATCCCGCTGTACAACGCCGCTCGTTACGTCGCCGACGCCCTCGAAAGTTTGTTGGCACAGTCGCTGAAAAATTTCGAAGTCATCGTCGTGGACGACTGCTCAACCGACAACTCCGTCGCCGTCGTCGAAAGCTACCGCGAACGTTTTGGCGGGCGGCTGAAAATTTTTTCCATGCCGACCAACAGCGGCAACGGCGGTCTGCCGCGCAACAAGGGCATCAAACTTTCCCGCGGCGAATACGTTTTCTTCGTGGACGCCGACGATTTGATCACGCCCACCGCGCTTGAGGAGCTGTACGCGCCCGCAAAAAATTTCGACGCCGACGTCGTCTACATCGAACGACACTTCGAGGCCTGCGCCGATTTGAGCGAGATTTACATCGCGGCACCGCCCCATAAAAATTTGGTCACCGCCCCGACATTGGAGAGCGACGACCTTTCCGAACGTGTGCGTGCGCTGATTGCGGAGAGATTCACTTTGGCGACCTGGAGCAAATTTGTCCGCCGCGACCTGCTCATCGACCGCGAAATTTTTTTCCCGCACGTCAAAGTTTCCGAAGACGACATCTGGACTTATGCGTTGATCTTTCATGCGCGACGGCTCCTGCGCGTGCCCAACGTCGTCTACGTCTGGCGTCTGAGCGAAAATTCCTCGCTACGCACCGAACGTACGCCGCGACAGACCTTGACGCTGTGGCTTGATCCTCTGGTGCGCGGCATAAAAATTTTAGACGACTTCATGGGTGGGCTTGAGTTCTTCCGCCGAAACGTGCAGTATCGTTGCGCGGTGTTGGAATTCTTCGCGCACACCAAGATGGCTCGCGTCTACGGCAGTAGCCTTCAGCTTCCGTTGCACGAAATTTACACGGCGGTCAATGAAACCTTCGGCAAGTCTTCGGACGGGCAGGGCGTGTTGATTTCGTGGTTGCTGACGGATCTGATAGCTCAACAGAAAATTTTCGTCGCGAATCAGCGACCGAATGGAGAGTGACGTTTTGGCTCTTAGAATTATCACGGGGATTATAGGCATTGCCATTGCCGCGTTCGTGATTCAATACGGCGGTGCGCCGTTCGCGGGCGTGGCGATATTTTTGTCGCTGTTAGCCTGGCACGAATACTCCGGCGTCTTTCGTCGGGCGGGCGTGATGACGACTTACATCTTCGGCGCGCTGGCTCTGATACTGCTTGAATGTTGCGCGTGGCTGGGCAACGTGGAAGAGCTGTTGGCGGTGTTGACGCTCAGCATGATGATGATCTTCCTGTTGACGGTTGTCCTGCGCGGGTCAACTCGACCGACCGACGCTTGCGTTTCCGTGGCGGGGATAATGTACATCGGGTTGCCGTTCGCGCATCTGATTTTCCTGCGGTTCTTAGCGGACGAGCCGCAGCCTGGCGAGGCAGTCACCACCGTCAAAGAGATTGCCACGAACAACGCCACGCTCCTGGACAAGCTGGACTTGGGCGGGTTGCTCAGCTTCCTGCCGACGATTGACCTTAGCCTGAACGTGAACGTGGACGCGGGCTGTGCGCTGGTATGGGTGCTGTTTGCCTGCACGTGGGCAAGCGACACCTTCGCATACTTCGTGGGCACGGCTTTCGGTTCGCACAAGCTAGCCTCGTCCATCAGCCCCGGCAAAACTGTCGAAGGCTTCCTCGGTTCCGTCGTCGGAACGATTTTCACGGCGGTTGTCGTCGGCACGATTGTCTTCGGTCTGCCGCTGGTGAAGATGGCGGTTGCGGGTTTCATCTTGGCGATTGCCGCGACGCTCGGCGATTTGGTTGAGTCGGTGCTGAAACGTTTCGCCAACGTCAAAGATTCGGGCATCTTCCTGCCCGGGCACGGCGGCGTTCTCGACAGGTTCGACAGCATCTTCTTTACCGCGCCCGCGTTTTATTATTTCGTGGTGCTTTCGGGGATAGCGTGATTGTTCTTTTGCCGGCAGATGTCTACCGTCGGTATTTTCCACTGCGTTTGCGTTTAGGATCTACTTTTCTTTGCTGGTCCAAAGAAAAGTAGCAAAAGAAAGGACCTCCGAGCCGGCAACGACGCATCACGTCGTCGTATGCCGGCGGCCGCCCATCCTTGGGCGGCCTCGTTGTCGCTACCCGAAACGGGTGACGGTGAATCGTTTGGTTTTTGGAGACTGCTCATGAAAAAAATTGCGATACTCGGATCGACGGGCTCAATCGGTACGCAGGCTTTGGACGTGGTGCGCAACTTGCCTGAAGAATTTTCCGTGGAGGTGCTCGCTGCCAATTCCAACGTCGAGACCTTTGCCGCGCAGGTGGAGGAGTTCCGTCCGCGGCTGGCAGTTTTGGCTGACGAGGCGGCGTTCAAAGTTCTGCGCCAAAAAAAATTTTCGGGCGTCGAACTTGCCGGCGGTCGTCAAGCTTTCGTCGACGCGGCAACAGTTGACGGCGTGGAGCTGGTGCTCACGGGCATGAGTGGGTTTGCGGGCTTGGAGCCGACGCTCAAGGCTATAGCTTGCGGCAAGAACATCGCCCTCGCCAACAAGGAGACGCTCGTTGTCGCCGGCGAACTCGTCACAAAATCTGCCGAAGCTCGCGGCGTGAAGATTCTGCCCGTCGACTCGGAGCATGGAGCCTTCTTCCAATGTCTGCAGGGTGAAAATCCTCGCGCCATCGAAAAACTTTTGCTCACGGCGTCCGGCGGCCCCTTCCGCGGAAAAACTTTCGACGACCTGCGAAACGCCACCGTCAAAGAAGTTCTTGCCCACCCCACGTGGAACATGGGCAGGAAGATCACTGTCGACAGCGCGTCGCTCGTCAACAAGGGGCTTGAAGTTATCGAGGCGAAATTTTTGTACGGCGTCGACTACGATCAAATTCAAGTCGTCGTGCACCCGCAGAGCATCGTTCATTCGATGGTTGAGTTCGTCGACGGGTCAGTTATCGCGCAGCTCGCGTCAACGGACATGCGTCTGCCGATTCAATACGCGCTGACTTATCCGCGACGGCTGCCTTCGCCGGTCAAACGTCTGGACTTCTGGCAACTGAATTCGCTGACATTCGAGCCGCCCGACGTCGAAACTTTCCGCGGGCTGAAATTCGCTTACGAGGCGGGTAAAGCGGGCGGAACGTTGCCCTGCACATTCAACGCGGCGAACGAAGTGGCAGTCCGAGAATTTTTGCGCGGCCGAATAAAATTCCTGGACATCTATGACGTAATCGATAACGCAATGTGGCGGCGACCCGTCACGCAAAATCCGACGCTGGAAGATTTAATCGCGGAGGATTCGGAGACGCGGCGGCTGTCAGAAAAATTTATCGAGGAGGAAATAATTTGATTCTGACGATAGCGGCGGCAATCTTCGTCTTCGCATTGTTGGTGCTCGTCCACGAGTTCGGGCACTTCATCACCGCGAAGATGACGGGCATGCGCGTCGACGAATTCGCAATCGGCTTCGGTCCCAAAATCATCAGCCGCAAACACGGCGAAACGGTTTATTCCGTGCGCGCGGTGCCACTTGGCGGCTTCAACGACATTGCCGGCATGGACCCCGACAACAACACCGCCGGCGAACGAGGCTTCTGCGCCAAGCCCGTGCTGAGCCGAATGATTGTTATCCTTGCGGGCTCGACGATGAACTTTGTCCTGCCGATAATTCTGTTCACGATAATCTACCTGACGCTGGGCGTGGGCAGACCCGCTGACGAACCGATTATCGGCGACGTTATGGAGGGAATGTCGGCTGAGCAAGCGGGAATCAAGGCGGGCGATTTGATCCTTAGCGTGGACGGGCAAGCCGTTACCACGTGGAACGACTTCACCGCCAAAATCCGCAACGTGGAACCCGGACGCAACGTTGAGCTTCAATACAAACGCGGCGACAGCATTCAAACCGTCACCGTCACTCCCAAATACGACGAGGATACCAAGCGTTCGCTCGTCGGCGTGCACAGCAACGTCGTCTACGAGCACAAGAGCCTGCCCGAATCGTTCGCGCTGGCGGTCACTCACACGAAGGAGCTCACCATAAGCATGCTCGACGCCATCGCCGACCTGTTCAAGAAACCCGCTCAGCGTGAAAATCTTGCCGGACCGATTGGCATAATCCAAATGTCGGGACAAGTCGCTGAACGCGGCTTCCTGCACCTGCTCAACTTCGCGGCGTTGCTGTCGCTCAACCTCGGCATTGTGAACTTGTTGCCCGTGCCCGTGCTGGACGGCGGACACTTCGTCAATCTGTTAATCGAGGCGGTGCGCGGCAAGCCACTCGGCGCAAAGGCAGTCGCTTACACCCAACGCGTCGGCATTGCCCTGCTGCTTATGCTCATGCTCTTCGCCACCAAGAACGACATCGTACGCGTCTTCCTGAAATAAAATTAACCTGCCGCAAAAGTTCGGACGCGGCAGGTTTTTTCGTTGGCGCAAAAATTTTTCAAGCTTCCACGCTGATGAAGTCGAACGCGGCGTAATCGAACAGCCCGCGCGCCGTCAGCTTGACTTCGGGGATAACGGGCAGGCTCATGAACGCCAGCGTCATAACCGGTTCGACGTCGGGGCTGATGCCGAGTTGAGCGTGCGCTTTGGCGTGGAAGTCGTCGAGCTTAACCTTGAGTTCTTCGCCGCTCAAATCGCTCATCAAGCCGGCAATCGGCAACGCAATGGACGCGATGACCTGTGAGCCGTTGACCAAGACCATGCCGCCTTGCATGTCGATGATGGCGTTGACTGCGGCAAAAATTTCGTCGTTGCTCGCGCCGGCGGCGATGATGTTGTGCGAATCGTGCGCGACGCTCACGGCGACAGCCCCGCGTTTGAGACCGAAGCCTCCCAAAAGTCCGACGCCGACCTTGCCGGTCATGCGGTGGCGTTCAATCACAGCGACCTTGCAGATGTCGTGAGCCGCGTCGAAAACAAAATCGCCCGCCTCGTCCACGGTGACGGTGGCGGTAATTTTTTTTGTGACGACGCCGCCGCCGGTTATGCCGATGACGTGAGCGCGGTTGCCCGACAGATGGAGCTTGAGCTTGTCGGCGGAGAAGTCTTTGACGTGGACACTGTTGCGCACGGCTGAGCTGTCGGCCGGAACAATTGGCGGCAGATACTTTCCGTCGCGGGCAACGAGTTCGCCGCCGATCCACACGCTCTCGACGCCGAAGTCTCGCAAATTATTCAGCAGAACCAAATCCGCCAGAGCACCGATTTTGATTGCGCCGCGGTCGTGCAGACGGAAAGCCTCGGCAACGTTGACGGTCGCCATTTGAATCGCGGTGATGGGGTCGAGCCCCTCTTCGACGCAGAGCCTCAAGTTGCTGTCCATGTCGCCCAAATCCAGAATCGTTTTGGGCTGGCGGTCGTCGGAGCACAGCAGACAGCGTCGGCTGTTGGCATTGGTCACGCCGCGAATAAGTGGGCGCAAGTCGTGGCAAGCGGAGCCTTCGCGAATCAGCACGTACATTCCCTTGGCAATGCGTTCGTTCATCTCGTCGACGGTGCGGCATTCGTGGTCGCCGACAATCCCCGCGCACATGTAGGCGTTGAGATTTTTGCCGGTGACGGAGGGCGCGTGACCGTCAATCAGTTTGCCGAGCCGAGCGGCGAGTTCAACCTTGTCGAGCGCGTTGGAGTCGGCGTTGATGATGGCTGGGGCGTTCATGAATTCTCCGAGTCCAAAAAAATTTTCGTCGGCAAGGAGTTCTTCCATGTCCGCCGCTTCAATGACAGCACCCGCGTCTTCAAATTCTGTGGCAGGCACGCAGCTCGGCATCGACTCAATCACGCGCAGTCTCGTCCGTGAGGCGGCGTCCCTCATGTAGCGAATCCCCGCCAGCCCGCAGACGTTTGCAATCTCGTGCGGGTCGGCAAGGATGGTCGTGGTGCCGCAGGGCACAATAATCCTGCCGAGCTGTTCGGGGCTGAGGAAGGCTGATTCGATGTGAACGTGCGCGTCAATGAAACCAGGCACGAGAAACTTTCCGTCGGCGTCAAAAATTTCCGCGCCGTCATAATCTTCCGCGCCCATGCCGACGATTCGCCCGCCGGCCACAGCAACCGAGCCCTCGCAGATTTCGCCGCTCAAGACGTTGACGATTCGGCAGTTGCGAATCACCAGGTCAGCCTCTCGTCTGCCGGCCGCCGTGTCAATCAAAACTTTCAGCTCATCTTTCGTCATAATTGATCTCCTTAAAAC
Source organism: Quinella sp. 2Q5 (assembly GCA_015206785.1). Classification (GTDB taxonomy): domain Bacteria; phylum Bacillota; class Negativicutes; order Selenomonadales; family Selenomonadaceae; genus Quinella. The sequence goes on along the minus strand of JADEZQ010000011.1, from coordinate 58,341 downwards.
TATCACCGCACCCGTTGAATCAGTCGACAACGAGGCCGCCCATGGACGGGCGGCCGCCGGCATACGACGACGTGATGCGTCGTTGCCGGCTCGGAGGTCCTTTTCTTTTGCTTACTTTTCTTTTGGACCGGCAAAAGAAAAGGAAGACCCGACCGCGTTGCGGTCAAAGGAACGCATACTTCAGGATAAACAGCACCGTGAGTATGTACATCAGCGGCGTGACGTCCTTGCCCTTGCCCATGCCGACGTGAAGGAGCGTGTAGCTGATGACGCCGAAGCAAATGCCTTCCGATATCGAATACATAAACGCCATCGAGAAGATTGTGATGTAAGCTGGCACGGCGGTCAACACGTCGTCCGTCCAATGAATCTTTGCGACCTGTTGCATCATCAGGAAGCCGACGATAATCAGCGCGGGAGCCGTGGCAAACGCGGGGATTGCCAGGAATATCGGCGAGAAGAACAGTGCCGTCAAAAACAAACAGCCCGCCGTCAGAGCCGTCAGACCGGTCTTGCCGCCTTCGGCTATGCCCGCGGACGATTCGACGAACGTTGTGATTGTTGACGTGCCCATAAGCGAGCCGGCAGTCGTGCCGATTGCGTCGGTGAGCAGAACTTGTTTGACTTTGGGGAGCCTGTCGTCTTTGTCGAGCAGGTCTGCCTTAGACGCGCAACCTATGACCGTGCCAATCGTGTCGAACAGATCGACGAACAGGAACGCCATCAGCACCGTGAAAAATTCAAACGACAGCACCGAGCTGAAGTCCACCTGCATAAGCGTCGGACTGAGCGAGGCGGGCATTGACATTATCCCGTTGGGAACCAGGCTGAAGAAACCTTTCGACGGGTCGGGCACGTACAGCCCAACCGATTGGCAAATCATTCCCAAGCCCCAAGTCGCGATGATGCCGAACAACACCGAGCCCTTGACGTTCTTAATCAGCAGGAACGCCGTTATCAGCAGACCGATCAACGCCAGCAATACCGTTATGCCTTCGGAATGGAACGTGCCGCTTTCCACCGAGCCTTTGAACGAGTAGAGCGTCACGAGCGTGGGACCGGAAACGACGATGTGCGCGTTCTGCAGACCGATGAAGCTGATGAAAAGTCCTATGCCGACGGACACGGCGATTTTCAGCGACGGCGGTATCGCGTTGAAGATTGCCTCGCGGATATTGACCAGCGACAGCAAAATAAAAATGACACCCTCGACGAAGATTGCCGCCAGAGCCTGTTGCCAGGTGTAGCCCATGCCGATGACCACTGTGTAGGCGAAGTAGGCGTTTAGCCCCATGCCCGCACTGAGCACGAACGGCATGTTCGCGAGGAATGCCATCATAAACGTAGCGAACGCGCTTGCCAAGGCGGTGGCGGTGAAAACCGCGCCCGCGTCCATGCCCGCCGCACCCAAGATAATCGGGTTGACCGCCAGGATGTACGCCATCGTCATGAAGGTCGTGATGCCCGCCATAACTTCGGTCTTGACGTCGGTGCCGCGTTGACTGAGTTCAAAAAATTTTTCCATAGCCTGCCTCCGAGAAAAGGTTTGACCTGCGGCAGAAATTGTACACGAAAAATTTTTCGCCGTCAAAAAATCTTCATGCTCCGTTCGCAGAAGGTGACGGGCGTCAAGTTCAGTTCGCGGGTGAATTCAACGGCGCGGTCAAAAAATTTTCCGACGGCGGCAACGGTGTGGGCGTCGGAACCGAGCGTGACGAAGCGTCCGCCGAGCGCGCGATACTTCTCGTAGACGGGCACCAGCTCAAGGACGGCCTTCTCGTCGACGAAGCGGCGCGTGTTTAGCTCAAGAACTTTTCCGCGTTCGACGACGATTTTCAGCACGGCATCAATCTCGTCGGCGAAGGCGGCGTAATCGATTTCGGGGTCGACGTATGGCGCGGTGCGGCAGATGTAATCGATGTGACCGAGCGCGTCGAAATCGGCAACGGCAGCTTCGTCCGCCATCTGCTGAAAATATTTTCGCCAGGCGGTGGGTTTGTCTTTGCCGGCAAAAAATTCGGGCAGGTAAATATCCACGCCGTCGACGAGATGAATTGAGCCGATGACGAAATCGAAATCAGCCTGCCGCAAAAAATTTTCGTTGGCATCTCGTGCGCAAGGTCGCAGACCGACTTCGACGCCGAGCCGACAACTTGAGCCGCGGAAATTTTTGTAGCCGCTCATGTACGCCGCGGGGTCGAAGGAAAATTCTCCATCCTCGTTGGCGAAGCCGTAATCGAAATGCTCCGTGAAGACGACGCCCAAATTCAGAGCCGCCGCCCGCGCCAGAGCATCAGTTGCCGACATGTCGGAATCGGCGGAAACTTGCGTGTGCATGTGTGAATCGAACAGCATATCGAGCCTCCTCACCAAGGTTGCGGCGTCATTGGAGTGACGACGCCGAATTGATAGCCCCAATCGCGCAGGAAGTGAATCAGTTCGGGCAGAGCCTTAACGGTCTCGGTTTTGTCGCCCATCGAATGCATGAGTATGATGACCGAACGCGGCGGGTGCTCGCCCAGGTTGCGAAGGACGTTGTTAACCTGCGTGGAGGCATTTGGCTTGGAAGGCGTGGCGTCTTCGGTCAGGGCGTTCCAATCGTGCTCAACGTAGCCGCAATCGTCGACCATTGCCCAATAGTTCGCGCTGAACATTCCGCTCGCGCCGCCGGGTGCACGAATGATGAACGGGCGCACGCCGATAACGTTGCGAATGGCGTTGTCGGTCTGAATGATTTGCTCCATGAAGCTCCACGGGCTGGCGTACAGCTCGTTGTAGCGGTGATTGTAGCTGTGGTTGCCGATGGCGTGCCCTTCGTTGAAGATGCGCTTGAGGACGTCGGGATAAGTGTCGACCATGTTGCCGCAGACGTAGAAGGTCGCCTTAACTCCTTCCGCCTTGAGGATGTCGAGAATCTGCGGAGTGATTTTGTCGTCGGGTCCGTCGTCAAACGTGAGATAAACCGTCGACGCCGCGTCATAGGGTTCAAGCATGGGCAGGACAACGGGCAAGCCGGCTTCTTGCCGCTCCCAAAGATTGTGCTTGTCGTAGACGGGAATGGTCGGGTCGGTCAGCTGCAGGTTGGACAAATCGTCCGCCGCAACGACGTAATCGACGCCTTCAACGGCAACGGGCGCGGGCTGTTCAATCGGCGGCGCGTCGGATTTTTTTTCGGCAACGGTGCCGGTCGCCACTTCGGTCGGAATTTCGTTGACATCGGTGGCGGATTTTTTTTGCCCGCAACCGAAGACACACGCCGTCAACAGAATCAGCACGGTGAAAAAAATTTTTCTCATGATATGCTCCTCGTCGTATGAAAAATTTTGGGGAACTTGCAGCCAACTATAGCGCACGGTGCACGCGGAATCAAGCCGCCGAAAAATTTTTTCGCCGCGTGAAAGGTTTGACGGCAAAGTTGGGGAAATATCCCCCGAAATATTTTCCGCGGAGGTGATTTGATGGCTGTCGAAGTTTTCCCGTATAAGCTGGCGGTCGCGGCGATCTTCAAGGACGAGGCGGCGTATCTGGGCGAATGGCTCGATTATCATCTGGCGGCGGGCGTCGAACACTTCTACCTTTACGACAACGGCAGCACCGACAACTTCGCCGAGGTGCTCGCGCCGTATGCAGGTCTCGTCACCGTCACCGACTGGCAAGGCAAACTTATGCAAAACCCCGCCTATGACGACGCCGTTGCCAACCACCGCTTCGAATGCAAATACATCGCCTTCATCGATCTCGACGAGTTCATCTTCCCGAAGACGGGCGCGAGTATCTTTGAGACCGTCGACGAAATTTTTTCCCGCGACGAGACGATTGCCGCAGTCGGAATCAACATGCAATACTTCGGCTCCAACGGTCAGGTCGAAGCGGATTTGAGCCGCGGCGTTTTGGAACGCTTCACCCGCCGCGCACCCGACGATTGGACTTTCATTAGCGACAAGGGTATCACGAGCGGCAACGTCTACATCAAATCCATCGTCAATCCCCGCCGCGTCGATTACTTCTTCGGACCGCACTACGCTGTTTATTTCGGCGACATGAAGTCCGTCGACAGCCGCGGCAACGAAATCTCCCGCGCGGGCAATCTCAACATCGCCACGGACAAAATCGTCCTCAATCACTACTACACTAAGAGCCGCGCAGAATTCGCCGCCAAGGTCAGCCGCAACGACGCGTTCTTCGCCAGCAACCCCAGGCGCATGGAAATGTTCGCCCGCTTCGACCGCAACGAGGTCTTCGACGACGGAATCATCAGCTATCGCGCGGCGCGTGCAAAAAATTTTTTCATCGAGCCCGAAGCCGAAAGAGTTCGCCGCGTGCAAGAGGTCTTGACGCAGATTTTAACGCAGACTTCGCCGTTCGACGCCCCGCCGGATTTTTTCACGGGCAAGCTGGAAACTTTCCTAACGTGTCGGGCGTTGGCTGAAGTGTTCGGCACGCAAATCGGTTCGCGCTCGGCGGAAGAGTTCGCGCTCGTCTGGATAGCTCAAACGTTGCTTCGCGCCAAATCTATCACGACGGCGGAGGTTCGACAGTTCACGCGTGCCCTGCCGGAAATTTTGGCGCGACCCTCGCCGATAACCCGCAAGCTCAATCATCTAACGCAAGAAGTTCTAATCCCAAGGTTCTGCGCGGCGCACAAAGTCTCACACGATTGGCGGGCGCGGATGGAAATGCTTCAGCTACAAAAATTTTTGCGGCTGATAAAATAATTCGGAGGTGGTTCGATGGTCGACAAGCAGTTTTTCCTGTACGACCTGGCAGTCACGTCGCTTCTGCCGCGCGGCGTCAGTCACTATCTGCGCGAGTGGCTCGACTATCATTTGGCGGCGGGCGTCGAACATTTTTTCCTGTACGACACAGACGGCGGCGAGGACGTTCGCGAAGTTCTCAAGCCGTATCTTTCGGCGCGGCTGGTCGATTGTTTTGCCGTCAAAGGCGACGACATGACGATTCCCGTTTACAACGACGCCGTTCTCAAGTTCAAGTTCGCCTGCAGATTGATGGCGTTCATCGATACGGACGAATTCATCTTTCCCAAGGCGGGCGGTTCCATTGCTGAGGTCGTCGACGAAATTTTGTCGCAGGACGAACGAGCTGCCGCGCTTGCGATTAATCGTCAAACGTTCGGTTCGAATGGTCAGGTCAATGCCGACTTCAGCCGCGGCGTTCTGGAAAGATTCACTCGCCGCGCACCCGACGATTGGTTCATTCCGCCGAAGGACGACGCCCTTCCCGTCGGCAACATTCACGTCAAGACGATTGCCAACCCGCGGTTCGTCCGCGCCATCATCAACCCGCACTTCGCCTACTACTTCGATGGTCGCTTCGCCGTCAACAGCAACGGTCAACGCGTGACGCATTGGGGCAACGAGCCCGTCCTCGCCGACAAAATCGTCGTCAATCGCTACGTCAAGAGCCGCGCAGAATTTCTGTCCGCCACCGACGACGCTGAAGCCTTCGCCACAAACGACCGCAACGACGTCTTCGACGCGGGTATCCTGAGCTATCGCAAGCTGCGCGTCGGAAACTACACGCCGCCGAAAAGTTTTGACCGCGAAGATTATTTCCGTCTGCTGGAAAAATTTTTGTTGCCCGCCGCCCGTGCCGATACCCCCGAAGATTTTTTCGCGGGCAAGCTGGAGACGTTGCTCACGTGCCGAGCTCTGGCGGGGATTCTGCGACGGAGCTTCCCGAAAGACAGCCGCGGTTCCTTTATGGAGGAGGCCGCCCTTCGCGCAATCAACCGCACGCACTTCACGCGCATGACCTTCGCGGAAATTATGATGATGCTCCGCGCCCTGCCGCAGATTCTCGTGCTGCCCTATCCCGTCGTCAGCAATATCCACCGGAACTGCATGAACTTCGTGCGCCAACTCATCAGCGACTATCGACGCGCGGCGCGTTGGGATCGTTTCGTGGAGACGGAGAATTATTTTGAGCTGCTGGCGTCGTTCAGAGCCACGATAGGAAACGGAGATGATTAGATGATTGACAAGAAAGACGTCCTGCACAACTCGCAGAACATTTACTACCGCTCGACTGTCGGCGCGGCAGAGGCCGGCTCAACCGTTCGGCTGGGCATTCGCATTAAGACCGAAGCCGTGATTAAGCAGGTGCTGTTGCATACGTGGGTTGAAGGCGCGGGCGAAAAGTGGTCGACGCTCACAACGCGCGACGACAAGTCCGCCGAAAAATTTTTCTCGCTCGCCGTGAAGATGCCTGACCGCGGCGGATTGCTCTGGTATTACTTCATCATCGTCACGGGCGGAAGAACTTACTACTACGGCAACAACCCCGAACTCCTCGGCGGCGTCGGCGAACTCTATGACCATCAGCCGCCCGCCTTCCAAATCACAGTCTATCAGCGCGGCGCAAAGACTCCAGACTGGTTCAAGCACGCGGTGATGTATCAAATCTTCCCCGACAGATTTTATCGCGACGGCAACGAGATCGTCGAGAAAACCGGCGCGGTCTTTCATGCAAGCTGGAACGACGACCCCGTCTACTTCAAGGACGTCGACACCAAAGAGATCGTTGCGTATGATTTCTTCGGCGGCAACCTGCGCGGCGTGGAGAAGAAGCTTGACTACCTTAAGGAGCTGGGCATAAGCGCGATTTACTTCAACCCCATCTTCGAGTCCGAAAGCAACCATCATTACGACACGGGCGACTATCACAAGATTGATCCCATACTCGGCACGAACGACGACTTCAAACATCTCATCGACGTTGCCAAGTCCAAAGGCATACGCATCATCATTGACGGCGTCTTCAGCCACACGGGCAGCAACAGCCGCTATTTCAACCGCAAGGGCGCGTACGATACCGTTGGTGCGTTCCAGTCGAAAGATTCGCCTTACTACGAGTGGTACGACTTCCGCAACTACCCGACCGATTACGACAGCTGGTGGAACTTCGACACGCTGCCCAATGTCCGCGAGACCACGCCGAGCTACATGGACTTCATCATTCGCGGCAAAGACAGCGTCCTCAAACATTGGATGCGCGAAGGTATCAGCGGCTGGCGGTTGGACGTGATTGACGAGCTGCCCGCCGAGTTTAGCCGATTGTTCTTCGCCGAGCTGAAGAAGATTGACCCCGAAGCCGTGATGATTGGCGAGGTTTGGGAAGACGCGTCCAACAAGATAGCTTACGGCGTTCAGCGACAATATCTTTGCGGCTACGAGATGGATTCGGCGATGAACTATCCGTTGCGCGCGCACATCTTCGACTTCATACTCGGCGCGATTGATGGCGAGCTGTGCATGCGGCGGATGGAGAGCTTGCGCGAGAACTACCCGAAAGAAAATTTCTATGCGATGATGAACTTGATTGCCAGCCACGACATCATGAGACCCGTGACGATTTTCGGCGAGGCTCCATACTATGATCAAATGCCCGCGGTTGAGCAGTCGAGGTTCCGTCTGGATGCGGCGGCTGAGAAACTCGGCAAGGCGCGGCTGAAGATGGCGGCTCTTTGGCAGATGACATATCCCGGCGTGCCGTGCATTTATTACGGCGACGAAGTGGGCATGCAGGGCTTCAAAGACCCGACGAACCGCAGACCATATCCTTGGGGCGGCGGCGATCAAGAACTTCTCGCGACGTACAAAAAATTCATCAAGCTGCGCAACGACAAACTTGTTCTGCAGACCGGCGAACTGCTTCCTTTGCCGTCGAAGGGTGACATCGTCGCTTATGCCCGCGTCATTCGCAACGGACACGACGTCTTCGGGCACGAGGCTGACAACGACGTTTATCTCGTCGCGTTCAATCGTTCGCGCAACCGTTCCAAAGAAGTTTCCTTCGACGTGAGCGACTTTGCCAACGGCGCGTTCGTCGACGCCTTCGACGAGACCGACCCGAATAAAAAATTCCCAGTGACCCGTGGACGTGTGAACTTCAAGCTGGAGCCTCTGGAAGGACTTCTGCTTCACCACGTGCCGCAACAACAGAATTACGACCGCCGCGCAGGAATTCTCTTGCACCCGACGAGCCTGCCGTCGAAATACGGCATCGGCGATATCGGTTCCGAGGAGGCGTTCGCGTTCGTCGATTACCTCAAAGCCGCGGGGCAATCCATCTGGCAAATCCTGCCGCTCAATCCCGTCGGCTACGGTTACTCGCCGTATCAATCGCCGTCGGCTTTCGCGGGCAACCCAATGATGATTTCCATCGACGCGCTGATTGAGGACGGCTTGCTTAACGAGGCGGACGTCAAAGTTCCCGCCAGGCTCGCCAAGGCACGTCTCGTCGAGTTCGAGACCGTCGACAAGCTCAAGCACGCGGCATTGCTGAAGGCGTTCGAGAACTTCAAGTCACGGCTCAAGACCGACACCAAGCTCGCCGAGGACTTCAAAACTTTTTGCGCGGCGCAAAAATATTGGCTGGACGATTACGCGCTGTTCGACGCCATCAAATCCAAGCACGGCGGCACGTATTGGATTGAGTGGGACGACCAACTTAAGAAGCGCGACAAAAAAGTTCTCGCCGCGTGGAAACGTGAGCTTGCCGACGAAATTCTCTTCGCCGAGTTTGAACAGTTCATCTTCGAGCGGCAATGGCAGAAGCTTCATCGTTATGCTTTGGAACGCGGCATTCAAATCATGGGCGACATGCCGATCTTCGTCAGTGCCGACAGCGCGGACGTCTGGGCGAATCAGCAGGAGTTCATGCTGAACGTTGACGGCAGCCCGAAGAAAGTTGCGGGGGTTCCGCCCGATTATTTCAGCGCGACCGGTCAGCTCTGGGGCAACCCGCAATACGATTGGGACGAGATGACCGCGACGAAGTTCAAGTGGTGGAAGTTGCGTTTCAAGCGGATTTATGAGCAGGTGGACATCGTGCGCGTGGATCATTTCCGTGCGTTCGAGTCGTATTGGTCGATTGACGGCGACGCGAAGACTGCCGTTCACGGCGAATGGCTCAAAGGTCCCGGACTCAAGTTCTTCAACGAGATTCGCAAGGAGATTGGCGACGCGCAGATTGTTGCCGAAGACCTGGGCATCATCACCGACGCCGTGGACGCCCTTCGCGAAGATTGCGGCTTCCCGGGCATGAAGGTTCTGCACTTCGAGCTGCACTTCAACGAACACGGACGCATCGGCTTTGTCCCGCCCGAAAACTCCATCACATACACCGGCACGCACGACAACAACACGACCGTCGGCTGGTTCATGGAAGACGTCGACAACGACAGCAAGCCGACCATTGCCGCGCTAATCGGTGCTGATGTTCGCAGACCCGACGACGTTTGCAAGAAGCTCATCGAGTTTGCTTACGCATCGAATTCGCGCTTTGCCATCGTGCCTATGCAAGACATCCTCAAGCTGGACAGTCGCAACCGCATGAACACGCCTGGCACCGTCGGCACGAACTGGGGCTGGCGGCTCAAGGCGGATTATCTTTCCGAGGCGGCGGCTCCACAGCTCAAGGCTCTGTGCAACAAATATCTGCGGTGACGTTATGGCAGTTGATAACACATTCGTCGTCGAGAAACCCTGCCCCATCTGCGAACAAATGACGCGCGTGGTCAAGGTTCGTTCGCGCATTCCCGTCGTCAGCCGCGACGAGGACGCCTGCACCCATTACAAAGATTTCTGCCCGTATCTGTACACCGTTTGGGTCTGCGAACACTGCGGCTTTGCGGCGGACGAGACGACCTTCACCACCAAGATCCCCGACCGACACCTGGCGATTCTTCGCGGCGCACTCATCGGCAAGAACATCAAAATCCCCTTCGCCGAGGAGAGAACGCTCGGCAACGCTTCCACCGCATTCCGTCTGGCGTTGAAGTTTTTGGACATCATCAACGGCAAGGCGTCCAAGAAGGCGAAGTATGCGCACCAATTGGCGTGGATCTATCGCGAGGCAGGCGACGTCAACCAAGAGAACGAATTTCTTGCGAAGGCGGCTGAATTTTACGAGGCGGCTCTTGCCAAGGAACACTTCCCCATCGGTGAGCTGACCGACAACGCCGTGGTCTATCTCGTCGCGGCGATTTACTATCGGCTCGGTGACATGCAGAAGACCACAAGCTATCTTTCGCGGCTGATTGGCGACCAGTCTGTCCGTGAACGAGAACCGCGGATTTTCGACAAGGCACGCGACCTTTGGGGTGACATTCGCGCCGCCAAGAAGAGGAGATGATTTTGATTACGCAATTGATGTTGCGCGTGACGGTCTGCGTGCTGACAGTTCTGCTCGTGCTAACGGGCAACTGCTCGGCACGCAAGAAGATCGTCCGCGAAAAAATTTTGTACATTCCCCACGACAGCCGACCCGTCGTCAACAAGCAGACCATCGAGATTTTAGAGAAGGCGGGCGTTGAAATCGTTGCCCCGCCCGAAAATCTTTTGGGCAACCGCCAAGACAGCGGCGATCCCGATTTGCTTTGGGACTGGCTGAACAAGAACGCCACCAAAGATTTGACCGCCGCGGTTATCTCGTCGGACGCCCTGCTGTACGGAAGTCTCATCGGCTCGCGCAAACACGATTATGACGGCGACACCGTCCTTGCCCGCGCAGATTTGTTCAACGAATTTCGCCGCCGCCACAAAAAACTTCCGCTGTATGTCTTCGGCTCGGTGATGCGCACGCCGCGCACGGGTCTGGCTTCGGGCTACGAGGAACCGGATTATTATCGCTACTACGGCACGAATATCTTCCGCCTGACGGAGCTGATGGACAAGCAAGAACTCGTCGGTCTGAGCCCGCGCGAGATTAAGGAGTTCAACTTTCTGCAACGGCTCATTCCCGAACGGGCGATTGCCGACTGGATGGGGCGGCGCGAAAAAAATTTCGACGCCAACAAAAAACTCATCGACTATGCCCGCGACAAGACGTTTGATTATCTTCTTATCGGCCGCGACGACAACGCACCATATTCACAGACGCACAACGAGGGTCGCAAGCTCCTGGAATACGGGCGCGGCATCGGTGCCAATCGATATCTGACGACGGCCGGCATTGACGAGGCGGGGCTGGTGCTTTTGGCGCGGGCAGTCAACATCAACACCAACCGGAGCCCGAAAGTTTTCGTCGAATATAATTGGGGGCGCGGCGGCGAGACCATTCCCTCCTATTCCGACGAGACGATTGACGAATCGATTCGTGCGGCAATCAATGCGACGGGCGCGACTTCAACCGACAAGGCGACGGACGCGGACTTTGTGCTGACCGTCAACACCAACCCCGACGGCATGACCTTCGAGGCGGACGACGCCCTCAACAACGGCACGCCGCGCGGCGGAACCTTCGCCTTCGCCGATATCGTTCAGAATCACGTCGCCGACGGCCGCAAAGTTATCGTGGCGGATATCGCCTTCGCAAACGGCTCCGACAACGCGCTGATGATTCAGCTTCGCCAACGCGGTTTGCTCTTCAAGCTGAGTGCCTACGCGGGCTGGAATACGCCGACGAACTCTTCGGGCTTTGCGCTGGCGGCGGGAATATTGACCGCACGCATGAACGACAACCGCATAAACGAACTGCTGTTGCGCCGATATCTGGACGACTGGGCTTATCAGGCGAACGTCAGGCAGATTGGTGCCGCGCAGTTGAATTGGATTGACGGCGACGGACGCTACGAGGTTTTGGACGGCAAACGCGCTGCCGCCGCCGCTACTTGCGCCGAACTACTGGAATACTTCGCGCAGGGGAACTTGCCCGCCTTCACCGGCAACGACCGTCTGCGCGTGAGCTTCCCGTGGAATCGCATGTTCGAGGCCGACATTTCCTTCGGCACATGAGGAGGTTTTTGGATGACAGGACTTTTGGAGACGCCCTATGGCACGCGGGACTTTCTGCCCGCGGAGGCCGCTACCAAACGCGCCGTTGAACAGCGGCTGATTAAACTGTTCGCCGCCTTCGGCTATGATGAGGTCGTCACCCCGACGATGGAATACTTGGAGACGCTCACGACTTCCGGCGGGCGTGTCATTGAGCCGCACCTGTTCAAGATGTTTGACCGCAACAACCACACGCTTGCCCTGCGCCACGAGATGACCACGCCGATTGCGCGGCTGGTTTCTGCGCGGCTGAACGACGCGCCGTTGCCGCTCAAGCTGTCGTATCTGTCGAACGTCTTCCGCTTCCGCACCAATCAGCCAGGCCGTCAATGCGAATTCCATCAGGCTGGCGTCGAGCTTATCGGAACTTCAAACGCCTTCGCCGACGCCGAGATCGTTGCCCTCGCCGCGCAGGCGTTGAGTGTCGCGGGGCTGGTGGACTTCAGAATTTCGCTGGGGCACGTGGACTTTGCCGCGGGGCTGATGCAAAATCTGCCGCACGACCTTCAGACGCAGATTAAGACCGCCATCGAACGCCACGACATCGTTGCGTTGAACTCGTTGCCGATACCCGACGCGCTGAAAAAAATTCCCGCGCTCCAAGGCGGACGTGACCTGCTCACCGACGCGCAAGCCCTCGCCGACAACGACAGCTCCCGCCGCGCATTGGACGACCTGTCGGAAATTTATCGGCTGCTGGAAGTTTATGGCGTCGCTGACAAAATCACCTTCGACCTCGGTTTGATTCGCGACTTCGAATACTACACGGGCATGGTCTTCGAGGCGTACGCGCCAGGCGTTGGATACTCTCTGGCGGGCGGCGGCCGCTATGACAACATGTTGGCGGACTTCGGCGCGGCGCGAAGTGCCACGGGTTTTGCTCTGGGCATCGAACGGATTTTGGACGCGCGAAAATTTCAGCACGCCGACTCCACTGCGTCTACCAAAAAAATTTTCGTCGGATACGCTGTCGGTCGCGAAGTCTGTGCCATCGAACGGGCGGGCGAACTTCGCGCGGCCGGCAACGTCGTCGAGCTTTCATTGACGCCGCAAACTCAAGCGGAAGCCGAGAAGTCTCGCGCGGAAAAATTTTGCACGGACTTGGTCTACGTGGCATGAGCTTCGTCGGAAGAATCATTCAGTTCGTGCGTGCGCTTACGGCTCGCGTGACCGTCGACGACGGCAAGTACATCTCCGCCCACCTGTCCGCCGACGAGCAGAAAATTTTTTTCGCAATGAGCGTGCCCGACCAAGTTCACAGCTTGCACACCGCCTACACTGTCGAACGGCTCATCATCGAGGACAAGCGCGGCGTCGACCGAGAATTTCTGATTCGTTGTGCGCTCTTGCACGACGTCGGCAGACGCGCCGGCGACTTGTCGATTGCGGGGAAAGTCTTCGCTGTGCTGGTGACGACGTTCGCTCCGAAATTCGCCGAGCGTCTGGAAATCAACGGCAACCGCGCGCTCTACGTCTATCATCATCACGCCGAGATTGGCGCACGAAAACTTCAGCAGATTGGGCTCTTCAAAGAAGCAAAGATCATTGCCCGCCACCATTCGCCGCCGAAGCCCGACGACCAGATTGAGCTCAAGCTGTTGCGGCTGGCGGACAATGCGAACTAGAGGAGGACTTAAAATTTTTAACGGCATACACAAATTCCAACAGGGCGACGATTTCATTCTGCTCGACGTCAACAGCGGCGCGGTGCATATGATTGACGCGCTGACATTCGAGGTGCTCGACGACTTCGACGGGACGAACGACGCTCACGTCATCGGCAGGCTGTCGGGGAAATATCCCGCCGCAGAAATTTCCGAGGTGCTCGACGAACTTCATCAGCTCATCGACGCGGGCGAACTGTTTGCGCCCGATATCGACGTGCCGCCGACTTTCGCGAGCCGCGGCGTCGTCAAGAGCCTGTGCCTGATGGTTGCGCAAGACTGCAATCTCCGTTGCAAGTACTGCTTCGGCGACGGCGGCACCTACGGTCATCGCGCGGTTATGTCGGCGGACGTGGGCTGCGCGGCGGTTGACTTCATCATCAAGAATTCGGGGCTGCGTCGTCATTGCGAGATTGATTTCTTCGGCGGCGAACCGCTCGTCAACTTCCGCACCGTCAAAGCCGTCACCGAGTACGTCCGTCGCCGCGAAGCTGACACGGGAAAAATTTTCAAGCTCACGCTCACGACAAACGGTCTGCTCCTCGACGAGAAGGCGACTGCCTGGCTAAACGCCAACAATATTTCGCTGGTGCTGAGTTTGGACGGGCGCAAGGAAATTCACGACGCCATGAGACCCGACATCAGCGGGCGCGGCTCGTATGATCGCGTGGTGAAAAATTTTCGGCGCACTGTCGAATCCCGCGGCGGGGAAAATTATTATCTGCGCGGCACGTACACGCGGCGCAATCTCGACTTCACCGCCGACGTCCTTAGCGCACACGATGCCGGCTTCGATATCCTCTCGACCGAACCCGTCGTGCTGAAGAATTCGCCGCTTGCTCTGACATACGACGACCTGCCGACTATCCGCGCCGAATACGACCGCCTGACCGACGCGTATCTGGCTCGTCGACGCGAAGGACGCGGCTTCAACTTCTTCCACTTCAACGTCGACCTGAACAACGGCCCGTGCGTTGCCAAAAGGTTGAGCGGCTGCGGTGCCGGTCATGAATATTTTGCTGTGGCTGAGAACGGCGACCTCTACCCGTGCCATCAATTCGTTGGGCGCGAACGATATCGGCTGGGAAATATTTTTGACGGCGTGGACGAAGGTGCGCGGCATTGGCTGAAATATTTTCGCGAGTCTCACGTCCTCAACAAGCCGAAGTGTCGCGACTGTTGGGCGAAATTTTTTTGCAGTGGCGGCTGTCATGCAAACGCTGACCTGTTCAACGCCGACATTCGCGAGCCGTACGACCTCGGCTGTGAGATTCAGCGCAAGCGGTTGGAATGCGCCATCTACGTTCAAGCGAAGCTGGCGGACGAGACCGATGCTTGACGGGCGGATTCAATCGGTGATGAGCTTTGTGATGTTCGAACGCGTCGCCGATATCGGTGCCGACCACGGGCAACTGTCCATTGCGCTGATTGACGGCGGACGCGCGACCAAAGTCATCGCCACGGAAAAAAATCGCGGACCATTCGACGCGTTGCGCTCAAATATTTCGGCGGCGGGTTTGGACGGCGCGATTGACGTTAGGCTCGGCGACGGCTTGCAGGTCTTGAAGGCGGGCGAAGTCGACACGATTTGCATTGCGGGCATGGGCGGCGCGCTCATCTGTCGGATACTCGACGCCGCGCCGGACGTCTTGCAATCTGCGCGGCAACTGATCCTTCAGCCGATGAACGCCGTCAATGAAACGCGCGACCATCTTCGGACTATGGGCTGGGCGATTGACGACGAAGACATTGCCGAAGCCGCGGGCATCATCTACGAAATCATCAGTGCCGTCAAAGTTCCGACTGCGCCAAAAATTTTCAAGCGGGAGTCATCTCCGTTGCGGCGGGAATTTTTTTTGCGGCGGCTGAAAAAACTTGAGCGTGTCCGCGACGAAATGAGCCGAAGCTCCTGCGCCCGTTCGTCAGAAAAATTTTCCGCGCTCGCCGCAGAGATTGACGCCCTTGACCGCATTTGCCGCGGCTGACATCACCCGTCGACGGCGGCGGGATTTTTTTTGGCGGCGGTTGATTTTGCAATGACTGCGTGTTAAGATTGAATAAATCGATTTACGCTCAACAATAACCGCCGATTATGCAAAGGAGGATTTCAATGATCGATATCACCGACAGAGTGCGCAACAAAGATTTGCTCGGCAAAATCGTCAGCGCGGAGGAAGTTGCCAATTGGATTGAGCCTGACTGGACGATTGCTTGCAGCGGGTTCACGGCGTCGGCATACCCGAAGGCAGTGCCGCTCGCTTTGGCAGAACGCATGAAGAAAGATCCGTTCCAGGTAAACATTTGGACGGGCGCATCAACCGGACCCGAACTTGACGGCGCACTTGCCGAAGTCCGCGGCATCAAACAGCGTCTGCCGTATCAGACCGACAGCAAGCTTCGCCCCGAAATCAACGACGGCACCGTCAACTACCTCGACCTGCACCTGAGCGAATCGGCTCAGCTCGCGCGCACGGGCTTCATCAAGAAGACGCTGAACTTCGCGCTGGTTGAGGCGTGCGCCATCACCGAAGAGGGCAATCTCATTCCGACGACTTCATTGGGCAACGCGGCAAGCTACGTGCAGAACGCTGATACCGTCGTCGTCGAAGTCAACACCACTCAGCCTTTGGAACTCGAAGGCATGCACGACGTTTACGTCCCGCTTGACCCGCCCAACCGTCTGCCAATTCCCATCGTCCACGCCGACGACCGCATCGGCACGACGTACATCCCCTGCACGCCCGACAAGATCAAGTTCATCGTCCCCTGCGACATCAAAGACCACACGCGAGACCTCTCGCCCATTGACGAGAACTCCAAGAAAATGGCGCAGTTCACGCTCGAATTCCTTCAGGCGGAAATCAAAGCCGGTCGCATGCCCAAGGGACTGTTGCCTCTGCAATCGGGCGTTGGCAATGTCGCTAACGCGGTGCTCGAAGGTTTCGTCGAAGGCGATATGAGTGACCTCATCGTTTACACCGAAGTCATTCAGGACGCAATGCTCGACCTCATCGACGCGGGCAAGCTCAAGTTCGCAAGCGGCACGGCGTTCAGCCCGTCGCCCGCAGGCATGGATCGTTTCTACGCGGGCATCGACAAGTACCGCAAGTATATCCTGCTTCGCCCCGAAGAAATTTCCAACTCGCCCGAAGTCGTCCATCGCCTCGGCGTCATCGCAATGAACACCGCCCTTGAAGTCGACATCTACGGCAACATCAATTCCACACACGTCACCGGCACCAAAATGATGAACGGCATCGGCGGCAGCGGAGACTTCGCGCGCAACGCTTACCTGACGATTTTCTACACGCCCTCCACAGCCAAGGGCGGCAAGATCAGTTCCGTCGTTCCCATGTGCTCGCATATCGACCACACCGAACACGACGTCGACGTCATCATCAGCGAATACGGCATCGCCGACCTGCGCGGGCTTGAACCTCGTCGCCGTGCTTTGGAAGTCATCAACAAATGCGCTCACCCCGACTATCGCCCGTTGCTTTTGGATTATTATGAACGCGCTCTTGCCGCCACGAAGAAGGCTGCCACTCCGCACCTTCTGAACGAGGCGTTGAGCTTCCATACGCGCTTCATTGAGACAGGAGACATGCGCAAATGAAAACATTTCAAGAGGCAGTGACGGCACGCCGCTCCGTCTACAAGCTCGGCAGAAATATCCCCGTGCTTCAGTCGCAAATCATCGCCGCCGTCGAACGCATGACCAAAGACGCGCCTTCGCCGTTCAACATGCAATCGGCTCGCGTCGTCGTGACCATGCTCGACCACCACGAAAACGTTTGGCACATCACCAAGGGCGAACTCAAGAAAATTTTGCCCGCAGACAGATTCGCCGTTCTCGAAAAGAAAATCGAAGGCTTCGAGAAGGCTTACGGCACGATTCTGTTCTTCGAGTCCAGCAACATGATTCAAGCCATGCAAGAGCAGATATCCGAATACGCCGCCAATATGCCGACGTGGGCAATGCAAGCCAACGGCATGTTGCAGTTCGCCATCTGGACGGCACTGGAGGAAATGGGGCTCGGCGTCAACCTGCAACATTACAACCCGCTCATCGACGAACCCATCAAGCAAATCTTTGCCCTGCCAGACAGCTGGGATCTCGTCGCGCAGATGGTCTTCGGTGAAAAGCTCGAAGAACCGCAACCGATTGAGAAAGTGCCGACGGGCGTGCGCGTAAAAGTTTTCCGCGAAGTTTGAGCGACAACATTTTGGGAGGGTTTTCAATGTTTAAAGTTCTCGGCGTAGATCACATCGGCATTGCCGTCAAAGACCTCAAAGAAGTCGGCGCGTTCTGGGAGACGCTCGGCTTGGCGTCCGTCGGCGAAGAAACCGTTGCCGACCAGAAAGTCACCACGGGCTTTTATCCCACACCCAACGGCAGCGAGATTGAGCTCCTCGTCGCCACAGAAGAGAGCAGCCCGATTGCCAAGTTCATCGAGAAGAACGGCGGGCGCGGCGGCATTCAGCACATCGCCCTGCTCGTGGACGATTTGGAAGCGGCGTTGGCTGACCTCAAGGAAAAGGGCGTCAAGCTCATCGACGAGAAACCGCGCAAGGGTGCCGGCAACAAGATGATCGCCTTCATTCACCCGAAAGCAACCCACGGCGTCTTGCTCGAACTTTGCCAACCGATTAAGTGAGCACGACCGACCATACAAAGGAGCGATTAGATGGCTACAGTTCAAGAGAAAATCGCCTTGATGCACGCCAAGAAGGACAAGATTCTTCAAGGCGGCGGACAGGCAAGAATCGATAAGCAGCACGAAAAGGGCAAGATGACTGCCCGCGAACGCATCAACATGTTCTTTGACGAGGGCACCTTCACCGAGCTGGACATGTTCGTTAAACATCGTTGCACCAATTTCGGTCAGGACAAGAAGGAACTTCCCGGCGAAGGCGTCGTCACCGGTTACGGCACCGTCGACGGGCGGCTGGTCTATGCTTTCGCGCAGGATTTCACCGTCGAAGGCGGCTCCCTGGGCGAAAAGCACGCGCACAAAATTTGGAAGGTCATGGATCTCGCAATGAAGATGGGCGCACCGCTCATCGGCATTAACGATTCCGGCGGCGCACGCATTCAAGAGGCAGTCGACGCGCTCAGCGGCTACGCGGGCATTTTCTTCCGCAACACCGCCGCCAGTGGCGTCATTCCGCAAATCTCCGTCATCATGGGACCCTGCGCGGGCGGTGCAGTTTATTCCCCCGCCATCACCGACTTCATCTACATGGTCAAGAAAACCAGCCAGATGTTCATCACAGGTCCTGCCGTCATCAAATCCGTCACTGCCGAAGAAGTCACCGCTGAAGAGCTCGGCGGCGCAATGACGCATAACACTCGCAGCGGCGTCGCTCATTTCGCGGCGGAAGACGAGGAAGATTGCATCAAGCAGATTCGTTACCTGCTCAGCTTCCTGCCGTCGAATAATCTGGAAGACGCGCCGCTCGTTGAAACCGACGACGACCCCGACCGTCAGGACGAAGAGCTGAACACGATTATCCCCGACAACCCCAACGCGCCTTACGACATGAAAGACGTCATCCGCATGATTGTCGACGACGGCGAGTTCTACGAAGTTCATCAGCATTTCGCAACGAACATCATCACCTGCTTCGCGCGCTTCGGCGGACGCTCCGTCGGTATCATCGCCAATCAGCCGGCGGTTATGGCGGGTTGCTTGGACGTTGACGCTTCCGACAAATCCGCGCGGTTCATCAGGTTCTGCGACGCCTTCAATCTGCCGCTCGTGAATTTGGTTGACGTGCCAGGCTTCCTGCCCGGCGTCGACCAAGAATACAACGGCATCATTCGCCACGGCGCGAAGATGTTGTACGCCTACAGCGAGGCGACCGTCCCGAAAGTCACCGTCATCACCCGCAAAGCTTACGGCGGTTCGTATATCGCAATGTGCTGCCGCGAACTCGGTGCCGATCAGGTTATGGCGTGGCCGTCCGCTGAAATCGCCGTTATGGGTCCGGCGGGCGCGGCGAACATCATCTTCCGCAAAGACCCCGACAAGGAGCAGAAGACCGCCGAATACGTCGAAGAGTTTGCCACTCCCTACAAAGCCGCCGAGCGCGGTTATGCCGACATGGTCATCGAGCCGAAGGAAACTCGTCCGCTCATCATCACCGCCCTCAACGCTCTGGCAAGCAAACGCGAAGTCGGTCCCGCCAAAAAGCACGGCAACATCCCGCTCTAAGGAGGAATCACCGTGGCTAAAGTTACACCCGAAATCGTCGCGGCAATAACCGCTGCCATTCAGTCCGTCTGCGGCGGCGCGGCAAAGATCGTCGCCGTCACCGTCAAACGCAACGACAACTGGGCTCTCGCGTCCAAAATCAATCGCTGATATATCGGAGGTATTCATTCAATGGCAACTAAAAAATTTAACGTCACCGTGAACGGCACGACCTACGAAGTTGAAGTCGAGGAAGTCAAAGCTGCCGGCTCGGCACCGAAGGCGGCTCCCGCTCCCGCACCGAAAGCTGCTCCTGCCCCCGCACCGAAGGCGGCTCCGGCTGCTGCTCCCAAAGTTGCGGCCGGCGCGGGCGAACACTCAATCGATGCGCCCATGCCCGGCAAAGTCGTTAAGCTCGTCGCGGCTGAAGGTCAGGCTGTCAAAGCGGGCGATGTCCTGCTGATTCTCGAAGCTATGAAGATGCAGAACGAGATCACCGCCGACGCCGACGGCACCGTCAAGAAATTCAACGTCGCGGCGGGGCAGTCCGTCAAGGCTCACGAATCGATGGTCATCCTCGGCTGATATATCATCCGCAAAAAAATTAGCGCGTCCCCAATTCGGAGATGCGCTTTTTGATTGCGGTCAGCCCTTTTCGATTTGGTCGGCGGTACGTTGCTGTTCCTCACGGCTGGGATCTTTGATGCCGCGGTTGAGACGATATTCCGCCGTCGCAGTCTTGAGCAGGTCACTGAGTTCTCCGCGAACCTTCAACATGCCGTCGACTTCCTGCGTGGTGGCGATGAGGTCGTCGAGGTCGCTGAAGTTGCCCGAAAAAACGTTGGTGAACTTGTTGACGGTTATCAACCCGATCTGCGCGTAGGCGATGCCCGCCATGAAGTCCGAAAGATTGCGCTGGCTGTTTGCGGTCTCGATGAAGGCGTCGATTCGTTTGAGCTTCTCCTCGTCGCCCTCGGTCATTGCCGCGGAAAGATATCGGCGGATGTTCTCGGCGTCGCGGCGATTTTGTTCGGCACCGTTCTTGAGCTTCGTGCCGCCGTCGGAAGTTCTCAACGCGGCGCGCGTCGCCTGTTCCTGCGTGATGAGTTCTTTGTTGGCGATGGTGTCGTCGGTGGCAATGCGAACGTTTTCGTATGCGGCGGCAAGCAGAGCCGTCGAGTAGTTGAAGTTCTTCATCATGCGCTGCTTGGACTTTTCGATATCGCGGCCGCCCACGCCGAAGATGTTCGCCCAATCGCTCAGGCTCAAGGCTTCGGCACGCGGCTCGGCAGAAATTCCGAACGCCACCGTCAGCACGACCAGCCACGTCGCGAATCGTTTGGGAAAATTTTTCATCAAGCTCGCCTCCTAAATTTGCCCCGCCCAATGACGAACGAGGCTGTCGGTCACGGTCTTGGAGGAGGCAACCGCCGCCTTCTCGCAGAGGAAATTTTCTATGCGCTCGAAAGTTTTCATGCGCAGGACTTCGCTGCCGTCGCTCGCGTCAATCGTCATGAAGCCGCGCAGACAATCCACCGCGCGAATCGTCATGGTGCAGGCGGCGGTGAATCCGTCGGCGTCCGCGGCAACGGGCGAGAGCTTCAGCTCGCCGACGATTGCCGTGCAGATGGCGGGGTTCTCGATGGTTTTGCGCCCGACGAACGCGACGAACTCGTCGAAGGTCATTGCACGCGTCTGACTAAGTTCGCCGATGACTTCGTCCGCATCAGCCACGACGAAACGATTTTCCGTCAGCCGCGTCATATATCGTTGCAGAATGATTTCTTCCGCCGCGCGACGTTGAGCCTCGGTGATGTCGCCGACGACGCGAACGAAAACGTAGACCTCGCGGGTGATGTCGGAGCCGTGAGAATTTTTGATGAGCCGACCGAATTGAGCACGCAGCTCGTCGTATTTGATCTCGACGGTGCCGGTGACGACGACGCCGCGAGAATTTTTGCCGCGCTTGGAAATTTTGACGGAGCCGACGAAATTCCTGTAGCCCGCCAGCAACTGTTGATAGGGCGAAGCGGGATCGTCGTTGCGTGCAGTCAGGTGAGCCAGTGCGCGTTTGATGGCGGTGAGCTTCATGTCTTCGACCGCGGCGACTTCGGTTGAGCCTCTGCCGCCGGAAGCGATGCCCTGCGCGGCAACGTGAGCCGTCAACGTCAGCACCGCCAGCATAATCGTCAGCAGAAAAAATTTTTTCATGGTGTCGCCTCAAAAGGTCAGATGGATTTTCGTGGAGCCGTGTTCGCCCGCGGGAGTGATGCCGAGTTTGATGTGCGGGATTGAATTCAACAGCGCGACTTGCAGGTCGTTGACTGTGGCGAAGTCGATGCTCGACACGAAGAACGCCAGCCGAGTTGCGGCGGGTCTTGTCATGCGGATGACGGTGCAACCTGCGGCGTCGAAGGCGGACTGAATCAGCGGCAGTTGCGCGTCGTAATCGGTGACGCCCTCGACGATGACGGTCGTCTTGATGTTGGTGTAACCGCCGCGGGTTTCGTCCTGAACAGTTTCCAGAGCTTGCCGCGCCAAAGAGTCAATCGCCTCGCGCACGGCAACTTCCTTCGCGCTGTCGATGGCGGCTTGACGTGTAGAGCCGACGCCGACAGCGGTGCGGGTGTAAACGTCCACGTCGCTTGAATCCAGACCGATCAGCTCGAACGACACGTTGACCGTCGCCTCGTACAGACCGGCAACCTTGCGCACGGACTCGACGCCGGTGACGCCGCGCAGAAGAGCGTTCTCAGCTTCGCGGTTGTCGCGGGCGATGGTGCGGGCGTGGACGCGAACGTCGGGGTCGTCGGCGTGGCGGGCGATGTAGGCGTTGACGCTGTCGTTGACGTACGGCTTGAGCCCGATTGCCTTGAGCTTGTCGTTGATGTAGTCGCCAATCGCCGCGTCGTAGCTGCAGGTGCCGTCGGAATTTCTGCGAACGACCGCGACCATTATGCCGCCGCGCGAATTCGAATCGTTGACGTTTGCCTCCAGCTGACTGCGCAGATCACGGGCGAAGGTTCTGATTCTGTCCGCCGAGGCAGTGACGTCGAGTTCAATGAAAAAAATTTCGCCGCGAACTTCTTCGCGCAGAACGCGGTCAATCGTGACGAAGCCTTCGCTCTTCGCGATGATCTCGTCCTTGACGACCAGCATGTTCGCGACCTCGGTTGTGCTTTGGATTTTGACACCGACCGCCGATTCCACGGCCTCACGCAGAGCACGATTGCGGGCGTCGCGTCGTGCGCCGTCGATGTTGCCGTTGACGATTGGCGCGTATCCCGTGACGACCTGCGCTTGAGCCGACGACGTCAACATCAGCGTCAACGTCAGCAAAAAAATTTTCAGCAACGTTTTCATTTCGGCACCCTCTTTCCGGCTTGAGCCGCGGCGGATTTAATGGCGGCACCAATCATCAGCCCGCCGAAGATTTCCGCGTCGTCCTTGATGATTTTGTCCGCAGAGCCGCTGCGAAAAAATTCTTCCATGATGTCGTTGGTGACCTCAATCGATTTGCCGTCAATCTTGCTGCGCATCCACAGCCGATACATCTTGAAGCCGTTGATGTTGGAGCGGTACTTCGTCTCAATCTCGCGGCTGCCCGCGCCCGTCACGTCCAGAAAAATTTTGTGATCGACCTTGGTTGGCATGCGTATGATCCTCTCGTTCGAATGCGTCGTTGTCATCTTGGCGACGTAAAAATCTCGCGCGGCGTCGGTCGTCCAGCTCGACGTGTCGCCGTCAAGAATCATCGGGTAGACGACGTTGCCGGTGTGCGCGGCAAAGTCCGCCGTGAAAATATTTCCCGCGATACGTTGCATGAGCTTGACGGGCTCGCCGCGTCGATTCGTGCCCAAAAGTTCCCGCGCCGTCCGCGACGTGTAGTCGACGCTCTCCACGCGCCAGGTCTCGCCGAACTGTTTGGTCTCTATGCCGCGCAGAACCTTGCGTGCCTTGGTGAAGTCCAGATGCTTTGCAATCATCTGCGCCGTGAAATTCGTCCACAGCCGCGCAAGTTCACTGCGGTCCCGTTCGGTCATTGCCTCCAGAGAATTCGACAGCGGAATCGTTTCGTAGAAGTGCAATGGGATGTTGCCGACGATTGTCAACGCGCCGTCGCTGTCCTCGCTGCAAAAGGCGATATCCAACGCCGAGACGAGCAGATACTTGTGATAGGTGCGCCCGCCGATGACGTAGCCGGTTTCTATGGCGTAATCAATGACGACGATTGGCACGAGGGCAATGACGCCGCCGCCGACAGTTTGGTCGTTGAAGTCGAAGTTGCGTTCGCCAATGTCGTTGGCGTCGAAGGTCGTCTTCAATTTGAACGGCAGAGATTTTGCTTGAGCCTTGAGCTTGGCGTCGATGGCGCGGGAAATTTTTTCGCGGTTGAACTGTTGCTCGTCGGGCGTGCCGCTGTTTAGCAGCTGATAGCCGCGGCGTTTGTCGGCATAAACGTAATCGTCGGCAATGGTCATTGTGTAGACGTCGTGCGACCAGACGACTTCGGGCAAACTTTTCGCCGCCGCCGTCGACATCACCGACAAAAGCGCGACGCCGAGCAAAATCTTCGTGACTTCCCTAAACAAAAAAATCCGCCGCCTTCCGTAGTTGCTGAGGAGATTATAACGCGAATCGTGCCGTTGCGCATGAATTTACGGTTAGAAATTTTTACGGCGTGCTTAGGCGCGGGCGTGACATTGACGAATCTTGCAAGGGGGCGTGCGCTGTGTTATAGTACGCGCGGTCTACCCCCATCAAGTTTCAAAGGAGTTTCAACCATGATTAAAGAGGCCATCGTTAAAATCGTGAACAAGGAGGATCTCAGCTACGACGAGGCGTTTGCCGTGATGAACGAGATCATGAGCGGGCAGACGACTCCGACGCAGAACGCGGCGTTTCTGTCGGCGTTGTCGACGAAGAGCGCGGGCGCAGAGACTACCGACGAGATTGCAGGCTGCGCGGCGGCGATGCGTGCTCATGCCACGACGGTCGACACGGGGCTCGACGTCTTCGAGATTGTCGGCACGGGCGGGGACAATTCCAACAGCTTCAACATCTCGACGACGGCGGCTCTGATTGCGGCGGCGGGCGGCGTCAAGGTCGCTAAGCACGGCAACCGCGCTGCCTCGTCGAAGTGTGGTGCCGCGGACTGTCTGGAGGCTCTCGGCGTCAACATCAACCAATCGCCCGACAAATGCCGCGAACTTCTCAACACGGTCGGCATATGCTTCTTCTTCGCGCAGAAGTATCACGCGTCGATGAAATACGTCGGTGCCATTCGTCGGGAACTGGGCTTTCGCACAGTGTTCAACATCCTCGGTCCGTTGACGAATCCCGGCAAACCTTCGCGGCAAATCCTCGGCGTCTATGCGGAGTATCTCGTTGCGCCGCTGGCTCAAGTTCTCGTCAGCCTCGGCGTCAAGCGCGGCATGGTCGTCTACGGGCTCGATAAGCTCGACGAAATTTCATTGAGCGCACCGACGTCCATTTGCGAGATTAACGACGGCTGGATCAAAAATTATGTCGTCAAGCCCGAAGATTTTGGCTTCGACCGTTGCACACGCGACGACCTGCGCGGCGGCGACCCCTCCGACAACGCGGCGATCACTCGCGCGATTCTCAACGGCGAGGGCGGTCACAAACGCAACGCTGTCCTCATGAACGCGGGCGCGGCTCTTTATATCGGCGGCAAAGCGCAAAGCTTCGCGGCGGGCGTGGAGCTGGCGGCGACGTTGATTGACGGCGGCAAAGCTTCCGCGACGTTGAACAGGTTCGTTGAGGTGTCGAACTCATGACGATACTCGACACCATTGCCGAGCGGACGAAGTTGCGCGTCGCCCGTGACCGTGAAAAAATTTCCGCCGACCTGATGCGTGAGCGTGCGTTGAGTTTGCCGCGTGGCACCTTCGAATTTGAAACCGCGCTTGCAGGTGACGGGCTGGCTTTCATCTGCGAATGCAAGAAGGCGTCGCCGTCAAAGGGTCTCATCGCCGAAAACTTCCCGCACATCGACATCGCCCGCGAATACGAGGCGGCCGGCGCGGACGCCATCTCGGTGCTCACTGAACCCGAATTCTTCCTCGGCGCGGACGAATTCCTGTCGGACATCGCGGCGGCGGTATCAATCCCGTGCCTGCGCAAAGATTTCGTCGTGGACGAGTACATGCTCCATCAGGCGAAGACTCTCGGTGCGGCGGCGGTGCTGTTGATATGTTCACTGCTCGACGAGGCGCGGCTGAAAAAATTTTTGGCGACGTGCGACCAACTCGGTCTGTCGGCTTTGGTTGAGGCTCACGACGCTCACGAGGTCAAGCTCGCTGTGAATTGCGGTGCGCGGATAATCGGCGTCAACAACCGAAACCTGCGCGACTTCACCATCGACACCGACAACGCCAAACGTTTGCGTGAGCTCGTGCCGCCGGATGTGCTGTTCGTTTCGGAAAGCGGCGTGCGGACTGTCGACGACGTCAGGAAAATTCGCGCGCTCGGTGCCGACGCCGTGTTGATTGGCGAAACTTTGATGCGTGCCGCTGACAAGAAAGCCAAGCTCAACGAACTGCGAGGTGTCGCATGACGGCGATAAAATTCTGCGGACTGCGCACGCTCGACGACGTCCTTGCCGCCAACGAAATTTTTCCTGAGTACGTCGGTTTCGTCTTCGCGCCCAACAGTCGACGCCGCATCACCTTCGACACGGCGGACAAACTTCGCGGCGCATTGTCGAAAAAAATTCGCGCGGTCGGAGTCTTCGTCAATGCTGACGTCGCGGCGGTCGGCAAGCTTCTGAACTTCGGCACAATCGACATCGCACAGCTTCACGGCTCCGAGGACGCGGCGTATATCGAAAGTCTTCGCGCTTTGACGAGCAAGCCAATAATCCAAGCGTTCAGGGTGCAGACGATTGACGACGTGGCGGCGGCGGCTCGCAGCAGTGCCGATTGCGTGCTGTTGGATGCGGGTGCCGGCGACGGGCTCACGTTCGATTGGCGGTTGCTGAAAAATTTTCCGCGGAAATATTTTCTGGCGGGCGGCTTGACGGTCGACAACGTCCGCAACGCGATTGAACAGCTTCAACCGTTCGCCGTGGACGTGAGCTCCGGCATCGAAGTCGACGGGCGCAAAAATTTTGACAGAATGACAGCCTTCGCCGAAGCCGTTCGTCACCCGTCGCCTGAGCCGTCAACACGACCGCGCATTGCCGGCAAAGAAAGAGTAGATCCTAAACACGAAGTAAGCGAGGAAAGTTTTATGACGAATCGAAACGGACGCTTCGGCATTTACGGCGGGCAATACATTCCCGAAACGCTGATGAACGCGGTGCTTGAGCTTGAAGACGCTTACAACCGCTTCAAAGACGACGACGCCTTCAAGCGCGAACTTGATGAGCTGTTCACGAATTACGCGGGTCGTCCGTCGCTGTTGTATTTCGCGCGAAAGATGACTGACGATTTGGGCGGCGCGAAAATTTATCTCAAGCGCGAAGATTTGAATCACACGGGCTCGCACAAAATCAACAACGTCCTCGGTCAGGCACTGCTCGCCAAGAAGATGGGCAAGCGTCGGCTAATTGCCGAGACGGGCGCGGGTCAGCACGGCGTGGCAACCGCGACTGCCGCCGCTCTGCTGGGCATGGAATGCGTCGTCTTCATGGGCGTGGAGGACACGCGTCGCCAAGCATTGAACGTTTACCGCATGAAACTCCTCGGCGCAAAGGTCGTCCCCGTCGACAGCGGAACGGGCACCCTCAAAGACGCCGTGAGCGAAACCTTCCGCGAATGGACCAACCGCATTGCCGACACGCATTACTGCCTGGGCTCGGTGATGGGACCGCACCCCTTCCCGACGATTGTTCGCGACTTCCAAGCCGTCATCGGGCGCGAAATCAAACGTCAGCTGCGCGAGGTGGAAGGCCGTCTGCCGGATGTGGTGACGGCTTGCGTGGGCGGCGGCTCAAACTCAATCGGCACGTTCTACGACTTCATCGGCGACAAAAGCGTTCGACTAATCGGTTGCGAGGCGGCGGGGCGTGGCGTTGATACCTTCGAGACTGCCGCGACGATTGCCACGGGGCGCACGGGAATTTTTCACGGCATGAAGTCTTACTTCTGCCAAGACGCCTACGGTCAAATCGCGCCGGTCTATTCCATCAGCGCGGGGTTGGACTATCCCGGCATCGGTCCCGAACACGCTCACCTGCACGACATCGGTCGCGCCGAATACGTCCCCGTCACCGACGCCGAGGCTGTCGACGCATTTGAATACCTCTCGCGCACCGAAGGCATTATCCCCGCGATTGAATCCGCACACGCCGTCGCACACGTCCTCAAGCTTGCCCCGACCATGAGCCGCGACAAAATCATCGTCATCACACTCAGCGGCCGCGGCGACAAAGATTGCGCGTCCGTCGCCAGATATCGCGGCGAAGACATCAGCGATTGACATCAACCGCAAAATAAAAGCTCGGCTTCGGTTTCGGAGTCGAGCTCTTATTTCGGTCAAGAATATTTTTTACAGCGGGTTCTTGCAAAAATCTATGAACGCCTGCGCCGCCTTCGAGACGTATTTGTCGCGCTTCCATGCCAAACCGATATCCACGAAGATTGGCTCATAGAACGGGATTGCGCGGATGTCGTGCGAGTTTTCGCAGATGAAGTCGAGCAGGAAGGCTATGCCCACTTGATGAGCGACGAGACCTTTGATCGTGACGATTTGCCCAGATTCGAGCACGGTGCGCGGCGAAATTTTCAGCGCGGACAATTTCCCCTGGACAATCTTGCGCAGATACGAGCCTTCCTTCATCATGATCAAATCGGCTTCGGCAATGTCCTTGGGAGTGATCTCTTCTTTGCCGGCGAGCGGGCTCTGTTGCGCCACGCAAACCATCAGCTGATTGCGGCTCATCTTCAGCACGTTGAGGTTCGGCGCGGTTTCAGGCACAACGATTATGCCGAAGTCTAATTCGTCGCTCTCCAGCTTCTCGCGTATGGTCAGGGAGCCTTCCTCATAAAGCAACACGTCCAGATTCGGGTGCAGGTGGCGGAAGCCGGAAAAAACTTTCGGGAAGAGATAGGCACCCATCATCGGCGGGATACCGATTTTGATTGTGCCCTTCTGCAGCTGTTTGTAGTCGTTGACTTCCAGAACGGCGTCGTCGATATTGCGCAGTGCCAATTCGATTCGCTTGAGGAAGACCTTGCCTTCGGGCGTCAACGTCAGCTGTTTTTGGCTGCGGTCAAAGAGTTGCACGCCCAGCTCAGCTTCCAACTTCTTGATTGCCACGGTGATGTTCGGTTGCGAAACTCGGAGTCTTTGCGCGGCGCGGGTGATGTTCTTGAGGCGGCTAGCCATCTGGAAATATTCCAGCTGTCTCAGTTCCATGCCAATCACTTCCTTTGCTCGTGGTGTCGAAGATTTTACGATAACTGCAGTTTATATTCTACACCGTAGCGATTTAGCTTGCAATTAAAATTTTGTGCGGAGAGTGACAGATATGATTGAATTTCGTGACGTGGAAAGGACTTTCGGCACGACGCGCGCGGTTGACGGCGTGAGTTTTGTCATAAACCGCGGCGAGGTCTTCGGGCTGCTCGGCAAGAACGGCGCGGGCAAGACGACGTCCATCAAAATGCTGACGCTGCAACTGCAACCGACGTCGGGCGAAATTTTTTTTGACGGGCTGCCAATCCGTGGCAACGAACTGCGCGTCAAAAGCCTGCTCGGTCTCGTGCCGCAACATTTGAATTTTGACCGCGACTTGACCGTCGAGGAGAACCTGGAGCTGCACGCGCGGCTACATCATCTGCCGCCGAATGAACGACGCGAACGAATCGACGAGCTGTTGAAATTCGTGGAACTTGAACGTGTGCGGGCGGCGAACGTGGCGGAGCTGTCGGGCGGCATGAAACGTCGTCTGCTCATCATTCGCGCACTGATCCATCGTCCGCAGATTCTGTTGCTTGACGAACCGACCGTCGCGCTCGATCCGCAAGTCCGCCGAAAAATTTGGGAGCTAATCGGCGAACTCAAGCGGCGGGGCATAACCATCGTCCTGACAACGCATTACATCGAAGAGGCGCAGTTCCTCTGCGACCGCGTGGCCATCCTCAACCGCGGCAGGCTCGTCGCACTGGACACCACGGCAAACCTTTGCGCGGGACATTCGTTGGAAGAGACCTTCCTCGCGCTGACGAAGTGAGTTTGACCCGTTGCGGCGTCCGTGCTAAAATTTTTCGTGGAGGTGGTTTCAATGTTCGTCTACACATTTTGGGAACCGCGCGAGAACATGCCGTTCTATCTGCGGCTGTGTATGGAGACGTGGAAAAAATTTTTGCCCGACGCCACAATCATCGTCCTCGACTACAAAAACATCGGCGAGTTCCTCGACGTGCGCGAGCTGGGGCTCAATCTCTTTTCCGACGGACGATTTAGACTGATGCACGTCGCCGACGCCATAAGAGCCGCGCTGTTGGCAAAGTACGGCGGAGTTTGGTTAGACGTCGACACGATAATCTTGAGCCCGAATGCGCAAAAATATTTCCTGCCCGACGAAAAACACCGCACCGTTCTCTTCGGCGACCCCAAGGCTCAAACGGTGCACGCCGCCTTCATAAACACGCCGCCCAATTCCATGTGCATGAGTCTTTGGCGCGAGTTTATTCGCGAACGGATTTGGAACATCGGTCGCTACGAATCAATTGCCTGGGATTTTCTCGGCAATGAATTCCTCGACAGCTACGCGCCGAATTTTCCTGACGAGCTAAATATCATCGACGCCAGCTTGACCATGCCGGAGAAAGAACTTATTTCCGACACGACGGATCATCATTTGGCTTACGTGCAATATTATTTCATGCAGAGCCGCCCCGCGCAGGACATTCGCGCCGATATGCTGTTGTTGCACAATTCGTGGACGCCGCAGTTCTACAGCCAGATTTCGCCGCAGGAATTCGTTCAAATAGATTGCACCATGACCAATGTTTTGGCGCACGCGCTGGACGTCAAACTGTCGCCCGCCTCACAACGAATCAAATTCGCCTTCAAAGATTGACACTGCCAAGGAGAGGTGACCATGCCGAAAAAATTTTCATTGGACGCGGCAATGTTCGTCGTCGTGCTGTTGATGGCGTTCGCCGTGCCGCTGTCGACCGCCGCCGCAAGTATCGCAGTCGGATTGGGCGTGCTGTTCATCGCCGTGAACTTTGCACGCAAGCGCAAGCTACCGACCTTCGACGCAAAAATTTTGGAAGTCCTCGCGCTGTATCTGGTCTGCCAAGTCATAACCGCGCTGACCAGTTGGGAGGTGCTAACGAGCCTGCGCGAAGTCCTCGGCGAAGTTCATCGCTTCTTCCCGTTGCTGTTCGCAATGACCTTCATCAAGCGGCGCGAACAACTTTGCAGCGTGCTAATCGTGTCGCTGGTTGCCTTCCTCATCAACGACGCGGCGGGCATTTGGCAAGTCATCAACGGCAAGCCACGCGCTTACGGCTTCAACCACACGCCAACGTTCTACGGCTCGTTCATGCTCATGCAGTTGCCGATAATGATTTTTATGGCGCGGTCGGAAATTTTGCCGATGCTGTGGAAACGGCTGGCAGTCTTCGGCGCGGCGTTGAGCCTGGTCTGTTTGGTGCTGAGCATGACGCGCGGCGCGTGGTTGGCTCTGGTTGCCACGGCTCTGGTCTTCGTGCTGATGGAGCGGCGATATCTGCGCGTGACGGCAAAAATTTTCGCGGGGCTGGCAATCATCTTCTTGCTGGTGACGATATTCTCGCCGCGGCTTCAGGATCGATTGATAACCTTGACCGACGCGAACTTCCAGAGCAATTCCGAACGCGTGCTGATGTGGCAGTCTGCGGCAGAAATTTTTCGCGACTATCCGTTGACGGGCGTGGGGCAGAAGATGTTCTTCCGCGCTTACAACGAAGAATACATCTCCCCCGACGCGCAGGAACGCCCGGGTGAAGACATGCGCGGTCACACTCATCCGCACAACAACTTCCTGCACCGAGCGAGCGAAGGCGGCTTGATTGGGCTGCTGTCGTTCGTGGGGCTGTATGTGTATTTCTTCCGCGAATTTTTCTTGCAGTGGCGTCGCGAACGCAATGCATTCGGCGCGGGAATCACGGCGTTTCTGATGTTGGCGGCTCTGCAGTTCGAGGGGCTGACCGACACGAACATGAACCAGGTGCCCATCATGCGCGAGTTCTGGTTGCTTGCGGGAACGATGATTGCGGCGGAAGGGCTCATGAAATCTGACACGAGGTGAACGATTTGGCGATTGACGAAAAGCAACGTGACGTTGCATCCAATTTCGCGAATGACGTTACGACAGCCGAAGCCAATCGCCGCGACCGAAGCTCACATGAATTTTGCGGGGGTGACTATTTTTGACGATTGACGAGAAGCAACGTGACGTTGCATCCAATTTCGCGAATGACGTGACGACAGCCGAAGCCAATCGCCGCGACCGAAGCTCACATAAATTTTGCGGAGGTGACTATTTTTGACGATTGACGAGAAAATTTTTGAGATGCCCGAAGGCGAAGGCGTCACCGTCGAAGAAGTTTTGTCCGACAAGCGGCGCAAACTGCTGGAGAAATTTTCGGCGCGGCTTGGGCTGAAATTTTCGCGGCTGGAACTTTTGAACCAGGCACTGACTCACAAGTCCTACGCCAAAGAATTCGAACCGATGCTCAAGTACAACGAGCGACCGGAATTTTTGGGCGACGCGGTGCTTGGGCTGGCGTCGGCAACATACATGTTCGAACACTTCCCGACCTTCACTGAGGGCGAGCTGACCAAAATGCGTTCGAGCGTCGTGCGCCAATCGACATTGACGCGGCTGGCAAAGGAACTCGGCTTGGACGAACTGTTGCAGGTTGGACCGACCGAATTCTCTTCCACGCGCGGCATGGCTTCCAATCTTGAAGACGCAATGGAATCTCTTATCGGCGTCATCTATCTGGAGCACGGCTGGGAAGTTGCCCGCGATTTCGTCTTCGACAAGTTCGCTGCCGAGTTCGAGCACGTCAGGGTTACCGGCATTCCGAAGGACTACAAGAGCAAGCTGCAGGAAATCATTCAGCAACGACCGCCGCAGAAGCTCACCTACTCCATCATCAGTTCGAGCGGTCCGCCGCACATGCCGACGTTCGAGGCCGCGGCAATGATTGACCGAAAAATTTTCGGGCGCGGCGTCGGCAAAAGCAAACAAGCCGCCGAGCAAGAGGCTGCCCGCGCGGCTCTGCAGAAGCTTGGCGCAATCAAATGATCAAACGTTTTCCCATTCGTCGGCGACGTGCTTGCCGATGATTTTTTTTATCTTGTCGCGTGGAATGGGCGTGTCGTACTCGTCGAAGTAACCGATCTCGACCAGCCGCGCCCAGGTCACGTCGTTGTTGCGGCCGACGGGAACGTCCACGATGTCGCCCGCGCTCAAGGTCTCGTCGTCGGTGCTGTAAGTGTAGTGCTTGTAGCTGCCGGGGAATTGCACCTTGCACAGAATGAGCCGACCGCGTCGCGCAGAAATTTCGGCAGACTGCGGCGGCGCGAGGATGTCGGCGGTCAAGTCGTCTATGAACGTGCGAACGGCTTCAAGGAATTTCGTCAGCCCCGGCAAAAAATTTTCGGTGTACGGCGCGGCGAAGGCGTCAACCGTCCCGTCGTGGCGAACCAGTTCAAACGTTGCGCACATGCAAGAAAATTCCACGGCGTCCGCGATGTCCACGGCGTCGAACAATTTCTGCGCGGCGATGAAAATTTTTTTGTCGTCGTCAATGCCGTAAACGTGATTGGATTTGGGCTTGTCGAGCGTCAACGTCTTGTCGCGGCGGTCAACGGTCAGCCTCTCGCCGATGTAATCAATCGTCACGCGCTCAAGCCTTTGCCTGTCGATGAACTCAAGCTCAGGAAAAAATTCGTCGAGCCAATCCGCGAGCCGCTCAAAATTTTCGGGGAAGGCTCCGTCGCCGCGCCCGCGATAAATTTCGTCGCCGTCGCTGAAAGTCAGTTGCCACTGCACGCCACGCGTCGCCGAAGAATAATTTTTTTCCCACGCAAAAATTTCCAGCGCATCCAACTTCGCAAGATGTTCGTCGGAAATTTCTTCGGCGGGGAAAATTTTTTTGCCGACAGCCGACAGACCGCCGCGCAAAATTTTTCGCGAGACCTGCCCGCCGTCAATGGTCAGCTCAACCGATTTGTAGCCGCGCTGATTGTCGCCGATTGAGAACTTCAGCCGCCGCGTCATCAGTCAATCTCCCAGATGAACTTGACGCTGTCGGTCGCGGTCACGTCGTCGGGTTGGAAGTCAAACGCGCTGTCGGTCGAGGCGGCGAGCACGGCTTGCGGTGCGTCGTGAACGGTCAGTTCGTCGCGCGGATAATCGACACGGATCAGCCTGCCGAGTTTGACGTCAGCTGCCGCGCAGAGAATTTTTGCCTTGCGAAGGGCGTCGCGGGCGGCGGCCTCCAAAATTTTGTCGGCAAGGGCGTCGGTGTCCTTGACGGTGAACGCGACGGAAAGCTTTGGCTCGCTCAGGCAGACGGCAATCGTGTCGATGGCGGCGTTGAGCTTGGCGTTGTCGATGTCGAACGTGAGCTTGAGGTCGTGAACGCATTCGAAGCCCGTGAGATTCCGGCGGTAGCGTTTGGAATTGCCTTCGCGATATTCCTCGTCCTCATAGACCGCGCGAACGTCGAAGCTCGTCGTCTTCAGGTCGTCGGCATCAAAGCCCGCCTCAACAATCGCCTCGCGCAACATCTCGATTTGCTGGTTGCCTATGGTCACGGCGGCGGCGTATTCGGGATTGCTCGCGGTCAGCCTCAGCGACACGACGACGGTATCGGGAGCCTGCGTCACGTGCCCGACGCCCGTGATGTGAATGGTGCGTTGTTCCATAGAGATTCCTCCGTGTAAAAAATTCTCAAGCGTACAGTTCCACGCAAAAAAATTCCCCCCTGCCGAAGCCGAGGGGAAAAATTTTTTTCAGCCGCCGAGTGTCATGGCAATTTCGTCGCAGTTGGAGAACTTCGGGCA
Source organism: Quinella sp. 2Q5 (assembly GCA_015206785.1). Taxonomy (GTDB): domain Bacteria; phylum Bacillota; class Negativicutes; order Selenomonadales; family Selenomonadaceae; genus Quinella. The sequence goes on along the minus strand of JADEZQ010000011.1, from coordinate 23,643 downwards.
GTCGATGCATTCCTTCCAGATTTTGTGCGGCAGAGATTCTTTCGTTGTGACTTCGAAGCCCAGCGACGCGAAGAAGTCCGGCCGATAGGTCAGCGTGAAAAATTCTTTGACGCCGACCGCGCGACCTTCCGCCAAAAGTTTTTTGACGATGGCAGAGCCGATTCCCTGTCGCGAAAAATTTTCGTCGACCGCCATTGAACGAACCTCCGCCAGCTCGTTCCATGTCAGGTGCAGTGCTCCGACGCCGACGATTTTTTTCGACGCGACTTCTTCAGCGACAACGAACTCGCGCAACGTCTCATACAGCACGCTGTGTGGTTTGGGCAACATCAAGCCCTGCGCCGCGTAAAGCGCGATTAGCTCGTAAATCTCGTCGACATCCGCGAACGTCGGCTTGCGATAGACAAACATTCAAACGCCTCTCTCGTCGAACAAATTCAAAAATCTTTCCATGCAATAGAGTTGCCAGCGTTGGTTGCCCGTGAAATTTTTCATGTCGAGCTGCGGCTTGAACTCGTTGCGCACAGGTCCGCGCCAGTTGGCGAAATACGAATCGACCGGACGCGGCATTGGCACCTTGTTGGGCACGGGGAAGGCGGGATATTTTTTCGCGAACAGCTCACGAATCAGATACTTGGGCTCGCCGTTTCGCACGCGGTGCAGGTCGAGCGGCTCGCCCATGCGCAGGTTGGCATAAGGGTCAGCGTAATCAATCCCCGCCACGGCAAACGCGTTCATGTAGGAGCTTGAACTTTCAATCGCAAAGACGTCGTCCATAAACTTCAGGAAGTCAATCTTGTCGCCGCGACGATAACGCTCGAACAGATAGCTCACGTCGGTCGGCTCAACCAAAACATCTGCGGGGTCGGTGAAGATGTAGCGGGCTTTGAAGTCGTCGAATTTCCAATCCCGCGCCAAAAGCTGATCCATGCCGCCGAAGATCAAGTCTGAGCTTTCGCCGACGATCATCATGTTCACGCCGTCGGATTTTGCTTGCAGTGCCGCGACGACAATTTGCGGTTCGATGGAGTGGACGGGAGCACTCTTGGCACGCATGAGCGAATCGATATGTGGCTCAATCGTCTGCCAATCGATGTCGACATAATGCAGGCGCAGGTTGTAGGTTTCGGCGTAATACTTCGCCCGCGCGATTTCCGCGTCGTAAAGATTGCCGCCCGTGAAGCGGAAGGTGTAAGCGTCGCTGCCGCGCATGTACGCCGCCAAAATTGCCGAGTCCATGCCGCCCGAAAGCATCAGTCCCAAACGTTTGCCGCGCAGCTTGGCGAAGTTGTCGGCAAGAGCGGCGTCGATGTCGTCGGCCGTTGTGACCTTGACGGTGTCGGTGACGGGCTTGATGTTTTGATGGTGCAACCCTTCAAAAAAATCCATGCCGTCGCGTTCGATGTATCGGAAGGCAAGATAGGAACTCATGCAAAAATTTTTGTCGACCATGTTCAATCAATCTCCCTCATTAAGCCCAAAGCCTGACTGATGACGGTGGAGCTGACGCCTTTGGTGTAGGGGAAGTAGATGACCTTGACGCCGACCGCCGCGAACTTCGCTTCCATATCGCGCCAACGTTCGGATTGGTACCAATCGTCGCCGACAAAGAGGATGTCGAACTTGAGCTTCTCCCAGGCGGAAAACTTGTCGATGTCTTCTTGCGGGATGGCGGCGTCGACGTATTTGATGGAACGAACGATTTCCAGCCTGTCCTCGAAGGGAATGATGGCGCGCTTGTGTTTGTACTTGACCAGCTCGTCCACAGTCACGCCGACGATGAGCTTGTCGCAAAGACCTTTAGCGTTCTTTAGCAGATTCAGGTGCCCGATGTGAAACAGATCGTAGACGCCCGTCGTGTAACCGATGACCAACAGCAAACCCTCCTCATTGGAACTTGTCGATCTTGCCGATGTCCGCCTTGCTGAAAAAATCTCGATAGGAGAAGTCCGCGCTAAAAACCTTGGCGTGCGGCTTGGCGAAGACGGGTTTGCGCCAATTGCCGTATTGCGACTTGAGGCAATCTTCCCAACCGACGGGCGCGGGAATTTTCATCAGCTCGAACGGCAGATAAACGGTCTGCGAAAAATTTTTCAGCGCGTAATACTGCGGGTGCTTAGCCAGCGTGTGCCCGCGCACCTGCCCGACGTTGACGGTGTCGGGGTGGAAATTCTTCGCGAAGTAGTCGTCAATTACCCGCGCCTTCGTTCTGTGCGGCAGAGCCAGGAATTTCTTCAGGTCGTCGCGATTGACGAGCAACGGTTTGTTTTCCGCCAACGCCTTGCGTATCGTGTCGGGGCGAGCCATTGCGTGCATCATCTCCCGTTCCACTTCAAATATCTTTGCTTGATTGCGGGTTGCGAATGGCGGCACGGGGTCGAACGGGAAGATGTCAATCCAAATGCCCTGATGGACATGCGGGCGGTCGAGATATTGGACGAAGGTCGTGCGCGAATCTTTGAGCTTGATTATCGGCCAGAACGGCCACCACGTCGGGTGCTTAGTGCGTTGGTCGTGCTTGACGAATTGCTGAAAGTTTTTGTCGACGGCGGGCTCTTCGTCTTCCAAACGGTAATCGTACCAGGCGTCAACGAAATACGGCGGCTTAATCTCCTCGACGATGACGCGCTTAAACTTCTCGTAGTCGGGGCGCAACATTGAGATATCGACGTCGTCGTCCCAGGGGATAAAGCCTTTGTGCCGAGCCGCGCCGAGCAGAGTTCCGCCATAAGCAAACCAGCGGATATTGTGCTTGGTGCAGATGCGTTCGACTTCGGCGATGAGGTTGAGCTGAATATTCCAGAGCCGCTTTCTCTGCGCGGTGACGACGTAGCCGCCGCGAATCTCGTCGCGCCAAAGATCGTCGACAAAAATTTTTTCGTCGGGCAGCAAATTTTTTTCGGGCGCGGAATTTTTTTGCGCGATGAGCTGTTGAAGCAACTCGTTCTGGGTTTGAAGCAGTTCGTTCTGCCGGAGGAGCATGCGGTCAATCGTGTGTTCAATCGTGTCTTTCACGCCGACAACTCCTCAAACGAGCGACTTCAAAATTTCCACGGTCTTGCGCACGCCGGAGCGCGTGTCGTCTTTTGGAGCCCAACCTAAGCCGCGCAGCTTGTCGTTGGTCAAGATGGCGTTGACTGCCTTGGAAAAACCTTTCGCCTGCGTCTCGCTCGGCAACTCGAAGACGACTTTGCGCCCCGCGATGGAGCTGATGTACTCGGCGATTTCGCGCAGGGACATGATCTCGCTGGAGTCGGCGACGTTGTACGCTTCGCCGCATTCGCCGCGGAGCAGACAGTAAAGAATTCCGTTAGCCGCGTCGGTTGCACAGCAGTAAGAAAATCTCGGCAACCCCTTGCTCTTTAGGACGATGTCCTCGCCGCGCACGCCGTTCATGATAAATTCGCTCATTGCCTTTGAATCGTTGAGCCTCATGGTCGCGCCGTAGATCCTGCACAGCCTCGGAATGACGATGTCGAGCCCGTGTTGGCTGATGTACGCCTGGCAGAGAGCTTCGCCCGCGCGTTTGGATTCGGGATAGCCCGCGCGCACGCTGTTGCAGTCGATGTAGCCGCAATATTTTTCGTCGAAGACGTCCTCGTCGTTGAGAGCCTTGCCGTAGATTTCGACGGTCGACACGAAGACGAAGCGCGAAATTTTTTTCCGAAGCCCAAGCTCAAGCAGATTGTGTGTGCCGATGATGTTCGTCGTCATGGTGCTGACGGGCTCGGTCGCATAAAGCATGGGGTGCGTGTTGCTCGCGGCGTGAATGATGACGTCGACGGGCTTGGCGATTTCAATCGGATTGTTGACGTCAACGCGGACGAACGAAAAATTTTTATAGCCCGCGTAGTCAGCGAAACGTTGGGCGGCAATTTTCTCGTTGCGGCCCGCCGCCAAGACTCGGACGTTGAGATTGTCGCGGCGGTTTTTCAACATCAGCGCATCAACGATAACCGTGCCGATCAAGCCCGTCGAGCCGGTCAAGAGCAAACTTTTGCCCGACAGCTTTTCCCACGGCAGAGCCTCGTCGGCAATGGAAGCTATGTCCGCGGCATAGAGTTCATGTTTGATGTACACGTCATCACCTCATTTGAACCAGGCAGTTTTTTTCGCGGCAAGGAGTGCTTTGAACAGCTCAATATCGTCCACGGTGGTGATTTTGATGTTGCGGTCGGAGCCGCTGGCAAAGTAGAGCGTTTCGCCCAGGTCAACCATCATCGTGTTGGCGTAGGAGGAACCTTGAATGCCGATGTTCTCCGCGAAAGCTTTTTCATACGCCCAAAGCATTTTGCCGAATTTATACGCTTGGGGGGTTTGCACGCGGCGCAGGGTCTCGCGGACGATGTATTCGTGCGTGGTGAAGTCGTCGGCCTTCCTGAAAATCTGTTCGTTGTAGGGCAAGCTGGTCACGCCGTTTCCATGCTGACGGCACGTGGCTATGACGTCGGACAAAACTTCCTCGTCCACCATTGGGCGAATGCCGTCGTGCAAGACGACAATGTCATCGTCCACGCAAAAATCTTTGAGCGCAAAGACGCCGTTGCGCGTGGATTCTTGAACGGTCGCGCCGCCGTTGACGATGGCTTTGAGCTTGGTGATGTTGTATTGGCGGGAATAGGCGCGCAAAATATCCTGCCAGCCGTCCAAACAGATGACGACGATGCCGTCGATTTCCGGGTGCCGCTGAAAATTTTCCAGCGTGTAAATGATTATCGGTTTGTCGTAAACGTTGATGAACTGCTTGGGAATGTCCTGACGGGTGCGTTGACCCTTGCCCGAAGCCAGCAACAATGCATAGGTACTCATAAAAATTCGCGGCAAGAAAAAATTTCTGCCGCTTGTCACCTCCTGTGATGGCAGTCACGAATCGCGCGAATTATCGATTTCATAGCCGGTAATCCGCTCGTCCTCTATAATCGGCGTTCTCTTTGCCAGAGCCGCGAAATATTCTTTGTAGTCCATGTCTACGCTGTATTCCTTGGCGTGGGAAGGCGTGTAAATCAATTTGCGCCAGTCGCCGTACCGTGCAGCCAAAATATTTTCGTAGCCGACGGGCGCGGGCACTTCAATCTTCTCGAACGGCAAATAGACCACCTCGGCGAAGTCTTTTGTCTCGTAGGTGATGCCGCGCCGAGCCACTACGTAATCCCTGAAGTCAACGATACGACTCGAATCGAAGTAGTTTTTCGACATGAAGTTTTCGAATGACAGCGCACGACGCCTGTGAGTGAATCCGAAATAATTTTGCAGGGCTTTGTGCGAGAAGACAAAACGTTTGCCCGAAGCTATAGCGTTTTTCATTTCGTTAGGGAAGGCGATTGACAGCATCATTTCACGAGCCATCTGCCAATTGATTCGCTGTTGCCTTTCGCTGAACGGCGGGGCGGGGTCAAAGGCAAAGATATCAATCCACACGCCTTGATTGATGTGCGGGCGATCCATCCACTGAATCATCGAGGTGCGGCTGTCGCGCAGCTTGAGCATCGGCCAGAAGGGATACCACCAGGTTGGGTTGTTTTCCTCCTGATTGCGGGTGACGAGCTGCAGATTGTTGTTGGAGGGGGCGTCGGGATTTTCTTCGCTTTCCAGTTTGTAGTTGAACCACGCATCCAGAAAATACGGAGGTCTGACCTCCTGCAAGGCAATCCGTTTGAACTTCTCGTAGTCGGGGCGCATCATGAAAACATCGACGTCGTCGTCCCAGGGAATGAAACCTTTATGCCGCGCCGCGCCGAGCAACGTGCCGGAAAACGCGAACCAGCGCAGGTTATACTTCTTGCAGATGCGGGCGAATTCTTGAATCAGACCGATTTGCACGTTCCACAATTTTTTCCTGTGCGTGGTGACCAGAACGCCGCAACGCATTTCGTCGCGGTCGATGTTGTCAACGAAGACTTCGCGCCCGTCCGTTGTGTGTGATGGTGAATTCCGCAAGAGTTCGTTTTGTTCGCGCAGTAGACTGTTTTGTTCCTTTAGCAACTCGTTCTGTTGAGCGATGATTTCGAGTCTGCTTGCACCTTTACCCATGAAAAACCTCCTGAAAAACTTTTTAGAGCCGCAGCTCCTTTGCCAGCGTCTTGAAGATGAATTGCGCGGCGGTGACACCGTTGGCTTTGACGTAGTTCATGTGCTCGTCGAAAAATTTCATGCGTGCGCTGAACATGTCGTCGTTGCCGTCGATGAAGACTTTCTGCATGAGCTTGGCTATCCCCTGCAGATTTTTGCCGTCCACGCGATAAAGAATTTTCATCAGCGCGTTGCCCAGCTCGTTGAACTCTTGAGTGTCGCGCGTCAAAAATATCATTGGCTTGTGCGTGTATTGATATTCGCCGATCCATGAGCCGCAGTCCATAATCATGCCGTCGCTGGTGGCGAAGAGCCCCTGGTAGTATGGTCCGGTGAAGACTTTGGCGTTGGGAAGGTCGTTCCAGGCTTGCAGATAAGCTTCGAATGTCTCGGTTGAGGGGAAGACGCCGTGCCCGACAGCCGACGCCAGGAGCATCGGGTGGGGCTTGAGCACCCAAGAGATTTCCGGATGGGCTTTGGCGAATTCGTACATGAACCGATAATTCCAGGCGAACGTTGCGTAACGAATGCCGCTCGATATTGACCAGTGCGGTGCCCAAATAATTTTCTTTGAGTCGGGGCGGGTGGTCTTCCAATCAAACGTGAGGTCGGAGCCCTTCTCGAAGAAGACGTCCAACTTTGTGTAGCCGCTGTAGAGTCCGCGCGGCATACCCGTTCGGCATTCGCGTTGCAAAAGTTTGATGTGTTCGCGCGTGTCGAAGAAAAGTTTCCAGCCGAGATGATATATCGGCGTGTCGTAGATATTCCAGTTCGTCATATTGAAGCCGTAGGGTATGTACGCCATCAAAGTCTGCGCACTGATTGACGACAGCGCAAACGCCTTGGGCAGGTAATGGAAGTACGGTCTCAGGAAGATCAGCACGTCCTGCGCGGGAGCCGTCTGCTCGTCGTCAGTGACGGCGACGACGTTTATGCCGCGTGCCTTGAAGTCGTCGAAGCCGTGACGAAAATCTTTCAACATCGTCTGTTGCCCACGGAAACTTTTTTGCAGGCACAGGAAGAACGTCGTCTCGCAGTGTTTGTTGTGCGCGAAGAGATTAAACAGCTTGTCGCCGCACCACATGGACGGATCGTCCGACACAAAGCCGACGCGAATTTTTTTCTTGCCGCGCAGATTTTTGACGACGGCAGCGAAGTGACGTTCGAGGCAAGCGTTGAAGTCTTCGGCGGGCAAGAAATTCGACACGGCAAAGATTTGCGCGTAGTTGAGCCGAGAAATTTTGTCGTGCGGCAGAAAATCTTTCCCGCGCAGATGAAAATCAATCGCCCGCGAAGCCGTCACTGCGCCGCGCAGATTCAGGGTCGTCATGTCGCTGAAGTCGGTGTAATCGGTCGCCGCGTCGAACATATCGACGAAGCTGAAGCCGTGACCTTCCAGCCGACGCAATTCGCTGCGCAGGAGCAACAGACTTTCGCGCGGATAATTTTTGCTGATGATGGGCGCGAACGGGAAGATGACGCCGACGGGTTTGGCACCGTGCTCAATGCAAAGGCGAACGTAATCTTCCAGCACGCGCAGATTTTCTTCAACGGTCGCCGCGTCAAAAGGTTTCGTGAGCCGCGCGAGCTCCGTTTGCCAGCCCGTCACGTCGCCGACGGAAATTTTTTCGTCGTGAGCCGTGCGCAACCTGTCGTAATTCAAGTCGGACTTCGCGCTTGTGATGTTCGCGAAAAATCCCCGCGTCACGTTCGATGTCAACGCGGCGAGAAATTTATCGTGAGCGGTCGTCGCGCGGAAAGTTTCATTCAGAGCCAGCGCGTAACGCAAGTCGTCGGTGCAGGTGGAAAAATTTTTGCGGCTGTCAACGAGCAACGAGTACGGCGTGAGCCCGATGAAGACGAACTTAATTTTGCCGCGCGGGACGTTGTCGAAAACGTGGCGGGCGATGCGGAAACTTTGGCGCAGGTCTTGACCGGGCGTGGACAGATTTGCGCCGACGATTTCGGGGATACGCTTGAAGTCGAGCCCGTACATTGCGGATTCGTCGCCCGTGGCAAAGCTGTCGACCAAACCTTCTTCCGCCGCGCGAAGATTGCCGAGCCGAGCGGGGCTTATCTTGTCGGCGAAGGTGAAGTTGACGACGCTGTCTTCGGGAACGCCGCTTTCGACCAGGAACGACTTCATGCGGGCGACGTCGTCGACGTCATTGGTGCGGCCGCAAATCAGCCACAAAAAATTCTGCCCGACCTCGACGACTTGACTTAGCAACGAGAAGGGCAGGACTTGCACTTTGATTTTACCGACGGTGAAAGATTTTCCGTCGCCATCTTCGGCGAACGCGGCATAGAGCGAAACTTTATCGTGATTGAGAGTTGTCAGGGCGTTGACGAGAAATTTTCTGTTGAGCGAGACGAGAACGGCTTTAGCTTTTGGCATTGCGGAACCTCCGTTAAAAATCTGCGGCAAATTGTATCACGCAGCGAAAATTTTTTCAATCAGAATTCAATGCCGGCTTGAGCTTCGATGCCGCGTTGGAAGGGATGTTTGACGAGTTTCATTTCGGTGACGAGATCTGCGGCGTCGATGAGTTGCGGGGGTGCGTCGCGACCGGTGAAGACGAGATGAACTTGCGGCGGGCGAATTGTCAACAGCGCGGTGATGTCGGCGGCGGTTAGCAGGTTGAACTTGACGGCGTAGTTGATTTCGTCCAGGACGATCAAATCCCACGCGCCTGAGGAAATTTCTGCGCGTGCCGTGTCGAGTGCCAGACGAGCCGCCGCGCGATGTTCGTTGATGTCGCCCGCGGACGTGAAGCCCAAGCCGAGTTGACGGACTTCGATGCCCAGCGCGTCCAAAGCATTCAGCTCGCCCGAACGCCGCAAGCCTTTGATGAACTGCAGCACGAGGACGTTGAGCCCCGCGCCGTGTGCACGAATTGCCAAGCCGAGTGCCGCGGTGGTCTTGCCCTTGCCGTCGCCCGTGTGCACGATGATTAGTCCGCGTCTGTCGTCCATTGCGATTTCTCCTTTCGAGAGTTTCAATTGAGTTTATGTTTAGAATCTACTTTTTCTTTGCGATTAGGATCTACTTTTTCTTTGCTGGTCCAAAGAAAAAGTAGCAAAAAGAAAGGACCTCCGAGCCGGCAACGACGCATCACGTCGTCGTATGCCGGCGGTCGCCCATCCATGGGCGACCGTGTTATCGCTACCCGAAACGGGTGACGAGTTGTCGCTCACTTCAACGGGTGACGAGTTGTCGTTGCAGATAGTCTTCGTCGTGATCGATTAGGCGGCTGACTTTGCCCGCCGCCGTCAACAGCTCGTCGACTGTCCGCGCGGTGAGTGTTTGACGCTCGAAAATTTTGTACGCTGCCGCGAACGCTCGGAAGTTTTCTGCGACAGTGGCGTCCAGTCGGAATGGCCACACGTTCAGGAAGATTTCGTTGACCAGAAAATTTTCGGCGACCGTCGCGAATTCGGCGGGCAATGATTTTTTCGGCAGACTCTCGGTCGTCAACGGGGCGTCGGGTGCCAAAAAGTCTTTCAGCCGTGCGAATCGTTCGTGGAGTGTCAGCCGCCGCGTCTGCAGAATTTCGACCATTGCCAGCTGAACCTCGACCATTGTCGGCGCCAGGTCGCGCGGCACGCCCTGCAAGGTGGTGTTGGCTTCGCGGCGCAAAATTTTTTCCGATGGCTCCGTCAGCTCGAACACGAGCGGCTCGGTCTGCAACAGCACGAGGCGGGCGGCGATTGGGCACGTCAACGAGAGCGCGACCTCCAAAAAATTTTCGAAGCGCGTGACGATTCGCGGATAGCCGTCGCACACGGGCGACAGATAATCTTCGCCGTGAGCCCGTTGCAAGCCGCACATGTTGTCCGCCGTCAGGAAGGGGCAAGCGTCGGAATGCACGATGAAATATTTTTCGCCCGACTCATCAGCGCGCAGGTGCCGCGTGACTTCGTGACCGAGCCGCAAATATTTTTGGTAGGTTGCCGCGTCCACGGCGATTCTCCACGCATTCCGACAGCACAAAGCCCCGCACGCCGCGCCGTCGCATTTGAAGCCGTCGAGATATTTTGGTCGCAGACAAAAATTTTTTTCCGCCATGAACTTTCCTCCTTGCCGTCAAGCATACAACGCGCCGCCCGAAAAATAAAGCGCGAAATTTCCTTGCGCAAACGGCGAAGTGAATTTATAATGAAAACGGAAGGAAGTGATGACCTTGGGTAATGCACGTGAGACGTTGAAATCTGCGCGGCGAATCGTCATCAAGGTGGGCACGAGCACGCTGGCACACGCCTCAACCGGCAAGCTGAATCTGTACCGAATCGAACATCTCGTTCGTGAGATAGCCGACCTGCACAACGCGGGCAAGGAAATTATTTTCGTGAGCTCCGGGGCGATAGCGGCGGGCATGAACAAACTTGGCGTGAGACTCAAGCCGCAGACCATCCCCGAAAACCAGGCGTTGGCGGCGATTGGTCAGGGCGTGTTGATGCACATCTACGAAAAATTTTTCGCCGAATACGGGCAGACCATCGGGCAGGTGCTGTTGACTAAGGAGAACGCCGCTGATGAGCACGCCCGCGAAAATTCCCGCAACTCTTTGCGAGCGATACTCGACATGGGAGCCATTCCCGTCATCAACGAGAACGACGCCGTCGCCGTGGACGAAATCCGAATCGGCGACAACGACAATCTCTCGGCAATCGTGGCGGCTCTCATCGGTGCGCAGGTGCTTATCATCTTGAGCGACATCGACGGGCTTTATGACGGCAACCCAAAGATCGACGGCTCCGTGCGGCTAATCGACACCGTTCCCGCAATCGACGCGGACATCGAACGGATTGCCGGGGGCGCGGGCACCAAGCTCGGCACGGGCGGCATGTTCACCAAGATTCAGGCGGCGAAGTTGGCGACGGCAAACGGCGTGACCATGCTCATCGTCAACGGCGGCGTCGCCGGTAATTTGCGGCGGACCTTGAACGGTGAGGCAGTCGGAACAATTTTTCCAAGGAGGGATTGACCATGACTAAAAAATTTTTTGCGATGATGCTGACGGTGCTGTTGCTCTTGTCGACGGCCTCGGCTCAAGCGGCGTTGGCAATTCAAGACAACCGAGCGACGGCAGATTATTGGGCGGGCAGAAACAAATCGGGCGAGGCGGTCTTCGTCTCGACGCAGGAGCTGGACATGCTCAACCTGCAGATACGCCAGAAGAGCGCAAACACTCTCGTCGACCTGCCGAAGTATCCCGAAAAGGTTTACACGCAGTGGATGAAGAATAAAATCACCGCGACAATGGCAATCGGTCACTTCGACCAGGCTCAGGTGCCAAAGCTCTTCAAGAAGGGTGCTGCGTTGACGGAATTCAGTTACACGCAGGCGAAAAAAAATTCCCGCGTGGACGACGTGCCGACGGTTTGCGAGATTCGTTACGCATTGACTACTGACCGCACGAACATCAGACTGCTGCCCGAAGCCGACGGCTGGTTTGAGAGTGCCAACGACACGCACTTCGATCAGTTGCAGGCAACGGCTCTTGATCCGAGCGAACCGGTCGTCGTCCTCATCAACAGCGCGGACAACGAGTTTGTCTTCATCGAGTCCCGCGCATATGCCGGTTGGGTTAAGCCCGCGACGCTTGCCTTCACCGACCGCGCCACGTGGCTCAAGTATGCCGACCCGCAAAATTATCTGACAGTCATCGCCAGCAGGAAGACCATCCCCTCGGGCAAGGCGTTCTATCAAATGGGCGGACGAGTTCTCTTGCGTGCCGCTGACCTGCAGAAGGACGGCTCTTGGGCGATTTACGTTCCCAATGTTGACGCAAACGGCACAATCGTCGAACAGGGCTTCAATATTCCCAACGATCACGCCGTCGTCAAAAGTGCGCTTGCCTGCAGCGAAAACAATTTGATTCGCCAGGCGTTCCGTTTCATCGGCGAAGGCTACGGCTGGGGCGGGCTCGAACGCAACGTTGACTGCTCCGCCTTCGTGCAGGACGTCTATCGCTCCGTGGGCATTGAACTTCCCCGCGACACCATTCGGCAGGAAAAAGCTATGGCGCGTTCAATTTCCCTCAAGGGCATGAACCGCGACCAACGCCTGAGTATTCTAAAGAAGTCCAAGCCCGGCTCGTTGCTGTTTGCTCCGGCGCACGTGATGCTTTACCTCGGCACCGACAACAACGGTGAGCCGCTCGTCATTCACGCCTTGAGCAGCTACTTCACCTTCAACAACGGGCAGACCGCCAAGCACTACGTCCGCAAAGTTATCGTCAGCGATTTGCACTTCATGGACGCCAACAAGGTTGAGATGATTGACCGATTGACCAGCGTCGGGAACTTTTGATTGAGGGGGATTCTCATGTTCATGAAAGATCACGTAACCAAACAAGCACGCCGCGCAAAGGAAGCGTCGCGGCAATTAGCGTGGCTGCCCGTGGAAGTTCGCAATGGCGCGCTCAAGGCAATGGCTGATGCTCTGGAAGCCCATCAAGATGAAATCATCGAAATCAACACCAAGGAAGTTGCCGCCGCCCGCGAACGAGGCACTCGCAAGAATATGATTGACCGACTGATTTTGACGCCGCAGAGGATCGCGGCAATGGCTCAGGGCATTCGACAGATCGTTGAGTTGCCCGACCCGATTGGCAAGGCGGATTTCGTCGTCACCCGCCCGAACGGTTTGCAGATTCGTCGGCAACGCGTGCCCTTCGGCGTCGTCGGCATCATCTACGAGGCGCGACCCAACGTCACCGCGGACGCCGTCGCCCTGTGCATAAAGTCCGGCAACGCCTGTCTTCTGCGCGGCGGTTCGGAGGCAGTGCGCACCAACAAGAAGATTGTCGATATCCTCAAGGAAGCGGCGGCTGCCAACGGCATTCCGTCCACGGCGATTGAATTCATCGGCATACTCGACCGCGACGCTGTCGTCGTCATGTGCAGACTGCGCAAGCTCGTCGACGTCATCATTCCCCGCGGCGGCGCAGGGCTCATTGCCCGCGTCGTTGAGCATTCGACCGTTCCCGTCATCGAGACCGGCACGGGCGTCTGCCACACGTTCATCGACAAGACCGCAGACTTCGACCTCGCCATCAAAGTCTGCCTTAACGCAAAAACTTCGCGGCCGTCCGTCTGCAACGCAATGGAAACGCTTTTGATTCACCGCGACATCGCCGCCGACTTCCTGCCGAAAATTTCGCGGGCAATGATTGATGCGGGCGTGGAACTGCGCGGCGACGAAGAGTCACGAAAAATTTTCCCCGACATGAACGAGGCGACCGACGACGATTGGGCGACCGAGTACAACGACTTGATTCTGACTGTCGGTATCGTTGACGACGTGGACGCCGCAATCGACCACATCAACCGCTACGGCTCCGCCCATTCCGACGCAATCATCACCCGCGACGCCGACTCCGCCACGAAGTTTAAGCAGCTCGTTGATTCGGCGGACGTCTACGTCAACGCGTCCACGCGCTTCACCGACGGCTTCGAATTCGGCTTCGGCGCGGAAATCGGCATCAGCACGCAGAAACTCCATGCGCGCGGTCCAATGGGTCTTGAGGCTCTGACCACGACAAAATATCTCATCGACGGCGACGGACAAATCCGCTGATGTTCGCCTATCTCCGCACGCTGAAAAATTTTTTGCGCGACCCGAAAAATTTCCACGACCTGAAAGACTTCGCACGAGCCGCGGCAATTATCTTGACCGCGACCGCAATCATAACGCTAATCCTTCGGAGGTGGGTGGCGTGAAAATCGGAATCATGGGCGGGACGTTCGACCCGATTCACCTGGGGCACCTGGCGACGGCGGAGGCTGTCCGCGAAATTTTTGTGCTCGACGAAATTCTGTTCATTCCCGCCGCACGCCCGCCGCACAAATCCGCCAAACCCGTCACCGACTCCCGACACCGCTTGGCAATGACGACGCTGGCAACGCAATCCAACAGATTCTTCCGCGTCTCGGACATCGAACTCAAGCGAACGGGTTTATCCTACACTCTCGACACCATGAACGAACTGCACGCAACTTTCGGCGCGACGACGGATTTGTTCTTCATCATCGGCGCGGATTCTCTTGCCGACCTGTCGAAGTGGCACGCCGCCCGCGAACTGGTAACCAAATCTCACTTCATCGCGACCACGCGTCCCGGTGTCGACGTGAACTTTTCGGCTGTGGAAAAATTTTTCGGAGCACCTGCTACCGAACACATCCACCTGACCACGACGCCGGGTTTGGAAATTTCTTCGACCGACATCCGCGACAAAGTTCGTCGTCGCCGCTCAATCAAGTACCTCGTGCCTGACGCCGTTGAAGATTATATCCGACGGGAGGGACTTTACCTGTGACCAATCTCGATTACCCTTACGGCGGCTTCATTGACGGCTTGAGGCAGCGCACGGATTTGTTGGAGGCTTACGGAGTGAACTTGAACTGAGGAGAAAATTTATGACGATTGACCAAATGGCTCGCGACCTTCGGCGGCGGCTCAAGCGTTCGCGGTTCGTGCACTCGGTGGGCGTGGCGAACACTGCCGTCAAACTTGCCCGACGTTTCGGCGCGGACGAAACCAAAGCTTACGTGGCGGGGCTGTTGCATGATTGCGCACGCCAATTTGAAAACGACGAACTCCCCGCGCAGGCTGCGGCTTACGGCATTCCAATCGGCGACATGGAACGGGCAATGCCGCTTTTGTTGCACGCCTACATCGGTGCGCAAATGGCTCGACAAGTCTACGGCGTGGACGACGCGGAAATTTTGCAAGCGATTTGGCGGCACACGGTGGGTGCGGCGGATATGACGACGCTCGACAAAATCATCTACTTCGCCGACATGATTGAGCCGCACCGAAATTATCCCGGCGTGAACAAACTGCGCGGCATGGTCAAGACCGCGACGCTCGACGAAATTCTGCTGACCGCCTTGAGCGAATCGATAATATTCGTCGTGCAGAAGAAGTCGCTCGTGCACCCCTCAACCGTCGCCGCCAGAAATTTTTTGCTGTTGAACAGCTGACAAGTGAGCGGAACTATGTCTAACACAACCAAAGACAACATAGAGAAGAAACGCAAATCCATGAATCGCAGGCGCAGGATCAAAGCCTTCCGCCTGATATTTGCGTTGGTGGTTTTGTGCTTGATAGGTTCCGCGATAGTCTTCATCGGCTTCAGCGTGTACAACGCGGGGCTTCGTGTCTACAGCGAGTTTGCCGACATGTACCAGGGCTACACAGACAGACGCACGGCGCGTATGGGGCAGGCAGATCCGAAGTTCGACGGCTACACAAACATCCTGATTCTCGGCGTGGACAACAACGAACGTCAAAACGCCGATACCATCCTGCTGCTGAGCTTTTCCAACGAGACGGGCAAGAGCCGAATCATTTCCATTCCGCGAGACACGTGGATAAACACCTACAGCAATTCCGGTCGGCTGGGAACTTTTTACGGCTGGGGCGGCGCAAAGACTATGGTGCGCGAAGTTTCTAAGCTGCTGGGCATTTCGATTCATCAGTACATCGTTATCGATATGTCGACGTTCGCGGAACTGATTGACGTGCTCGGCGGCGTTGATATCTACGTGGAAGAGAACATGGATTACATCGACGAGGAAGGCGGGCTGTCCATTCACATCGGGCAGGGCTATCAGCATCTTTCGGGCGAGGACGTGCAGAAGTATCTTCGTTACCGCGGCGAGAAATTGGGCGACGTCGGGCGCGTGCAACGTCAACAGAAATTCATCAAGGCTCTTTACACCAAAGTCCTTCAGCTCGACACAATCCCGAAGCTGCCGGCAATCGCTGACATCTTCCGCAACAAAATGGAGACCAGCGCGGAAATTTTTGACTCGGCACACCTGGCGAACGTCCTGCGCAAGATGAGCTCTGACCCGCCGACGACGCTGATGTTGCCGGGCGCAGAGAACGACGACGGCGCGTGGATAGTCAACCGCCCCGAAATGGAAGCGCGACTCAGCGAACTCTTTCCGCAACAGGATATCCGACAATCCGACATGGGCGACGCAGACAGCGAACCCATCGGCACGCCCACCGACGAATAAAATTTTTTGGAGGAATGCAACTTGAAGACTAACAGTTTGGCTTGGAAGATTTGCAAAGCGGCCGCCGACAAGAAGGCGAGCGAAGTCATCACGATGGACATGCGCGGCGTGATGTTCTCGACGGATTATTTCGTCGTGTGTTCAGCGCAGACGGCAACGCAGGTGCGTGCCATTGCCGACAACATAGACGAAGAGCTCGGCAAGGAAGGCATTCACTTCAGCCACCGCGAGGGCTATCACGAGGGCGAATGGATTCTGCTCGATTATGGCGACGTGGTTGCGCACATCTTCAAGGAGGAGAACCGCCAGTATTACGCGCTTGAACAACTCTGGAGCGAGGCGAAGATTAAGTTCTATGAAGAGTGAACGCAAACTTAAACCGATGACCGTCGTCGCGTTGAAGGTCGTTCGCCTGAGCGAGGCGGGAGCCTTCCTTGACGCCGGCACGGGCAACACGTCTGACGATATCCTTTTGCACAAGCTGCAACAGACTGCGCCCGTCAATGTCGGCGACGTCGTCAAGGTCTTCCTGTATCTTGACCCGAAAGGACGATTGACCGCCAGCATGCGCGTGCCGAATATGCGCGTGGGGCAGATATCCCGCCTGAAAATCATCAACGTGACCGAGGACGGTGCCTTCGCGGACGTGGGAGCCGAGCGCGGAATTTTTATGCCGTTCGCGGAAATGATCGGGCGTCCCAAGGTCGACGACGTCGTCTGGGCGAAACTCTACGTCGATAAGTCCGGTCGGCTTGCCGTGTCCATGAAGGTTGCCGACGAGATTCGCCGCGCCTCACTGCCCGCCGTCAACGTCAAACGCGGCGACTATCTAATCGGCGCAATCTACAACATCACCGAGGCGGGCGCGTTCATCTTCAGCCGCGAACGACACATCGTCTTCGTTCCGCAGCAGGAAATCCCGCGCAGGCTTCGCGCCGGAGAAATCGTCAGCGTGCGGATAACTTTCCTGCGCGACGACGGACGATTGAACGGCTCACTGCGCGAGATAAAAGAGAACGCCCTCACCCGCGACGCCAAGAAAATTTTTGCGGCAATGCAGTCCAACGGCGGCATTCTCCGCCTCAACGACGACAGCTCGCCCGAAAAAATTTTCGCCGCGTTCAAAATCAGCAAGGCTGCCTTCAAGCGAGCGGTTGGGCATCTCTTCCGTCAGCGGCGCATAGAAAAGTTCGGCGACACCTTCCGCATAGTCAACGCATAAAAAAATTCCCCGCCGCTCGTGATGAGTGTCGGGGAAAATTTTTTGCGTCAAGCGCGGCAAACATTTGGTTGCCAACGAGTACGTCGTCGGGTAGAATGTCGGCAGGAAGTCAACGTATTGCCAAGGAGGCGATCAAAATGGATTTTGCACTTATCGGAACGGTCAGCTCTTACGTCAAGCAGCGCAACCTGAACTTTGCCGCCCGCCACAAGATACGCACGGGGCAGACGCTCACCGACGCGCACGGCAATTGGACATCGACCAACGCGGTTTCGACGTTCGACAAACTGCGCGAGGCGGCTCAAGCTTCCAATACGCAGGCGAAGGCTCAGAAACTTGCGCGGATCAAACGCAAGCTCAAGGACGGTCAGAAACTTTCCGACGAGGAGATGGGCTTCCTGCGCGTCAACGACCCGAAGACCTACAAGAAGGCTAAGGCTGCCGACGACGCGCGTGAGGAACTCAAGTCCGAACTCAAACGCGCCAAGTCTAAGGCGGAGGCTCAAGAAATTTTGTCGCGGGCTCAGGTCAAGGCTTCGGCGTCGGCTATGGCGGAGATCGGTGCACTCGGCGCGGGCGGCAACGCCGGCAACGTCAATATCGGCGGCAACGTCAACGTCGGCGGCAACGTCAACATCGGCGGCAACGTCAATATCGGCGGCGAAGTCCCGGCGTCAGCGTCAATGTCGACTCCCGAAGTCAACGCCGCGCCCGTCAGTCAAACCGACCCGACAAATTTCAACGACCCC
This sequence comes from Quinella sp. 2Q5, assembly GCA_015206785.1. Lineage (GTDB taxonomy): Bacteria > Bacillota > Negativicutes > Selenomonadales > Selenomonadaceae > Quinella. The sequence continues at coordinate 5,568 of JADEZQ010000011.1, read as the reverse complement.
GCGCAAAAAAATTCCGACGACAAAAATTTCAGCCGCGAAGACGTCTTGGAGAAGTTCATCTGGACGATTCGCGCGCTCGAAGACGAATGGTCACACTTCACGAATTCCGATGCATACAAAAATCTTCCCGACCGGCTCGCCGACGAAGTTGCCGTTCAAATCCGCAAGCACGAACATCAACGGCAAGCGGCGGCGGCTTATCGTCGGGCAATGAATCTCGACAGGTGATGAAATGTTCAACCGCAAGCAGACACGCCCCATCAGCGTCGGCTCCGTCAAAATCGGCGGCGGCGCACCAATCAGCATTCAATCCATGACCAACACCAAAACTCACGACGCGCCCGCCACCATCGAACAGGTCAATCGGCTGGCGCGGGCGGGCTGTGATATCGTTCGCGTTGCCGTGCCCGACATGAACGCCGCAAAAACTTTGGGCGCAATCGTCGCAGCCTCGAACGTGCCAATCGTCGCGGATATTCACTTCGATTACAAGCTCGCGCTCGAAGCCATAGCTCAGGGCGTCGCGGCTCTTCGGCTCAATCCCGGCAACATCGGCGGCGCGGCTCACGTCCGCCAAGTCGTCAAAGCTGCGCGGGCTGAAAAAATTCCGATCCGCATCGGCGTCAATGCCGGCTCACTCAGCCGCAAGCTCCTGCAAAAATTCGGCGGTGCCACGCCCGAAGCTCTCGTTGAGTCCGCGCTTGAGCACGTCGCGATTCTGGAGGCGGAAGACTTCTTCGACATCAAGATATCGCTCAAGGCTCACGACGTGCCGCTGACGCTTGCCGCCTACCGATTGATGAGCGCGCGGAAAAATTATCCGTTGCATGTCGGCATAACCGAGGCGGGCACCGTCAACAGCGGCGTCATCAAGTCGGCGGTCGGCATCGGCGCACTGTTGGCTGAAGGCATCGGCGACACCATCCGCGTTTCATTGACGGGCGATCCACTCGTCGAAGTCAAGGTCGCAGCAGAAATTTTGAAGTCACTCGGTCTTCGCGAGGGCGGCGTCACGCTCATTGCCTGTCCAACCTGTGGACGCACGCGAATCGATTTGCCGACGATTGCCGCTCGCGTCGAAGAAAAACTTTCCGACATCAGGCAGCCGTTGACGGTCGCGGTGATGGGTTGCATCGTCAATGGTCCCGGCGAAGCTCGAACGGCAGACGTTGGCATCGCCGGCGCGGACGGCATGGGCATAATCTTCCGCAAGGGCGTCATCGTCCGCAAGGTGCCCGAATCTGAATTGGTCGACGAACTCTTCAAGGAGATAGACGCCATCATCAGCGAAACGTAAATCAAAAATCCCGTCACTCGTTTGGAGCGGCGGGATTTTTTTTTGCGCAGGTGTCGTTCATTTGTCGGTGAGTATGCGCGGGAAGAGCTGTTCGGGTTTGCCGACGACGTGATTGGCTTCGAGCAGCCCGAAGGTTTGCGCGTCGTCGAGTTTGGGTTTGGACGTGACGTTGAGTTGAGCGCGAATCTTTTGCGCCGTGTCGGGCATGAACGGTTCAATCAGCACGCTGACGATTCGCAGGGACTCTGCCAGGTTGTACAGCACGTTCGCCAGCTGTTGACGTTGCGCCGGATCTTTGGCGAGCTTCCACGGCATGGTTTCGTCGATGTATTTGTTCGCGCGGCCGATGAATTTCCAGACGACTTTGACGGCGTCGGAGAGCTGCACGTCGTCCATCAATCGGCGATATTCGCGAACGGTGTCGAGAGCTTGAGCGCGGAAAGATTGGTCGAGTTCGGTGCCGTCGGTCGCGGGCAAGAGCGTCCCCTGCTGAAACTTTCCGATCATGTTTAGCGTGCGGTGCAAGAGGTTGCCCAGGTCGTTGGCGAGGTCGGCGTTGATTCGGGCAATCAGAGCGTCGCGGCTAAAGTTGCCGTCCAAGCCGAGCGTTATCTCGCGCAACAGGAAGTAGCGAATTGCGTCCGCGCCAAACTCTTCGACGAGCAGCACGGGGTCGACGACGTTGCCGACGGACTTGCTCATCTTGCCCGTGTCGGTGACGAGCCAACCGTGACCGTAAATCTGTTTGGGAAGCGGCAGACCCGCCGCCATGAGCATTGCCGGCCAGATGATTGTGTGGAAGCGGACAATTTCCTTGCCGACGAGATGAATGTCCGCCGGCCAGAAGCGTTTCATGTCCTCGTTGTGAATGAGCGGCGTGATGTAATTGATGACGGCGTCGAACCAAACGTAGATGACGTGGCGCGGGTCGTCGGGCACGGGAATGCCCCAATCAAACGACGTACGCGAGATACACAAATCTTCCAGCCCGCGGCGAATGAAGTTGATCATTTCGTTGCGCCGCGAGGTCGGCACGATGAATTCAGGGTGCTCCTCAATGTGTTGCAAGAGTTTGTCGGCGTATTTGCTCAGGCGGAAGAAATATGCTTCCTCGGAAACTTTTTCCACGGGGCGGTGGCAGTCGGGGCAACAGCCGTTCTCGTCGAGCTGAAGCTCCGTCCAATACGATTCGCACGGCGTGCAATAAAGACCGGTGTATTCGCCCTTGTAGATGTCGCCATTGGCTTGAATGCGGCGGAAAATTTCTTGGACAACTTTCTCGTGACGCGGCTCGCTCGTGCGGATGAAGTCGTCGTTGCTGATGTGGAACTTCGTCCACAGGTCCTTGAAGCTCTCGACGATGGGGTCAACGTATTCAAGCGGCGACTTGCCTTGAGCTTGAGCACTGCGCTGAATCTTTTGACCGTGCTCGTCGGAACCGGTCAGGAAGAACACGTCGAAGCCGTCAAGGCGTTTGTAGCGGGCGATGGCGTCGGCAATCGTCGTGCAGTAAGCGTGCCCGATGTGCAAGTTCGCGCTGGGGTAGTAAATCGGTGTGGTGATGTAAAAAGTTTTCATTGGGTCTCCTCCCTGATTAGTGCGTTATAAATTTCGCGGCGGCTCACGTTGAAAAGTTTTGCCGCCTCGCGCATGGCAGACTTCTTGTCGAGACCGTCCGCGATGAATTTTTCGACGACGGTGGCGATGTCTTCGGTCGGCTCGGAAATTTTGATGGACGTTGCGCCTTCAACGACGATGACGAATTCGCCGCGGGGCTCGGAAATTTTTTCGGCAAGCTCGCTCAACGTGCCGCGCAGAAATTCTTCGTGGAGCTTGGTGAGTTCGCGGGCAAGGACGGCGCGTCTGTCACCGAAGGCGTCAACCAGTTCCGCCAAAAAATTTTTCAGGCGATGCGGTGCCTCGTAGAAGATGATGGTCGCGGTGATGGTTGAGAGTCGTTGCAGAAGGTCACGGCGATTTTTTTTTGCACGCGGCAAGAATCCGGCGAACATGAAGCGCGATGTATCAAGCCCCGAACAAATCAGCGCGCTCAAGGCGGCGTTGGCACCGGGCACCGGACAGACGGCGACGCCCGCGTCGATTGCCACGCGAACCAAATCCGCGCCGGGGTCGCTGATGGCGGGCAGCCCCGCGTCGCTGACGACGGCAACGGTCTCGCCGGCGATGAGCCGCGGCAAAATTTTTTCGGCAACGGCGGCGGAGCAGTTCTCGTCGAAACGAATCAGCGGCGTGTGAATGTCGAAGTGCGTCAAAAGTTTTCGCGTGCGGCGCGTGTCTTCGGCGGCAATCAAATCGGCTTCGCGCAGGACACGAATCGCGCGAAAGGTCATGTCTTCCAAGTTGCCAATCGGCGTGGCGACCAGATACAGCACGCCCGTCACCCCCAAAAATTTTGTCCGCGCAATTATAGCACAGGCGGCGGCGTTTGTGATATAGTTTTGTTGAGGAGGTGACGCGATGACAGTGACGACTTTGCACCGCGTAAAATTTTTCGACACGGACACGATGGGCGTCGTGCATCACGCCAACTATATCCGCTGGTTCGAGACGGGTCGCGTGGAATTTTTGCGGGCGTTGAATCTGACGCTCACCGAGATGATGGACGACGGCATTGTCTTCCCGATTGTCGAGATCGGTGCGAAATTTCATGCGCCCGCCAAGTTCGACGACGAAATCGAAATCGAAACGACCGCCGAAGCTCTCACGCGCGCCAAGATGAAGTTCCGCTACGTCATTCGCAAGCGCGGCGACGAAAAAATTTTGGCGGACGGCTCGTCGACCAACGTCTTCACTCGCGATGGGAAAATCTGTCGTCTGCCCGAAAAATTTTTCGCGCGGCTCGTCAAAGGTCTCGGCTGATGAATCGACGCTGGTTCATAAAAATTTTGCTCGCGCTGGGGCTCGGTGCCTACTTCCCAAGTTTAGCCGAAGCGTCAAGGCTCGACGAACTGCACACGCCGCAGGACGGTTATCAGCCGCTCACGTCGGTGAAATTTTTGCGGCAGGTCATCACGCGCGACAGCCGCACTTCGCGAACGCTGATGTGGTCGTCGGAAGAGCCTTCGCAAGTGGAATGGCAACTCGTCGGCGAAGAGTCAGCTCACTTCGCGGCGGTCACTCAACGCAATTCAATCTGCTCGTGCACGCTGACGAATCTAAAGCCCGCAAGTCTCTACAGGTTCCGAATCACGGCGGGCACACGCGCGACGTCGTGGCAGAAGCTGTTGACGGCGGGCGACGGCGCGTTCCAAATGCTCATCTTCGCCGACAGCCAATGCGAACGCTACGAGGTCTGGCAACGCACCGCTGACATTGCCGCCGAAATTTTTCCCGAAGCCGAGCTCGTGACCGTCATCGGTGATTTGGTCGACAACGGGCAGGCGGATTATCAATGGCGTGCGTGGCATCTTGCGGCGACAAAAATTTTGTCGGGGCGGACGTTCGCGCCGGTGATGGGCAACCACGAATGCTACGGCGTCGATTGGTTCAATGCTCTGCCGACGGGCTACCTTGAGCAGTTCGCTCTGCCCGATAACGGCGCAAAAAATTTCCGCGGCTACTTCTACTCGTTCGATTACGGCGCAGCTCACTTCGTCGCCCTCAACACGCAGTTCGCCGAACTCGACGCCCTCAAGACCGGTCTGCAGTCCGCGCAAGAATTTTTTCTGCGCCGCGACATCGCCAACGCCAATCGACCGTGGAACGTCGTCCTCATGCACAAGGACATCTACGACTACGCGCAGGACACCTTCAACGACATCGCCGAAAAATTTCTGGAGCTGTTCGACGAGCTGGCGATTGACGTCGTCTTCACGGGACATCTTCACACCTACCGCAACCGCGGAAAAATTTTTGCCCGAACAAAATCGTCGCACGGCACAACTTATGTCATGTGCGGACGCGCGGGCGATCAGCGTTACGTTGAGCCGCACTCGGCGATTGACGACGTGACTGCATCCGACCTGCGCGGCGAAGCCGAAAGTTTCATCGCGCTAAACATCTCGGCGGACGAACTGCACCTGACGTGCCGCACCGTCGACGGAAAAATTTTGGACGACTTCACACTGACCAAACCCACTCGTCACCCGTACGGGCAGCGATAAACCCGGCCGCCCATGGATGGGCGGCCGCCGGCATACGACGACGTGATGCGTCGTTGCCGGCTGAAGGTCCTTTCTTTTGCTACTTTTCTTTGTACCGGCAAAGAAAAGTAGATCCTAAACACGCAGTGAGCAAACACTGACGCAGTG
>JADEZQ010000010.1 GCA_015206785.1 Quinella sp. 2Q5 | reverse complement strand
CGGCGATAATCCTGCGACCTTGCAGGAAATTGGCGGCGGCGAAAGAATCAAGGCGCGTGAAAAAATTTTTTGGTGGTGAAGTTTTTATGGCGAGAAAATTTTTTGTCGGTGCGCTGATTTTGCTGATGGGCGCGATGATTTTTTCTGCGGCGGACGCAAAGTCCCAGGCGAAGTGGCGGCTCGATGGCTCCGCCTCAGCACAGATGCCGCGCAACTTCCGCGTGATTGACGACCTTCGAGCGTCGGCGAGTGCTCAACCGTCGCTTGAGGCATTCAAGACGCTCTTCGACACGTTGCACGAGCTTGACCCCGACGCGAAATTTTTCATGGTCGACCTGCGCCAAGAGACTCACGGCTTCGCCAACGGTCTGCCCGTGAGCCTGCACGTCAAGCACAACGCAATCAACGCGGGCAAAACTTCCGCCGAAGTTCAACAAATCGAACGCGACGAGCTGAACAATCTGCGCGGGGTGGAGACGACTTTTATCCCGATGGGCAAGGCTGACACCCAAACGCTCAAGCCGCTGACGATTATCCCGCGCGTGACCCTGACCGAACGAGACGCCGCCGAACGTGCGGGCTTCAGTTACGTTCGCTTCGCCGCGGCCGATATGCAATTCCCCGCGCCCGATGTCGTCGACGATTTCATCAGCTTCGTTGCCGCCTTGCCCGACAATGCGTGGTTGCACTTCCATTGCCAAGCCGGCCACGGACGCACGACGACCTTCCTGGTGATGTATGAACTGCTTCGCAACCCCGACGCCGAGCTTGAGGAAATTTGTCTGCGGCAAAAAAATTTGGGCGGCTCCGACATTCTGGCGACATCCAACGGAAAAGATTGGAACGCCCGCATGACCAACGACCGCGCGAAGAAAATCCGACTGTTCAGCGAATACGTCAAGTGCAACCGCGCCGAGCAGATTGGTCTGCCGTGGAGCGAATGGCTTAAGGAGATCGACCGATGAAAAAATTTTTCGTGACCTGCGCGGCGATTCTGTTGCTATTGACGAATTCAGCGCACGCCGCCTACGCCGACCTGCTCAACAACGCACCGCTCCATCCGACGGCGACGGGCGATGCTCGTTGCGACGCGGCAGTCCAAGAAACTCTCTCTCGCATCACGACCTACGACATGAGCACCTACGACAAAGTTCTGGCGTGCTATGTTTACCTGATTGACACGTGCCGATATGGCGACAACGTCTTGCGTCATGACTTCCCCGAAGACAACGGCACTGCTCGCGCCTACGGCATGTTGACCGGCCACGTGGGAGCTTGCGACGATTATTCGTGCGCCTTCGCCGCGCTGACCAGGGCAATCGGTCTGAACTGTTACACGGTCTATGGGCAGACGGCTCGCGCCTCCGGCGGCTACACCGGTCACATCTGGTGCGTCATTGCCATTGACGGCGTTGAATACGTCTTCGACCCGCAAATCGACGACAATATCGGCGGAAGCAGCTTCTATCGCTTCTGCGTGACTTATCGCGAAGTGGACGGCGCGTATTACGACGGCAAAGTTCGTTACGGTTACTTTGAGCCGTTCTATTGATTGGAGACGATTACAATTAGCAACGAAGACCTTGCAAAAAAAATTTTGGACACGGTCGGCGGCACGGGCAACGTGCTCTATTCCAACGTGATCCAAGCGACGAACTGCATGACGCGCCTGCGTCTGCGCCTCATTGAGCAGAACGACTTCATGATTGACGCGCTCAAGAATATTGACGACGTGCTCGGCGTCAACGTGGACGGCGACGAAGTTCAAGTCATCCTCGGCGCGGGCAAAGCGACGACCGTCACCAACGCGGTCAACAAAATTTTGGAGGAGACAAACACCGTCAAGGTCGGCGAAGTCAAAATCGGCGACGCCAAAGCCCTGCACGACAAAATCCGCGCCCGCAACGCCACGCCCGTCAAGCTGTTCTTCAAAAAAATTTCCAGCATCTTCACGCCGCTGATCCCGGGTTTCATCGCCTGCGGTCTGATTACCGGCATCGTCAGCTGTCTGTTGAAAATTTCTCCCGCGCTCGCCGACGAAAAGGGAATTCAGCTTGCAATGATTGCCGGCAACGCGGTCTTTTGGGGAATGAACCTGTTCGTCGGAATCAACGCGTCGAAAATTTTTGGCGGCACCCCGATACTCGGCGGCGTGCTCGCGGCCCTAATGACGCACCCCGGTCTGGCGGACATCAGCATCTTCAACACGCCGTTCGTCCCCGGCAGAGGCGGCGTCATCAGCGTGATAATCGTCGCGGCGTTCGGTGCTTGGCTCGAAAACAAATTGCACAAGGTCATCCCCGAAATGTTTGACCTGTTCTTGACGCCGCTGGTGACGGTCTTAATCGCGGGCACGGTTGCGGTTTTGATTCTGCAACCCGTCGGCGGAGCAATCTCGGACGCAATCGGCTCGGCGGCGACGACGGCAGTGCAATCGGGCGGCGCGGCTGTCGGCTTCATCTTGGCGGGCGTGTGGTTGCCGCTGGTGATGTTGGGAATTCATCAGGCAATGACGCCGATTCACGTGGATTTGATCTCGCAGTTCGGCGTGACGATTCTGTTGCCGATATTGGCAATGGCAGGCGCGGGTCAGGTTGGCGCGTCGATTGCCGTCTACTTCAAGACGAAGAACGCCCGCCTCAAGAAGATAATCGCCTCTGCCTTGCCCGTCGGAATGATGGGCGTTGGCGAACCTCTCATCTACGGCGTGACGTTCCCGCTGTTCAAGCCGTTTATCGGCGCGTGCATCGGCGGAGCGTTCGGCGGAGCGATTCAGGCGTCGTTCACTGTCGGTGCGGCGACGCTTGGCATTTCGGGTTTGCCGCTCGCCGCCACGACAAACAACGTCGCGATCTATCTGTTCGGTCTGATCGTGGCTTACGTCGTCGGTTTCGTCGCCACGTGGCTCATCGGCTTCGACGACCCGACTGATGTTTGAACATCTGCGCAAAAAAATTCCGGCTCAACGGTTTCGTCCGCGAGTCGGAATTTTTTGTTGGCGTCAGAATTTTTTCGTCGTGCGCGATTGTTCGACGAGCTTTGCGATTTCTGTCGGGGTCTTGCCGTTCGACGACTCAACCGCCGCTAAGATTGCGCCTTCCACCAGCGGGCAGTCGAGCATCACGACGTTTGGTCTGTCCAAATCTTCCAGAACCATTTCGGTCGTCATCACGGCGGAGCCCATGTCCATGAGCACGACGACGCCGTCAGCCGAGTAAACCGATTCGATTGCCGCGGAAATTTTTTCGTAGCTCGTGCCGAGTGAGCCGTCCTCTAAGCCGCCCGCCGCAGCGATTGGCGCGTTCGACATCATGCGGGAAATTTCTTCGACGCCTTCGGCGAGCTTGCAACTGTGCGAGACGATTGCGATGCCGACCATAGCTCAATCCCTCTTGAGAACTTCGAGCACCGTCTGCAACATGTACAGCGAGCTGGTTGCGCCCGGGTCTTGATGACCGATTGAACGTTCGCCCAGATAAGCCGCGCGACCTTTGGTTGCGACGATGGTCTTGGTGAATTCAACGCCCTTGGCAGCCGCGTCCACAGCGTCCGTCATTGCTTCGATTAAAGTTCTGCCGCTGTCGATGTCGTCCCTGAGAGCTTTGAGCGCGGGGCACAGTGCGTCGAGCATAGTCTTCTCGCCTTCGACAGCTTTGCCGCGCATCTGCACACCACCGACCGCCGCGCCGAACGCCGCAGTAAAGTCCGCGTCGGTGAGTTCGGTCTTGCCCTTGCAGACGTTGCCCGCCTTCATGAACGCCGTGCCATACAGTGGCCCCGACGCGCCGCCGACAGTCGAGACCAATTCCATGCCGACATTCTTGAGGATCGTGCCGATGTCTTTGTCCGTCCACGTCGGCAATTTCTCCTGCACGCTCTTGAAGCCGCGCGAAAGGTTAATGCCGTGGTCGCCGTCGCCGATTTCGTTGTCGAGCTCGGTGAGAAAATTTTTCTCCAGCTCCATGCGCTTGGCAATTGCCGCGACGATTGCGATGATCTGTTTGCTGTTGACCATGTCGATTACCTCTTGAGCGCGGGCGTATCTGCGGGCGCGTCGTAAAGTTTCTTCAGCTCGTCGTCCAGCCTCAGCAACGTGAGCGAGAAGCCTGCCATCTCGATTGACGTCATGAAGTTGCCGACCATAGTGTCATAGACTTTGATGCCCTTTGCCGCCAGATAATCCTGCACGAAGTTGTTGACGATGTATAGCTCCATGAGCGGCGTCGCGCCCATGCCGTTGACCATAACGACGACTTCACTGCCGCTGTAATCGATGTCGGCGAGAATTTTATCGAGTAGTGTCTTGGCGATGTCGTCTGCGGCGGCGAGTTTGTCGCGGTGAGTGCCGGGTTCGCCGTGAATGCCGATACCGATTTCCATCTCGTCGTCGGCAAGTTCGAAGCCAGGCTTGCCGGCGGCGGGCACAGTGCACGGAGTTATTGCCATGCCCATCGTCCGGACGTTGGCGATAACTTTTTCCGCGACGGCTTTGACTTCCGCGAGCGAGGCACCCTCTTCAGCTTTGGCACCGGCAATTTTATGCACGAGGATTGTCCCCGCAACGCCGCGCCGACCCGTTGTATACAGGCTGTCTTGCACGGCAACATCATCATTGACGACGACGCTATCGACCGTGATGTCTTCGTCCGCCGCCATATCGATTGCCATCTCGAAGTTGAGGACGTCGCCCGTGTAATTCTTGACGATACACAAAACGCCCGCGTCGGTTGCAACCGCCTTGATACCCTCGAAGATTTTGTCGGGCGTAGGGGACGTGAACACTGCACCCGCCACCGCGCAATCCAACATGCCGCGACCGACGAAGCCGCCGTGAGCCGGCTCATGCCCTGAGCCGCCGCCGCTGACGAGCGCAACCTTGCCCGACTTCTTTTGCGCGCGAATGACCACGTTGCCGCAATCAAGCTTGGCAAGTTTTTCAGGCGCGGACTTGACCAGACCGAGGATCATCTGCTCTTCCACGGCGTCCACGGAATTTATAAGCTTCTTCATTGCGAATCCCTCCTTGCGCGGAAAGTTATCACAAAGCCCCCGCCCCGTCAATGAGCCGTTGCTTGAAAGATTGCTGAACGTGTGCTATCATTCGCGACGAAAGGCGGGCAGTCTGATGTTGTCGGCTTCTTCCCTCGAAGGAAGGGGGTGACGCGTATGGATATTCGCGATTGGGCGGAGATTATCTGCCAAGTCGGAACGTTCATCTTCGCAGCCCTGACGTATTCGACAACCGCAAATAAAGAAAACAGCCGCACGGCGCGGCTTCTTTACCCACAAGTATTAACGAGGTAGGAGTCGACGCGCTACCATCAACTGCCTGCCTTTCGTGTTGTCTGATTGACTGCGAAAAACCTATCACAAAGCGACGAACGCGTCAAGGAGTGATCCGGATGATTATTTACGCTGTGCATGCGGGCGGACGATACGTGCCGTTCGCTGAAAGTTTGTCGATTGACCCGACGACGCCGCGCGGGCTCTACGTCAACTTAACGAACCGATGCAACTGCGACTGCGTCTTCTGTCTGCGTGGCAAGAAGGTGATGCCTTCGACGGCGAGCCTGTGGCTTGAGCGCGAGCCGACCGTCGACGAAGTCAAAGCTGCTTTGGACGGGGCGGACTGGTCTGTCGTCAAGGAGTTTGTCTTCTGCGGCTTCGGCGAGCCGACCATTCGCCTTGCCGAGCTGACGGAGCTTCTGGCGCACGTGAAAAAATTTCACCCGACGATTCCAACACGCCTCAACACAAACGGTCTGGGCGAGCTTTATCACGGGCGGGAGATCGCCGCGGACTTTGCGGGGCTGTTGGACACGGCGTCAATCAGTCTCAACGCCGCCACCGCCGAAAAATATTTCCGACTCACGCGAGCCGCTTACGGCATAAAATCTTTCGACGCGATGTTGACTTTCGCCGAGCACATGAAAGCTTTTGTGCCGAACGTCGTGTTGACCGTCGTCGACAAAGTCACGCCGCCCGATGAAATTTCCGCGTGCCGAAAAATTTGCGACGAGCGCGGCTTGACGTTGCGTGTGCGTCCGTATGAAGACAGCTGACCGAAAAAAATCAGCCGCCATGATTCGTGGCGGCTTTTAAATTTCCGGCAGCGGCTCAAAGATTTTTCTTGAAGAACGCGTCAATCTTGTCGAACGGAATGGCGTCGAAGTTGTCATACAGATCGATGTGGCTGGCGTTGGGGATAATCATCAGCTCTTTGTTGGAGCCCGTGAGCTTTTTGAAGGCGTCTTCGCTGAAATACCTGCTGTGAGCTTTTTCGCCGTGGACGATGAGCACGGGCGTTTGAATCTCGTTCGTGTAGCAAAGCAGCGGCATGTTCATGAAAGACAGCGCGCTAGTGGAGTTCCAGCCGGCGTTGGAGTTGAGCGAACGTTTGTGATAACCGCGGGTCGTCTTGTAGTACGTGTGGTAGTCTTTGACGAACTGCGGCATGTCGGAGACGTCTTCGGGGACGCCGCCCGCCCGCGCGAAAGTTTTTGCCTTGTAATCGGCGGTGCGTTGCTCGTTGAGCTTGACGCGATTGGCTTGGCGTTCGGCGGCAATTTGTTCGGGCGTCTTGTCGTAGTCGAAGTAACCGTTGGCAGTGACGCGGCTCATGTCGTACATCGTCGTCGTGACGGTCGCTTTGATTCGGGTGTCAATAGCCGCCGCGTTGAGAGCCATCCCGCCCCAGCCGCAGATGCCGATGATGCCGATTCGGTTGGCGTCGACATTCTTGAGCGTGGACAGGAAGTCTACCGCCGCGCAGAAGTCTTCGGTGTTGATGTCGGGCGAGGCAACGAAGCGCGGTTGACCGCCGCTTTCGCCCGTGAACGACGGATCAAACGCAATCGCCAAAAATCCGCGCCGAGCCATCTCCTGCGCATACAGACCGCTGGACTGTTCCTTGACCGCGCCGAACGGACCTGCCACAGCGATTGCCGCCAGCTTGCCCGAAGAATTTTTCGGCGTGTACATGTCCGCGGCGAGCGTGATGCCGTAGCGGTTGACGAAGGTGACCTTGCGGTGATTGACCTCGTCGCTGAGCGGGAAGACCTTGTCCCACTCTTTGACCAGCTGCAGCTTCTCGACGTGAATCTTGCTCGTGGCGGACTTGGTCGCGTCGTCGGCGGCGTCGGCAACAAGCGGCACGCCAATCATTCCCAAACACAGCGCGGCGGCAAAAAATTTCTTCAGCGAACGTTTCATGTGATGACCTCCCAAAAATATTTCAGCCGATTATAAATCGTTGAGCCGACTGCAAGTCAACTCATCAGCCGATTGAGTTGCGGCTTTGTTTGAAACGATAGACGCCCGCGCCCAGACGATGTTCGGGCATGTTGATTGCGGCGTGAGGATTTCCGTCCAGGGCGGCGCGATAAATTTTCGTGACCTTGGCGGCGACGTCGGGCGAATAATTTTGCGCCTCAATCCTCAACGCGGCGGCTCCGAAAAATTTTTCGACGTGCGGCAAAAGACACAGCTCCCGCCCGAAGAAAACGTGCCAGCGATTGAATTGGTCGACGCGCAACCGGTGAACTTCGCCCGCCTCGTCCTCAAGCGCAAGGTGTCGGCTCAACATTTCGGGCGCGGAAAATCTGTCGTAGTCCGGCAGATACAGCGCGGCGATGTCGTGGTCGCAGATCATTGACTCTGTCGCGCCGTGAACGATGATTTCAATCGGTAGCCGTGAATTTTCCACGAGACTGCGAACTTGCGCGAAGCCCAGCTCCAAAGACGCTGTTGACCGCACGACGCCGAGGCTCTGCAAAAATTCCGCCGCCGTCGGGTTGAAGACGTTGAACGACACGTCCGCCAGCAACGGCAGATTCGTCGAAGCCTTGACTGCGTTGAGTGCGCCGAGATTGCCGACGAGCACGCCGTCGAAGTTCATTGCTCGCGAAAAAATTTCCGACAGCTCCGCGAGATCTTTGTCCTTGGACGTGCGCGGCGTCGCCAAAAAAATTTTTCGTCCTGCCGCGTGAGCCGTGTCGATTGCCGCGTTGAGCTCGTCGAGTGTCCACGGCTTGAGCGGTCGGAAAATTTCTCCGCCGACGTAAATTTCATCAGCACCCGCCGCGATGACCGCACGTGCCGTTTCCAACGACGCGACGCGCACGGTGAGCTTGGGTTTGGCGTCGGACTTGATGGCTCGTTCGCCGGCGAAGACGGCGGCAACGGTTTCGTCGTCGAAGGCGGGCTCGGCAACGGCTCGTGAAAAAATTTTCGGCTCACGCTCGCCCGTCAATCCGAAGTCTTTAGTCGTCGTCGCACCGAAAGCAAACGTCGTGGTGAAGTCGCGGACGCGGTTGGCGTAAAGATTTTGCCAGCGAGTTTCGTCGACGCTGTAGCCGGTCGGGTCGGCAAGGTAGCTGTCGATTTCGGCGCGATAGGTGCTCACGAGGCGGCGAATGAATTCGGGCGGACGCATGCGCCCTTCGATCTTGAAGCTAGTGACGCCGGCTTGAATCAGGTCGCCGATGTTGCGGAACATGCACATATCGTTGAGTGCCATCTTGCATGACCAATCGTTGAGCGTCGCGCCCGTATCTTCGTCGATGAGCTTGTACGTCCAGCGGCAGGGTTTCATGCAACGCCCGCGGTTGCCGCTCTGCCCGAAGACAACGCCCGAATGAATGCATTGACCCGACTCGGCAAAGCACATGTCGCCGTGCATGAAGTATTCAATCTCGATGCCCGTGCGCTCTTTGATGAGCGTGACTTCGTTGAGCGTGAGCTCCCTGCCGACGACCACGCGCGTTATGCCGAAACGTTTGAGCAGCTCGACGGCGGCGGTGTTGTGCGTGTTCATCATAACCGAGGCGTGCATTGGGATTGTGACGCCGAGCCTGCCGACGAGATTCACGACGGCGAGGTCTTGCACGAGGATTGCGTCGGGCTTGATGGTGTCCAGGTAGCGCAAAAATTTTTCCAGCGGCTCAAGTTCTTCGGTGCTGATCAAATTGTTCAGCGTGACATAAATTTTTACGCCGCGTTCATGCGCAAAGTCAATCGCCGCCTTCAGTTGCTCGTCGTCGAAATTGAAGCTGCTGTTGTGCACGCGCATGTTGAAGGACTTGCCGCCGAGGTAGACCGCGTCCGCGCCCGCCTCCACAGCCGCAACCAGAGCCTCCCACGTTCCCGCGGGTGCCAAAAGTTCAACCGAGTGTCTGTCCAATGTAAAGTCTCCTTTGTGTTAATACTCCGTCGGGGCGTCGGGTTTGGGTTGATGTCTTTCGTCGTAGGTGATGCCCGCGCCGCTGCTGTAGTGAATCATCAGCCGCTCGTAAAGTTTCTTGCGCTCGTTGAAGATTTTGACGGCGTTGTCATTGAGCGCGGCGGCGAATTTATTTTTCGGCAGACTGCGCGACGATTCGACCAGCCGCAAAGAATTTTCCTCCGTGCGCTGAACGTCTTCGGCGACGATTGGTCCGACGACGTTGTAAAAGCCCTGCGTCAACGACATGATTTGGCTCGACACCCAAAACATTTTCGTCGGGTCAAAAGTTTTTCGCACAGCTCGCGTGTAAGCGTCGGGCAACTTCGTCACGGCGAACGGCACGAACGGATTGTCCAGCGCGTTGTTCGTCGACACCCAACAGATCGGCGCGGGCAAATCGTCACCGACCTGCGCGATGTACGAGTAAACCGTCTTGGCGGAAAGAATCGAACGCTCGGCGTTCTCCTTGACGAAATGATACGGCGAACCATGCAACCCCGCAAAGTTGCTCGCGCTCTTGTCGAAGTCGGTGCCCTGATAGTAGTCGCGGTAGAGGCTCATCACGTCGGCAACGGTCAACTTCTTGTCGGGGCGCACGCTCAAAGGATAGTCCGCCTCCCAACCGCTGACGGTCGGCTTGAGCTTGAGCGACGGGGCAACGGTATCCAACGCACGCCACACGCGCCGCTTGGAATAGTACGGGTGATTGAATTCGTCGGCGCGCAGTGACAGCACCCAATCCAAATTGCCGCTCTCATCACGGACAGCCCAGCCGAGTTCCTCCAACATCTGCGGCAGGCGCGGGTTGAAGATTTGATTCGGGTCGCCCGCGCGGATGGCTCGTATCCTCAGCTCATTGGCGGCAACGGCAAAGTGTCCGTCGGGGATTCGTTCGGCAATCCACAGCCCGCCTTTGCCCGAAGGCGTCGGTTGCATCTCGAAGAGCCAGCCCTCGTTGCGGTCGGCGACGAAGAGAGTTTCTGCCGTGCCATAAAGCCCGTACTCATCAATCAGCGCGCCCATCAACTCAATCGCTTCGCGTGCACTCTTGCATCGTTCAAGGGCAACAGCTCCCAGCTCTGCCGAATAAAAAATTCCGCCGCCAGCTTTGTACTCAACCTCCGGCAGATGAGCGCAACGGTCGGTGCATTCGCCGAGCATGAGCCCGTGCTCATTCATCACGGCATAATCGGCGTCCAGATAGGCGTAAGTGTGTTCGACCTGCTCAATGTAACCGACGGGTTTGGTGCGCGGCTCGTCGGGGAAGTCGTAATCGTCGCTGCGTTCGGGTGCAACCAGATGCGGGGTGTCGAAGCAGTTGTATTCGGGCAATTCACCTGTCGCCGCCGAAGACGGATAGACCGGACGACGGCTGCCCTTGGGATGATTTTTGGCGGGCACGAACACGACGTTGGGGTCGCAACCAAAACCGTCTTCGCTGTGAGCAACCATGACAGATCCATCGGCGGACGCGCCCTTCGTCACGAGAACTACCGTGCACGCGTCGACGTCGGCATTCAACGTGAACATCGCCAGAGCCGTCGCCACTGTCGCAAAGAATTTTTTCATCGTAAAACCTCCCGATAAAATTTTTCCAGTGTGCGCATGTATTCAACGCCGTTCATCAGCGCGGAAGCTTTGATGTGTTCGCGAAGCCCGACGTGATAGGCGGCAATCAGCTCGGTGCGTTGGCTTAGGCGAATGGCTTTCTTGACGTAATCCATCGGGCTGCCGGTGATTAGCTCCTTGACGTCGGCGGCGGTCAAAATTGCCGCGCTGAGCCGTGAGCCGTGATTCTTGCCGCGCACCGTGACGACCGGCACGCCCATATACAGAGCCTCGCAGGTCGTCGTCCCGCCGGGATATGGGAAGGTGTCCAGCGCGATATCAACGTCGCGATATTGTTCGAGATAGTCGGGGCTGTAGGGTCGGAACTCGACACGCTCGGTCGGAAAACTTATCTTGCGGAAACGTTCGCGCACCATGCTGATGCCGTCGTCCAGGCTGAAAATTTTTGACTTGAGCACCAGTCGCGAACGGGGCACGCCTTCCAAAATCGCCCGCCAGATATAAAGCACCTCGTCGCTGACTTTGGCGAAGTTGTTAAAGCTGCCGAAGGTCACGAAGCCGTTGCGGAGGACCGGCGCACGAAGCTCAACGTCCGGCATTTTGTGAACGGCGTCGGGCGCGTAGCACAGACTGCAGGAATTGATCCGCAAAATTTTTTCCGTGAAGGCGTTCGGAAAATTTTTCGGCGCACAGATTTCGTCGGACAGGAAATAATCCGCCGCGTCAAGACCCGTCGTTGCCGTGTAGCCGATTCCGCAGATTTGAACGGGCGCGGGTCGATGAGCCAGAATCGGCAGACAGCTGCCCTGCGAATGCCCAGACAGATCGACGAGGATGTCGACGTTGTCAGCGGCGATGATGGCGGCGGCGTCTTGAGGCTCCTTGCCCGTGAGCGAACGCCAGCTTGTGCCAAAACTTCTGAGCTGCTCGGTGACGGAATCCTTCCTGCCGGTCATGTAGCAAGTGACGGAAAAATTTTCCGCGTCGTAATCTCGCAGTAGCGGCGTGATAAAATTTGCCGTCGCGTGCTCACGGAAGTCGGGCGAGATATAGCCGACGTGAATTTTTCCGGACGACTTCTTGACGTGCGGAAAGGTCGCGACATCGGCGAAGTAATCGTTGAACTTTCGGGCGCGTTCCAAAATTTTTTCGGGGCGTGCGTCGCGATAATTGCTCAGGAACAGATGCTTCGAATAGAGTTCGGCGGCGCGTGATGGATCGTCGGTCAATGTGCTCGCCTCGCAAAGATTTGCCGCCGCCCGCGCAGTTTCCCCCGCCAGATACAGACCGTTCGCGCTCCAGCTCAACGCCTTGAACAGAACGGCTCGCGTCACGGAAATTTCTTTGCCGAGCCTCTCGCCGACGCTTGAGTCGACGGAAATTTTTTCGCGACGATTCTCCGCCGCCTGTCGATTGAAAGCGTTGAGTTCGTCCGTGAAAGTCTTCAGCCGCTCGCGTGCCACGGATATGACGTCATCAAAAATTTTCAGTTGCCGACGAAGTTTGAGCTGCTTGACGGCGACGCCTCCGACTATCAGCCGGCCGCGCAGGTTGTCGGGCTCGGCAAGCAACGCGCGTTTGGCAGTGACCTCGGCTTCGTCTATGTCGCCGCGATAGAGCGCAGCCTCTGCCAAAATCGCCAGACCCTCCGCGGAATTTTTGTCCAGCTCCAAAATCTCGCGGGCGGCGGTGCGCATGGACAGCGGGTCACCGTCGGAAAAAAACTTCTCAGCCAACACCACCCAGTTCAAAATTTTCTCGTCCATCCGATCGCCTCCGCACGATAAAAATTTTTTTCATGATAAACCAACATGGCGCAGTTCGTCAAAGCACCGTCGCCAAAAAAATCTTGCCCGCACCAAAGAATTGTTCTACAATCGTCGCGAAAGGAGTGTTTCTCATGCAGAAGGGTTTCGCCACGCTCGAAGTCATCCTGTTGGTTATGGTCATCGCTATCCTGGCGTCGATTGCGGTGCCGCGCTTCACGTCGGTCACCACCGCCGCCAACACAGCTAAGATTCAATCCGACCTCACGACAATCGACACGGCAATTGCCATCTACATCATGGAAAAGGGCACGACCCCCGCGCCAACGATGAGCAACCTTAGCGATTACATTCAGGATTCCGCCAACCTTAAGCCGCCCACGGGCAAGGCTTACATCAACGGCACGGCAACGGACATAACCGTCACAACCTACGCAATCACGCAGGTGGACGGGGAATATCGCGCCACGCTGGACGGCAAGACCGCAGGAAACTTCACCAACAAATCGTCATCGAGCACCTGATATCGAAAGCCACTGAATGCCCAAAGGACGCCCCGTCACGAACAAAAAATTTCGCGGCGGGCTTGATTTTTATTGACGGGAAAAATTTTTCTTGATAAAATTGCCACGACGCTTAATAAACCAAGCGCGATTACCGATAAGGTTATCAGAAGGCAATGAACGGGTTCCACTGCAACGCTCGTTACGCGTGCGAGACGCACTTTCCCGACGACGGTCGGGACGGCAGCAGACCCGTTTGTTTGGCGGCGGAAGGGAAACCGTCGCTAAGGGAAACTTTCTAAAATCAAGGAGGAAACAATCATGGCAATGGTAGTAAAGACAAACATGAGCGCGGTTCGTACGCTCAACACCCTCAACAGCAACACCAGCGCATTGCAGAAGAGCCTGGCGAAAGTCTCCAGCGGCATGAAGATCAACAGTGCGCAGGACGATGCTTCGGGTTATGCGATTTCTGAGCGTATGCGCGTTCGCATTCGTTCGCTCGACCAAGCCAACCAGAACACGCAGAACGACTCCAGCTTGATGAAGACGGCTGAAGGCGCAGTTGCCAACACGGTGGAACTGTTGCGCGCGCTGAAAGAAAAAGCCATCAACGCGGCCAACGACAGCAACACCGACGAAGACCGTGCAACGATCCAGAAGGAAATCAACCAGTTCATCGACCAGGTGGACGACAACGCCCTCGTTCAGTTCAACGGCAAATACCTCGTCGACGGATCGAAGAACAACGTTGTTACCAGCACGAAGACCATCCTGCTCAACCAGAGCTTGTCAACGACAACGGTGGATAGTTCAGTCTTGACGGATCTGAAAGACCGCGTGGGCAACTCCCTGGAAATCGTCACGACTGACAAGTATCAGGTCTCTTGGGTCACCAACGGCATAACCACAACCTCCAGCGGTGAGATCTCTAGTACTCTCGACCTGAAGGCTCTCTTCGATCTTACTTCCATCGCGGAATACAAGTTCACCAGCGACGGTCAAGAGGCAATCGGCACCGATAAGTTCAAAGACGAGGTTTACACCCCGGACAAGACGGGCGGCGTCGCGCTCTTGGCAAAGACGGCAGGTGTGGGCTACCAGATCGCCGGTTTCAACATCAGCATCTTGGATCAGGACGGCAACGTCAAGAAGGCGGCCAACGCGGCTATCGACCAGTTCAAGCAGTATCAGATGGCAGAGAACGAAACCGAAGGCGGCAACAAGGCTCTTAACTTCCACATCGGCTCCGAAGCCAACGTCGCAATCAAAGTCGGTTTGGGCGACATGCGCGCCGAATCCCTCGGTCTGAAAGGCTCCGCGGGCGACAGAATCAGCGTCACGACGAAAGACAACGCCAATGCGGCAATCAACGTCATCGAAAACGCGCTGACCAAAGCCCTCGACCAGCAGACCACAATCGGTGCCATCGAAGCTCGCCTCGAATACACCGCCACCAACCTGACGACTTCGAGCGAGAACGTCCAGGCGGCAGAGAGCACCATCCGCGACGCCGACATGGCAAAGGAAATGACCAACTACACCAAGAGCAACGTTCTTTTGCAGGCAGCGCAGGCCATGCTCGCGCAGGCAAACCAGAACAGCTCTGCGGTTCTCAGCTTGCTCCAGTAAACGAAACGGCGTCCGCAAGGGCGCGGTTGTTCGGATATCAAGATCGTCGACAAAATGTCGGCGGTCTTTTTTCTTTGTGCGGAAGGGTTCGCCGTTGGCACTGGTAAAAGTTTGCGCGGTCTGATATAATGCCTGAAAATTTTTTCGAGGGGTCATGCAATGGTAAGAAACGTCACGCCGACGATTGAGGGCGGGCTGTTGGTAGCAATCACGGTGATTATGTGCTTGGCGGCAGCGTACGTTCCGGTGCTCGGTATTCTGGTTGAAATTTTTTGCGCGGTGCCGATGGCGGTCTTGACGGCGCGGCAGGGTGCCGGCAAAGGTTTCACGGCATTGATCGTGGCGACGATTCTGCTGGCGATATTAATCGGACCGCTACAGGCTGTGTTGTTAATGACGGGTTCGGGGCTGTGTGGTTATGCTTTGGGCTGGTGCGTGCGGAAAAATTTTAGCGCGGTCAAAATTTTTTTGACGGTGCTGATAGTCTCGTCGGTCGCGCAAATTTTTATGTTCGCCCTGTGGATGCTGGTCATGGACATTAGCCTTGAAACGCAGCTCAAGATGTTGCACGAGTTCTTGGACGAAGGTCTCACTTTGGCAGGGCAGATGGGCTGGCTGGATCAATCGCAAGTTCCCGAAGCTAAAGCGCAGGTCGGGGCGCAGTTGGATTCGTTTGTGTTTTTGTTGCCGATGCTGGTTCTGATGAGCGCGCTGTTGAACGCGGCGGTCGTGTGGTTCACGTCGAAGTGGATCTTCCCGAAACTGCAGATGAAGTTGCCGAGCTTCCCGCCGTTTGCCGAATGGAAGTTCCCGTCGGTCTTCCTGTATATGGCGGCGTTCGGTGCAATCGGCATGTATTGGGGCTTCACGCGCGGCTGGACGGAGCTTTACGGGCTGTCGCTGAACGTGACGTTTGCGGCTCTGCTTACGGGGCTGGTGCAGGGGCTGTCGCTGGTGTCGTTCGTTATGGACAGGTACAGCGTCTCCAAAGTCCTGCGCTGGATTCTCTACCTGTTGATAGTGTTCAACGCGTTCCTGTCGCAGTTGGTGGCACTGACGGGTTTGATTGATATGCTGTTCGACTATCGGAAAAAATTCTTGGACGGGAGGTGACGAGGTGCGCAGTGACGAGGTGCCGAGAAATTTATCCGCCTGGCCCGACGCCGTCATCAACTTGGCGGTGATGCTGGTCATGGTGGCGGTGATTGCGCAGTACAACAAATTTTTGGGCGCAACTGCGGCAGGCGTCTGGTTCCTGCTGATTTGGTTTTCAATCGAGCGGCGCAAGGATCGCAACAGAAAATTCCAGGAGTACGCCGAAAACGTCATAGGCAATTTCAAAGACCTGCGCTATTACGCGATGACGAAGCTGCCCGAAGGAATTGTCGTCTTGGACGAAGGCGGGCGGTTGCAGTGGTGCAACGCGGTCATGCAGGATTTTGCGGAAGTTGTCCCTCAGCAGGGCATGGACGTCGAAGAATTTTGGTCGGGGCTGATTTCCGAGGAGCTGTTGTCGTCGAGTGGTTCTGTTGAAGGCGAATATCAAGTCAGCACGCCGCGGCGCAATGACTCCGGCGAGGAATTCTATCGGCATTTTCTGGTGAAGTATCGATCTTTGCAAGCAAACCCCGATTATTCGCGGATGATGGTGCTCTTCGCGCGGGAGATCACGCCGTATGAAAATTTGCGGATAGAGTATTCGCGCAGCCGCACGGCGATAATTTACGTGCAGATAGACAACTACGACGAGGTCATTCAGGGGCTCAACGAGGCGGAGAAGACGTCGCTGTTGCTGTCGGTCAACGAGATACTGGAGGCGTGGGTCGCGTCGCTGAAAGGTTTTATGCGGCGGGTGTCCAGCGATGTATATCTGGTGATTTTGGAGCGGTATGCTCTGGAACAGGCGGTTGCGGAAAAATTCACCGTGCTGGACAAAATTCGTCAGCTGGTCAACAAACATCAGCTGCCGGTCACGCTTTCAATGGGGGCGGCGGTTGCGGAAAAAAATTCCGACGAACAATCGATGAGCGAGCTCGGCGAAAAGGCTCAGGCAGGATTGCAACTTGCCTTGGGTCGCGGCGGTGATCAGGTCGCGGTCAACATCAACGACAAGACGCAATTCTTCGGCGGACGTGCAAAGGCTGTTGAACGCAACACCCGCGTCAAGGCGCGCGTTATGAGCCATTCAATCCGCGACACGATGGAGGCCGCCGACGAAGTCGTAATCATGGGGCACACCCGCGAGGATTATGACGCGTTCGGTGCGGCAGTCGGCGTGGCGTTGATGGCGCGCAGTCTGAATAAGCCCGTGCAAATCGTCTTGAGCGGTTGGCTAGACAGCGTGGAGAAGATTATCGAACTGCTCGGACGCGACGAAGCTTACAGGGATCTGTTCGTCAGCGCAAACAACGTTCCCGTGTCCAACGCGCTCAATCCTCTGCTCGTCGTGGTCGACACGTTCATTCCGAATCTGGTTGCCGCGCCCGTGCTGTTGGAACGCATCAAGAAGGTCGTCGTCATCGATCATCACCGCCGCAGTGAGAACACCATCAAAAACCCCGCGATAAGTTATCTGGAGCCGGGCTCATCGTCGACGTGCGAGATGGTCACCGAACTTCTGATGTACTTCGACGAGAAGATGCGCATCGGCAAGCTGGCGGCAACGGCAATTTATTCGGGCATCGTCGTTGACACGAAGAACTTCGCCATTCAGACCGGCGCGAGGACTTTTGAGGCGGCGGCGTATCTTCGTCGCAGCGGAGCCGATCCCGTCGCCGTCAATCACTTGTTCAAGTCTGACTACGAAACGACGCTTGCCCTTGCCAAGACGAAGGCGCAATCCGAATACTACGAAGGCGGGCTCGTCGTCTCTGCAATCGACCACGTTATCCCCAACGTTCAGGTCATCGCGGGGCAGGCGGCGGATTCTCTGCTGACGGTCGAGGGCGTGCGCATGACGATTATCCTGTTCCAAATGAACAGCGACACCGTCGGTATCAGCGCACGTTCGACGGGGGATTTGAACGTTCAGGTCATCATGGAGAAGTTCGGCGGCGGCGGTCATCAGAACGTTGCGGGCGCACAGGTCAAGAACATTCCGATTGGCAATCTGGAAAATTCCGTCGTCAAAGTTGCCCGCAAGTACATTGCCGAGACCGACAAGCCGAGTAAATGAGGAGGTCACATGAAAAATTTTTCTGCTGAAGTTTTGACGGGCACGCTGGTTTTCGCGGCGATGTTCGTTTTTTTTTCGCAGGTGCACCCAATCGTCCTGTTCGACGGCGACGACTGGAACGTCATCAGCGACGCGCGGGTCGGTCTGCCGAAATGGCACGGCTGGAATCCCGTCAAGGTTCTGCCGGAAACGTTTTACCCTGTCTGCGGTTACGTCGCCGCTTACGTCGTCAATCCGATTGTCGGTGATTATCTGTCGGCGGTCACGTTCACTGCCGCGGCAATCGTCGCCATCGCAATCGCCGCCTATGTCGTGATGTTCGTTCTCTTCGCGCGAAAAGTTCTGCGCCTCGACACGTTGTCAGCAAATTTTTTCGGCGCGATGTTCCTGCTGTTGCACTTCGCCGTTTTCCTGCAACACAACACGCAGGACAATCTGTACCTGTTCCACACGACGGACGCCGATTGCGTCTTCAACTACGTGTTGCCAAATCTGTTGAACGCCGCGCTCGTGATGTTCCTCGCCCGCGTGGACGTGACGAAAAAATTTTTTGACCGCGCCACGTGGCAAAGTGTCGGGTTATTTTTCGCGCTGTATCTGGCGATTTTCTCGAACGTGCTGTCGAGTTGCGTGTTGGCAATTTTTGTCGGCGTTGAACTTTTGAGCCGCGTCGACGCAAAAAAATTTCAGCCGAGAAAATTTTTCGCGGAGAACTTGTCGCTGTTCGTCGTGATAATTTTCTGGCTGATATCGTTGATCTTCGAGCTCAACGGCGGGCGGGCGCGGTCGATGGCGCATGAGGGGAACTTCTTCGCGCAGGTGGTCGACACGGCGGCGGTCGTAATTAAATCGTTGCTGTTCGACAATCACGGCGCGTGGCTGACGATTTTCGCGCTGGTGACGTCGCCGGTCGTGTTCGCGGGGCGCAAAGTCAGCTCGGAGTCGCGTGAGCTTTGGCTCGTGCTGAAAAAATTTTGGCTGTGTCTGCCGCTGTGGACGGCGTACATCATCTTGGCGGCGGCGAAATCGAATCCGACGTATGCGCTTCGTCCCGACGTGCAATTCGGATTCTTCGTGTTCGAGTTCGTGCTCTTCTTCGCGGCGTTGAGCTTCTGGTTGCGAAAATTCCCGCGGGCGACGTTCATCCTGCCGATATTGGCGTTCGCGCTGTTCACGTGGATTTTCAGCGGCAAGCGCACGCTCGCGCCGTCGACATTCAACCACGTGCCCGAAATGGTTTGCGTTCAAGTCAGCCGCCACATGATGGATCAGATTATCGCCGCTGACAGGGCGGGCTTGAACGAAGCGACCGTGACCGTTCCCAAAGGCGACGACAAAGACAATTGGCCGCACCCGACTTACATGGGCGAAAATATCTCGCGGACACTGCACGCGCACGGATTGATATCGCGGCGGCTGAAGGTGACCATTCAACCCGACGCGACGCTCAACGAACGATTCAACCTGCCGAAATAAAAGAGAAGCCCTCGACCGAAGTCGGGGGCTTTTTTGAGTGGGTATTTTATGAGTGGGTGGGTTAAGATGAATTCAGGTTAATTGTTGCCGTCAGTCTCTCCGCCGATGATCTTGCTCACCTCGCGGAAGGCTTCTTCGTTGCGCTCGCCTTTGATGTTGAGCACCAGGCTCTTGCCGCTCGTGATGCCGAGATTGACCAGCGAAAGGATACTGGCGTTCGTGCCGAACTTTTTGCCCGACGCGATGGAAACGGTGCAACCGGTGTCCGCGGCGACCTTGACGATGTGTGCGCTCTCGCGGAAACCGATGACGCCTTTGGCAACCATTATGAAGGAAACTTCCGGCTCGTGCGCTTCAATCGGGGCAACCGTCTCCGTTCTATGTTTAGATTTCTTGTATGCGAGTTTCATGCTGAACAACTCCTTGGATTTCCTGTCGATCTTGTCGCGCCTCCCTGCGCTTATTGTATTGTAGCAGAGGCGGCGGATTGTGCAACGGGCATTCATTCGCGTTTCAGACGCAATCGGACGGAATTCAGTCGGGTTTGTGGCGGAATTGCTCCGAGTCACGAAAAAAAGCGGCTCCCGATGTCGAGAGTCGCTTTTGATTTCGGTGACGCGTCAGGAATTTTTGTAGCCGATGCCGCGCAGTTTCTTCATGGCAGCGGGCAAACGGTTCATCACGTCGTTGGCGGTCAGTCCTTCGGCAAAATCCTCCGCGGCGAAATTTCCTGCGGTGCCGTGCAACCAAACGCCCGTCAACGGTGCGAACGGCGTCTGCTTCATCAGACCGGCAATCGCGCCCGCCAAAACGTCACCCACGCCCGCCGAAGCCATTGCGCTGTTGCCGAGCGGCGAGATAAAAATTTCTCCGTTGGGGTAGCCGATGACGGTCGTTTCGCATTTGGCGACGATGACGGCGCGGAATTCCTGCGCGGCGCGACGAACTTCAGGCACAATCGCGGGACGCAGCTTCTCGACGGGGATATTGAGCAGGGCAGACAGTTCGCCCAAATGCGGCGTGAGAATCGGGATTTGTTTGCAAGCCTTGAGCTCGTCGGCGGCACCATTGAACGGATAAATTGCGTCGGCGTCGAGGATGAGCGGCTTGTCGATTTCGGTGACGATTCTCTTGACGAGCGATTGGGTTTCCCGCGCACGACCGAGCCCCGGTCCGATGAGAATGGCGTCGGCTGATTGCGCCAGATCGAAAATTTTTTCCGCCGCCTTGTCGCCGCCGATGATGCCGGATTTGACTTCGTCGAGCGGTGCCGTGATGACTTCGGTGAGTTTGGCTTCGTAGATGGCGTTCAAACTTTCGGGCGTCGCCAACGTCACGAGACCCGCGCCGACCTTCAACGCGCTCATTGCCGCCAGAGACGCCGCGCCCGTCATGCCACGCGAGCCCGCCACGATCAAAATCTTTCCGCAGGTGCCTTTGTGTGCGTCGCGAGGACGAGCGGGCAGGAACGTCAGCGCAAGTTCGTCGTCAACAAGAGTCTGATGAATTTCGTCGCCGAGCAAATCCGCGGGCAAGCCGATGTTGTCGACGATGAGCTTGCCGACGTGCGAGGCTCCGGGGCAAATGTAGTGCCCGACCTTCGGCAGACCGAGCGCAACGGTGACGTCGGCGTTCATTGCGGCTTCGCCAACGGCTCCCGTGTCAGCTTCCACGCCCGAAGGAATATCGATGGCGACGGTGAGTTTCTTTGCGGCGTTGACCAGACGAATCAGACGCAGAGCCGCGGGGCGCAGTTGCCCGCTGAAGCCCGTGCCTAAAATCCCGTCGATGACCGCGTCAGAAAACCTGAGCATGACCTGCAGACGTTCCCACGCCCTGTCGCTGTCGAGCTGTTGAAGTTCAATCCCCATGCCGCGCAAAATTCTCATCTGCACGTTGAGCGACGCCGTGCGATGATCGCGGTTGCCCGTCAGAAAAATTTTGACGCGTGCGCCGTCGTTGGCAAGGTACCTGGCGGCCGCCAGAGCATCGCCGCCGTTGTTGCCGCTGCCCGCCAAAATGCAGATGCTCTTGCGTGCGACATTGCCCAGAAGATTTTTCATTGCCAGAAAGACACGGTGCCCCGCGCTCTCCATCAGCGACAATTCGGGCAGCCCGTACTCCTCGACCGCGCTCTTGTCTATATCGTGCATCTGTTTTGCCAATGCTACCTTCATACAAGTTCCTCCAAAAAATTTATTCGATGACGCAGACCGCCGTCGCGAAGTCCCGCGAATGGCTGAGGCTGACAGAAATTTTTTTGACGCCGTGTTCAGCCGCCAACGTTTGAATTTTGCCGCGCAGAAAAATTTTCGGCACGCCGCGCACGTCGTTGACGATCTCCACGTCCGTGAGCGGCAGGACAATGCCCGTGCCCAACGCCTTGAAAAAAGCCTCCTTAGCGGCAAATCTTGCGGCATAGGAGGCGGCGGAATTTTTCCCGCGGCTTTGGCAATAAGCTTGTTCGATTTCGGTGAAGACGCTGTTCAAAAAATTTTTCCTGCCGACGGCGCGACGCACGCGTTCAATCTCGATGATGTCTGTGCCGACGCCGATAATCATTTCGCCACGAGGTCGGCGTCAGTTTGTGCGCGTATGCCTTCGTTGGGATTGAAGCGCAACGTGCGTGCAATGAGGATCTCCACGCGGCGATTCTTCTGCTTGTTCTCGGCGTTGTCATTCATTGCGATGGGTCGATATTCGCCGTAACCGATGGCGGAAAATCTTGCGGGGTTGAGGTTATGATTAATCGACAGCAGATACTTCATGAAGATCATTGCGCGCACGGAGCTCAGCTCCCAGTTGGAAGGGAACTGCGCGGTGCTGATGGGGTCTGTGTCGGTGTGACCGCTGATTAAAACTCGTTCGGGAACTTCCGCCAAAAGACCGGCGACGATGGGGCCAATGCGTTGGGATTCGGGGACGAGATCCGCCGAGCCCGACGGGAACAGTGCCTTCTCCTTGATGCGAATCATCAACCCTTCCTCTTCGAGCTGCGTCGACAAATCGTCCTGCAAATTGTTTTCGCGGATATACTGTTCGAGCTTCTCTTGCAGGTCTTGCAGTTGCTGATTCTCCTGCAGATAGGCGGCGTTGCCCTGGTCTTCGGACGTGATGATTTCGCGGCGCATAGAGTTTGATGGTCCCGCCTTGTCGAAGAACGACGGCCCGCCCATGTTGAACGCCGCTGTGAACGCCTGAGCCATTTGCACGAGCTTCGTCTGGTCGGTCTGCGAAATGGCGAACAGGCAGATGAACAACGCCAAAAGCAGCGTCATCAAGTCGGAATACGGCAACAACCAAGCCTCGCTGGCTTCTTCTTCGTGCTTCTTCGCGTGTTTCTTTCGTGCCAATTAAATCACTCCCTGCCGATACCTTCGCGTTCGCCCTGCGGAATGTAAATCATCAGCTTGGATTCGATCTGCGTGGGTGAGTCGCCCGCCTGCAGAGAAAGAATACCTTCCATGATCATACGCTTGTGGCTGACTTCGTTTTCGGATTTGATTTTGAGTTTGTTGGCAAAGGGCAACCACAGCACGTAGCCGGTGAAGATACCGAGAATCGTGGCGACGAACGCGGCGGCGATTGAGTGACCGAGCTTTTCGATGTCGTTCAAGTTGCCAAGAGCCGCAATCAAGCCGACGACCGCGCCCAAGACGCCCAAAGTCGGTGCGTAGGTGCCCGCCTGCGAGAAGATTGAGCGCATCTCCGCGTGGCGTTGCTCCATGATGGTGAGTTCCGCGTCCAGCACGTCGCCGACGAATTCGGGATCCATGCCGTCAATGACCATGCTGAGCCCGTTGCGGAAGAAGGGGTCTTGAATTTCTTCGACGCGGCTTTCCAAAGCCAGGATACCTTCGCGGCGTGCCAGTTGGCTCAGCTCCACGAAAGTTTTGACCAGATCGCCCTTGCTCTGCTCTTCGCCGCCTTGAATCAGGAGTTTGAACAGCGTGGGCACCTTGGAGATTTGCTCCATAGTGAAGGCGTTGAATATGCAGGCGATTGTTCCGCCGATGATGATGAGGAACGCGGCGGGGTTGTTCAAAGCGGTCAGCGGCGCGCCCTTCAGAACCATGCCGACGAAGACGGAAATTATTCCGCCGACCAGTCCGATTATCGTAGATTTTTCCAAAACCGAAACCCTCCTCCTCGGGTTGAAACTCATTGCCGAAAATTTTCGGTCGTGCCGAATCGATAACGTGTTCAATGCCGGAAACGAAATTCCTGCCGTTGCCGAAAATTTTAGCGGGGCGTCATAATCTCGGCGAGCAATTTCATGTTCAGGCTGTCGCTCACGACGCGGGCAAGGCGGTCGTAATTTCGTTGCTTGTCGGCGCGGACGTTGCGTGTCGAAGCAATCGGCACCAGACCCTTTGCGCGGCGGACGGCGTTCAAAAATTTTCGGCGGAAGTCGTCGTTGTCGAAGATTCCGTGGACGTAGGTGCCCAGCACGTTGCCGCGGGCGATGACGGCGTCGGAGATGTTGCTGTGCCCGCTGTGAATTTCGTAGCCGTCGAGATTTTCGGAGACGATGCGGCTGCCCATGAAGTCGATATCGACGGCGGCGAGCGTAATCTGTCGCGTGAACTTTTCGGCGGCGAAGGTCGTTTCAATCGGCAACAGGTTCAGCCCGTCAAGTTCGGCGCAATCTGATTCGGCGTGCAACGGGTCAAAAATTTTCGTGCCCAACATTTGGAAGCCGCCGCAGATTCCGACGACGGGCGTGCCATTCGATGCGCGTTGCAAAATTTTTTCGGCAAGACCGCTTTCGCGCAGAGCCAGCAAATCTTCCGACGTGTTCTTGCTGCCGGGGACGATGATGACGTCGGCGGCGTCAAGTTCGGCGGCGGACGTGGCGTAAAAAAGTTTGACGTCGCCTTCGCCAGCCAGGCTATCAAAGTCCGTGAAGTTCGACAGTTTGCCGAGCCTGATGACCGCAATTGTGATGTCGGCGTCGGGCGCGGAAATTTTGTCGTCGAGCGAAACGCTGTCCTCGTCGTCAATGCCGAGCCGTTCAATCCACGGGACGATGCCGAGCACGGGCTTGGAAGTTTTGCGTTCGAGAAAATCCACGGCGGGCATGAGCAGGTTGACGTCGCCGCGAAATTTGTTGATGATCAGTCCGCGCACAAGATTGCGTTCGTCGTCGTCCAAAAGTTCGAGCGTGCCGACCAGCGAGGCGAGTGCTCCGCCGCGGTCGATATCGGCGACGAGCAATACGGGTGCGTTCAGATATTTTGCCACGCGCATGTTGACGATGTCGTTCGCCTTGAGGTTGACTTCGGCGGGCGAGCCGGCTCCTTCGATGACAACGGTGTCGAACTGTGCGGAAAGTTTTTTCAGCGCGGACTTGACCGCTTCGAACGCCGTCAGCGAGTAGCCGCGATGATATTCGGACGCGCTCATCACGCCGACCGCTCGACCGTTGATGATGACCTGCGAAGATTGGTTGCCGGTCGGTTTCAACAGCACGGGGTTCATTTCCACGCGCGGGGCTATGTTTGCGGCTTCAGCCTGAGCAACTTGCGCGCGACCCATCTCCAGTCCGTCCGCCGTCACGAACGAATTCAACGCCATGTTCTGCGCCTTGAACGGGGCAACGCGTCGTCCGTCGCGGAAAAAAATTCTGCACAGCGCGGCGGTCAAAATGCTCTTGCCCACGTGCGAGCTCGTCCCCTGAATCATTACGTATTGCGTCATAGGTTTAACTCCATTTCGGTGTTGTTGTGATCTACTTTCTTTCACCGAGGAAAGAAAGTAGCAAAGAAACTCGCCACTGCGCGTGGGGCGGATACCGTCCACCAACGAAACGTCCGCGCTTACCCGTAGACGCTCGTGCCGCCTATGACGCCATCCTTGGACGTCATACGGCGGCGGGCCGACATCACGTCGGCCTTAAGGCAGTGGTTCCGAAATTTTTTTCACGTCGACGGGAATGCCTGCAACTGTCAGATAAACCGCGTCGGCTTCGGCGGCGAGCATTTGATTCGCCAGCCCCGCCAGGTCTCGGAATCGGCGTGCCAATTTGTTTTCGGGGACGATGCCCGCGCCCACCTCGTTGGTCACGAAGATTGTCACGGCGTCGCAAGTTTTTGCCGCGTCGATGAGCCGACCGATCAGCCCGCGCAAGCCGTCGTACAGCCGCGCTTCGTCGTCGATGTCCGCCGCGCAGATGAAGTTGCTCACGTAAATGGTCACGCAGTCGAACAGAATCGCGCGGAAAGTTTTTCCCGCCTCGGAAATTTTTTCGTCAGCACCGGTCGGAGCCTCGAACGTCTGCCACGAGTCGCCGCGCCGCTTTCGATGGACTTCAACGCGGAATTTCATCTCGTCGTCAAAAATTTGCGCGGTGGCGATGTAAGCCGCACGTCCGCCGCCGAGTTTGAGCGCTAGCCGTTCTGCAAAGGTGCTCTTGCCGCTGCGAGCTCCGCCCGTCACCAAGATGATCCGTCCCAAAGTTTTCACCTGCCCAAAAAAATTTTCCTATTCTACCTGCAACGCGATAATCCCTACTTGCCCGCCAAAAAAATTTGACTAACCATAAGCCGTGCAGTATAATCAGCGCATTAAATGGAGGGCGCGATATGAAACCGAACGTTGAAAATTCTTTCGAGAGCGAAGTTGCCGACGAGTATGCCAAGTACGAGACGCTGACTGACGAAGAGCTTATCGCCGACATAAAGAACCGGGACAACGCTGCCGCGATGGATTATCTGATCCACCGTTACCGCAGCTTCGTCCGTGCCAAAGCGCGTTCGTATTTCCTAATCGGTGCCGACCGCGAAGACATCATCCAAGAGGGAATGATCGGCTTCTTCAAGGCGGTGCGCGACTTCAAGAGCGACAAGCTCAGCAGTTTCCACGCCTTTGCAGAGCTGTGCGTCACCCGCCAAATCATCACGGCAATCAAGACCGCCACCCGCCAAAAACACATCCCGCTAAATTCCTACATCTCGTTGAACAAGCCAATCTATGACGAAGACAGCGACCGAACTTTGCTGGACGTCATCAGCGGCGTTAAGGTTGCCGACCCCGAAGAGCTGGTCATAAGCCGCGAAGAATTCCTCACCATCGAAAAGAAGATGGAAGAAATTTTGAGCGAACTCGAATGGCAAGTGCTCATGGCGTATCTCGACGGCAAGTCGTATCAGGAAATTGCCGCCAGCCTCAACCGCCACGTCAAATCCATCGACAACGCGCTTCAACGCGTCAAGCGCAAGCTCGAACGCTACGTCACCAGCCGCGGCGAAACCATCGACATCGGCACGGTCTATCGCGGGCTATCGACGTTAGACAGGCACATCAAGGCAACACATTCCTAGGCGTCCGACGGGCGTCTATTTTTTTTGGGGGGCATCGATATGCGCAAACTCAACCGCGAAAAAATTCTGCAACACGGCTTCGACATCGACGGGGAAAATTTTATCCGCCGCCAAAAAATTTCGGGCGACCTGACGCTGACAATTATAATCGACGGCAAAGGCTCTGTCACCACAAAAATTTTCGACAGCGACGGCGAGCCCTACACGTTGCATCTGGTTGAAGGCGCGGCGGGAAAGTTCGTCGGTGCCGTCAAAGCCGAGCACGAACGCATTCTTGCCGAGGTGGCGGCGCAATGTTTTGACGACGAAATTTTTTCTGCGCGGCAAACGAAATTTATCGTCGCGCACATCGACGAGACATTTGGCGACGCGCCGGAGTTCCTTTGGGAAAAATATCCGACCTTCGCTGTTTTCCGCCGCCGCGACAATCGCAAGTGGTACGCGCTGATTGCCGGCATTCCGAAAAAATTTTTGCGGCTTGCAGGCGACGGCGACGTCGAGATTATGAACGTGCGCATTGAGCCCGACGAGTTGGATCGCATTGCCGACGACGAAAAATATTTCCGCGGCTGGCACATGAACAAGCGTTCGTGGCTGACGGTGCGCCTGGACGAGACTTTGACCGACGAGGAGCTGACCGCGCGGCTGGAGGCGTCGTTCAAGCTTGCCGCGCGAAAATAATCTGCTATAATCGCCGTGAGGTGAACAACATGAAATTGATCGTGACCGTTGTTGGCAAAGACCGCGTGGGCATCATCGCCGCCGTGACGAAAATTTTGGCGGACAACAACGTCAACATTCTGAGCATCAACCAAAACATCTTGAACGGCTTTTTCAACATGATTCTCTTTGCCGAGGCGAGCGAGAGCAAGATTCAGCTCGTCGACCTGCAACAAAAGCTTAAGGAGCAGGGCGAGGCAATCGGCGTCGAAATCAAAACGCAACACCAAGACATCTTCGACGTGATGCACAAGATTTGAGGAGGCGCGGCGTTGATTACGATTGAAGACATTCTCGAAACGAACCGCATGATAACCGTCAACAAGCTGGACGTGCGCACCATCACCATGGGAATTTCTCTGCGGGACTGCGCACATCCGAACCTGCGCGACTTCTGCCGCAACGTCTACGACAAGATCACTCGTTCGGCGGAATTTCTCGTCAAGACGGGCGAGGACATCGAAGCCGAATACGGCGTGCCCATCATCAACAAGCGCATATCCGTCACGCCCATTGCCATAGCCGCCGAGAGCTGCAAGACGGAAAGCTACGTGCCCGTCGCCGAGACTCTTGACCGCGCGGCGAAGGAAGTCGGCGTCAACTTCATCGGCGGATTCAGTGCGCTGGTGCAGAAGGGTTACACGCCGGGCGACAGGATTCTGATTGAATCGATTCCGCAGGCTTTGGCGACGACCGATTTGGTTTGCGCGTCAATCAATCTTGCTTCGACGAAGGCGGGCATCAACATGGACTGCGTGCGCGAATGCGGCGAGGTCATCAAACGCACGGCTGAACTCACCCGCGACCGTCAGGCAATCGGTTGCGCCAAGCTCGTCATCTTCGCCAACGCCCCCGAAGACAATCCGTTTATGGCCGGTGCCTTCCACGGGTTGAGCGAACCCGACAAAGTCATCAACGTCGGCGTGAGCGGTCCCGGCGTCGTCAAGCACGCGTTGGAGGACATGAAGGGCGCAAACTTCACCGAGATAGCCGAGACCATCAAGAAGACCGCCTTCAAGATCACGCGCGTCGGTCAGCTCGTGGCACAGGAGGCGTCGCGCAGATTGGGCGTGCCCTTCGGGATAATCGACCTGTCTTTGGCACCAACGCCCGCCGTCGGAGATTCTGTCGCGCGAATTCTGGAGGAGATGGGTCTCGAAGCTTGCGGTGCACCCGGGACGACTGCGGCTCTTGCTCTGCTAAACGACGCCGTCAAAAAAGGCGGGCTCATGGCAAGTTCACACGTCGGCGGCTTGAGCGGCGCGTTCATTCCCGTCAGCGAGGACGAAGGCATGATTGCGGCCGTCAAGCGCGGCTCGTTGTCGATTGAGAAGCTCGAAGCAATGACTTGCGTTTGCTCTGTCGGCTTGGACATGATTGCGGTCAGCGGCGACGTGAGCGCGGCGACATTGAGCGGCATCATCGCGGACGAAGCGGCAATCGGTGTCGTCAACAACAAGACCACCGCCGTCCGATTGATTCCCGTGCCCGGCGCGAAGGTCGGCGACGTCGTCGAATACGGCGGTCTGCTCGGCTACTGCCCCGTCGTGCCCGTCAGCACCTTCAGCTCGGAAGCGTTCATCGCACGCGGCGGACGAATTCCCGCGCCCGTGAGAAGCTTGACTAATTGACGCTAACATCAGAAAAAAATCACGCCCTCTTCCCGTCGCTGGGAAGGGGGCTTTTGTGTTAGGTCACCGCCCGAAGTCTTGATTCATGTCCACGAACTCGACAAGCTCGTCGACGCTGTAGCACTCGATTACGGTCTCGCAGGTTTGCTTGATGAGTTGCTGGAGTTTGTGGAAGGAGCCGTTGGGCGGGAAAGGTTCCTCGGCGTTGACGACGGCGGTTAAAGTTTCGGGTCGGATATATGCGGCGGGATAAAAATTTTTATACAGCACCAGGTTGCCTGCCGTGCCCGTCGAAACAATCAGCACTTCGCCATAAATTTCGCTGCTCAAAGCGCGGCTCGTCCCCACGGAAAAATTTTCCGTCAACGCGGCTTGAAGCTCCTGTTTGTCGTTCACGTCATCGCCTCCAAAAAATTTTGCGGGCTTGAATTCGGCGCACGCCTCCACAATCCCTGTTGCGATAAATTTTTTCGTGAATTATAATCGGCGGGAAATCTCACGACAGAGGAGGAATATCATTGAACGCCAAACAGAAAATTGCCGTGCTGACGCTTTTGGCGACGCTTCAGTTGCCGTGCGCGGGGCTGGCGGCACCCGAAGACGCCGAACTCGCAACGATTGCCGCCAACCACAGCAGCCAAGACGAACAGCTCGGCGAAATAAATTCCGCGCTGACTGACACCATCACCACCAAACGCGAACAGGAGACCGACAAGGACGTCAAGAAGCGCAAAAAGAAACTCAAGCGTGAGCGCAAGGAGAAGGAGAAGGTCAACGAACGCAAGCTCAAGGAAAGTGCCGACCGTCAAGCGACAAAGTCCGAAGAGACCATCATCATTGACCCGAACGAATCTGAGCCGACGCCGCCTACGACAGTGAACACCCCTTCCGCACCGCCACCGACTGTACCGCCGACGACAGTTACTGCGCCGCCGCCTTTGCCGCCGACAATGAACACGACTACACCGGCCGCACCGCCGACGAATCAGCCGCCGCCCGTCACGCCATCGACGACATTGATGCCGACGCCCGCGCCGATTGAAACTTATAACCCGCCCGATCAGAAAGTCGTCTACGCCAACTTCATTGAGGCGGCGCAAGCAGTGCAGTTCATCCCGCTATACATGACGCGCAAGAGCGGCTACGACATCGTCGGCATCGTCGCGGGTCAAAACATCGTCGAGATTCAGTACGGGCGCAGATGGGAGCCGACGATTGCTTTGGCGGTTAGGACATATAAACGTTCGCCGGGCGAAGAGCCCTCCGACATCAGCGGCGTCACCGACGTGAAGTGGCGCGTGGATACTTCCACCGGCACGACGATCTACATCGCAAAAATTTCCGAGACTGAACAGGTTGCCGCCTGGGCTGTCGGGCAATACACCTTCAGCGCGCGCGCAAGCAATCTGTCCTTCGCCAGCTTCCATTCCCTCGTTGCCGATGAGCTCGTCGAGTTGAGCACGCATTACTACATTGATTTGGGAGGCAGCAAATGATTGCCGCCTAACAGTGCATGGTTCCCGTGCTGTCCGCGTGATGTAGAACGGCGGCTAGCCGTCAATGATCCCGACAATCCAGTTCAGCCAGCCGCTTATCGTCGAAGCCCGCCGCCCGAAGGTGACGTCGCTACCGACGCGATTGAGCGCGGAATTTTTCATCAGCCGAACGATTTGTTCACGCGACGGCATCTGCCCGCCAGCCATGAAAATTTTCAGCACATCAGCAAAAACTTTGTGCGACAGAATCCTTCGGCACAGAGCAAGCTGACGTTCCCTGTAACCGTGCGAAAAAATCTTTCCGCCCAAATCGCTGAGCCTCCAGGCAACATCGTCGTCGAGCCGAAATTTTTCCGTCAAGCCCAAGTAGCGAGCGGCGTTGGCGTAGTAATCCGTCTGCCTGGCGTCGAAGGCGTATCGCGCGGTGATTTCGTCACGGGTCAAAAATTTCTTGCACAACAGCTCACACAGGTTGATGACGCGTTCAAATTTGTCTGCCTGCGGAAACGGAACGTCGGGTTCGGGTTCACGCGGCGCGTCGTGCAAAATCTGCCGAACGTCGTCCAAAGTTATCCGCGCCCGCTCAATGCAGTATCGTCGCTGCTTGACGAGGCGGAGCGAATTATATTCGTCGGGCTCATCGAACGAGTACTCGCGCAGATAAAAAATTCCGTTGCTGTAGACGAGGAAGACAGGCTTTATCGGCTTGCGGATTTTGCCGCGCCACGTGCGATACGGATAGTACAGCTGGCGAATCAGAAAGTCGTCGGACAGGTCGCGCTTGGCTTCGATGAGCGTCAAGAAGTTCACGCCCTCATAGGCGGCGTCGATTTCAATCTGCGAACTGCTCACGCTCACGGCGTGGCGAAAGTTTCTGCGCGTATCGTTTATCTTGAAGTCAAACGCGCCCGACGACATGCGACCGTCCGCCGTTGGGAAAATATTTTCGTCGCCCGTAAAGTCCGCGATGATCCCCGCCGCCAAAGCGCAGTTCAACGCAACCGCCTCACTGAAGATATTAGCCGTGTCCAAACTCTGCAGGTGCTCAGGCAACGACATCCTCACGACCGGCGACGTCGACGGCTCAAAGTCATGCCACGTCTCGAAGTGCGCAATCAGATAGTCGCCGCGGGTTACGGGCAAGATTGACAGGTCGTTGGCGGCAAAATTTTTGGGCATGTTGATTCTGTGGTCGAACTTGGTCATCAAGCGCGGCTCACGGAATTTTTTTATCTGCGCGGCAGAAATTTTGAACGCGCCGTCACGTTCCACCCGCGAAAGAATTTCGTGCTCGCGGAAAATTTTTTCCCAGGCGTCGTCGTTCTTAGTCATAGTTGCGAATCACCAGCTCATTGACCGAGCCGCGCCTATCCGCCACGGAATTGACGCTGCGCCGCGCCTTGACGGGCGTGATGTTGTAGGCGGCGTACAGCTCGCGAATAAACTCGGTGTCGGAATTCGACAGCATGAACTTGACGCCGCGCTCGCTCAAATCGTCGCAACAGTCTCGCAGACGAATCTGCTCGTCACGATTGAAGCCGCCGCTCGCGTAAGCCGTGAAGTTCGCCGTCGCTGAAACGGGATGGTACGGCGGATCGAGGTAGACGAAAGTTTTCCGCGGAACGTCGACCAAAACCTGCGCGTAATCGACCGAAGTCATCACGACGTTCGCGCGGTTCAGATATTCGCTCACGGCTCGAAGCGTCGGCTCGTTGACGATGTTTGGCTTGCGATATCGACCGAAAGGCGTGTTGAATTGTCCGGCACCATTCACGCGATAGAGCCCGTTGTAGCAGGTCTTGTTCAGGTAAATGATTCGGGCGGCGCGTTCGATATCCGACAGGCGAGAAAAAATTTCCGCGCGATCCAAATCCCTCACCGCGTAGAAAGTTTCAGCGTCGTTGCCGAAGACCGACAGCATTTCGATGAGTTTGTCCGCCTCGTCGCGAATCACTCGATAGACCAGCATCAGCTCCGCGTTGATGTCGTTGACGACGGCGACGGCGGGTTGCAGTCCGAAGAGAACTGCGCCGCCACCGAGGAACGGCTCGCAGTAGGTGCCGATTCGTTTCGGCAACAGCGGTCTGAATACGTCAAGGAGACTGCGTTTGCCGCCAGCCCACTTGAGCACGGGCGCGACCGAAAAATTTTTGTGCATCGTGGTTAAACACTCCGTATGATTTTTCGATGAGCATACCCCCCCCCGTAATCGATTTGTCAAGAAAAAAGCCTCCCCGAAATTTTTCCGAGGAGGCTTCTGTTATTCGTCGGCTTGTCGTCGCAGTTTACGCGCGGTGATGGCGAAGGCTATCAGCAACGGAAGCAGCC
The DNA here is from genome assembly GCA_015206785.1 of Quinella sp. 2Q5. Lineage (GTDB taxonomy): Bacteria > Bacillota > Negativicutes > Selenomonadales > Selenomonadaceae > Quinella. Next base: position 34,849 of record JADEZQ010000010.1, on the reverse strand, counting down.
CGCCGATCCACGCCATTGGCGACGCCAGACACGCGCCCAAAAATCCCAGCCGCTCGACCAGGAAGATTGCCGCGGCGATTCGCATGACCAATTCGATGACGCCCGCGACCGTCGGCACGAAGCTTTGACCCAGACCTTGCAGCGTGAAGCGGAAGATGAACAGCAGAGCCAGAGCCCAATACGAAAGTCCGGTGATGATGAGGAACAGCCGCCCGTATTCGATGACCTGAACTTCGTCCGCACCGACGAACAGCGCGATGATGTCGTCGCCGAGGTAGATGTTGAACACGGCGACCATCACGCTGAACGAACACGACATCAGTACGCACTTCTTCACGCCGCTGACGATGCGGGAAAATTTTTTCGCGCCGAAGTTTTGCGCAGTGTAAGCCGCCATTGCCACGCCGAACGACATCATGGGCATGACGGCAATCCCGTCCACGCGATGAGCCGCCGCGAATGACGCCACTGCCACAGGCCCCAGCCCGTTGAGCGCGATTTGCAGGGCGACCGCGCCGATTGCGATGATGGACGATTGAAAACCCATTGGCAGACCGATTCGCAGGTGCTCCAGCCAAAAATCTTTGTCGAACGCAAAATCTTCCCGCCGCACGTGCAGATACGGGACGCGCCGCTTGATGTAGACGACGCACAAAATATTTCCGATGGTCAGCGCGACGATGGTTGCCGCCGCCGAACCGGGAATGCCCAATCCCAAGCCGATAATCGCCACGGGCTCAAGCAGAATGTTTATCACCAACGTCGTCGCCTGAATCACCGTCGGCATTTTTGAATCGCCGAGCGCGCGGATCAAATTCGTCAGCATCTGCAGGAAGAGGAACATCACCAGACCGCCGTAAACGATGACGATGAAACTGTACGCGCCGTCCAAAATTTCTGCGGGCGTGTCCATTGCAATGAGCAGGTCGCGGCAAAAAGTCACGCCGACAATCGTGAGCACTATCGACGCCGCAAAGCTCAGCCTGATGCAAATCGCCGCGGAACGTCGGACTCCGTCGAAGTCCTTCGCGCCGAAACGTTGACCCGTGCAGATGGAAAAGCCGCTGGTCATTCCGCCGATGAAGCCCAACATCAGAAACATCAGCGGACCCGTGCACCCGACCGCCGCCAATGCTTCCACGCCCAGGAACCTGCCGACGATGAGCGTATCCACGAAGCCGAACAGCTGTTGGAAGACATTGCCCGCCAAAAGCGGCAACGTGAAGAATAAAATTAAACGCGCGGGCTCGCCGACAGTTAAGTCCTTGACCGCGCCGTTGTCCTTGTGCATTGATGACGCCTCCGAAAAATTTTCCGTTGCATTATAATTCGGCGGGCTCGGCTTATCAATCACCGCCGCCGAGAAAAAATTTTTCATTGAAACTTTTTGCAGGACGTGGTATCATTCACCGCGGAAAATCTTCATGAGGAGCAGTCAACGCAATGAAGCACGTTCTATCCGTCTACGTCGAGAATCAACCGGGCGTCCTCGTGCGCGTGGCCAGCATGTTCAGCCGCCGCGAGTTCAACATCGACAGCCTGTCGGTGGGCGTCACGCAGTCGCCCGAATTTTCGCGGATAACAGTCGTCGTTCGTGGCGACGCTGCCTTAATCGACCAGATGATTAAGCAGCTGGAGAAAATGCCCGTCGTGCAAGCGGTGCAACGGCTCGATTCGGCAATGGCAGTCACCCGCGGCATGACGATGATCAAAGTCTCCGCCGACGACAACAACCGCCTCGACGTGCTAAAGATGGCAGAACTCTTCCGCGCACACGTTGTCGACGTTCAGCCGACGACGCTAATCTTCGAAATCACCGGCAACGACGAAAAAGTCACCGCCTTCACCAGACTGCTGGCACCCTACGGAATTTTGGAAGTCATCCGCACGGGGCTAATCGCCCTGGAGCGCGGTGAAAATACAATCAACGACTATCATCAAGTGAGGGAGTATTATGGCAAAAACTTACTATGACGCTGACGTTAATTGGGAGATCATGAACGGCAAAACCGTCGCCATCATCGGCTACGGCAGCCAGGGGCACGCGCACGCGCTCAACCTCAAGGAAAGCGGCGTCAATGTCGTCGTCGGGCTCTACGAAGGTTCCAAGTCCAAACCCGTCGCCGAGAAAGCCGGTCTGAAAGTTTTGACCGTGCCCGAAGCCGTCAAGGCGGCCGATATCACGATGGTCTTGATCCCCGACGAAAAACAGGCGGACGTCTATCGCAACGAGATCGCCCCGAATCTCAAGAGCGGCTCGGCTCTGGCATTCGCCCACGGCTTCAACATTCACTTCAAGCAAATCCTTCCGCCCGCAGACGTCGATGTCTTCATGGTTGCGCCGAAGGGTCCCGGTCATCTCGTTCGCCGTACGTTCGTCGAAGGCGGCGGCGTGCCCGATGTCTTCGCCGTTGAACAGGACGCTTCGGGTCACTGCTTCGATATCGCGCTTGCCTACGCACGCGGCATTGGCGGCACCCGCGCAGGTTGCTTGCAGACGACCTTCAAGGAAGAGACCGAAACCGACCTTTTCGGCGAACAGTGCGTCCTCTGCGGCGGCGTCACCCATCTGATTCAGAGCGGCTTCGAAGTTCTCGTCGCGGCCGGCTATCAGCCTGAGATTGCTTACTTCGAGACCTTCCACGAGATGAAACTCATCGTCGACCTGATGTACGAAGGCGGCATGGCGAAGATGCGCAAGTCCATCAGCGACACCGCCGAATACGGCGACTACACCACCGGTCCGAAGATCATCACGCCCGAAGTCAAGAAGGCTATGGAGAAGGCTCTTGCCGATATCCAAGACGGCTCGTTCGCTCGCAACTGGCTCGTCGAAAATCGCGCCGCCGGTCGTGCAAACTTCCTGGCACAGCGTCGCATTCACGCCGATCATCAAATCGAAACCGTCGGCAAGAAACTGCGCGGCATGATGAGCTGGCTCAAGGACGGCTCGGATCTGTCGAAAGACTAATCGTTTCCCGCAAAAAAAATCAGCGGCTCGTTCCAATCGGAGCGGGTCGCTTTTGATTTGCCGTCATAAACCGCTGAACTGAATGTTGTACAGGTTGCTGTAGACGCCGCCGAGTGCCAGAAGCTCGCGGTGCGTGCCGGATTCGCAGATGCGCCCGTGGTCAATGACGAAAATTTTATCCGCGGCGAAGATAGTGCTCAACCTGTGGGCAATGACAAAGCTCGTGCGCCCGACCATCAAATCATCAAGCGCGGCTTGAACAATTTTTTCCGACTCGGTGTCCAGAGCCGACGTCGCTTCGTCGAGGATAAGTATCTGCGGATTCTTCAACATCGCCCGCGCAATCGCCATACGTTGACGCTGTCCGCCGCTCAAGTTCAGCCCGCGCTCGCCAATCTTCGTCTGATAACCTTCGGGCAGGTCGCGAATGAATTTGTCGGCGTTGGCAGCCTTCGCCGCGGCAATGACTTCGTCGTCGGTGGCGTCCAATCTGCCGTAGCGAATGTTCTCCATCACCGTCGTCGAGAACAGCAACGTCTCTTGCGGCACGATACCGATTTGCTCGCGCAGGGAATGAACGGTTACGTCGCGGATGTCGTGCCCGTCGATTTCGATTGAACCCGCCGTCACGTCGTAGAAGCGCGGAATCAGATTGGCGATGGTCGACTTGCCCGCGCCGCTCGGTCCAACGAACGCAATCATCTGCCCCGGCTCCACGGTGAAGCTAACGTCCTCAAGCGCGTTGTGAACGCCGTCATAGCTGAACGTCACGCCGCTGACCTTGACGCGCCCGCTGACCTTGGGCAAATCAATCGCGTTGGGCTTGTCGTTGACGGTCTCAGGCAAATCCAGCACGGCAAAAATCCTGTCGATGGCTGCCATTGCCTTTTGAATGCGGCCGTAGATTCGCGACAGACGCTTGACGGGGTTGGCAAGGTTGACGGCGTACGTGAGGAAGGCGACAAGTGCGCCAGCCGACATAATGCCGTTGACGACCTCGTAGCCGCCGAACCACACGATAAACGTTACCGCCACCGCCGCAAGAAATTCCACCGTCGGCGTGAGCAAACTCGTCAGCTGCACGTTCTTCATCGTCGCGCGAAAGTTTAGCTCGTTCTCCACGCGGAAACGTTCCGTCTCGTATTTTTCCCGCACGAAAGATTTCACCACGCGTATGGACGAAATGCTCTCCTGCAACAGCGACGTGATATCCGCCATTTTCTCCTGAATGACCGTGCCCGTGGATTTGATCTTCTTGCCGAAGATGCGCATGGCAGTGCCGACCAGAGGCACCGTGACCAACGTCAGGAGCGTCAGCTTCCAATCCAGATACAACATCATTGCGATTGAGCCGATTAGTATCGCGCCCTCCGTGAACATCTCGATTAGGTTGTCGACCAGCGCAGACTGAATCGCGCCGACGTCGTTGGTCAGGTAGCTCATCGTCTCGCCCGTCTGGTGCCTGTCGAAGTAAGCCATCGGCATGCGCTGAAACTTCCTGAACATCACTTCGCGCACGTCCACGACCACGCGTTGCCCGATATACGACACCAGATACGATTGCCCGTAATAAAACACGCCGCGAATCGCAAACACGACGACAATGCTCACCGAGATGAAGTTGAGCATCGCCATATCGCGCTCGGCAAGAACTTTGTCGATCATGTCCTTGATTATCCACGGCAGGTACAAGTTCGCACCCGACGCGCAGATTATGCAGATTATCGCCAAGCCAAACCGACCTAGGTAGGGCTTGATGTAGACCAAAAGCCGTGTGTAGTTCTTCATCGTGTTTCCGCCGTCTCCAAAATTTTTTTCGCGACTCTGAACGCCGCACCGGGTTCACCGAGCTTGGCGCACGCCGCTTGCAATTTTTTCACGACGACTGCCCGATTGTCAAGCAACTGCAAAATTTCGTCGGCAATTCGTTCGGGCGTCACCTGCGACTGCAAAAGCTCCGTCAAAATTTTTTCGCCCGCCAAAATGTTCGGCAGGCTGAAAAATTTTATGTCGACCAAAAGTTTCCCGATCAAAAAATTCAGCGGTGCCATCTTGTAGAGCACCACGCACGGCAAATTCATCAGAGCCGACTCCAAAACGACCGTGCCCGACGTCGCCGCCGCCGCGTCAGCGATTTGCATCAGGTCATAACGCCGCGCAGAGTCCGTCAAAATTATTTCGACGCCCGCCGCTTCGATTTGCCGCCGCAAGTTCGAACTGTCGACGCCATCGGCAACGGGCAGGAAAAATTTCATCGGGCGCACCGTCGACAAAATCTTTGCCGCGTTCAACATCGGTGGCAACAAAAGTTTTATCTCCTGCCGCCGCGAGCCCGGCATCAACAGCACGACGCAATCATCTGCCGCCACGCCGAAGAACTTGCGCGCTTCGTCGGCAGTCATCGTCGGCTTGACGGTGTCGACCAGCGGGTTGCCCAGGAAAAAAATTTTCGCGCCCGCCGCTTCATACACCGGCAACTCGAACGGGAAGATCGCCACGAACTCATCAGCCACCGCCGCGCAGTCTTTGGCACGACCCTTCCTCCATGCCCACGCACTCGGCGGAATGTACGACAGCACCTTCACGCCCAGCTTCTTCGCACGCTTGGCAAGCCGCCAGTTGAAGTCGGGGTAATCTATCAGCACCAGCAAATCGGGACGTTCTCGGCGCATAATCTCCGTCAAGTCGTCGAGCAACCTGAGTATCCGCCGCAAGTTCCGCACGACCTCCACCACGCCCATCACGTTATAATCTTTGTAATCGCGCACCAACCGCACGCCCGCCGCTTCCATCAACGCGCCACCCAACCCGAACAGCTCCACCGACGGACAAAGCCGCTTCATCTCCCGCGCCAAACCCGCACCGTGCACGTCACCCGACGCTTCCCCCGCCGACATCATTATCTTCACCGCTCTCGCCTCCGCCCAATCAAAATGGAGCGGGCAATCTTGCTCGCTCCCGTCACTTCCGCTTGAGAACTTTCTTGGCAATGTTCGTCAACCCGTTCTTAACCCCGCGCACCGCTCGCTTCCCGTTCGTCTTGAACAAGTCAGGCACCGTGTCTTTCATGCTCGCCTGCTTAGACCGATTGCAATGCTTGCACAGACACTGCAGGTTAAACAGCCGATCACTGCCGCCGTACTTCTGCGGAACAATGTGATCAACGTCGACATCAGCCTTGCGAATCTTCTTACCACACGCCGCGCAAGTGTACCAGCCGTGGTCGGAAGGATTATGCTTGAACCACTCATCGCGATACCCCACAAGCTCACTCCTTTCACCTGCTCCCGGAAGGGGGGCATGGGCGGCTCTGCCGGCCGCCCCCCAACCCCAAGGGGTGGTTCGCCGACAATGGACGATTCTCCTGCTGCTCGCCGAAAAAAATTTTCCCGCCGCCGAATATCCGTCGCTGTGAAAGGAAATGGTGCACCCTTCGCGAATCTAATTGCTTGAGGAGGTTTTCCGTATGGCTCAGAGCAAATTGTCTCCGTTGACGCTGTGAGCGTTGGCGTTCGGCTGTTGCATCGGTTGGGGCTCGTTCATCATGCCTGGCACAACCTTCCTGCCGACGGCCGGCACTGCGGGTACTGCCGTTGCCATCGCGCTCGGCGTGCCCGTGATGATTTTGTTCGCCTGCAACTATCATTTCGTCATGCAACGGATCTCCGGCGAAGGCGGCGTCTTCACGTTCACGCGGGAAATTTTTGGGCGCGACCATGCATTCTTCTGCGCGTGGTTCCTGTGGATTGCCTACGCCTCGTTGCTGTGGGCAAACGCCACCGCCGTCACGCTCATGGGCAGAAATTTATTCGGCGGCGTGCTTCAACGCGGCTTCCATTACACCTTCGCGGGCTACGATGTTTACGGCGGCGAAGTCCTCGTCACGCTGCTGTTGCTGATGATATTCGCCGTGCTCTTCGTCAAGGCCGCGCCGCTGTCAAAAATCCTCGTGCAAGTCGCGGCGGTCGGTCTGTTGCTCGGTGTAATCGGTTGCTACCTCTGCGCCGTCAATTCCGCGCCGGAGCCTCCGACATTCTTCTTCGCCGACAACAAATCGCCGACGACGCAGGTGTTCATAATCCTCGCGTTGGCTCCGTGGGCATTCATCGGCTTTGAAACAATATCGCAATACACCAACGAGTTCCCGAAAAATTCTCGGCAGACGTTCGTCATAATGGCGGCGGCGATAATCTGCGCGGCGACCGTCTACATCTTGATGACGAGCCTAGCGACGTTGCAGTTCCCCGCGCAATTCAAAAGCTCCGCGGCGTATATCCGTGCTCTGGACAACTTGACGGGGCTCTGGCGCGTGCCGACGTTCTTCACGGTGACGGAAACCTTCGGCGAAATTTGGATCCTGTGTGCGGTGATTTCCTGTGCGCTAACGACGAGCATGATCGGTTACTATCGCGCGGTTGGAAACTTGACGCAGGTCTTTGCCCGCGAAAAAATTATGCCGCAATGCCTCGCCACCCGACGCAACGCAGTGCTCTTTGTGCTGGCGACATCGCTCATCGTGCCGTTCTTCGGGCGAACGGTCATCGGCTGGCTCACCGACGTGACAACCATCGGCGCGACCATCGCTTACGGCTACACCTGCGCCTGCGCGTACGTCCTTGCCCGCCGCGAAAAAAATCGCCGCGCTGTCATCTTCGCAATCGCCGGAATCATCTGCGCCGTCGCGTTCACGTTCTTTCTGCTGATTCCAAACCTGTGGTCAATCGACGTGCTCACGCAGGAATCCTACTTCATTCTGGCGATATGGGGCGTCATCGGCTTCGCGTACTTCAACTTCATCTTCAAGCGCGACGAAAAATTTTTCGGCACCGCTCCGACCGTCTGGCTCGTGCTGTTCTTCCTGATATTTTTTTCGGGGCTGATGTGGATGCGCGAAAAGATGTACGACGACCTGACCGTCTTCATCAACGAGACGAACAAATTCTACGCCGATAACCCCAACGCGCCGCGCTTCGCCTACGCCAACAAGCAAATCGCTAACATGCGCACCGTCCTGCTGAACAACTCAATGATCCTGCTGATGTTCGCAATCGCCGGTCTCGGCTTCCTGTTCACGATTTACCGCCGCATTCAGCAAAAGGAGATGCTTGCCCTCGAAGAAGAGAAACGCCGCGCCGAAGAAAGTTCCCGCGCAAAGTCGACGTTCCTGTCCAACATGAGCCACGACATCCGCACGCCAATGAACGCCATCATCGGCTACACCACCCTTGCTCAACGCGACGACGTGACGTATGCCGAATTGCGCGACTTCATGGCGAAGATTGACGTTTCGGGCAAACATCTGCTAGACTTGATTAACGACATCTTGGAAATGAGCCGGATCGAAAGCGGGCGCATGGAACTCGACCTTGACGACGCAGACCTGAAAAAATTTTTTGACGACCTGCAGACGATGTTCCGCACGCAAATGGAAACGAAGGGTCTTTCGTTCACGGTGGACGCGTCGGGGATTCGCCATCGCTTCGTTCGTTGCGACAGGAACCGCTTCAACCGCGTGCTGCTCAATCTCGTCGGCAATGCCTACAAGTTCACGCCGCGCGGCAAAAGCGTCGCCGTCACGCTCACCGAAGAGGACGACGGAAATTTTTTGCTCAGCGTCAAAGACACCGGCATCGGCATGTCGGAGGAATTCGCCAAGAAAATTTTCCACGCCTTCGAACGCGAACGCACCTCCACCGTCAGCGGCATTCAGGGCACGGGGCTCGGCACAGCCATCACCAAAAGCATTGTCGAACTTATGGGCGGCACGATTGACGTCGTCACCGCCAAAGACGTTGGCACCGAATTTATCGTCCGCGTCGCCTTCGATATCGTTGACCCGCCCGCGCAGATTGATGAGCCCGAAGCTCACGACGAACCGACGGACTTCAGCGGCGTGAAGATTCTGCTCGTCGAAGACATTGACGTCAACCGCGAAATCGCCGTGATGATGCTTGAGCAGTTCGGCTTCGCCATTGATACCGCCGTCAACGGCAGCGACGCCCTCGACAAGGCAACTGCCAACGCCTACGACCTGATTCTGATGGATGTGCAAATGCCCGTGATGAACGGCTACGAATCTGCGCGGGCAATGCGTCAGCGCGGGCTCAAAATGCCAATCGTCGCAATGACTGCCAACGCAATGCCTGAAGACATCAAACGCGCTTACGATTCGGGCATGAACGACCACATTGCCAAACCGCTCGACATGCCCAAGATGATGGCGACGATTACCGCCGTCTTAAAAAATTTTTAGGGAGTGACCTTGATGGTTGAACTTCAGTATCTGATCTTTCTGGTGATAATCCTCGCGTTGGTTTTCGACTTCATCAACGGCTTTCACGACACCGCCAACGCCATTGCCACATCGGTGAGCACCCGCGCCCTTTATCCGAGCCACGCGATAATTCTGGCGGCGGGCTTTAATTTTTTCGGCGCAATGGTCTCGACCGGCGTCGCGAAAACTATCGGCGGCGATATCGTCAGCTCGCCGAGCCTCATCGACGAGAAAATCATCATCGCCGCGCTAATCGGTGCAATCACCTGGAACTTGCTCACGTGGTGGTTCGGCATCCCGTCCAGCTCGTCGCACGCATTGATTGGCGGGCTCATCGGCGCGGTATTGATCTCCGTCGGCACCGAAGGCTTGAACTTGCACGGCATCGGCAGAATCGTCGCGGGGCTCGTCGCCTCGCCGGCAATCGCTCTCATCACCGGCATAATCATCATGAACATCATCTTCCGCCTGTTTGAAAAGTCAAATCCTCACGTGCTCAACGACCGCTTCCGCAAAATGCAAATCGTCTCCGCCGCAATGATCGCCTTTAGCAACGGCTCCAACGACGCGCAAAAGTCTATGGGTATCATCACGCTCGCGCTCTTGAGCGGCGGCTACATCAGCGAATTTGAAGTTCCAACCTACGTCAAAGTCATGTGCGCCGCGGCTATGGCAATCGGCACGGCGACGGGCGGTTGGCGCATCATAAAAACCGTCGGCGGAAAAATTTTCAAGCTCGAACCTCCCAGTGGTTTCGCCGCGGATTTGAACTCGTCTCTTGTCGTCTTCAGCGCGACGCTCTTGCATCTGCCCGTTTCGACGACGCACGTGGTCAGCGGCTCGATTATGGGCGTCGGCACCGCCAAAAGAGTCAACGCCGTTCGTTGGGGCACCGCCCAGCAAATGGTCAAGGCTTGGGGCATCACCATCCCAATCACCGCGGCAATCGGAGCGTCAGCCTTCTTCCTCGTCGAAGCGATTTTCTGAAGCCCGCAAAAAAAATTTCCCCGCCGCTCGTTGTGAGTGACGGGGAATTTTTTTGGTGACGGCTCAATCGCTCTCTTCGTCGAACAAATCGCAATGGTAACCGTTCTTGCCGTTGTTCTTGACGTGATAGACCGCCTTGTCCGCCGCGGCGAACAGGCTGTCGTAATCGCGACCGTTTTGCGGGGCAATGGCGATTCCGATGCTCGCCGTGACGAAATGCGACTTGCCTTCGACCGTCAAGTTGTAGGCAATCTGTTTAATCTGCTCCGCCTTGCGAATGACGACCTCCATGTTCGGCAGGCTGTCGACGATGATGACGAACTCGTCGCCGCCAAACCGACCAATGCAATCGTTCGGGCGGAAAATTTTCTTCAGACCCTTGGCAAACTCGACGAGCACCTTGTCGCCGAACTGGTGCCCCAAAAGATCGTTGACCTCCTTGAAGTGATCCAAGTCCACGATGTAAAACGCCATGAAGATGTTCTCCGTCTCGTTCTCGTTGAAGGTCCGCAACTTCATGCGGCAGAGATTTTCCATCGTCTTCTTGTTGAACAGCTCGGTGAGTTTGTCCAGCTCGGATTCCAGGCGAAAGTCGTCGCGCTCGGTTCGCAGCTTGTTGAACGCCGCCGCCATCATGCCAAGTTCGTCGTCGCGATTGACTTCAAGCTTCTGGACGCTGTTGTCGCCGTCGGCTATCTGGTCAACGACGTTGGTTATCTCGATTATCGGTTTGGCAATGCGCATAGTCAGCCAATACGCCAGGAACATTCCCAGCACCGCCACAATCCCGCCGACAAGCAGAGCCTTAAGAGCCTTCTCGTAAACTTTTTTCATGATGAAGTGATACGGCTGAATGGTCACTATCATCCAACCCGTTTCCACGTTGCGCGAATAAGTTGCACTGGCCTCTTCACCGTTCGTCTCGATGTCCAGCGTGCCCGACGTGTTGTAAATCCTCTCCAAGATGAATTTGTATTCGGTGCCAACGCCGTATTCGGTGCCGACGCCGACGATGTTGTCGGAATTGGCAATGACGCGCCCGACGCGATCCATTATGATGATGGAGCTTTCCGAGTCGTCGAGTTCTTTAACAAAATCCTGCAGAACGTTCAGGTTGAAGTTGCGCTGAACCATACCGACGGGTTTGCCCTCCGCGTTGAAGACCGGCACTTCCAGAACGATAATCATTTTGCCGGTGGACATGCTGGAAATTATGTCCGAAACGTAAGGCCGCCCGCGCATTGCCTCTTGAAAGTGCTGGCGTTTCTTCACGTTGACGAGCGTCTTGTTGTCCGTGCGGATGAGCTGTTGAGCGTCCACGCCGGTCAACGCGGTGATGTTGTTGTCTCTGAAGATGTCGTCCGTGTCCTTGAGGATTTTAAGAACGTAGGGACGTTTCTCCGCGGTCGGGTTTTGAACGTAGTCGATAAGATTCGGGCTCATAGACAGCGATTCCAACACCGCCTGATTCTTGTCGATAAGGTTGGTCACGTGCTCGGAGACTATGGAATTCCTCAACATGCCGATTTCCTTTGCCTTGTCCTTTTGCTCGCTTAGCATGTTGTATCCGCCGGCAATGATGAGGATAATGAACGGCACCATCCCCATGATGCTGAACAGAATAAAAATTTTTGCTCTAATACCCTTGCTAATTTCCATTTCGATAAACCCAACTCATCCGCCCAAGGTTCTCATCCGCCCAAGGTTCTCATCAGCTGCAACAGCGCAGGGAAGAGCAGGACGACGAAGACTGACGGGAAGATAAACAAAACCATCGGGAAGATTATCTTGACGGGGGCTTTCAATGCCTCGCCTTTGACGTATTGTCGGTGGCGGTCGCGCATGTTGTCCGCCTGAAGTTTGAGCGTGCGCGTCATGGAAGTGCCGAGCTTCTCTGCCTGAATGACCGACGTGGTGAACAGGTAAATCTCTTCCAGGTCGCAACGCTTTGCCAAATTCGTCAGCGCATATTGATGCGTCATGCCCAAGGCGACGTCGTTTTGCGCCCGCTTGAATTCGTCGATGAGCGGACCTTTCATGCGCCGAACCATTTTGGCAACCGCGCCGTCGAACGAAAGCCCCGCTTGCACGCTCACGCAAAGGATGTCCAGAAATTCCGGCAACTGCCGCCGCAACATCTTCTGCCGCTCACGGATCTTTGAGTTCAACACCGCAAACGGAACTGCCGCGCCGACGAACACGCCTATCCCGACGATGAAGAGCCTTTGCACGGGGTGAAGATTCATGTCCTGCACCATGAGGATCGACAAAATCACGGACGCGACGATTGACAGGCACCAGAAGGTTATCAGCCGCTTGATGTCCCAAATGCCCATCTTGCCCGCGCGGAAAATTTTGTCCTCCAGCTGCATTTTGATCTCGTCGGGCGTGAGGCGTTGAAACTTTTCGTCCAGCGAATTGATTATCGGGCGGAAGACTCGTTCGAAAAAACTTTTGACGTTGCGCGGTTTATGTTGCGCCACGAAGTTCGACATATCGGAAACTTTGTCGGGCGTCTTGGATTTTTTCTTGCGGGGATTTTTCGCACGCTCGGCTTCCGCCTGGTCAATCATGTCGTCCAAACGTTTGCGCAATTGAGCTTCGGGGTTGTGCTTGAAGTAGGATATCATCAGCCCCAATATCAAGCCGAAGAGAATTGCCGCGATGAACGCGAACAGAACCGCCATCAGAAGTCACCTCGTCCGGCGGAGAAGAAATTTTTCGGCAGCTCGATGCCGTTCATTTGGAACTTGTCCATGAAGTTTGGCAACAGCCCCATGCTCTCGAAGTGCCCGACGGATTTGCCGCGCTCGTCGATTCTGTCCTGCACGTAGCGGAACAAATCTTGCAGGATAATCGTGTCGCCTTCCATGCCCTGAACCTCTGTGATGTAGGTGATTTTGCGGGAGCCGTCGCGGATTCGGGACTGTTGCAGAATCAAATCGATTGCCGAGGAAACTTGCGTGCGGACGGCGCGAACGGGCAGTTCCATACCCGCCATAAGCACCATCGTTTCCAGGCGGCTGAGGACGTCGCGGGGCGTGTTGGCGTGCGCTGTGGTCAATGAACCGTCGTGACCGGTGTTCATCGCCTGCAACATGTCCAACGCCTCGCCCGCACGAACTTCGCCGACGATAATTCGGTCCGGTCTCATGCGCAGGGCGTTCTTGACCAGGTCGCGGATGGTAATGGCACCGTGCCCTTCCAAGTTCGCGGGACGTGATTCCAACGTGACGACGTGTTCCTGTTGAAGACGAAGTTCCGCGGCGTCTTCTATGGTGACGATTCTGTCTGTGGCAGGAATGAACGAGCTGAGGACGTTGAGCGTGGTCGTCTTGCCTGAGCCCGTGCCGCCGCTGACCAAAATGTTCAGCCGAGCACGAACGCACGCGTCCAGGAACGTCGCCATGTCCTCGCTCAACGTGCCGAAGCCAACCAGGTCGTGAATGGACAGAGCCTTCTTGGAAAATTTTCGGATGGTGACGGCGGGACCAACCAACGACAGCGGCGGAATGATGATGTTGACGCGGGAGCCGTCCGCAAGACGGGCATCAACCAGCGGCGACGATTCGTCCACGCGCCGACCCAGCGGCGTCAAAATCCGTTCGATGATGTTCATCAGGTGAGCGTTGTCGTAGAAGTGCACGTCCGTGAGCTTGAGCTTGCCCTTCTGTTCGATGAAAATCTGCCGCGGTCCGTTGACCATGATCTCCGTTATGGAATCGTTCTGCAAAAGCGGCTCCAATGGTCCGAGCCCAAGCAGTTCGTTGCTGATGTCGTCGACGAGCTGAATGCGTTCGCCGCGCGACAGATTGTAAGCCCCCTCCGCCATCTCACGGCTGCTGTAAACCGAAATGATGTTCTTGATTTGCTCGCGTGCCTCTTCGCCGCGAATGAGTATCTGCTGTTCTTCGGGCGTCATTTCGTCGACTATGCGGCGGTGAACGGCAAGCTTGAGCTCCTGCATCACGTCAGACTTCGCCGTCAATGCACGCCTGCCCGCGAACGCCGACGCCTCGACTGCCGCCTCGCGCTCCTGCTGAACTTGCTTTTCGGTGTATTCTTCCTTCGGCTGATGGACGTGCTTCGCTTCGGGTTTGGTCATTCGCGGATGTTCGGGTTGCGGCGGTTGAGTCTCTTGCTTCTTGCCGCCCAATCGCTCCAACAATGAAAGTGGTCTCGGCATTAATCGTCACCTCCCGCTACCCGTCGATTCCTTCTTCATGCGATACGTCAATTTGAAATGTGACGGCGGAAATCCAAATGGAAACTCCCCGTGCTCAAAATTCACGATAACCGCAACGTCTATAGCTGATGAATCATTAATCTCAACTGCATGATCGTCTTTGTCGACGCCGATGATGTTCATGTTTATTTTGTACAAACCGGCGAAATCATGCCATGCTTCCTCGTATTTGCTCTCAAGCTCAGTTGCTTTGGTTTCGTCGGCAGTCAATGCTATTTGGCGGGCGATTGTTCGAGCCTCGTTGCTAAGGTTCATGAACTGGATGAACATGGCTCCGCCATAAATAGCCGCGAAGATCAGCAGGAAGATTATCGGTGAGATGAGCGCGAACTCTACTGCAGACTGTCCTCGTTGTCTCTTCATATGCATCGCCTTCTAAAGAAAAAGCCTCCAAAATAATTCGGAAGCTCAAAAGGTTTTTGTTAAGCCGATTGTGTACTATGCGCTTGTGTCTGTTGTCGGCACTCGGGAATTATTCGCCGGGGTTGGCGGGGGGGGTGCTCTGCTGTTGGCTGTAGGTGGCAGCTGCATTGCTAGCGTTGCTAACAGCACCAGCTGCGCCCGTGAAAGCGTTCTTGATGGAGTCACCCAGACCGTTATTGAGCGCGACGATGGCAATGGCCGCGACAAACGCAATGATGAGAGCGTATTCGACCATGCCCTGGCCTTTTTCGGAGGCCTTGAGTTTTTTGATGAGCTTGTTGATATACGTAAACAAGAGTATCTCCTCCTATTAATCTATTCTCTGACGGCTCGTCCTGTCACGGCGTGTCGATCAAAGTTCAATGTCAACAATCCGTTGGATAACGATGAAGCCCAAGATTTCCATGATGATGGCGACAGCGATTGCTATGCGCCCGATCTCCTCGGTGATGAAGAGCATCATTTGGTCGTGGTTGAAGAACCAGCAGAAGATTGCAACGGCGAACGGCAACAGCAACAGCACCCATGCAGAGAATCTGCCTTGCGCCGTCAGAGCGGATATCTCGCGTTTCATGCGGATACGCTCATTGATAGTATAACTTATCGTGTCAAGTATCTGCGCCAGGTTGCCGCCGATTTCCCGCTGAATCAAAACCGCCGTGACTACCAGGTCGAAGTCCGCGCTGCCGATGCGTTTGTTCATCTGGTCTAACGCTTCTTCAAGCGCGACACCCATTGCCACGTCGGTGGACACGCGTTCAAATTCGGTGCTCATGGGCGGTTCCATTTCTTTGGCGACGACGTCCATTGCCTGTTGAAAGCTGTAGCCCGCGCGCAATGCGTTTGCAACCGTCGTCAGGCAGTCGCCGAGCTGTTCGGTGAAAGCCTCGCGGCGTTTGTTGATTCGCATGCGCACCCAAATCAGAAGGAACAGGGGAACTGCCAGCCCGGCCAGCGGCGCGATTGAGATGTTGAATGTGATGACGTAGACGGTCAAGCTTCCGAGGATTGAACCTATCGCTACGATAACGATAAATTCTGCACCGAAGATGGGGATTCCTGCCTGTTTCAGCTTAAAGTCCAAATTTTTTGCGACGTTCCATTCGGCGATTGGCTTAGCTGTGTGCTGAATGAACAGGTAAATCCTGCGGACGATGTCTTCGTTTTGGTGGAGCTTGCCGCCCTCGGAGACGTTGTGACGGCGCAAGCGGTGAAATATATCCACGCTCTGTCTGCGCTGAAAGAACAGCCACAGGAAGATCAGCATCAGAAAGAACATCAGCGCACTGAATGCCGCAATGACATAGACCACAGTTTACCTCCCCGCGGCTATGACTTTATCCGCCATGTCGCTAATCGTCTTCATCAGCAACGTGTCCATCGGTAGCCCGCTTGCCAAGCGTCCGCTGTTCGCCATTGAAATCATGCGATATTCGTTGGGAATCATCACGTCCACGGGGTAACCGAGCTGGTCGGCGATTTTCTGCCGCTGTTCTTCGGTGAAGGGATTGACGCGCGTGAAGACGGTGTGAACTCTGCGTCGCCCGTCAGCCTGGGAATCGAACATCTCCATAGTCTTTTTGGCGTGATTGACTTCGAAGCCGCTGTTTATCATCGTGGTGATAAAGACGGTGTCGGATATCCTGCAGACGTTGAGCGACATTGGATTGAATCCCGCGGGCAAGTCGACTATCACGTAGCGGAAAATATTTTCCGCCATCATGACGACTTCAACGAGAGCTTCGGGCGCGACCAGCTCGGCATATTCGGGGCGTTCGGGGCTGCTCAAGAGGAAGACGTTTTCTTTGATCTTGTAGAAGTACGGCGCGAACGACACGGGCGTCAAAAGCTTGATGTCCTGCGTGGCGTCGACGACGGTGCGTTTGGGTTCCACGTCGAAGAAAATCGGCAGGTCACCAAACTGCAGGTCGGCATCGATTAGCGCGACGCGTTCGCCGGTCTTTTCGGCAATGAGCAGTGCCAGAATCGCCGCCAGAGTCGTGCGACCCGCGCGGCCTTTCGGACTGAAGAAGGATATCAATCGTGCGGGCTTATGTTGACCGCGGACGGTGTAGATTTGCAGATATTCCCCCACGTCCTTGGCGGTGAAGGGTTTGATTATGCAACCCGTCGCGCCGCCTTCCATTGCCCGCCGAGCAATAAGCGGATCCCATTGCTCCATCATGCCCAGAAGGAACGCTCCAGGAAATATATCGACAAAAGCCGGTATCGCATTAAGCATTTCCTCGTTCTCTATGTCGATGAAGAACAAATTTGGGTGGAACATGCCCGCTTGCCCCAGAGCGTTGTTGACGCGTTTGTAGGTTGAGGAAACTTCGAAGTCTGTCGAACGGCGCAGAACGGAAACAATCTCGTCCAACATCTGCGGGTCGTCTTCAACCACGACGGTTTTATAAGCCACGGCATGACCTCCTTTGCGAAGAGTTTACGGCGATTAGAATCCGAAGAATTTTTTTATGCCGTTGAAGAAGCCGCCGCTCTCCATGGGAATTTCGGCGTCGGGCTCTTCCTGTGCACGGTTGGTATAGCGTGCAGCCAGCTCGGCAAAACTTTTCGTCAAGCGCGAATCGGGTGCGGCAAACATCAGCGGCTGACCGGAGTTGATGGATTTGTTGACGGAAGGATAGTCGTTGGGCAGGCGGTGATAGAACGGCTCGCCCAAAAGTCTTTCGACGTCGCGCCCTTCGATGAGCTTTTGGGAGTCGGCGCGGTTTTCCACCAGGCGGATTTTGCTTTCGGCGTAATCGAAGCGGATTAGCGTGTCATAGCCGATTTTGTAATTTTTCAGCGCGGGCAGGAAGTCGATGACGCCGACGTAGTTTATGACGGTGCTGATGTCGAGCATTGCCAGGTTTAGCGCACTGAACATGGAGTTCAAATCGATGACGACGTAATCGAAGTAGCTAAGGTCGCCGATGATTTTCGTGACGAGGTCGACGTCGGTCTGGTAAGCGTCGTAGATATACAGCGGCGCGGGCAGAATCGCGAAGGTAACATCTTCGTGCGAATAGCTGATTAGGAAGTCGCGGACGTGGAATTTGTCGGGGTGATCGAGCAGGGCACGTTGAGCACCCGCCACGGTGTTGACGGAGGTAAGCTTTAGGTAATTGAGCACGTCGCCGAATTGCAGGTCAAGGTCGGCAAGGCAAACGCGGTAACCTTCCTTAGCCAGCCCCGCCGCCAAATTTATCGCGATGATTGTCTTACCGATGCCGGGCGTGGTGCTAAAGACGCTGATGATGACGCTTGAGCGTTCAATGCCGGTTGATGTCGCTATTGCCATGTTAAAACCCCCTTCGTCGGTTTTGTTCGCCGCTCACTTGAAAGGTCCGTCCGCCTCCTTGAAGTCCGTGGGTTTGGCGTAGGCTCTGTCGTCGGAAATTTTGTCGGTCTTGTCCTTCTTCTTGACGGCGTCGAAATTCGGCTTGGCGAAGTCGAAATTGTTCATTGCGTCGATATACTGTTGCTCCTGATACATCCATTCCATCATTGCCGCGGAAATTGGCGACTGCGAACGTTCGTCCTCACCAACCAGATACGGCGTGACAACGATGATGAGTTCGCGCTTGTCGCGGGATTTGCTCGTGTGCTTGAAGAATTCGCCGATGATTGGGATGTCGCCCAGGAGCGGAATTTTTTGCACGATCTTCGTCTCTGATGAATCCATTAGCCCGCCGATGACGATGGGCGAGCCCGAATGCAACGTGATGACCGAATCTGCGCGGCGGGTGCCGATGATTGGTTCGCCGTTGACGGTTTCGCCTGTGGGGCTACTGACTTCGGTGTGAATGGCGGAATTGATTCGTTTCTGCGCGTCGACGACGGGTTTGAATTGCAAAATGATACCGTAGTCTTTGAAATCTGTATTACTGCCGCCGTTGTTGTTTGTGGACTTGTAGGGGATCTCGCCGCCGATTTGTATGGTAGCCTGTTCGCCGCTCAATGTCATAACGGACGGGCGCGAAAGGAGTTTTGCCTTGCCTTTTTCAACCAGCGCGGTGATGGTTGCGTTAATCGGCGAGAAATGCTGACCAATCCATTTGAACGGGTTATTCCTGAAATGGACGGGATCGTCGTCACGAGTGTAGTTTTCGCCGAAATAGAAAATGCCGCCGCTACCGTCCGTGCCGTATTGGATTCCGAGGTCTTTGGCGTCGTCGGAATTGATTTCGATAATCTGAGCTTCAAGCCGAATTTGCGTCGGGTTACGAATTTGCAACAGGTCGATAATTGCGCCGGAGCTTTCGGATTTGCTGACTTCAATGTCGCTGGAACTGCTTGAGTCGGCAGACTGTGTTTCAAGCGTCATATCGAAGCCGCTGCCGACGAGGAGACTGCTTTCGGTGGAGGCATTGACGAAGAGCCGCGCCGTCTGCAGGGCGTAATTTTTCTCGTATTGGTTCTCGACGGTGCCCGTGAGCAAAATTCTTTCGCCAACCATTTTGACGTGGACGTCGGGCAGATTGATTGCGCGTTCTATCAGCATGGCTTGACCGGGGTCTTCGGGCGAGACGACGATCAGATATTCGTGGCGTGCGCCGTCACGTGTCCAGACGAAAAGCGACGTTGAGCCCGCGGTCGTTTTGGTGACGACGAGGAACTCCGACGCCGAGCCTGGCAATTGGACGACCGAGGCGATGTCCGGATTGCCGACGGCGATGCGCGTGACGAGCTGCCCCATGTTCATGTAATGCGACGTCTGCTTCTTGATGCTGAGCGTTTCGATACCCGCGGCGTTGACGACGCTTGCCGAAAGACACAACGACGCCGCGAGAAAAATCTTGCAAAAGGTTAAACGGTTCATGATGACAAGTCCTATGCGTTATTGATTTGCGGGCGGGCTGACAATCGGCGGGCTCGGCACGGGCGTGCTTTCCGACATGATGGGCGCGACGCCTGTGGACGGGATGATTGGCAGCGGCTGATTGGTCGTCGGACCACCTTGAGCAACGGGCGCGGTCTTTGCCGGGGCAACCGGCACGGTTGGCGTATTGCTCTGAACGATTTGGTCGCCCGCGATGATTTCGATCTTCGGAACGGCGGGAACTGAAACGGCGGGAATTGAAGCGGCGGGGATGACGGGCACGGTCTCACGCACGGGTTGCGGCGCGTCCACGGATTCCATAGTGTATTCCATTGGCTCGACGTAGTTGCTCTGCGGTTTGCTCGGACGCAACGACAGATAGATTTCGCCGAGCTTGGACGCGCTGATGAGTTTGAGTGCGTCTTCGGGCGGCAGTGCAAAGGTCGCGATGGACGGATTGACGATTGCCGCGGTGGGCACGCCGTTTTCGCCGACGGGAGCCGATGCGCCGTGGTCTTGGTTGATGCTGAGCAGCGGCACGTTCTGCAAAAGGAGATTGGTTGTGACGGAATGCTTGCCCTTCTCGACGAGGAGCAGGTCGACGCGGTCGCCGGGTCTGGCGAAGCCCGCCACGCCCGTCACGTCGTTGACGCTGATGGAAACTGCGCGGCAATTGGCGGGAATGTTGCCCGTGAAGCCTTCGTCGCTGGTCTCGGCAAAAACTTTCTGGATCGTGAGGATATCGCCCGCGAAGATCGAAACCTTCAGCTGAACGTCCTTGACGTCGTCGAAAGATTTTATCGCGCCTTCGGGCACAAGGTCTTCGGGCAGCTCTTTCATCTGGAGCATCGTCTCTTGGATTCGGGTGCGCGGCTGAATGTTTTGCTTGGCGACGACGACCGGAATGCGCTTCTCAATGGCGGGCTGTGGCGGCGGCGTCTCGGTCGGTTGAACGGCAGCCTTGTCCTTCGACACCGAGTTTATGCCGGCCAGTATCGCCCCGAACATCAACACCGCGGCTATCCCCGCCAACAGGAGCAATTGCCGAGGCCGCATGTCGTTCAATATTCTGGTGATTCTCTGAAGCATGGCAACCTCCTCGTCGATGAAACGCTTATCGACTTTCGTGACCACTTTGGATTTGTATTTGGATTATAGCGTTTGCGTTAGGATTGTCAAATGAAATTTCCCCGAAAAGAAAACGGCCGACGATTGGATTGCCAACCGCCGACCGCCGTTTGATTTCAGCCGATGATGAACGATATTTGCGTCTCGAAGGTTTCTCCGACACCGAGGGCGCGTATGCCTTCCTTGTCTTTGAGCTCGCCGTCGAAGTCAACGTAATCGGCGTGCCCGTGCCAGGGCTCAATGCAAACGAACGGTGCGCCGCCTCTGTCGGGCGTCCATATGCCCCAATACGGGAAGCCCTTCGCGCGGACGGTGAGCCGCTTGGAACTTTTGCGCGAGCAGACGGAAATTTCGTCGGACTTGAGGTCGTCGAAGATGAGAGCGTCGCCTTTGAACAGATCGTAATTCAGAGCCAGCTCGGTGCCGTCGAGGGTGGGGATGCGTTCGTGAGTGAGACCTTCCGCCGTCAACACGAGCCGCGAAGATTTTTCGGGGCGATTGAATTTCAGGTAGCAGTCGGTGAAATTTTCTCGGTAGGCAATCGGGCAACAGATGGCGGGGTGTGCGCCGATGGAGAAATAAATTTCGCGCTCGTCGGTGTTGATGACGCGCCAGACGAATTTGACTTCCCTGCCGATGAGTTTGTAGGACAGCTCCAGGCGGAAGCGATAGGGATAGACAGCTAGAGTTGCGGCGTTTGATTCCAGCGCGAAGGTGATTGCGTCGGTCTCGGCTTCGACGAGCCAAAAGTCACTCGTGCGGGCGAAACCGTGTTGCGGCAGGCTGAATTCTTTGCCCTCGGCGCGATATTTGCCGTCGCGAACTTTGCCGACGATGGGGAACAGAATCGGCGAAGAATATTTCCACCAGGTCGGGTTGCCGTCGAAGATGTACTCTGTGCCGTCGCCAAGCTCGGTCAAAGATTTCAGCTCGGCTCCGCGGTCGGCGACGGTGATGCGAATGACGCCGTTGTCGAGAGTGTGAATCATGTCGAAAACTCCTTTCGGTCAGTTCGGGTCGAAGGTGACGGTCTCAAGAATTTTATCGCGCCGCGCTTTTGAGCGGGCAAAGTAATCGTGAACGGCTTGGCGGTCGTGATGATCGATGGCGCGTATGACGTCGCCCAAAATATTTTGCAGGTCGCGCAGATGTTTGGCGATGGCTTCGCCGTTTGTCATGCAGATATCCGCCCACATGTCCGCGTTGGAGCTGGCGATGCGCGTTGTGTCTTTGAAGCCGCCGCCGACGAGTTTCAAGCAGCTGTCGAGGTCGTCGCCCGCGTCGTTGAGGAGATTGACCAGAGCTGCCGCCGTCAAGTGAGGGACGTGGCTGATGATGGAAGCGCAACGGTCGTGCTTGGCTATGTCAATCGTCAGGAAGTTCGCCTCTGTCAAGCGCAAAATACTCATCAACTTATCGCGAACGTCGGGCGGAGTCGGGCTGTCGGGGTCTTCGGCGATGACGTAAGCTTTGCCGCGGAAGAGATCTGCGCTCGCCGCCTCGACGCCGGATTTTTCGCGACCGGTCATTGGATGACCCGCGACGTAGAAAATTTTCGGCGGAAGAATTTTTTTCAGCTCGCGGTGAATGAATTGTTTGGTTGAGCCCGCGTCGGTGAGGATCGTTCCGTCGCTGAGGTACGGCAAAATTTTTTCCACCATTGGCACAATCTGCAAGACGGGCGGGCTGAGGTAGACGATGTCCGCGCCGCCGACGACAGCTTGCAAATCCGCCGACGCCTCGTCCACCGCGCCGAGCCTCATTGCCGAATCCATTGACCGTTGAGAACGACACAGCCCCGTGATGAAAATTTTGTCGCCGAGCTTTTGCTTGAGGCACAGACCGAGCGAACCGCCGATTAGCCCGACGCCGATGATTGCCAACTTCATATCGTGCGCCCCATGACGTGAGCGATGCCGCCGAGATTTTTCATCAGGTCGGCGAACGCTTCGGGTGTCAAGGATTGGTCGCCGTCGGATAAAGCGCGTTCGGGGTGCGGATGAACTTCGACGATCAAGCCGTCCGCGCCGGCCGCAATTGCCGCGCGAGCCATAGGCGCAACCATTTTCCAACGACCGGTGCCGTGGCTGGGGTCAACGACAATCGGCAGGTGCGAAAGTTCTTTGATGGCAGCGACGGCGGAAAGGTCGAGCGTGTTGCGCGTGAAGGTCTCGTAAGTTCTGATGCCGCGTTCGCAGAAGATGACTTGCTCATTGCCGCCGCTCATGATGTATTCCGCCGCGTTCAACCATTCGCTGATGGTCGCGCTGAGTCCACGCTTCAACAGCACGGGCTTGGAGCATTTGCCCAGAGCCTTGAGCAGCTGGAAGTTTTGCATGTTGCGCGCGCCGACTTGAAGAACGTCCGCATATCGGCAGAAGATGTCGATGTCGTCCTTGTCGACGATTTCCGTGACGACGCGCAGATCAAATTCATCAGCGACGGTGCGCAAAAGTTTCAGCCCGTCCTCGCCGAGCCCTTGGAAGTCATACGGCGACGTTCGCGGTTTGAAAGCACCGCCACGCAAAAATTTCGCGCCGCATGCTTTGACGGCCGCGGCAGCCTCGCGCAGCTGGTCAAGACTTTCCACGGCGCAAGGTCCCGCCATGACGACGACCTCATTGCCGCCGATGGAAACGCCGCCCGCGTCGATGACGCTGTCTTCGGGGTGAAAGTCGCGGCTGACGAGTTTATATTTCTCCGTGATGCGAACGGTCTTGTCCACGCCCGGCAACATTTGCAGTTCGAGATTGGCGATGATTTTCTTGTCGCCGATGACGCCGACGATGGTGACTTCCTCGCCTTTGGAAAGGTGCGTGCGCAATCCCGCCGCCTCAATCTTCTTGATGACCGCCGCCAAATTTTCTTTGGAGGCACCGGGCTTCATCACAACTATCATAAACCTTTGCTCCTTTGCGCTGTAATTGCGTCGCATTATACAACGTGCTATCATTGACGGCAAGGAGATGGTCGACGAAATGTTTGACAACTTTGTCGTGGCATTGAGCGCGGTGGTGCCGATGTTTTGCCTGATGGGAATTGGTGCGTTCGTCAAAATTCGCAGGTGGCTGACCGACGACGAGCTCAACCACATGAACCGAATGGTCTTTCGCGTGTTCTTCTGCTGCATGATGTTCCATTCGATTTACACAACGGAGCTGGCAACGAGTTTTCGTCCGCGGCTGATGATCTTCGCGGTGTGCGGGGTGCTGACGGTTTTTGCTCTGCTGATGACTTTGGTGCCGCGCATTGAGCCCGACAACCGACGCCGCGGCGTCCTCGTGCAAGCAATTTTCCGCAGCAACTTCGTGCTGATGGGCGTGCCGATTGTCGCAAACATCTTCGGCGACGGAAACATTGCGGTCGCCACGATGATGATTGCCGTCGTCGTGCCGCTGTATAACATTCTGGCGGTCTTCGCGCTGGAAAGTTTTCGCAACGGAAGATTCGCGCTCGTGCCGATTGTTCGCGACATCTTCAAGAACCCGATGATCCTCGGCGGCATTGCCGGTGCCTTGCTGTTGATTTTGGGCGTGGAAGTTCCAAAGCCCGTGCTCAAACCGATTGGGCAGATCTCCGCGGCAACGACGCCGGTCGCGCTGATAATCTTGGGCGCGTCGTTCAAGCTCGGCTCCACGCACGAACATCGACGTCAGCTGCTCGGCGCAATCTTCGGGCGGCTTATCCTGGTGCCTGCGTTGCTGTTGTCGACGGCGGCTTTCGTCTTCGGCTTCCACGGCATAGAGTTCGTCACGCTGATTGCAATCTTTGCCTCGCCGTGTGCAGTGGTCTCGTTCGCAATGGCTCAACAGATGGGCGGCGACGCAGACTTAGCGGGCAACTGCGTGGTGTTCACGTCGGCTCTGTCTTGCCTGACGATTTTCGGTTGGATTCTGCTGTTCAAGACGCTGGGCGTGTTCTGACTGCTGACTGCGTTTTGTGATCTACTTTTCTTTGCGTGCCCAAAGAAAAGTAGCAAAAGAAAGGGCACCTCGCAGGGGCGTCGCCGCATGCTACATCACGTAGCATACGCGGCGTGGCCGCCCATCCATGGGCGGCCTCACGTCCTCGGCTTTGATGGGTGCAGGAAAAAATTCTCGTGCGTCGAAGATTGGCAAAAATTTTTTGTGGAAGTGAATTGACTATGGGAGCCAACGATGCGGCAATCAAGGAGGCGTTGAAGAAACTGCGCCTGAACCGTGATCAACAGAAAGCGGCAGACGACGCGGCGATTAAACGGGCATTGGTCACCATCAAAGTTTTCGGCGTGGGCGGCGGCGGCAACAGCGTCCTCAAACGAATTGCCGAAAGCGATTTTCTGGCGATTGACTTGGTGGCGGTGAACACCGATTCACACGCGCTGGGCTTTTCAAATTCCGACGCCATCCGTTCAATCCAAATCGGCGAGAACCTGACGCGCGGTCGCGGCACGGGCGGCAGGGTCGAAATCGGCGAACAGGCTGCCAAAGCTGACGCTGATCGCCTCAAGGATATGATGGTCGGCGCGGACATGATTTTCATCACGGCGGGCATGGGCGGCGGCACAGGCACCGGCGCGGCACCCGTCGTGGCTCGGCTGGCGAAGGAACTGGGCATGCTGACCGTCGGCGTCGTCACGCTTCCTTTCGGCTTCGAAGGGCGGCGCAAACAACGCATCGCCAACGAAGGCATCGTCCGCATGCAATCCTACATGGACGCGCTGATTGTCGTGCGCAACGATAACCTGATGAAGCTGCCCGAAAACCGCAACCTCACAATGGTCGACGCTTTTGCCGCGGCGGATTCTGTTCTGCGCCAGGCGATTCGTTGCGTGGCGGAACTGATTTTGACCATCGGCGTTATCAACGTGGACTTCGCAGACATGACGACCATCTTCCGCCAGAGCGAATCGAGCGACGCGCTCCTTGGCATCGGGCGCAGCAACATCAGCGCAGTTCATGCCGTGCAAGAGGCAATCCACAGCCCGCTCATCGACAAATCGTTGAAAGGCGCACGCGGCATCATCTTGAACATCACGGGTGACGAAACCCTTCCCATTCACGACGTCAACGAGGCGGCGAGCTACATCTTCAGCCAGACCGAAGACGACGTCAACATCATCTTGGGCACCGTCATCGATAAGAGCATGAACGGCATGATTCAGGCGACGATTATCGCCACGGACTTCGCCGACAGCCTCGCGCTCAAATCCCCGACGATTGAGGCTCCAAAGTCGACTGTGGCTGTGGCGCAGGGTTTCACCTTCGACAAACCAAAGACGCCGCCGCCCGAAAACAAATTCCAAATGCCCACGTTCAACTTCCGCCCGATAGGCTCAAAGAGTGACGACCAATGAGCGATTCTTTTCAGCGGCTAAAGATTTTGATCGGCGACGAAAATTTTTCCAGGCTCGCCGCGTCGACGGTGGCTCTCTTCGGAATTGGCGGAGTCGGTTCGTTCGCGGCGGAGGCTCTGGCTCGTTCGGGCGTCGGGCATCTGGTGCTCATTGACGCCGACAACGTGGACGTCACCAACATCAACCGACAGCTCCACGCGCTCCGGTCTACGGTCGGCATGTCGAAGGTCGAGCTCATGCGCGAACGCATCAAACAAATAAATCCTGCGGCAACCGTCGACACCGTTCAGAAGTTTCTTCTGCCGGGCGACGCCGAGGATTTTTTTCTTTGCCGATATGATTACGTCGTCGACGCCATTGACACGCTCAGCGCGAAAATTTTTCTCGTGGAGGAGTGCCAACGCCGCGGCGTGAAAATTATTTCGAGCATGGGCGCGGGCAACAAGTTCGACGCCACGCGCTTCAAGGTCGGCGATATCTTCGAGACGAGCGTTGACCCCGTGGCGAAGATTATGCGCAAGCAACTTCGCTCCCGCGGCATCAATCGTCTGAAGGTCGTTTGGTCGGACGAGGTGCCGCGTCGCGTTGAAGGTGCAATCGGTTCGACGGCGTTCGTGCCGAGCGTGGCGGGCTTGATTATGGCGGGCGAAGTCGTGCGCGATTTAATCAGCGGATGAACTGTTCGATTGCGCGGTTGAGCTTTTCAATCTCGGCGGTGTCGCCGGTCTTGACGGCGTCAACGATGCAGTGTTCGATGTGGTCTCTCAAAATGATTCGCCCGACGGCTTTGATGGCGGCGTCCACGGCGGAGAGCTGAATCAAAACTTCGGAGCAATCTCGCCCGTCCTCAATCATCTTGCGCGTCGAATTCAAGTGCCCGATGAGCCGCGCCATTCGATTCAACACGGCTTTGGTCTGCGTGTGCGTGTGCGTGTGGCTGTGGCTAATGACCGTGCCGTCGTCCAAAGTGTGTTCGTGCATTGGCGTCCTCCTGAAAATTTTTCTGCGAGGATTCTATTTCATGTGGGCAACTTCCGTCAAGCTTGACGGTGCCGAAAAAATTTGCTACATTGCCCGCGAGGTGATCGAAATGGCGAAGTTGAACTCAAGCTTGACCGGCAAGCTCAAGGATATGGCGCGCAGTCTTAAGGACGAGGACGACTCTAAGGGCACGATGAAAAAGCTAGGCGAGAAAATCAAAAGCGCACCCGACGCCCGCCGCAAAGAAGTTTCCGACGGCGGCAAGCTTTCGGGGCGCAAAGGTTGATATCGAAAAAGCGATTCACTCCACGAGGAGCGAGTCGCTTTTAAATTTGTCTCAGACGTTGAAGCGGAAGTAAGTGACGTCGCCGTCTTGCATGATGTAATCTTTGCCTTCGAGGCGGACGAGACCTTTGTCGCGGGCGGCGGTGATTGAGCCGAGCCGAATCAAATCGTCATAGTTGACAATCTCGGCGCGAATGAAACCGCGTTCGATGTCGCTGTGAATTTTTCCCGCGGCTTTGACGGCGACGGTGCCCTTGGTGATTGTCCAGGCGCGGCATTCGTCGGGACCGGCAGTGAGGAACGTCATCAGCCCCAGCAAGTCAAACGCGGCGTGAATCAATCTATCCAGACCGGAAGCGTCGAGCCCCATGTCCGCCAAAAATTCTTGAGCCTCGTCAGCGTCAAGTTCAGCAATCTCCTCTTCGACTTTGGCGCAGATTACGACGACGCGAGCACCCTCTGCCGCGGCAAGCTCACGGACTTTGCGGACGTGGTCGTTGTCGGCGGCGAGGTCATCTTCAGCGACGTTGGCGACGTAGAGCACGGGCTTGAGCGTCAGCAGATTTGCGTCGCGGATTTGCGTCAGCTCGTCGTCAGTCAAATTCAAATGCCGCGCAGGTTTTGCCGAATCGAGAGAAATTTTTATGCGCTCAAGGATTTCGGATTCAGCGCGAGCCTCTTTGCTGCCGGACTTCATCAGCTTGGCGACCTTGGCGAGGCGTTTTTCGACGACGTCCAAATCCGCCAGGCACAGCTCCGTTTGAATGGTGTCGATGTCGCGCAGGGGATCGATGGTGTCGGCGACGTGCGTGATGTTTTCGTCGTCGAAGCAACGCACGACGTGAGCGATGGCGTCGACTTGGCGAATGTGTTCGAGAAATTTATTGCCGAGCCCTTCGCCTTTGGACGCGCCGCTTACGAGACCGGCGATATCGACGAAGCGAACGGTGGCGGGCGTAGTCTTCTTCGAGGCATAAAGTTTGGTCAGCACGTTCAAACGTTCATCGGGCACAGCGACGACTCCGACGTTCGGTTCAATCGTGCAGAACGGATAATTTGCCGCCTCGGCTCCGGCTTTGGTGATGGCGTTGAACAGCGTGGACTTGCCGACGTTTGGCAAGCCGACGATTCCGACTTCAAGGTTGCTCATGAGATTCCCTCCAGGAAAATTTTTCTGCAGTCTAAGGCGTTGCGTGTGCGCTGTCAAGTTTGACGTCGTTGGCTGTCGACGGTGTCTGATCACTGCGTCTGCGGTTGCTGACTGCGTCTGCATTTAGGATCTACTTTTCTTTGCTGGCTCAAAGAAAAGTAGCAAAAGAAAGAGCCTTTGACCGCCTGAGAACGCATCACGCGTTCAACGGCGGCGACCGCACATCCTTGTGCGGTCGTGTTGCGTGCTTAGGACACGGGTGCGGTCACGGCTCTTGTGCGGCGAAAAATTTTTTCAGCGATTCGGCGGCGACGCGGGTCATTGACGGGACGGCGGCGAGCTCATCGACGGAAGCGGCTTTGATTTTGGCGAGCGTGCCGAAATGTTTCAGCAGCTCTGCGCGGCGTTTAGTGCCGATACCCGCCACGTTGTCGAGCTGTGATTTGAGATTGCGGGCGCGGCGAAGTTTGCGGTGGTAGGTGATGGCGAAGCGGTGAGCCTCGTCGCGGATACGTTGCATTAGCTTGAGGGCTTGACCGGAGCGCGGCAGTTCAATCGGCGTGGATGAGCCTTCGACGAAAATCAATTCGAATTGTTTAGCGAGACCGACGACGGGCGTCTGATGACCTGCGCCGCGAATGATCTGCAACGCCGCGTTGAGCTGACCGAGCCCGCCGTCGATGACGATGAGGTCGGGCGTATCGGCAGAAATTTTTCCGTAGCGTCGGGCGGTGACTTCGCGCATGGATTCAAAGTCGTCGGGCTTGCCTTCGGTGGTGCGGATTTTATAGCGGCGATAAGATTTTTTGTCGGGCGCGCCGTTGACGAAGACGACCATAGACGCGACGGTCTCGTTGCCTTGAATGTGCGAGATGTCGAAGCATTCCATTCGCCGCGGCAGGTGCTCAAGGTTCAGAGCCGCCCTGAGCTCTTCGACTGCGCCGACGGTTTGAGCCTCACGCATCAGCCGACGTGCAGATTCTTCCGCCAGAAACTTCGCCGCGTTTCGAGTTGCCATCTCCACCAGCGAACGCTTGACGCCGCGTTGAGGAGCCGACAGCTTGACGCCGAGCCATTGCCCGAAAACTTTTGCGTCGTCGTCAGCCAAAGCCGCGGGCAACAGAATTTCCGCCGCCGTGAGCTGTGCGCGGCTGTAGTATTGCTTGATGAACGCGGTGATTGCCGTGGCGTCGTCGGAGTCGCCGACGTTGCCGAGCAAAAAATTTTCCCGCCCGATAACTTTGCCGTCACGCACAAAAAAAATTTGCACGCAGGTCTCGCCGTCCAACCGAGCCAACCCGACAGCGTCAAGGTCGCCCGCGTCCGTGACGATGGTCTGCCGAGCGGTGACGGAGCGAACAGCGTTGAGCACGTCGCGCAAGTGAGCGGCGCGTTCAAATTGCAGAGCAGAGGCGGCGGCTTTCATCTGCGCGGCGATATCGCATTCGACCTGTGAGGTGTGCCCGTCCAAAAATTTTTCGGCGGCGTTGACAAAGCGCATATAATCTTCGCGGGAGATTTTGCCGACGCACGGCGCAAGGCAGCGTTTGATGTGGAACTCCAGACACGGACGCTTGGCGAAGGTTCGGCACGTGCGCAGTGGAAAAATTTTCCGCAACAGGTCGACGGTCTCTTTGACTCCGCCGGTGTACGGTCCGAAGTATCGCGAGCCGTCGTGAATCACCCGCCGTGTCAAAACGATGCGCGGGAAATCTTCCGCCGTCAGCTGCAGATACGGATAGCTCTTGTCGTCCTTGAGGCTGATGTTGTAGCGCGGACGATGCTTCTTAATCAAGTTGCATTCCAAAATCAGAGCCTCGACCTCCGACGCCGTGACGATGGTCTCGAAGTCAGCGACGCGCGCGACCATAGCCTTGACCTTCGCGCTGTGGTTCCTGTTCGATTGGAAATACTGGCGCACACGATTCTTTAGCACGACCGCCTTGCCGACGTAAATAATTTTGCCGCGCTCGTCCTTCATGATGTAGACGCCCGGCGCGTCGGGCAGGGTCTTCAACTTCTCGTGAACGATATCCAAATTCATCACCTCGAAGGAGATTCAACGATGATTCAAATTCACACGGATGGCTCGTGTCTTGGCAACCCCGGCGCGGGCGGTTGGGCGGCTGTCATTGTCAACGGCACGGAGCGTGAAGAAATTTTCGGCGGCGAAAAGCACACCACCAACAACCGCATGGAGCTGACCGCCGCGATTCGTGCGTTGGAAAAAATTCCCGCGGGCGAAAGCGTCGAACTGTTCACCGACAGCAGCTACCTGAAGAACGCCTTCACCAACGGCTGGCTCGTCAAGTGGAAGAGCAACGGCTGGCGAACCGCCAACAAATCTCCCGTGCTCAATCGCGACCTGTGGCTTGAGCTCGACGCTTTGATTGCCGTGCGCGCCGTCAAGTTCAACTGGGTCAAAGGGCACGCGGGCAATCGCTTCAACGAACGATGCGACTTCCTTGCACGCACGACCGCCGAAAAAATTCAGCGCGGACAGCTGTCGCCGCCAAAGCCTATGAACATCCCAAAACCAAAGCCGACGCCTAAAGCAAACCGCCCGATTCAGCTTAGCCTGTTCGACCTGTGACCCGTAAGCTTGAGGCCGCCCACGGATGGGCGGCCACGCCGCGTATGCTACGTGATGTAGCATGCGGCGACGCCCCTGCGAGGTGCCCTTTCTTTTGCTACTTTTCTTTGGGCACGCAAAGAAAAGTAGATCTAAACGTCAACGCAGTGACCAACCGCAGACGCAGTGAGCAACCGCTGACGCAGTGACCAACCGCAGACGCAGTGACCAACCGCTGACGCAGTCATCAACCGCAGACGCAGTGACCAATCGCCGACGCAGTGAGCGACCGCAGACGCAGTGACAATCACGAGAGCTCATCACCGCCGCGAAAGAACGTTCGCCATAATCGAACCCGATATGTTGTGCCACACGCTGAAGAGTGCGCCCGGTATCGCCGCCGCCGGAGTGAAATGCGCCATAGCCAAAGAGACCGCCAGCCCCGAATTCTGCATGCCCACTTCAATCGCGACCGCCTTCGTCTTGGGCAAGTTCATTCCGAAAACTTTTGCCGCGACGAAGCCGAGCCCATAGCCGAACAGGTTGTGCAAGACGACGACCATCATCACCAGCACGCCCGTCTGAAGAATTTTTTCCGCGTTCACGCTGACGACGCCGCCGAGGATCAAAAGTATCGCACCAATCGACACGAGCGGCAAAATTTTCACCGCACGCCGAACAAAATCCGCGAACAGATGATTGACGGCGAGCCCCAGCAAAATCGGCGCGACGACCACCTGAACAATCGACACCATCATATTGACGAGCGACACCTCAATCCACGCGCCCGCCAATGCCAAAGTCAAAAGCGGCGTGACGATTGGCGCGAGCAAAGTTGACGCCATCGACATCGACACGGAAAGAGCCAAGTCACCTTTCGCAAGGAATGTCATCACGTTCGACGCCGTGCCGCCCGGACATGTGCCGACGAGTATCACGCCGGCCGCCAGCTCCGCCGGCAAGTCGAACGCTTTGGTCAGAGCCAGAGCCGTCAGCGGCATTATCGTAAACTGCGCGAGCAAACCGATTAGTACATCGCGCGGGCGGCGAAAAATTTCTCGGAAGTCTTCCACCTTGAGCGTCATGCCCATGCCGAACATCACCACGCCCAAAAGTTTCGTCACGTGCGGCACCGTCCATTCGAACGCCGCCGGCAACGTCATCGCCAACGCCGCGCAGATTATCACCAACCACGTCATGTTCCGCGAGACGAAGTCGCTGAGCCTCTCCAAAGTTTTCATCGCTGTCACCTCCGCGCCATTGTACCACGTCGGCAAAATCTTTACACGTATCGACCGTTGTGATAAAATTCGCGGCGTAAAAATTTCATCGCACGGACAGAAAAATTTTCGCGGCAAACTTTTCACCAGTAATCAACGCAGAAATTTTTGTCGCGATTTTGATTTAAGGAGGACTGATTTTTCATGCCACAAACAATACAAGGCGACACGTTGGTTGGCACAAGCGGCAACGACGATTTGCGAACGCTTTATTACGACAGCGCAACGGAGACCACGACGATTTATTCGGCACTCAGCGGACTTGGCGGCGACGACGCACTTGACAACAACGGCGGGGTTGACAACGTCACGCTTGACGGCGGCGCGGATAACGACAGAATTTATAACACCGTAAGCGGCGGCGGTCAAAGTTCCTCGATTATAGGCGGCGCAGGCAACGACTACATCCAAAACGGTTACGCGACCGACCAGTTCAAAGCCAACGACGCGACGATTGACGCGGGCGATGGCGACGACAACGTCGACAACTACGGCGACAATGCGTTGATTAATTTGGGCGACGACGACGATTCACTTTACAACGTCGGCGACAAAGCCACAATCAGCGCGGGCGCAGGTGCCGACAACGTTTCACACTTCGGCGACGATTCGTCGATTGACGCGGGCGCGGGCGACGATACTGTCGGCGGCTACGGCAACAACATAACCGTTCGAGGCGGCGCGGGCAACGATTCACTTCAAGGCTACCGCAAAAACGACAGCGGCAACGTGAAAATTTTGCTCGACGACACGCAGGGCAACAACAGCTTCAGCATCGGCTACAGCACGAATTCGACGATTAACGCCGGCGCAGGCGATGATAAAATTTCCGCCGACTACACTAACGAAAATCTTTTGATTAACGCGGGTGCGGGCAATAACTCTGTCCAAACTCAATACGGCAACGGCGTCACGATAAACGCGGCGGGCGGTTCCGACACAATCACAATCAACGACGGCTCGAATTTTGTTGTAAATGCGGGCGACGGTGCCAACGTCATCGAAAACCACCGAATAAACGACACGACCGCTTCAGGTCACACAATCACTGCGGGCGCAGGCAATGATTCAATCACCAATCGCGTTGCCAACGCTTTAATCAACGCGGGCGACGGCAACAACTACGTTATCAACGGTGCCTATGGCAGCGGCGGCGGCTCCAACGTCACAATCAACACGGGCAGCGGCAACGACTTCATCAACAATTATTACGACAGCGAACACGCACGCGGTGACAAACAAGAAAACGTCATCATCAATTCGGGCGCGGGCAACGACACCGTTACGAACATCACCGACAAAGTCACAATCGACGGCGGCGATGGTGACGACGAAATTTCAAGCTACAACGCCACGGACGTTTCAATCAACGGCGGCGCGGGAGCCGACACGATTTTTATTGCCAACGGTACTGTCTCAGGCGGCGCGGGTAACGATTCAATCAGCGCGGGCGACAACGTTTTGATTCAATACACCTCCGGCGACGGCAACGACGCAATTTGGAGCTTCGACGAAAATTTCACGCTGTCAATCGGCGGCGGAAATTATTCTTCCGTTATCAGCGGCTCGGACGTGATTTTGACTGTAGGCAGCGGAAAAATCACACTCAACGGCGCGGCGAGTTTGGACGACCTCAACATCATCGGCACATACGTCGGCGACGGCGATACAGGTAAAAATATTTCCAACACGATAGCCAACACTCTCGTCACCGGCACGAATAATGCCGACACAATCACCAATTCCGCCGACAACGTCACGATTCAAGCGCTGGGCGGCAACGATTCAATCTTCGGCGCAACTCGCGGCGACTCCAACATCATCATCGACGCGGGCGACGGCAACGACGTTATCGAGACTTACGGCTCAAACATTTCCGTCAACGCGGGCAACGGCAACGACTCCATTCACATCTTCCACAACGAATATGCCACGGTGCTGGCGGGCGCGGGCAACGATACAATCTTCAACACTGCTACGGACGCTGTGCTAGACGGCGGCGAAGGAAACGATTTCATCCACAACGATTTGGAGAACGTAACCATCACGGGCGGCGCGGACGATGACATCATCGAAAATTACGGCGAAAATGTCGTCATCAACACGGGCTACGGTTCAGACATCATCAACAACAGCGGCGACAGCGTTCAGGTTGACGACGGCGGCGGCTCCGGCGATGACACCGTTACCAACAGCGGCGAAAATTTCGTTTACATCTATCAAGACGGCAACGATTCAATCAGCGGCTTAACAAATTCGTCAACGGTTTCGCTCGGCGGCGTCATCACCAGATACAGCACCGTTGCCAGCGGCTCGGACGTCATTGTCAACGTCGGCAACAACCAAATCACCCTCGCCGGCGCGGCGACGCTCGACAACCTCAACATCGTCG
>JADEZQ010000027.1 GCA_015206785.1 Quinella sp. 2Q5 | reverse complement strand
ATTTTAAAATTTAATTAGAAAATATGAAAAAAACCGTATTAAGGCCTAAAAAAGAAGTAAAACAAAATATAAATAATATCAAAATTCAAAATAAAGATGCCCAAAAAGGCTACTTAGATTCAGATTTAGAAGATCCTGAAAATAAAAAAATTTATGAGAATGTTACCAAAAGAATTCAAAATAACGAAATAGAACCTATTAAAATAATAGAACAAAAACAAACATTTAAGAATAAAAATGTAAATAAATTTGAAAGAAGTAATAGATATGAAGACATGAATAATAAAGATAATACAGAGAAAAAATTAAGAAGAAAGACAATAGATAGAGGAGGAAAATATAAAAATATTCAAAGTAGATATATAATATATTCTAAAAAGGATATAGAATTTCATATAATAGAGCCTATGAATATCTCTGTTGATAAACCTTTAATATATAATAAAAATAGAACAAAAATAAAAGAACCAAAAGGGAAAGTAAAGGTAACTTATAAAAGTTCATGTGATAATGTGAAAATAAGAAATAAAAAAGAAAATTTAAAAAAAGGGAAAACTGTTATTTTTTATCATTGTGCAGAAATAAAACAAAAAGATTTGAAAAAAAACAAAAATAAAACTAAAGTTGAAAGAAACATGAATAATATAAATATAGTTCCTATGACTAGAACATATGTTCAAAAAGAAAAAAATAAATTAGAAAATATAAATCAAAATAAAATTAATACTAAACAAAATAATTAAAATAAAAAAAAATTAAAGAAAAATTTAAATGGCAGAAAAATGGTATTCTCAACTCCAAGAAGGGAAAATATTAAATGAATCAGACTTAAAAGAATTATGTTCCAAAGTGAAAGAAATATTAATCGAAGAAAGTAATATAATAACCACATCTCCTCCAGTAACAATCTGTGGAGATCTGCACGGGCAATTCTATGACCTTTTAGAACTCTTCAAAACATCAGGAGGTCCACCTCCAGAACAAAAATATATATTTTTAGGTGATTATATCGATCGTGGATCAAACAGTGTGGAAACAATAGAATTACTCATATGTTTAAAATGCTTATATCCAGATAAAACAATATTAATTAGAGGAAATCATGAAAGTAGGAATATATCATTCATTTATGGTTTTTATGATGAAATAAATAGAAAATATGGAAATAGTCAGCCTTGGAAATTATTTAATGAAATTTTCGATTTAATGCCTTTATGTGCTGTTATTGATAAAAATATTTTTTGTGTTCATGGGGGATTAAGTCCTTTAATTACTACTATTGACCAAATAAGATTAATTAATCGTAAAGGTGAAATACCACATGAAGGAGCAATTTGCGATTTATTATGGAGTGACCCTACTGATGAAAATGAAACTTGGGTTTTTAATAGTAGAGGTGCTGGTTGGATGTTTGGATATAAGGTTACTAATGAATTTAATCAAATCAATGGGATTGAACTCATTTGCCGAGCACATCAACTAGCTGGAGAAGGAATTAAATATTGGTTTAAAGAAAAAAATTTAGTCACTATATGGTCTTGCCCAAATTATTGTTATAGATGTGGAAATAAAGCTGGCATAATAAAATTGGATAAAAATAAACAAAGAACTGCTATTACTTTTGATAGTGTTCCAAAGTCTAAAGAAAGTGCGACTATTAAAACTTTGGTTCCTTATTTTCTTTAGCTTTATTAAAATATAATTAAATATTTATATATATAAAAATATATTTTATTTTAATATTTTTTATTTTAAATTAAAGATAAAAAAATTTAAATATATTATTAAAATAATTTTATTTAGTTAGCTCCGCATATAATTCAGCTGCTTCGCTTGCAATACTATTATTAAGTCCTGAAAATTCGTAGAGTGAATCTAATATATAATTTTGTTGATTTGGCTCTAATGTTTGAAATATATTATTTTTTAAACTATTTTTTATTAAGCCAATAAGTAAATTTTGTATTTGATGACTTTTGGAAATCATGTTTACTCTAATGAGAACTCTTTTTGCTACTTCGACATCTAATTTATCAATAATAGGTCCAGTTAAGCATATTAATCTTAGTAAATATATATCATCACCACTATTTATTAATTTAAGGTAACCTTCATTAATTTTACCTTTTTCTATCAATTTCAGAGTTTCTTTCCATGTTTTTGTAACTTCAGAATCAATGCTTGTATCTTCTTTTTTTTCTAAATTATTAATATTAAAATCTGGATCTTCAGTATTAACTGAATGATTTTTTGAATCCTTTATTGAATGTAACCTCATTTTTCTGCTATTAATATAAAATGAATTATTATTTTCAACTATACTTGGCTGTATATATGAGCTTTGACTATAAGTATTATCTCCTATTTTTTTTGCTTTTGAAAATCCTCCTTCATTTTGATTGAATTGATTACTTTGGAAATCAGATATTTTTAATGATATATCATTGATTCGGTTATTAATTTGAGTTAATTTGATATTTATATTTTTTTCAAAATCATCAAAGGATTTATATATTATATCATTAAATATATTTCGTAAATTATCTTTTATATTGCGAACATTTTCATTTAATTCAATATCATTATTAATTTTATTAGAATTTTTTGTATCTGATACTTGGGAATTATTTAAATTATTATTTTGTTCTATAAAATTATTGTTAATATTAATATTAACATCATTATTGTTATTATTTTGTTCAATATCATTTTCATTTTCATTTTCGTTCTCAATTTGATTTTGATTCTCGTCTTGAATTATTTCTTCTTGATTTTTATTTTCTTCATTGTATTTGATATTCATATTATTTTCATTTTGTTCATTATTTTGTCCTTGAATAGGGCTTTCTTCTATAAAATTATTTTGATTCATATTATTATTTTCGTTGTTATTAAAATTTGATTCATTTTCTTCTTCTTTTATTATATTATTATTATCAATATTTTCACTAGTTTCTTTATTTTTGGAAATTATATTTTCATGTTCCATTTTTTTAATTGAATCATATTTTTTGACTTGCTTACTATGTTTTAAATAATCTCTTATTTCATTTTTCATTTTATTTTTCTTTTTCTTGCTTTTACTGTTGGAAACATCATTCTTTTCAAATTCAGCACTTTCCTTATTATGTAAACGGTGTTTTAAAAATTTGGAAAAATTTAGAATATTACTTATTCCCTTTTTATAAACCTCTTCTTTCATTTTTTCAGGTAACTGGGAATCATAATCTATTTTCTGATTTTCAATTTTGGCTCTTTTGGCCAAATTTCTCAAAAAATTTAATTTATCCATTTTTCTCACAACGGTATTGAACCCATTATTTTTAGCATTATTTACATTTTCATTGATTGTTTCATTTTCTTCTTCCTCTTCCTCTTCTTCTTCATTATTATTAGATGCTAATTTTCTATTTAATAAATTATTATTAATGAAATCACCTTTGCTTATACCCAACATCATCTTCCTTATCGCCGGCTGCTTCATGGACGCAACGTCCGCCGTGCTGATTTTCACGCCGCTGTTCCTGCCCGTCGCGTTGAGTCTGGGCATCGACCCGATTCACTTCGGCGCGGTCATGGTCTTGAACTTGTCAATCGGTCTGGTCACCCCGCCCGTCGGCATAAACTTGTTCGTCGGGTGCGGCATAGCAAACGTTTCGCTAAAGGATATATCCGTCGCGGTCATTCCGCTCATCATCGCTTGCCTAGTTGTCCTGTTGCTGGTAACATACATTCCGCAACTCCCTCTGCTGTTCGTCTAGCGCGGAGAAAACTTTGCAGAAGGACTAGTTACCATGAAGAAAACCTTTGCGCTGCTGTTGATTACGGCTCTGCTCACCGGCTGTGGGCACGCGGCCCAACAAGTCAAAAACGAGGTCACTGAAGAAGTTCAAGAGACCAAGAACGAGGTCACGCAAACCGTCAATCAGGTCACGGGTCAGCCCGCCAACGTCGACGCGAAATTTGCAATCGGCTCCGTGGCACCCGGCATGTCAATCGACGCGGTCAAACAACTTCTCGGCGAACCGACATCAGTTCACGACGGCGACGAATACACCTTCTCTAACGGTCTGCAAGTCGACGTTGATCTTCTCGGCGGCGTCGAGGAAGTCAAGACCTATCAGCCCAACGTTCAGACGGGCGTGGGCATCGCAGTCGGCAAGACCGAACAGGATTTGACGGCGGCTTATGGTCAGCCCAACGAACGCGACAGCGACGACGGCGCAATCGAGTACAAATACTTCAGCGGCGACGGGAGCCTCAAGCTCAAGGTCACCCTCGCCAACGGCACCATCACCGAAATCAAGAGCACAATCCGCGATTAAAACTTCGCAGTAGTTAACAGAGGCGCGGCACCCGTCGCACCCCGCGTTTCACATAAGGAGGTTCAATCCATGAAGAGAAGGTCAGTCGAACAACTCAAGAAGATCGCTCAGGATCTGCGCAAGAAGGTCGTCACGATGATCTATGAGGCGCAGTCGGGTCACCCCGGCGGAAGCTTGTCTGCGGCGGAATTCGTCACGGCGTGCTACTTCTACGAAATGAATGTCGACCCGAAAAATCCTCAATGGGAAGACCGCGACCGCTTCGTCCTGTCGAAAGGGCACGTCTGCCCGATTCAGTACGCCGCGCTCGCCGCACGCAAGTTCTTCCCCGAAACCGTGCTCTACACCCTGCGCAAGGAAGGCTCGCCGCTTCAGGGTCATCCCAACATGCACTGCCCCGGCATCGACATCCCCACCGGCTCGCTCGGTCAGGGCTTCGCCTGCGCCGTCGGTATGGCTATCGGCATGAAACTCGACAACAAACCCTGCCGCGTCTTCAGCGTGCTCGGTGACGGCGAATGTCAGGAAGGCGAAATCTGGGAGGCAGCGCAGACCGCCAACAAGTATCGCCTGGACAATCTCACAATCTTCGTCGACGTGAACAACCTGCAAATCGACGGCACCACTGATGAAGTTATGCCCAACCGCGACCTCGGCGAAAAGTTCAAGGCGTTTGGCTTCGAGATTTACGAGATTGACGGCAACGACATGGCGCAGATGGTTCGCACGTTCGACGAAATCAGAATGCACCTGCACAGCGGCAGCCCCAAATGCATCATCGGGCACACCGTCAAAGGCAAAGGCGTCAGCTACATGGAGAACGTCGGCAGCTGGCACGGCGTCGCCCCCAACAAGGAGCAATGGGAACAGGCAATCAAAGACATCGAAGAGGGATTTTAATCGAGCGCGGAAATTTTTGGAGGAGTGAACATTATGGCTAATAAGGCAACTCGCGACGGGTTCGGCGAAGAGATCGTCGCCCTCGGCAAGGAGAATCGCAACATACTCGTCGTCGACGCGGACATCGGCAAATCCTGCAAGACGACCAACTTCATCAAGACCCTGCCCGACCAGCACATCAACGTTGGTATCGCCGAACAGAACGCGGCCGGCGTCGCGGCGGGCTTGGCAACCTGCAGCAAGATCCCCTTCGTCGTCACCTACGCTGTCTTCGGCTCCCTGCGCATGTGCGAAATGATTCGTCAAGAGATCGCGTATCCGAAGCTCAACGTCAAAATCGCTTGCTCCCACGGCGGCGTTACTCCCGCTAACGACGGCGCAAGCCATCAGGCAATCGAAGACATGGGCGTTATGCGCACCATCCCGAATATGACCGTCATCATGCCCGCGGATTATTGGTCGGCTCGCAAACTCGTTCGCGCCGCCGCAGAATATAACGGCCCCGTCTTCCTGCGCTTCACCCGCGACGCAATTCCCATCATCTACGACGAGAACACGCAGTTTGAAATCGGCAAGGCTCATCTCGTTCGTGACGGCAAAGACGTCGCCATCATCGCCAACGGCGACACAGTTCGCCTCGCCATCGCCGCCGCTGAAGAACTCGCCAAGGAAGGTTGCCAAGCTCGCGTCATCGACATGCACACGATTAAACCGCTCGACGTCGCCTGCGTTAAAGACTGCATCGAAAACATCGGCAAGATCGTCACCGTCGAAGACCACAACATTCTCAACGGGCTCGGCTCGGCTGTCTGCGAAGTCGCCGCGGAAATGGGCAAGGGCAAAGTCAAACGCATCGGCATTCAAGATCAGTTCGGCGAATCGGCTCCCTACGAACGTCTGCTCGCCAAGAACGGCATCACCGTCGAAGGCATCGTTGCGGCGGCGAAAGCTCTCTGATAAAAATTTTTCGACAGGAGGAATTTCATCATGTTTGATTTCAAAGACCAGGTCGTCATCGTCACGGGTAGCGGCTCCAAGCGCGGCATCGGTCGCGGCATCGCCAACATGTTCGCCGAAGCGGGCGCGCAGGTCATCATCGCCGACATGAACGAACAGGGCTGCAAAGACACCGTTGCCGAGATTCAAGCCGCCGGTTACAAGGCTGACGGTTTCGTCCTCAACATCGCCGACGAGGACAGCGTCAACGCCTTCGTCAAGAACGTCAAAGACAAATACGGCAAGATCGACGTCCTGGTCAACAACGCCGGCATCACCCAGCGCGTCACCGTCCACGATATGACGCTCGCCGATATGAAACGCATCTTCACCGTCAACATGTTCGGCACGTTCCTCATCACCAAAGCTGTCGTCGAAGTCATGAAGGAAGCTCGCTACGGGCGTATCGTCAGCCTGTCTTCGGTCTCTGCTAAACGCGGCGGCGGCGTCTTCGGCGGCGCACACTACAGCGCGTCCAAAGCTGCTCTGCTCGGCTTCAGCAAGAACCTCGCCCGCGAAGTCGCCGAATACGGCATCACCGTCAACTGCGTCTGCCCCGGCGCAATCAACACCGATATCCGCAAGAACATGAACGGCACCGAAGAAGACGACCGCAAGCTCGCGCAGGAAATCCCGATGAAACGTATCGGCGAAGTCTTCGAAGTTGCCGGTCCGATTGTCTTCCTCGCTTCCAAAGAAGCCGGCTACATCACCGGCGAAGACATCGACATCAACGGCGGCTCGCACATGGATTAACAGCCAATAACCTTCTCCCTCTCGACACTCTGTAATATCACTTGAAAGGCGGTCGGTCTCGGAAAAAATTTTTCGTCACCGGCCGCCAAAACTTTTTCGCGAAGGAGTTGACTGATTTGACCGGCGAACAATTTGAATCCCTGCTCGAAGAATACCGCACCCGCGATATCCACTTCCTGCACCTGAAGACGAACACGCGCGATTGGTTCTTCGTCATCGACGACAGCTACTACCTGACCTACCGCGACGACAAGAAGGAAATCGTCGTCAGCTGGCTGGTTAAGCCCAAGGACGACGCTCACGAGGAATTTTATTTCTACAACACCAACGGCCGCGGTTTCAACCAGTGGTATGGCGACGTCATTCACGACTTCGAGGAGATGGCGGACAAAAATTTTTATCACGAGCCGTATTACGAAGACCTTTACATCAGCTACATGAACGAGGAGCAGAAAGTTCCGCTGAAAGATTTCCTCGCTGTTGTGCCGCGCACGAGCTACAAACTCTTCGGCAACTTCCTGCTGTGCAACGAGATTGGCAGCGGGCTAAGGAAGGAGCAACGCGCCTATAAGAGCGACGACTCGACAATCGCCGCGCAGTTCCGCTTCTGGCTCAACCGCGAGGAGATCAAGCCGTTCAATTACGCGCTCGAAGACCCCGTCAAGTCTCCCGCCATCAACCTGGGGCAAGTGGAAGAGATCATTCCCGCGCACACGGACGTTCGCTTCGTTTTCGACGACGGCTCGGTTCGCGTGCTCAAACAGATTCTCGCCAACAAGGCGGCTCATTAACTCAGCGGGCAACGTGACGTTGCATCCGGTTGACGCGCC
Organism: Quinella sp. 2Q5; assembly: GCA_015206785.1. Lineage (GTDB taxonomy): Bacteria > Bacillota > Negativicutes > Selenomonadales > Selenomonadaceae > Quinella. The sequence continues at coordinate 15,704 of JADEZQ010000027.1, read as the reverse complement.
GTGACATTGCGACAAGTCAAAGTTGGTCGCCGCGGCAAAACAATTTAACTCAGCGGGCAACGTGACGTTGCATCCGGTTGACGCGTCACAACCGTTCACCGTTCGGAGTTGGTCGCCGCGGCAAAGCAATTTAACTTAGCGGGCAACGTGACGTTGCATCCGGTTGACGCGTCACAACCGTTCACCGTTCGGAGTTGGTCGCCGCGGCAAAACAATTTTACTTAGCGGTCAAGAATTTTTCGTTATACACGCCCGAAGCTCATCGGGCGATTTTTTTGTGCTATAATCGGGAAAATTTTTGGCGGGGGCGATTGACGTGGCGGGCGAAATTTTTCTGAGCATGATGGCGGCGGCGGCACTGACCTTCGTCGGCTCGCGGTGGATTGACAGACTTTACGACGGCTGCTCGGAGCTGAGCTTCCCCGAAAAAATTTCCGAACGCGCCAAATTCCGACGCCCGCTGATGTTCGTCGCGCTGACGATTTTTTTTGCGGCGGCGGACGATTTGTGGCTGGCGGCGGGAATTTTTCTTCTGGTGCTGATGACGGCGACGGACTTCGAACAATACATGCTCTTCGACGAGACGACGGGGGCATTGGCATTGATCGGCGCGGCGCGAATTTTTTCCGCGGGGCTGAATTTCGTCGACTGCGCGGCAGCGTCACTCATCGGCGGCGGAATTTTTTTGTTGCTCGCGGTTTTGACGGGAGCACTCGGCGGCGGCGACGTGAAGTTGGTCGCGGCGTTGGGATTATGGCTCGGTTGCGAAAAACTTCTGTCCGTGGTGCTGATGGCGACGATTGGCGGCGGGCTGGCGGCGTTGATGATGATCGCGCTCAAACAAAAAGACCGCGGCAGTTACTTTGCCTACGGTCCATATTTCGCGTTGGCGGCGATTTACGTTCTGCTCACGCGGTAATTTCTTCGACGCCCATGTAGGGAACGAGTGCCCGCGGAATTTTTACGGAGCCGTCCGCCTGCTGACAGTTTTCCAATATGGCGGCAACCGTTCGTCCGACGGCGATACCTGAGCCGTTGAGCGTGTGGACGAATTCGGGCTTACTCTTGGCGTCGCGGCGGAACTTGATGTTGGCGCGGCGAGCCTGGTAGTCGGTGCAGTTCGAGCACGAAGAAATTTCGCGGTACTTGCCCTGCGCGGGCATCCACACTTCGATATCGTAAGTCTTCGCCGAGGTGAAGCTCATGTCGCCGGTGCAAAGCAATACGACGCGGTAAGGAATCTCCAACGTGCGCAGGACGTCCTCGGCGGCGTCGACCATGCTCTCCAGTTCGTTCCACGAGTCTTCGGGCTTGGTGAACTTGATGAGCTCGACCTTGTTGAACTGGTGTTGACGAATGAGCCCGCGGGTATCGCGACCTGCCGCGCCGGCCTCGGCTCTGAAGCAGGCGGTGTAGCACGCGTAATATTCGGGCAGGGTCTCGGCGGAAAGAATCTCGTCGCGGTGGAAGTTTGTCATCGGGACTTCGGCGGTGGGCACCAGATAATAATCGAGCCCTTCGAGCTTGAACATGTCCTCGGCGAATTTTGGCAGCTGACCCGTGCCGATCATGCTGGAGCGATTGACGATGTACGGCGCGAGCATTTCGGTATAGCCGTGGCGATTGGCGTGCAGATCCATCATGAAGTTGATGCAAGCGCGTTCAAGTCGAGCACCGAGCCCGCGATAGAACGTGAAGCGTGCGCCGGTGACTTTGCCCGCGCGGTCGAAGTCGAAGATGTTCAACGCGGTGCCGATATCCCAATGAGCTTTCGGTTCAAAGTCGAATTCACGCGGCGTTCCCCAACGACGGACTTCGGGGTTGCAGGTGTCGTCCTTGCCGATTGGGACGTCGGCGGCGGGAACGTTCGGAATGTGGAGCAACAGGTCGCGCAGATTTGATTCGACGTCACGCAGCTCTCCGTCGAGCGCAGAAATTTTGTTGCCCATCGCGCGGACTTCGGCGGAAATTGCGGCGGTGTCTTCGCCGGATTTTTTCATCGCGCCGATTTTCTTCGACGTGGCGTTGCGTTGGCTCTTGAGCTGTTCGGTCTCGCCCAAAATTTCGCGGCGGCGTTGCTCAAGTTCGTTGAAGTTGTCCAGGCTCAGAGGGTTGTTGCGGTTCTTTAGCATGGTGCGCACGTCGTCTAGGTTGTCGCGCACAAATTTCATGTCCAGCAAAAAAATCATCTCCCAAAATTTTTCGCAGGTATTCTAGCAAAGGCAACGTCGCAAAGCAAATTGCCCGCGGAAAATTTTTCTGCTATGATGTGGAAAACTTTCGGAGGTGTTCACGATGATTGCTCAACGCGGCACGCGCGACAAGCTCGAAAAATATTTTGACCCCGCCCGCCCGCTCAAGGTGACGTTGCAGGTTCAAGGCTCCGCCACGTACGATTTCTGTTGCTTCGGCGTCGACGCGCAGGACAAACTTTCCGACGACCGCTACATGATTTTCTACAACCAGTTGCGTTCGCCGAAGGGGGAGATTGTCGGCGCGGACGTCGCTTCGGGCATGAGCTTCACCATCAAGCTCAACGACCTGCCGCAGACGATTCAGCGGCTCGTGTTCACGGCGTCGATTGACGGGGCAGGCACAATGGGCGAAATTTCCGCGCACAAAATTTCCATCGGCGACGAGATCACGGCTTCTTTCAGCGGCTCGGACTTTCAGCAGGAGAAGGCGATTACGTCGCTGGAAATTTATCGCAAGAGCGGCTGGCGGTTCAACGTGGTGGCTCGCGGCTTCAACGGCGGGCTCGACGCGCTGCTTGCCTTCTATGGCGGCGAACAGGCTGACGACGACGATGAGCCCGTCACGCAGACGACGCCGCCTACTCAACCGCCGACGCCGCCGCAAAATTCCCACAGACCGTTCAACTTCAGCTCGCCGACGCAATCATCAACGCCGCCGCAAAATTCCCGCAGACCGTTCAACTTCAGCTCGCCGACGCAATCATCAACGCCGCCACAAAATTCCCATCGACCATTCAGCTTCAGCTCGCCGACGTAATCATCAACTCCGCCGCCAACAAAATCTTCGCCGCCGCAAAAAATTTCGCTGGAGAAAAAATTTTCCGACGGCGCACCCAAACTCGTGTCGCTGGTCAAGCCGCTCAAGGTTCAGCTCGAAAAGCGCAACCTGCTCGACGTCACGGCTCGCGTCGCGCTGGTGATGGACATCTCCGGCTCAATGGGCAAGCTCGGCGGCGGCAACGACGAACCCGTCGCCATCAAGGAGGTCATCGCCGAATACGAGACGAGCCCTTTGCCCGCGTATGTCGTCTTCATCAGCGACGGCGGCATTTATCACGAAGGCGAAATCGTCAAGCTCATGCAGGAGGCGTCGTATCTGCCGATCTTCTGGCAATTCGTCGGCGTGCTCGACGGCTCGGCAAGGAACAACCGTCCATCAGTCGGCGGCAGGTTCAGAAATATTTTCGGATTCTAGACCGCAACTTTGCCCACGAGTTCGCCGATGTTCTTCAGACCCGCGCCGCACAGATACGTTGCAAGGTCGTCGGCGATCTTCATGGTGATTGACGGGTCGACGAAGTTTGCGGTGCCCACGGCGACAGCTTTCGCGCCTGCCAAAAAAAATTCCGCCGCGTCCGCCGCAGACTGAATGCCGCCCATACCGATAATCGGAATGTTGACGGCTTGAGCCGTTTGCCAAACCATGCGCACGGCGACAGGTTTAATCGCGCCGCCCGACAGACCGCCCGTCACGTTGCCGAGAACCGGCCGCCGCGTGTGAATGTTGATCTGCATGCCCATCAGCGTGTTTATCAGCGACAGAGCGTCTGCGCCCGCCGATTCGACAGCCCGCGCGATTTTGGTGATGTCCGTGACGTTCGGGCTGAGTTTGACGATAACGGGCTTGCTCGTGGATCTCTTCGCCGCCGCCGTGACCAGAGCCGCTTGCCGCTCGTCGGTGCCGAAGATTATTCCGCCGTCCTTGACATTGGGGCAACTGATGTTTAGCTCAATCGCCGCGACGCCGTCCACGTCAAGCAATCCGGCAAGTTCGCCGTAATCCTCGACGCCGGAGCCGCTGATGTTGACGATGACATTTGTGCGGTCTTTGATGCGCGGCAGAATGTCCGACAAAAATTTTTCGACGCCGGGATTTTCCAGCCCGATGGCGTTCAACATGCCCGCGGGTGTTTCAGCGATTCGCACGCCGTCATTGCCGCGCCGTGGCTTGAGCGTGATGCATTTGACCATGACGCCGCCGAGACGTTTGAGGTCGACGAAGTCTTCGAACTCCTCGCCGAAGCCGAACGTCCCGCTCGCCGCCAAAATCGGTGTTGCCAACTTCATGCCGAGCAATTCCGTTCTAAGCAGTTCATTCATCGCGCTCACCCCCGAAAACTTTTTCCGCGGCAAAAATCGGCCCGTCCTTGCAAACTTTCTTGCGACCGTCGGCGGTATCAACCGAGCAACTCAAGCACGCGCCGAGTCCGCAAGCCATACGCCGTTCGAAGGAAACTTCGCACGGAATTTTTTTTGCCGCCGCCAAACGCGCAACGCCACGCATCATCACTTCGGGACCGCACGTGAGAATCGCCGCGTAATGATTCGCCGCAAGGATGTCGGGCAGGGCGTCGGTGACGAAACCGTAGAGCCCGACCGAGCCGTCGTCGGTGGTCAGGAAAATTTTTTCGGCACGCGTATGGAACTCCTCGCGCCAGAAATTAACTTCGTCAGCGTTGCGCCCGCCCATCAGCACATCGGCGGTGAACTGTTCAGCCGCGCACAGCAAGGGAGCCAGACCCATTCCGCCGCCGACGAGAAGAACTTTGTCGCCGCGGGGTGTGAAGCCGTTGCCGAGCGGACCGAGAATGTTCAACCGTTCGCCCGACTGCCGCCGCGATAGAAGTTGCGTGCCGCGCCCGACAACGCGGTAAAAAATTTTCACGCCGCTCGCCGTCGAGGCAATGCCCAGCGGTCGCCGCAACGTCAGCTCGTCGGAAATTTTCACGTGGACGAACTGACCCGCCCGCGATTCTTCGGCGAGAGTCGGCGCGTCAATCGTCAGGCGGAAAACTTTTTCAGCGACGGCTTCGTTGGCGACGATCTCCGCAAAAAAATCCCGCGCCATCACGGATTCCCCCGTTCGACACGGACTTCGGGTAGTGCCAAATTTTCCGCCGCAAAGTTCAGCGCACTGTTGACGTGCTCTTCGCGCGCGGTGTCAAGTTTTGCGTCGCGAACGATCTGCGCCGCCTCGTCAACCGTCGTCGCCGTCTTCTCGATGAGCTTGGCAAGCGTCTCCAAATGCGAATTGAACTGCTCGTTGCTGATGCCTCTGTCAAACATGTGATTGCCTTCTTTCGCTGAAAAGTTGCGGCGATTATAGTTCAGCGCGTCGAAAACTTCAACCGAGCGCAAAATTTTTTCGGCGGGATTGACAACGCCCTTCGCCTTGCTTATCGTTGGGACGAAATTTTTTTTGCCGAAGGAGGTTTGGTCGTGAGGAAGATTTTGACGATTGATGTCGGCGGCACGTTCATCAAGTTCGCCGTGATGAGCGGGGCTGACGCGTTCGAGATCACTGCGCAGGGCAAAGTTCCCACGCCGAAAAAAAATCACGCGGAATTTATGGACGGGCTTGCCGAAATTTTTAACGCACACAACGACGCCGAAGGCATCGCGCTTTCTATGCCGGGGCTCATCGACACGGAGGCGGGCGTTTGCATTTCGAGCGGCGTGCTGAATTTTTGCAACGGACACAACATCGCCGAGGAGCTACGTCGGATGTGCGGCGTGCCGGTCACTGTGGAGAACGACGCAAACTGCGCGGCAATCGCCGAGATTCAATCCGGTGCGCTCGCCGACGTCAACAACGCGTTCGTGCTGGTCTTCGGCACGGCGGTGGGCGGCGCGTTCGTTTGCAACCGGAAAGTTTATCGCGGAGCACATCATTGCGCGGGCGAAGTTTCATACACGTTGAAGAGCAGCACTTCCATCATGGCGGAGGAAAATTTTTACGCCACGGAAATCAGCGCGTCGGCTCTGCAGAAGATGTGCGCGAAAGTTTTGGAACTGCCGCCTGACGACGTGACGGGCGAAATGGTCTTCGGGCTCATCAACGAGAACGACGCCATCTTGCAGACGTTCTACCGGTTCGCGCACGCCGTCGCCGTAAAAATCTTCAACCTGCAAATGCTCTTCGACCCCGAACGTTTTGCTCTCGGCGGCGGAATCAGCGCACAACAGGTTTTCATCGACGCGGTTCGGGATAAACTCGACGAGCTGTGCGACAATGCTCCCGACTATCTGCCGCCGCCTAAGGTCGTCGCGTGCAAGTATCACAACGACGCAAATCTTTTCGGCGCACTCTATCGCTACTTGAAGCAATGACGAGGTGACCCGCTTGATAAAACTCATCGGCATCGAAAAAATTTACGACAGCGCGGCGGGCAAGGTTCACGCGTTGAAGGGTATCGACCTGCACATCGCTCGCGGAGAAATCTACGGCATCATCGGCTTGAGCGGCGCGGGCAAGTCCACGCTCGTCCGCTGCATTAACATGTTGGAGAGACCGACCGCCGGCAAAGTCTTCGTCGACGGGCAAGATATGACCGCCCTGACCGAAAGCGAACTGCGCCAAGCTCGCAAGTCCATCGGCATGATCTTCCAACACTTCAACCTGCTCAGCTCGGCGACGGTCTACGAGAACATTGCCTTCCCGTTGAAGCTCAGCGGCACGGACGACACGACTATCCGCAAAAAAGTTTCGCCGCTCCTCGAACTCGTCGGGCTCAGCGACAAAGCCAATCAATACCCCGCGCAGCTTTCGGGCGGACAGAAACAACGCGTCGGCATCGCCCGCGCCCTTGCCAACCGGCCGAAGGTTTTGCTCTGCGACGAAGCGACAAGTGCCCTCGACCCGCAGACGACCAAATCAATCCTCGACTTGATCCGCGTCATCAACGAGACCATGTCGCTAACCGTCGTCGTCATCACGCACGAAATGCAAGTCATCAAGGAACTTTGCGACAAGGTTGCCGTCATCAGCGACGGAGTCATCGCCGAGCGCGGCTCCGTGTTGGAAGTCTTTACCAACCCCCGCCACGACATCACGAAGGAATTTATCAGCGTGCTCTTGTCGAACGAACTGCCCGCCGCTTTCCGTGGCAACGAGATATCTCAGGACAGGACGCACGGTTCGTTGCTGCTGTTGCGATTAATTTTCTTGGGCGAACGCGCCGACGACCCCGTCCTTGCCGAAATGATTCGCACGTGCAAAGGTTTGGAATGCACAATGCTCTTCGGCAACCTGGACGAGATTCACGGCGTGCCCTTCGGCAGGTTCATCATCGGCTTGAGCGGCGAGGACGAGGCGATTAACGGCGCGCTGAACTTTTTGAGCGGACGCGACGTGCGAGTGGAGGTGATTGGTTATGTTCGCAGAAATCCTGCCGCTGTTGACTAAGGCTCTCGGCGAAACGGTCTACATGGTCGCCGTGAGCATGATCATCGCCACGATAATCGGCGTGCCGCTGGGCGTTCTGCTCCACACCACAGCTAAAGGTCAGATTCTCGAAAACGTCGTCGTCAATCAAACCGTCGGCTCCGTCGTCAACGCCGTGCGCTCCATCCCGTTCATCATCCTCATGGTCGCAATCATTCCGTTGACAAGACTCATAGTCGGCAGCGCAATCGGCACGACCGCGGCAATCGTCCCGCTGGTCATCGCGTCAATTCCGTTCATCGGGCGGCAGGTTGAAACGTCGCTCAAGGAAGTTCCCGCGGGTCTGGTGGAGGCGGCTCTGTCAATGGGCGCGACGCCGTTACAAATCATCAGCAAAGTTCTCTTGCCCGAAGCAATGCCCGGCATCGTCTCGCAGCTCACGACGGTCATCATCGCGCTCGTCGGGGAATCGGCAATGGCGGGCGCAATCGGCGGCGGCGGATTGGGAGACTTGGCTATTCGCTACGGCTATCAACGTTTCCGCCCCGAAGTGATGTTGGCGACGGTCGTCGTGCTCATCGTGCTCGTTCAGCTCGTTCAGCTCGTCGGCAACACCATCGCCAAGCATCTCGATAAACGTTGACGCGCTGTGCTATAATCGGTACACAGGAAATTTTTGGAAAGCGAGGCATCAACATGCGCAGAATTTTGTTCACGTCCGAATCCGTCACTGAGGGTCACCCCGACAAAGTTGCCGACAGAATTTCCGACAGCATCCTCGACGAAATCATACAGCGCGATCCTCAAGGGCGCGTCGCCTGCGAAACTTTGGTAACCACCGGTCAGGTTCACGTCGTCGGCGAAATTTCTACCACCTGCTACGTCGATATCCCCAAGATCATTCGCGCGGCGATTCGCGACATCGGCTACACCGACTCGGCTTACGGCTTCGACGCAGATACCGTCGGCGTGCTCGTATCATTGGACGAACAGAGCCCCGACATCGCTCAGGGCGTCAACAATGCCTCCGACGACGCGGCGGAAATCGGTGCGGGAGACCAGGGCATGATGTTCGGTTACGCGACGAACGAGACGCCCGAATTTATGCCGCTACCCATATCGTTGGCCCATAAGCTCGCCCGTCGTCTGGCTGAAGTTCGCAAGGTCACCCACGAGGTTGATTACCTGCGCCCAGACGGGAAAACTCAAGTCACCGTCGCTTACGAAGGCGGCAAGCCCGTCGCCGTCGATACCGTCGTCATCTCCACGCAACACGACCCCTCCGCCGGTCTCGACCAAATCAAACGCGATATGATTGAGCACGTCATCCGTCCCATCGTCCCCGCGCAGCTTATGACGGCGCAAACGAAATTCTTCGTCAACCCCACGGGCAAATTCGTCATCGGCGGACCACAGGGCGACAGCGGCCTGACGGGCAGGAAGATCATCGTCGATACCTACGGCGGTTGGGCTCGGCACGGCGGCGGTGCTTTCAGCGGCAAAGACCCCACGAAGGTTGACCGCTCCGCTTCCTACGCCGCCCGCTACGTCGCAAAGAACATCGTTGCCGCGGGTCTGGCGGACGAATGCGAAATTCAGCTCGCCTATGCAATCGGCGTCGCCCGCCCCGTCAGCGTCAACGTCAACAGCTTCGGCACCGCCAAAGTCGACGAGGCTTTGATTGAACAGCTCGTTAATGAGCACTTCGACCTGCGCCCCGCCGGTATCATCAAGATGCTCGACCTGCGCCGCCCCATCTACAAGCAAACTTCCGCTTACGGTCACTTCGGGCGCACGGACGTCGACTTCACCTGGGAACGCATCGACAAAGCCGACGCCCTTCGCAAGGCAGCGGGTCTTTCGTGACACTCCGCGCGGCGTGTGATAACAATTTCAGGCTACAGGAGACTTTCGGTCAGCTACAGCTCGCCAAAGCTTAGCTGACCGTGTTTGTTAGCAGTCAAAGAATCACAATCACGAGAAAGATCATCCTCAACGTGCCTATACCCCTTTCGGGGGCTGATTGACTGCTCCGCCCGCCAAAGTGACTGCGCAAGTTCAACGCGAGTAACGATATCACACGCCCGAAATTTTTCAACGCGAGGTGAGTTCGACGGAATATAGGTTGCTGAAACTTTTGAGCGGCGCAGTGTGTCTGTTGCCGCTGAATTTTTGCATGACGGCGGGGCGTTGGCTGGCTCGGCTGATGTGGACGCTCCTGCCGCCCAAGAGGAAGCGTCTTGCCGTGGACAACGTGCGCCGCTGTCTGAATGTCGACCAAGCGGCGGCCGTGAACATCGCCCGCCAAAGCACCGTTCAGCTCGGCGCACTGTTCACGGAGGTTTTGGCGTTCCCAAAGCTCAAAGACTCTATGGCGTCGCACGTGAAGATTGTCGGGCTGGAATACATGACTGACTACATCAATTCGCCCGAACGCAACGGACGCGGCGCGGTCATCGCCACGAGCCACAACGATAATTGGGAACTGATGGGCGCGGCGTTCGCGGCGAGCGGCATTGAGCTTGTCGGCGTGGCGAAGAAGCAGCGTTCGGCGGGCGCGGACAAGTTCATCAACGAATTGCGCACGCTCGTCGGCATGCACATCACCTATCGCAGCGGCGTGCGCGAGATGTACAAAATGCTCGACGACGGACATTTCATCGGGCTGATTATGGATCAGGACATCGGGCGCGACGACGGCGTTGTCGTGAAATTTTTCAACCGCGCGACGAACTTTGCTCACGGCGCGGCGAGTATGTCCAGGTTCAGGAAAGTTCCAATCTTCCCCGCCTTCATGCACCGAGAGGACGACGGCACTCACACGCTGGAAGTTTTTCCGCCGCTGTATGTCGAACGCACCAAAGATAAACACGCCGACATCTTCCGCATGACGCAGCGGCTGGCGTCTTTGATTGAGAAGCACACCAGAAAATATCCCGCCGAATGGTTTTGGTTGCACGACCGCTGGAAGTCCATGCGCGTGGAGTTTGAGCCGAAGGAGGTTGCACAGCTTGAAGTTGCTTTGGGCATTGATAATCGCGCTGACGATTCTCCCCGCCAACGCCGGAGCGATTGAGTTCCCCGTGACCAGCCCGTTCGGTTGGCGCATCCACCCCATCTCCGGCGAATGGAAATTTCACGCGGGCGTTGATCTCGGCTACGGCTACGGCGAATACATCGGCGCGATATTCGACGGGCAGGTCGTCACCGCCACCAATCTCGACGACGGCTACGGCAATCAAGTTCTGCTCTATCACCCGACAATCGACGCCTACACGCGCTACGCTCACTGCTCGGCGATTCACGTTGCCGCGGGGCAACAGGTCGTCGCCGGGCAAATCATCGCGCAGGTCGGTTCAACGGGCTATTCAACCGGTCCGCACCTGCACCTGGAATACATCATCAACGTCGGCGGCGTTTACCAATATGCAGACCCGCTGAGCCTGTGGCAGTAAAAATTTTGGAGGCGAGACTATGATTGCTCTGATTGATTACGGCGTCGGCAACCTCTACAGCGTGGCGAAGGCGGCGGCTTATGTTGGCGGCGACGTGAAAATTTCCAGCCGTGCCGAAGACATTCATCGCGCCGAAAAAATTATTCTGCCTGGCGTCGGAGCTTTCGGCGACTGCATGAAAAATCTTTCCGCCACGGGTCTGATCCCGACCATTGAGCGCGAAGTTTCCAGCGGCAAAAAAATTCTCGGCATATGCGTCGGTCTGCAGATTCTGTTCGAAGGCAGCGAGGAAAGTCCCAACGTCGACGGGCTGAAAATTTTCGGCGGGCACGTCAGACGAATTCGCGCAGACGGGCTGAAGATCCCGCACATGGGCTGGAACTCCGTCACGTTCGCCGGCTCAAAACTTTTCGCGGGCTTGAGCGGCAATCCGTACTTCTACTTCGTGCACAGCTATCACGCCGCGCCCGACGACCCGACAATCGTCACCGCAACGACCACCTACGGCGAGACCGTCACTGCCGCCGTGGAACGCGACAACATCTTTGCCACGCAATTCCATCCCGAAAAGAGCGGCGACGTCGGTTTGCGCGTCCTGAAGAATTTCGTCGAGCTCTGAGGAGATGAGCGCGTGACGTGGCACCTAAAAAAAATTGCACCCGCTTCCGACGTGGAGGCGGGCTTTTTGTTTGCTATGGATATGCCGCTTTATGTCGCGTTGTCGGCAGTTAGTGTTGCAAAAAAATTTCCCCGCCGCTCGTGATGAGTGTCGGGGAAAAATTTTTCGTGCGGTATGTTCAATCGAGTTCGTTAGCGTCTTTGGGCGTGTGCTCCAAAATTTTCTTGCCGCTGAACATGCTGGAGATTTCGCTTTCGCCTTCCATGAACTCGGCGCGGATAACCATGTACAGATGCCCGATTGCGAAGAGGATGATGAACCAGGCGACGTAGTGGTGAATGTAATGCGCCATCATTTCCGAGCCGACGAGGACATTGACCCAGCCGAAGAGCATTCCGCCCGTCGACGAGGGATTTGTCATGAAGTACATCGCGAAGCCCGTGAGGATTTCAATCAGCAGCAACAGATACAACGCCGCATAGGAGCCGCGAGCGAGTGGATTGCGCAGGAACGACGCGTGGTGTGGTCTGATGAGCATGTAGTGCAACGCGACGTCGACGGTCTCTTCGTAGAAATGTCCTTCCCAAACGCGCGGGAAGAGTCTGTCGCCCTTGTTGATGATGAAGCCGTAGATGCGAAGGATCAGCGACGCGCACAGAATGAACGCGCTGGTGAAGTGGATATCGCGCACCAAATCCATCGACGTGATGGAGAAGACCGGCTCGGTTATGGCGACGTTCATCGGCTTGGTGATGAGCAGCCCCGTGGCGAAGAGGATCACAATCTGCGACGCCATAATCCAATGAAAAATCCGCAGGAACGGGCTGAAGATGTAATACTCTTTGCGGTGGACGTCTTTGACGGATTTAATTGCCATCGTCGGTCACCTCCCGTAGGGGTCGGTCGAGATGATGCCGAGTTCCTCGCCCTTGGCGTTGAACATGTGAGTGGCGCACGCCATGCACGGATCGAACGAGCGAATGACTTTTGCAATCTCAAGCGGCTTGTCGGGAACGGCGACGTGCGTGGTCATCATTGCCTGTTCATATGCGCCGTGACCGGCAGAGTCGTCGCGCGGGCAAGCGTTCCACGTCGTCGGCACGAGGCATTGATAATTGTCGACCTTGCCGTCCTTGATGCAGACCCAATGGCTCAATGCGCCGCGCGGAGCTTCGTACAAGCCGACGCCCATCGATTCGGGTGCCCAGGTTTCGGGGAACCATTTCTCGTTGTTCATGGTGGCGGTGTCGCCCATCTTGATGTTAGCGATGAGCTTGTCGAAGAAGAACTTGTTGATCTCGGCGGCGAGCTGTGCGTCCAGGCAACGGCAGGCAGTTCGTCCCAACATCGTCGGCATCCAAACTTCCGCGCTGACACCGAGGACTTTAGACACGGCTTCAATTTGCTTGAGCATGAGCTGTTCAGCCCAGGTCGGGTCGGGGAGCAAACCTTTCGCCGCCTTGGTGTAGATGATGATGTAGTGAGCGAGCGGACCGACTTCGCAGAGCTTGCCCTTCCACTTGGGCGTTTTGAGCCAGGAATATTTGCCCGCCTCGTTGAGCGTTTCCCACATCGTCGGCGTGCCGGTTTTCGGACCGGTGTATTTGTCTTTGGTGACGCCTTGCCACGGGTGCAAATCCTTCGGACCGTTCGTCGGGTATTCGTACCAGGCGTGCTCAACGCCTTCGGTGACGGTTTCGGGTGCTTTGAGGTCTTCGGCCTTGAGCTCGTGGAAGACAGCTTTGGCGACGCCCTGACCGAAATTCTCGACGACGCCGTTGGAACGCACGAGCAGGTTGTCGAAGTAGCCGCCGCCGTTCGAGGTGCCCTTGTAGCCCGTCAATGGATAATCGCCGAACGCCATGACGCGCGTCTTGCTCAGACCGCCGCCGTCGACACGTCCTGCCTTGGCGTAGATGACGCCGATTGCCACGAGGTCGGGCAGGTAATAGTTGTTGACGAGGTCGCGAGCCATGTTGATTGCGCGGTCGACGATTGCCAGGCGTGCGGTGTTGACTGGAGCGTTGCCGTCGGTCATTGATATCGAACAGGGCATTCCGCCAACGGCGTAGTGCGGGTGAGGATTCTTGCCGCCGAAGATGACATGCGGCGTGATGATTTCGCGTTGCTTGTCGAGCATCTCCAGATAGTGAGCGACTGCCATAAGATGGACTTCGGGCGGCAGAAGTTTATAGTCGGGGTGATCCCACCATTGCGCGGCGAAGATACCGAGTTGCCCGCTCGCGACGATAGCTTGAACTTTGGCTTTAATGCCGGCGAAATATTGCGGCGTGGCGGCGGGGAAGTCGTGCGGGAAAGCGTTGGTGTTGACTTCTTCGGGAACTTTGATGTCGAGGCGGTAGGCGTTGAGGACGGCGGTTTGAAGTTCGGCGGTCTTGGCGGGGTCTGCGTTGAGGGCTTCGACGGGGCTGACCCAATCGAGCGCGTGCAGATGATAGAAGTGAATCAGATGATCCTGAACCGTGAGCGTTGCCGCCATGATGTTGCGGATATAGTTCGCGTTGTTGGGGATGGAAATGCCCAGGGCGTCTTCAACAGCGCGGACGGAGGCGAGTGCGTGAGCCGTGGTGCAGACGCCGCAGATGCGTTGAATGTAAGCCCAGGCGTCGCGGGGATCTCTGTCGCGCAGAATGAGTTCGAGCCCGCGCCAGGCAGTGCCGCTTGAGAGTGCGTCGGTGACGGTGCCCGTCGTTTCGTCCACGGTAATTTCAACGCGCAGGTGCCCTTCGATTCGGGTAATGGGGTCAACTACAACGTGTTGCATAGAATTTCACCTCGTCATTCGTGATGTTCTTCGTCGATGAGATTGTCGCGTTGGTTGCGCTGGATGACGCTTGCCACCGCGTGCCCGACGACGCCCGCCGCAGTCAACACGCCCAGAGCCGTGCCGATTTTGTCCGCGTCGCCAATCTTGCCGTATTGAGGCAGACGTGCGGTGAACGGGTCTTCGTCCCAGAAGTTGGAATTGGAACAGCCAATGCACGGTGCGCCCGACTGAATGGGGTAGCTCATGCCCTGCCACCAGCGAAGGTTGCCGCAGGAGTTGTAGGTTTCCGGTCCGCGACAGCCGAGCTTGTAGAGGCACCAACCGGCCTTCGCACCCGCGTCGTCAAAAGTCTCCGCGAACATTCCGGCATCAAAGAACGGACGACGATAGCACGTGTCGTGAATTCTGTTGCCGTAGAATTGTTTCGGGCGACCGTCGCCGTCAACGGGCGGAATTGTCCCGAACAGCGCGACGTGCATAACGACGCCGGTCATGACTTCGGGAATCGGCGGACAGCCTGGAACTTTGACGACGGGTTTTCCGCCGACGAAACGTTCAATGCCCGCCGAGCCCGTGGGATTGGGTTTAGCCGCCTGAATGCCGCCGTAAGCCGAGCACGAGCCGTAAGCGATGATAGCCGCCGCGCCCTTGGCAGCTTTTTCCAGAAGGTGCGTGAACGTGTGCCCGCCGCTCATGCAATAGACGCCGCTGTCTTTTGTGGCGATGGCTCCTTCCACGCAGAGGATGTATTGCCCGTTGTATTTGGCGATGGTCTCGTCGAGATGAGCCTCGAACGGTGCGCCGCAAGCCGCGCTGAGCAGATGATCATACTCCAGCGCGATGGACGAGAGCACCACGTCCGAAGCGAGCGGTGCGCCCGACCTGATGAACGATTCGTCGCAACCGGTGCATTCGTGCCCATGAATCCAGATGACGACGGGCAATGGTTTATTCTCCGCCGCCTCCACCACTTTCGAGAACATATCCGCGCTCAAGCCCATAAGCGACGTCAACGCCACGCAGCCCTTCAAGAAACTGCGGCGGCTCAATCCGCGTCTGAGATATGCCTCCCATAAACTCTCCCGTGTTTCCAATGTTCGCCCCTCCTCAAGAATGATGATTGATTTGCGATGAATGAGTTCAGAAAAAATTTTAGCACGCCGTGAGTCCCGGCAACGTGTCATTGGCAACAATTTTCGCCGCGGTCGGCATAAATCCTGCCCGACGTTGAACGCGTGCGCAAAATTTCGGCGGTTGATGACTGCGTCTGCGGTTGCTCACTGCGTCTGCGATTGATGACTGCGTCTGCGTTTGAATCTACTTTCTTTTGCTGGTCCAAAAGAAAGTAGCAAAGAAAAGGACCTCCGAGCCGGCAACGACGCATCACGTCGTCGTATGCCGGCGGCCGCCCGTCCATGGGCGG
>JADEZQ010000036.1 GCA_015206785.1 Quinella sp. 2Q5 | reverse complement strand
CCACGTCGCTCACCTTCAACGACGGCGGCAGCTTGACCGTCAACGGCACCGACGACGTGACCTACGTTTTGGCTGACGGCTCAAAATATTCCGCCGACCATACGAAACGCGAATGGAATTCCAAATAAACCGGCAACAATAACGTAAACCACGGAGCCTCGGCGTTAAGTCGAGGCTCTTTGATTGAGGAGGCGATTTGTATGATTGACTTGAGGCGGCGCGTGCTCGACGACGTCTCGGAAAATTTTCGCCGCGTTGAAGAAATTTCCGCAACCAACACGGGCAAGATCCTCGACGCTTTCAGGCGGCTCAAGGTTTCTGACGCGCACTTCAAAACGTCCACGGGTTACGCTTACGGCGACATCGGGCGCGAGAAGCTCGACGAACTCTACGCAGAAATTTTCCACGCAGACGCCGCGCTCGTTCGCACGCAATTCGTCAGCGGCACCCACGCCATCGCCACGGCTCTGTTCGGCGTGCTGAGACCCGGCGACGAGATGGTTTCGTTGACTGGCGCACCCTACGACACCTTGCAGACCGTCATCGGGCACGCTGTGCAATCGCGCGGCTCGCTCAAAGAATTCGGCATCAGCTACCGCGAACTGGATCTGATTGACGGCAAGGTCGACGTCGCGTCCATCGGGCAGTTCATCACGCGGCGCACGCGTCTGGCTCTCATTCAACGTTCACGCGGCTATTCCATGCGCCAGCCGTTGACTGTCGGCGACATCGAACGAATCTGCGCGGCGGTCAGGGCGGTCAATCCCGATTGCGTCACGCTCGTCGATAATTGCTACGGTGAATTCGTCGAGACCCGCGAGCCCGTTGAGGTCGGCGCGGACATCGTTGCGGGCAGTCTCATCAAGAACATCGGCGGCGGCCTTGCACCCACGGGCGGCTACATCGTCGGCGGTCGGGATTTGGTCGAGGCGGCGGCTTGTCGATTGACGGCACCGGGCATGGGCGGCGAACTCGGCGCAAGTTTGGGCACGCCGCGTCTGCTCTACCAAGGGCTGTTCGTCGCGCCGCACGTCACCTGCCAGGCGTTGAAGGCGGCTCTCTTCGCGGCGGACGTCTTCAGCAAACTCGGCTACAACGTCAGCCCGACAGTCGACGGCGTTCGCGGCGACATCATTCAGGCAATCGAACTCGGCTCGGCTCAGCGTCTGATAAATTTCTGCCGCGCGATACAAAAATTTTCGCCGGTGGATTCGTTCGCAATGCCCGAACCGTGGGACATGCCTGGCTACGAAGACCAAGTCATCATGGCGGCGGGAACCTTCGTGCAGGGCGCGTCGATTGAACTTTCGGCGGACGGCCCGTTGCGAAAACCCTTCGCGGTGTACTTGCAGGGCGGGCTGACGTTCGAACACGCGGCGATTGCAATCCTGTCGGCGGCGGAGGCGTTGACGTCGTGACGGAAATTCATTTCGCCGGTCTCGGCACGCTGATTAACGTCGCGGGAATTATTGTCGGCGGGCTCATCGGTTTGGCGGGCGGAAGATTTTTGACGGCAACCACGCGCCGCACACTCAACGACGCTTGCGCATTGGCGGTAATCTTCCTCGGCGCGGACGGTGCCCTGAAAAATTTCGACGCCATGTTGATTATCGCAAGCCTCATCGGCGGCGGGATTGTCGGCGCGATAATCGACATCGACGAAAAATTTGAGCGGCTGGGCGTTTGGTTGAGAACTCGTTCCGGCAACGACGGCGACAGCAAATTTGTCAACGCCTTCGTCACCGCGTCGCTGACCGTGTGCGTGGGCGCGATGGCTGTTATCGGCGCGATTAACGACCGACTTTTGAACGACGCCACCGTCTTGATTGCCAAGTCCGCTCTCGACGCGATAATAATCCTCGTGATGACGGCGGGGCTCGGCAAGGGCTGTATCTTCTCGTGCGTGAGCGTCGGCATCTTCCAGGGCACGCTGACGTTGCTGGCGGGGCTGATTGAACCGCTGATGACTGACGCCGCGTTGATGAACCTGTCCACCGTCGGCAACGTGCTAATCTTCGGCGTCGGCGTCAACTTGCTGCTTCCCGAAAAAAAAATCAGCGTCGCCAACCTGTTGCCCGCGCTGATCGTCGCTTGTCTTTGGAGGTGATGAATCGTGACCAAGATTATGTTCGTCTGCTTCGGCAACATCTGTCGTTCGCCGATGGCGGAATTCGTGATGAAGCATCTGGTGCGGAAGGCGGGTCTCGAAAAAAATTTTCTGATTGAGTCGGCGGGCTGTTATCCATCCGTCGGCACGCCCGTCGCTGAGGGCACCGTCCGCGAACTTCGCAAGCACGCTGTCGAATTCACGCGGCGCACGTCCAAACGTCTGCTCGACCGCGATTACCCGCGCTTCGATTACATCGTCGGCATGGATCGTTCCAACGTACGGAGCATGGAAGAGCTTTTCGGCGGCGACCCCGATAAAAAAATTTTCCTGCTGATGGATTTTGCCGGCGAACACCGCGACGTTGATGACCCGTGGTACACCGAAGACTACGCCACGACTTATCGCGACGTGCTTACCGGTTGCGAGGCTCTGCTGGAAAAAATTTCCCGCGCGTGACCAATCGTTGCAATCAAAAAGCCCCGACGTTATGTCGAGGCTGATTTTTTTTGCGTGTGATGATTCAGATGCCGGCTTGCGCCGCGACTTCCGCCGCGAAATCCGTTTCCTTCTTCTCGATGCCTTCGCCGAGCTGGTAACGAGTGAACCGCGAAACCTTCACGTCGCCGAGAATGTCTTTGACGGTCTTATCGGGATCCTTGACGAAAATCTGTTCGACGAGGCAGACTTCCTTGTAGAATTTGTTGATGCGTCCGAGAACCATCTTCTCGACGATCTTTTCGGGCTTGCCTTCTTCAAGAGCCTGTTTGCGGAGAATTTCCTTCTCGTGCTCAAGTTCGGTTGCGTCGACGCCCGCGCGGTCAACGGCTGACGGATTCGCCGCGGCAATCTGCATTGCGACGTCCTTGCCGAGTTCGTCGGTGCCGCCGGTCATGTCGACGAGCACGCCGATTTTGCCGCCCATGTGAATGTAGCTGGTGAGTTTGCCCGCAGTCTCATAAACGACGAAACGACGTACGGAAATTTTCTCGCCGATGGTAGCGGTGGCTTCGGTGACGAGATCGGAAACTTTCTTGCCGCCGATTGCGCTGTCGTTGAGGGCGTCGAGGTCAGCGGGTTTGGTTGCGGCGATGTGTTCGATGATTTGCTTTTCGAGCGCGCGGAAGTTCTCGTTGTTGGCGGTGAAGTCGGTTTCGCAGTTGACTTCGAGCAGGACGCCGGTCTTGCCGTCGGGCGTGATATATGCGGCAACGGCACCTTCGGCAGCGACGCGACCGGACTTCTTGGCGGCCTTGGCGATGCCTTTTTCGCGCAGCCAGTCAATCGCCTTTTGCATGTCGCCGTCGTTGGCGGTCAGTGCCTTCTTGCAATCCATCATGCCCGCGCCGGTACGTTCGCGCAGTTCTTTAACAGCAGCGGCTGTGATAGCCATGTATATCACCTCAAAAAATTATTCTTCGGACTCTTCGGCGGCCTCTTGAGCGTTCTCCGCGCCCTGATTGCCTTCGAGCATAGCGTCTGCCATTTTGGCGGTGAGCAGTTTGACGGCGCGAATGGCGTCGTCGTTGCCGGGGATGACGTAGTCAATTTCGTCGGGGTCGCAGTTGGTGTCGACTATGGCGACGATGGGGATGTTGAGCTTGCGGGCTTCGGCAACGGCGATGCGTTCCTTGCGGGGGTCAACGACGAACAGTGCGCCGGGAAGTTTGCTCATCTCTTTGATGCCGCCGAGATATTTTTCCAGCCGAGCCATTTCGTGACGCAACTGCATAACTTCCTTCTTGGTGAGCACTTCGAACGTGCCGTCCTGCTCCATCGTCTCCAGGTCTTTGAGGCGATTGATACGCTTCTGGATCGTCTGGAAGTTGGTGAGCATGCCGCCGAGCCAACGTTCATTGACGAAGAACTGACCCGCGCGCATAGCCTCTTCCTTGACGGCCTCTTGAGCCTGCTTCTTGGTGCCGACGAAGAGAATGGACTTGCCCTCCTCGGCGATTGAGCGCACGAAAGCATATGCCTCGTCGACTTTGCGAACGGTCTTCTGCAGGTCGATGATGTAGATTCCGTTGCGTTCGGTGAAGATGTAGCGCGCCATTTTCGGGTTCCAACGACGCGTCTGATGACCGAAGTGCACGCCCGCTTCCAACAGCTGCTTCATTGAGATAACTGCCATGTGAGTGATACCTCCTGTTTGACGTTCGCGGGGATTCTTCGCGCCGATTAACCGATTGGGCACAGGTCGACGCTCCGCCCCGCGTGAATTGTTAAGCGTGCGGAATTATATCACAGCCCCTTTCCCGCGGCAAGCTTTGTTGTCGGTTTGACATAAAAATTTTTCGGTGGTAAAATTTTTGGCGTTGACAGGCAAGAGAGGCAATCGCGGTGGCTTCGGTCAACGAGGAAAGTCCGGACTCCACAGAGCGGCGTGCCGGGTAACGCCCGGCGGGAGCAATCCCAGAGACAGTGTCACAGAAAAGCAAACCGCCGAATTTCGGTAAGGATGAAAAGGCGGGGTAAGAGCCCACCGGTTGCCGAGCAATCGGCAAGCCTGACAAACCTCACGCGGAGCAAGCCTAAATAGGAGATGGTTGAGGTTGCTCGCTGACATCTCGGGTAAGGTGCTAGACTTGGACGGCGACGTTCAAGCAAGATAAATGATTGCCAATAACAGAATCCGGCTTATTGACTGTCTGCCAGCCGAAACGTCGCTGTCGAAAATTCGCGGCGGCGTTTTGTCTTTTGCGGCGGAAAAAAATTTTTGCGGTCAATTCAGGCATAAATCACGCCTGTAAATTATAATTCGATTAACTTTGCGGAAAGGAAGTGGTTGGTTTTGAGGAGATTTTTGCGAGCGTTGATGATGGTGGTTGTTTTGCTATCGGTTAGCGTCACGTGCAACGCGCAGGGTCAGTTCCGCGTGGGCGACCAGGGCGAGGAGATTGCCGAGATTCAGGGGCAGCTTCTCAATTTGGGCTATGACGTGGTGGCGGACGGAGCTTTCGGACCGGCAATGGCAGAGGCGATCAAAGACTTCCAAAAATCCCAAGGTATCAAGGCGGACGGGCTTATCGGACCGGCGACCTATTCGGCACTTCTGGGCAAGGACATGCCCGACATCAGCCAAGCCGTCAACTATGTGGCGGGCAGGATTATCTCCATGTCGATGGACTATCTGGGCGTGCCTTACGTCTTCGGCGGAACCAGCCCCTACGGTTTCGATTGTTCGGGCTACGTCCAATACGTCTTTGCCAAAGCGGGCATCAACTTGCCGCGCACGGCTGACGTCCAATACGAAGTCGGTACCCCCGTTTCCACCGCCGAGCTCATTCCGGGCGATCTGGTCTTCTTCGAGACGTACACCTACGGCGCGTCACACGTCGGCATTTATGTCGGCGACGGCAACTTCATTCACGCCAGCTCCAGCCGCGGCGTCACGGTCAGTTCGCTCGGTCAAGCCTACTACAGTTCACACTACATTGGCGCACGCAGAATTTTGTAAGTCATGGCGACTACAACGAAAAAGCCCCTCGAACATTCGGGGGGCTTTCGCGTTTTCGGGATCAGTTCAGGCAAGCGTCGCGTTGAACTTTTCGATGAGCTTTATCGGGCGATAGGACTCTTTGGCTTGGCGCAGACCGTCAATGCCCATGTCCTCCTCGCGGTTGATGTAAGTCATGTCCGACCATTCACGCGTGACGAAATTCTGATTGATCGCCGCGTAAATGCCGCGCACGGAAGGATCAGCCTTCTCCACGTGAATGACGGCGGTGTCGGAATTCAGCCGCTCGCCGAAGGTGAACGCCACGACCTTGCCGTCCAGAAGAATCGCGCCGCCTTTGAGCTTGAACCTGTCGAAGTGGTCAAATATCTCGTGAATGGCAGCCTGCTCATAGCCGATGAACGGGTCGTCGGGATTGGCGCGTTTGTGCACGGCAGACCAGGCGTTGAGCTCCTCGCGGCACTGGGGAATAATTTCTTCGGTGATGGGCACGTAGCGGGCGTCGGGGTATTCTTTGCGGAAGGCGTTGAGATGATTTTTCTTGCCGTGGAATTTTCTGCCGCTCAGGTTAATCAAATCCTGCGCCAGATAAACGTAGTCGAAGTTGTCGCGCTCGGCGGTGATGTTGAACTTGGCATGAGGATAACGCGCCAGCTCGTCGGCAAAAATTTTTTCCACGACGACGAACATGAACTTCTTATCGCCGCGCATTTCGTCAGCCACGCGCAAAATTTTCGTGATGGCGTCTTGCATCTTATCCTGCTCGCCAATCGGTTGCCACGCCGCAAAAATTTCCTCGTTCGACGAAAAAATATACAGCACGTCGTCCTCAACCGCCCAACGCAGATTGAGCATCTCGCGCCACATGAAAAGATTCGTGAACGTGTACTCGGCGTTCTCACAGTAGCGCGAGCCGAAGAACGCGTCAAACGTCGGTTTGTCCGTGCAAGTCAGTTTCTGCAAATTAATGTTGACCACTCCCTAAAATAACAATTCCGATTGTGTCAGCGATTTTGTGTAAATAGCAAACCGCCTAAAAACGCCAACTTTTGGTGAGTTGGTGAAAGGTAAAATCCGTGGTCGAAGAAAGGCTCCGTTACGCGATTCGTTTTCTTTCAAGGCA
>JADEZQ010000026.1 GCA_015206785.1 Quinella sp. 2Q5 | reverse complement strand
AAGTTGGGAAAAACGAATCCATAGACAGTGCTCTCCGCCGCTTTAAGCGTACCTGTCAAAAGGCGGGCACGCTCGCCGAAGTTCGCAAGCGTGAACATTACGAAAAGCCCAGCGTCCGCCGCAAGAAAAAATCGGAGGCGGCTCGTAAGCGGAAGTATCGTTAATCCTTAGTCGACAAATAGAAAAGGCCGCTGTCTTGCGTTGACGGCGGCTTTTTCTTATGAGACGTTAAGGCGCGTCTAACAATCTCAATTCATAATGCGCCTTAGACTGAACGAAGGGAGACTTGTATGCAACATGCCCGAAAATAAATCCTCGCCGCCCAAAAACCGCACGGGAGTCGTTTCTATCATCAAAGTTTTGCAACACTTCGGCGTTAAGGATTTGCAAAAGATTTACGACGAAAACCCCGAAACAGACGAACAGCTCGATTGGGAACGACTGCAAAAGCTCGCAAAGAAATATCGCGTCTCAAGCACGCTCATTCACCCGACGGTGGACGAACTGCGCGAAATCGAATATCCCGCCGTAGCCAAAATGGTTGACGGCGCATACATCGCCATCGGCAGCGCAAACGACGAAGTTATCCTGGCGATAGACCCGCGCGAAAACAAGCCGCAGGCCATCCCCATCAAACAATTCCTGGAGGGCTGGTCGGGCGATCTTTTGGTTTTCTCGGCTGCCTTGAACTGGGCGTACTTCAAGAAACGCTACAACGTCGATTGGTTCCTGCGCGTCTTCAAACGGTACAAGAAACCTTTGGGTGAAGTTTTGGCGGCGTCGTTCTTCCTGCAGTTGATGGGAATCGGCTTCCCGCTCATCACGCAGGTCATCATCGACAAAGTCATCGGCAACAACGGTATTTCCACGCTGACGGTCATCGGGTGCAGTATGATTGTGTTCTTCTTCATGCAGGCACTTTTGACCGCGCTGAAGACTTACGTCCTCAACCACACGACGAACAAGCTAAACGCAATCTTGGGCACGCGGCTGTTCCATCACCTGATCTCGTTGCCGTTGCCGTATTACGAACGCCGACGCGTTGGCGATACCCTGATGCGCGTGGGAGCTTTGGGGCAGATTCGCGAATTCTTGACGGGCACGGGGCTAATGACGGTGCTCGACGTGTTCTTCTCGGTCGTGTTCATCGTGTTTATGTTGTGGTATTCCGTCCCGCTCACGCTAATCGCGCTGATAACCGTGCCGCTGTATATGGTGCAAAACATTTGGGCAGTTCCAATCATCAAACGCAAGATTGAGGCGGTCTGGCGTACGGGGGCTATGAACAACGCTTTCATGGTCGAGGCAATCACCAACATCGAAACGATTAAAGCTCTCGCCGTGGAACCGCAGTTCGTCAACAAGTGGGAAAATCTCCTTGCCCGCTACGTGCGCACGACTTTCGAGAACGCCAAGTTCCGCCTGTTCATCAGCGGCTTCAGCGGCGTGGTCAATGCCTGCATAACGATGGGTATCCTCTGGTACGGCGGGCACATGGTCATGAACGGCGAATTCACGCTCGGTCAATTGATCGCCTTCCAAATGATTTCGCGGCAAGCTCTCGGTCCAATGACGAAGCTGTTGACGATGTGGCCGCAGGTGCAACAGGTCGGTCTGGCTCTGGAACGTATCGGCGACATTTTGAACACGCCGATGGAACCGATTGTTGCCGACATGGGCAAGCGCGGTGCGCCGCGTATCGACGGCTCAATCGAATTCACCGACGTCTCCTTCCGATACCGCGTCGACCTTCCGCTCGTGTTGAAGAACATCAACTTAACCGTGTTGCCCGGTCAAAAGATCGGCATCGTTGGGCGTTCGGGCTCCGGCAAGTCCACGCTCACCAACCTGGTGCAAAATCTTTACATCCCCGAAGCCGGCTCAATCGTCGTCGGCGGCATCGACACCAAGGAAGCGAATCTGTCGTGGTTGCGCGGGCAAATCGGCGTCGTCATGCAGGAGAACTACCTGTTCAATTCTTCCGTTCGCGACAACATCGCCGTGAGCCGCCCGACAGCCACAATGGACGAAATTATCCGCGCGGCGCGCCTTGCCGGTGCTCACGAATTCATTCTTGAGCTCAAGGAAGGCTACGATACCAAAGTCGGCGAACGCGGCGACAGCTTGAGCGGCGGTCAGCGTCAACGCGTCGCCATTGCCCGTGCGCTGTTGGCTAACCCGCCCATCCTCATCTTCGACGAGGCGACCAGTGCTTTGGACTACGAATCCGAACGAATCATCCTAAACAACATGGGAGCCATCGGCGCACAAAGGACAATGCTCATCATCGCGCACAGGTTGAGTGCCGTTCGCCGTTGCGACAAGATTATCGTCGTCGACCAAGGCGAAATCGTCGAGAGCGGCACGCATGATCAACTGCTTGCGCTCGGCGGGCTCTATCGTTATCTTTATGACCAGCAAGAAAGCAGAGGGTAGAAGACATGCGCAATTTTTGGAAATGGCTTGTTCACGGCGAGGAACGTGAAAAAGAAACGGAATTCTTGCCGGCGATACTGGAGGTAACCGAAACGCCGCCTTCGCCGACGGGCAGGTTGGTCATGTGGTCAATCTTGGCTCTGCTCGTCGTGGCGTTGATTTGGTCTTTCCTCGGTCACATCAACGAAGTGGCGGTGGCGGCCGGCAAAGTCATCCCGTCCGGTCAAATCAAAACCATCCAGGTCAAGAACAAGGGCATCATCAAGGAAATCAACGTTGAGGAAGGTCAGCTCGTTCAGGAAGGCGACGTGCTCGTCGTGTTGGATCCGACGACGACTTCAGCCGACTACGACAGCTTGAAGAAACGCGCCGCCTATTACAAGCTCGACATTCAGCGGTTGACGGCGGAGCTCACGCAACAACCTTTCACGCCCGAAGAAGACCCCGACCTTGACGCGCACGACCTTGCGGCGGAAATGGCACTGTACCAGAGCCGCACGTCAGACTATCACACGCAACGCCAAAGTCGTCAGGACGTCATCGACCAGCGCATCGCAAAGTTTCAGGCAACGCAGGCGTCCTATGAAAAGTTCGCGGACGTCTTGGCAATCGCTCAGGAGAAGGAAGCGCGTCTGGTTGAGCTCAGCGAACAGAACGCCATCTCCGAATTCCAACTGCTCGAACAGCAACGCGAGACGATTGAATACGCCAAGAACGCTCAGGCCGAATTGGATTCGTTGAACAGCATTCGCGCGGAAATCGCCGAAGCTCAACAGAACCTTGCCAACGTCGACGCCGCCTACCACAAGGACGTCATGACGGCACTCGTCGACGCGAAGAAGGAATATTATTCCGTCACCGAAGCCATCAAGAAGGCGGACGAGGATTCGCGCATGGCAACCATCTACGCGCCGATTAGCGGCAGGGTCTACAACCTCAACGTTCACACGCTCGGCGGCATCGTCACCGACGCCCAACCGCTCATGCAGATCGTCCCCGAAGACGCCAAGCTTGAGTTCGAAGTCTACGCCGACAACAAGGACATCGGTTTCATCAAAGTCGGTCAGGAGGCCGAAGTCAAAGTTGAAACGTTCAACTTCCAGAAGTTCGGCATGTACAAGGCGGAAGTTCAAGAGATTAGCGCAGACGCCGTCAATGAGCCCAGCGACCTCAACCGCGACAAAAAGTTTAAGCTCATCCTCGACCCGACCAGCAACGACATCAACGTCTACGGTCAGCCCGCGAAAATCGAAGTCGGCATGAACGTCAGCGCGGAAATCAAAATCAAGGAGAAGCGTATCATTGACTTCTTCCTCGATCCGTTCCGCCGCTACACGTCCGAAGCCTTGAGGGAGCGGTGATTCATGGCGGACAACAATCGCAATTCCGACGACAAAAATCTTGTACCTTCCGGCAGCCAGCCGCCGCAGAAGTCCGAAGGGCAGGCTCTCGGCAAAATTCCGCTCAAGAAAGTTCCCGCCGACCAAGCCAAGCCCGGTCAGCTCGATACCGAAGTCAAACAACCCCAAGAGGACGGCGGCGTCGTCAACGGCATCGATACCGGCATCGCGTGTCTGATATCAATCGCGAAGTATTACAACGTGCCCGCCGACTATCGCCAGCTCGAACGCGCTTACGTCCTGGAAGAAGGCTCCGTGGACTTCACCACGCTCGTCCGTGCCGCCCGCGACCTCAAGCTCAAGGCTCGGCAATACAAAGGGCTCGGCGAGGCAGACCTCGATAAGCTCGTCTATCCGATTATGATTAAGTTGCGTTCGGGCAAGAGCGTCGTCATCACCACGATACGCGAAGGCGATATCTACGTGATGGAT
Organism: Quinella sp. 2Q5; assembly: GCA_015206785.1. GTDB lineage: Bacteria > Bacillota > Negativicutes > Selenomonadales > Selenomonadaceae > Quinella. The sequence continues at coordinate 20,046 of JADEZQ010000026.1, read as the reverse complement.
CCCGTCTTCAGCGCACACCCCGTCAAGGTTGACCGCTATAAGTTGCTGATGGATTGGACGGGCGACGCGATTCTGTTCACCCGCCGCTACGAACTCGACAAGAAGAAGGCGAAGTTCGGCTTCAAGTGGTTTATCCCCGTCGTGTCGAAATACGTGCCCTTCCTGCGCAACGTGCTGTTCTTGTCGCTGATTCTGCAACTGTTGGGGCTGGCGTCGCCAATCTTCGTGCAGAACATCATCGACAAAGTTCTGGTGCACCGCGCAGCCGACGCCCTCGACATTTTGGTCATGGGCATGTTGATTTGCACGGTCTTCAACAACTGGATCATGTGCCTACGCGCGTACCTGTTCACTAATATCGCCAGCAAGATGGACGTGGCGTTGAGTTCGCGACTGTTCAAAAACATTACCTCGCTACCCGTGAGCTACTTCCAGAAGTGGCAGGTCGGTGACGTCGTTTCGCGTCTGGGTGAGTTGCAAACCCTGCGTTCGTTTATGACGGGTTCCAGCCTAACAATCGTGTTGGATATCATCTTCGCCGTCGTCTACTTCTGCGTAATGTTCCTCTACAGCCGAATCCTCAGTCTCGTCGTGTTGGTTATGATTCCGCTGTTCGTCATCCTGAATCTGATCGTCGCGCCGATATTCAAGCGCATGATCAACGACAAGTTCCTAATCGGCTCCGAGAATCGCTCCTTCCTCATCGAGACGATAACGGGCATTCACACCGTCAAATCCTCAAGCGTCGAGAACCAATTCACCCGCCGCTATGAAGAGATGCTTGCCCGCTTCGTCAAGGCGTCGTTTGATGTCGTCAACCTCGCCAACGTCGCCAACTCCATCGGCACGTTCCTGTTCAGCATGTTCAACCTGGTCATCTTGTGGATCGGCGCGTATAACGTCATGGAAGGCGAAATCTCCGTCGGCGAGCTCATTGCCTTCCAAATGATTGCCGGTCAGCTCATCGCGCCGGTCATGCGACTCATCAACCAGTGGCAGTACTTCCAACAGATTCGCGTTTCAATGGAACGACTTGCCGACATCATGGACGAAGAGACCGAACCCGCGTTCAACCCGTCGCGAACGACACTGCCGAGTTTGCGCGGCGACATCGCCCTTGAGAAGCTGGCGTTCAGCTATTCGGTCGAAGGCGGCAAAGTTCTCGACAACGTCAACATCAGAATCCCCGCGGGCATGAAGGTCGGCATCGTCGGTCGAAGCGGCTCAGGCAAGTCGACATTGACCAAGCTGATTCAGCGGCTGTACCTGCCCGACACCGGACGAATCCTCATTGACGGCGTGGACATCGCGCAGGTTGAGCCTGCCTGGCTCCGTCGGCAGATAGGCGTCGTCTTGCAAGACAGCAAACTTTTCAGCGGCACCGTCGAAGAAAATATCCGCATTGCCTGCCCGAACGCCACGCATGAGGACGTCGTCAATGCCGCCAGACTTGCGGGCGCGGACGAGTTCGTCAGCAAGTTCCCCCACGGCTACGAAACTTTCGTCGGCGAACGCGGCAGCCTCCTCAGCGGCGGACAGCGTCAACGTATTGCAATTGCCCGCGCACTGATATCCAATCCGAGCATCTTGATCTTCGACGAGGCGACCAGTGCTTTGGACTACGAATCCGAAAACATCATCATGAGCAACATCGAGCCGATATCCCGCGGGCGCACCATGCTGATGATTGCGCACCGCCTGTCGACTGTTCGAGACTGCGACGCCATCATCGTCATTGAGAAGGGCAGAATCATAGAGGCGGGCTCGCACGATGAGCTGATGAAACGCAACGGCGTCTATGCCAAACTTCACCAGGCACAAATGAGTTGAACACCAAAGGAGCGATTCTCACCGTGAACATTTTTATCTTGCACCCGTCTTTCCCCGCGCAGTATCTCAACTTGGCACCGTACCTGGCAAGCAACCCCGAAAACACCGTTTACTTCCTGTCGAAGGAGAATTCCATCAACGCGCAGCTCAAGGGCGTGACACTGGCACTTTATCCTAAGCCGACGGAAAAATCCGAGGAGTGGATCAAAACCTGCGGACCGTTGCGTCCGGCGGCAGAAGCAGTCGTCGAGGGGCAAGCGGTGCTTAAGGCAATGGAGTGGCTCGCCCGCGAAAAGAACGTCAAGCCCGACGTCATCATCGGTCACACGGGCTGGGGCTCGACGCTCTATTGCAAGGACATGTATCCGAACGTGCCAATCCTCGGATATTTCGAGTGGTATTATCTGGTTGAAGACAGCGACTGCTATTGGTGGCCCGACGAGATTCCGCAGATAGGCAACCGCATTTCCATCCGCACGCGCAACGCCCATCACCTGATGAATTTGGAGCTGTGCGACGTGGGAATCACGCCGACCAAGTGGCAGTATTCGCAGTTCCCCGAAGAATACAAGCCCAAGCTCAACATCATTCACGAGGGCATCGATACGAAGTTCTGTTCGCCCGCGCCCGACGGCAAGCGTCCCGGTCTGGTGCTTGACGACATTCAGCTCAACCTGCCCGAAGGCACCGAGATCATCACGTACGTTGCCCGCGGCTTTGAAATTTATCGCGGCTTCCCGTATTTCATGGACGCTATCCGCCACGTGCTTGAGCGTCGCCCGAAGACTCACGTCATCGTCGTCGGCAAGGATCGCGTCTGCTACGGCGCACAGCTCAAGGACACGACCTATCTGAAGATTGAGGAGGAGAAGGGCGGCTATCCCACCGACCGCGTGCATTTCGTCGGGCTGCGCAATCGTGGCGACTACCAGAAGATTTTGCGCGCGTCGAGCTGCCACGTGTACCTGACGCGCCCGTTCGTGTTGAGCTGGTCTTGTCTGGAGGCAATGAGTTTCGCCTGCCCGATGGTCTGTTCAAAGACGCCGCCCGTGCAAGAAGTCATGGAGGACGGCGTCAATGGTCTGCTGGCGGAATTTCGTTCGCCCTATCACATCGCCCGCAAGATCGAAGAACTTCTCGACGACCCCGAACGCGGCAGGAAGCTCGGTGCCAAAGCCCGCGAGACCATTCAAGAACGCTTCGAGCTCAACAAGTGCATGAAGGCTCAGGAAGATTTGATGTACAGCGTGGTTCGTTGAGGCGGTGGCGACGCGATGACCTTTGAAACATTTATCCCTGCGCGGGCAAAGAACGTCCTTGAGCTTATCGGCGACGCACCCGTCGACTTCGAGACGAGCGAGGAAAAATTTCTGGAGATTCAGCCCGAATGTTCCTACGCCGTCGCCGAAGACATCGGCAAGGTCACGGGCATGTTCGACGTGATTTTGGTGCAGAGCCCCGTTATCGGCACGCTCGGCGGAAAGAAACTCGTCGCCGCCATCAAACAAATCGCCCGCCACCTCAAAGACGAAGGCACGCTCATCTTCACGCTCGACAACATCGGGCACGCCGAAAATCTTCAGGCACTGATGGAGGGCAAGCCGCCCAAGTTCCGCGTGACGCTGATTCAATCCGAACTGCAAGACGCCATACAAGACGCGGGGCTGAGCATCCTGCGTTCGCTCAATGCCGGCCGCGGCGTCAAGATCAAACGTCAGCTCGTCGACATGGCGCAAACAGAACTTGCCGTCTTCGTCTACATCTTCACCGCCTGCAAGAAGGAGCCGCCGAAAAAAACTTTGATCCAAACTTTGATCGGCGAAGAGACCGTCTGCGCACCGAGCCGCGTGCACATGCCCAACGCCTTCTTCATGACCGAGCCGAACGTTTACGTCGTGGCGTCGCCCGTCGGCAAAGCCTACAAGCTCTATGACCGCGAACAGTTCGACCGGCGCATCTTCATCAATCAGCGCATGACCTTCCCGTCGTTTGCTGTCGGGCTGGATTTTTTCAACGTGTTGCGCGAAAAAGAAATTCTCTTCGTCTCCGAGATGGACGACCACCCCACGCTTTGGCAGGAGAGCTACGAGAAGACCGCCTGGATAAATTTCCGCGCGGTGCACGCCGTCCAAACGTCCACGCCGTATCTGGCAGACTTCTTCCGTCAGTACAACCCGCACGTCACGGTTTTCGCCAACCACCTGCGACGTTTGCCGCCGCCGAGAGATTTTGACCACGAGTTCAAGCTCAAGCGACCCGTCACGATTTTTTTCGGCGCACTCAACCGCGACGGCGACTTCATCGAAATTCTACCGATTCTCAACCGCGTCGCCCAACAGTTCGGCAACAAGGTGGCGTTCAAAATTTTGTCGCGGCGCAATCTCTTTGACGCGCTGGAGACCGACAACAAAACTTTCGTCGGCGACATGAGCAAATACGACGGGCAGTTCGTCACCTACGACGAATACGAGGCGGCGATTCGTTCGTCGGATATCGCGCTGTTGCCCCTGCGCGATAACGAATTCAACCGCTCCAAGTCCGACCTCAAGTTCATCGAGTGCGCGGGCTCCGGTGCTGTGGTATTAGCTTCGCCCGTCGTCTATGCCAACACCGTCGAAGACGGCAAGACCGGCTTCATCTATCACGACGGGCGCGAGTTCGTCAACAAGCTCAACCTTCTGATTCGCAACCGAAACCTGCGGCGCATGGTCGCGGAGAAAGCTTATGCTTACGTCCGCAGCGAACGGCTGATGAGCCAACACTACACCGAGCGGCTCGAATGGTACGGCGAACTTCTTGAGCGGCTGCCCGAATTGACGCGGGAGGCTTACGCGCGAATCGAAAAGTTCATCCCGCAGTTCAGCAAGGAGATTGCCCAGTTCCGTGCGCGGTTCAATCACACGTCGCAGCTCACGGGCGGCGACAAAGATTCGACGGGCGGCGCAGAAATAATTATCCCAAGATAAATTTGCGGGGGTGATGGAAATGCCGGAAGTTCACATGTTTTCAAACTCAGGGGCGATGATGTTTTCGCTGGCGTGCTACGTCGTCATTGCGGTGCTCGGCGTGGTAGTGGTGCTGTGTTTGAGTAGCCGCGGCTCCAAAAAAAATTCCAGCATGCTCGATGAACTCGTCTTGGACGAACGTCAGGAAAATCGCGACGGCTACACCAGCGTCATCGACAAGAGCAAGTTCCTTGGGCGCGAAGGCGTTTGCACCACCGACCTTAGACCCGCGGGCACTATCACGGTTGACGGCGAACCGCTCGACGTTGTGGCGGAAGGCAGCTTCGTCAACGCGGGCGACACCGTCAAAGTCATCAGCGTGGACGGCTCGCGCGTGCTCGTCCGAAAAATTCTGGTCTAAGCTTTCCGCATCGAAGGGGGTTTTAACTCATGGATATGCTAATCGGTTCAGGACTGTTCCTGCTTATCGGAATAATCGTCGCGGCAGTCTTCCTGCATTTCGTTCCAATCGGGCTGTGGATCTCGGCTCTGGCGGCGGACGTTCACGTCGGTATCTTCACGCTCATCGGTATGCGTATGCGCCGCGTTCCGCCCGCCAAAATCGTTATGCCGCTCATCAAGGCGAACAAGGCTGGGCTCGACGTCAACGTCAATCAGTTGGAAGCGCACTACCTCGCCGGCGGCAACGTCGATAAAGTCGTCGACGCGCTGATTGCCTCGCAACGTGCGCAGATTGTTCTGCCGTTCGAACGTTCCGCGGCGATTGACCTGGCGGGGCGTGATGTGTTGGAAGCCGTGCAAATGAGCGTCAACCCGAAAGTCATCGAGACGCCCGTCGTCAGTGCCGTCGCCAAGAACGGCATCGAACTCAAGATCAAAGCTCGCGTCACCGTCCGCGCAAACATCGACAGGCTCGTCGGCGGCGCAGGCGAACCGACAATCATCGCGCGCGTCGGCGAAGGTATCGTCACCACGGTCGGCAGCTCGGAAAAACACACGGACGTTCTCGAAAGCCCCGACGACATCTCCAAGACCGTGTTGGGCAAAGGGCTCGACGCGGGCACGGCGTTTGAAATCCTGTCCATCGATATCGCGGACGTCGACGTCGGCAGAAACATCGGCGCACAACTTCAAACCGACCAGGCGGAAGCTGACAAGCGAATCGCTCAGGCAAAGGCGGAGGAACGTCGCGCAATGGCTGTCGCTCAGGAACAGGAGATGAAGGCATACACTCAGGAGATGGAGGCGAAGGTCGTCGAAGCTCAGGCGGAAGTTCCCCGCGCAATGGCAGAGGCTTTCCGCGCCGGCAACCTCGGCGTCATGGACTACTACAACATGATGAACATCCAGTCCGATACCGAAATGCGCAAGTCCGTCAGCGAGGCGGGCAAGGTTCGCAAAAATCTTCCCGCGCAGAAGTAAACGGCTCACACGGAGTTTCGCAGGTCGTTTGTACTTGCGAAGCTCTTTTTTTACGCGGAGGCAACGTTGAAACTTTACAGATACCGCACGATTAAAAGCGCACTCGCCGAGCTTGAAGACGGCACGTTTTATTTCGCAGAGCCGCGCGAACTCAATGACCCGATTGAAGGCTACGCGAAAATTTTTTTGCAAGGCGATGTCCCCGCGTGGGAAGGTCTGCTGAAAAATTTCGTGTGCAGCCTGTTCTATTGCCTGCAGACGCATTTGCTCATGGCGGGGCGTTTTCATGGCGGCGCGCAGGAAAATTTTTTGAGCTACTTGCAAAGCCGAAGCCTCCTGCCGAATCTTCAGCACTTCGACGATTCATCATTGAGCCGAACTTTTGACGAGCTGGGCGAAAAATTTTTGGCGCAGGACATCACGCGGCAGGTTGTCGACTTCTACGGCGGCGGCATCAAATGTTACGGGCGCGAACTCGAATTCATCTTGCGCACCGTGACCAACACCGCGCTGAAAATTTCTATCGGCAAGTGCAAACAGCTCGGCTTGATCCGCGACGACTTCGACGAAAATTTTTTTGACGTGGCATATGAAATTTCATTCGACGAGCTCAAGTCCGCTACCGACGCCGAACGCAAGCAACGCATTGACGAGCTGGAGAATCTGAATTGCGACTTGATGGAGTCGGGCTTGCTCGCGCTCAAGCTCAATCGCCGCACATCAACCGCCGCCTTCCGCTTCAAGCAAAACCTGCTGTGGTTGCAATTCATCTTCCCGCGCAGCTACTGCGACCGCCTCAAAGAAATCATCTACCCCGATGGCTACGTCGTTTGCTTCAGCGACACGCCGGCGAACTCGGCGATGTGGGGCAACTACGCCGACAATCACCACGGCATTTGCTTCGTGTATGAGACCAAAACTCTCGGCGGGCGCGAATTCATAAACTTCGCCGCCAAGTCTCTGGAGGTCAAGCCGGTCAAGTATCAAGCGCAGGTCATTGAGCGGAACTTCTTCGACACGCTGCGCTATCTGAATTTCATCAGCGCGGAAGATTGGTTGACGGGGCGCGGCGGCGTTCGCAGTTCCAAGCTCTACGAGACGACTGCCGATGCTTACGACGAAGACTACCGCGAAAAATTTTATCACAAGCTCAACGATTGGCACCACGAGCGAGAGTATCGGCTCTTCCTGCCGGACAAATTTTATCACTACAGCGACCGCTTCGCCCGCCGCCTGAAGTATGACGTCGACGCGCTCAAGGGAATCATCTTCGGGATATGCACGTCGACCGACGACAAGCTTGAGCTGATTCAGCGGCTGACGCGCCTGCGAAAATCTCTGCACGACTTTGAGTTTTGGCAGGCAGAATACGACGACGAGACGCAACTAATTTCCGTCCGCGAAAAAAATTTGCTCATCAACATTCAGTGAACGAGGTGACGCTTATGGAACTGGCAGTAATCTTCCTGATTTGGCTGGCGGTCACGGCTCTGGACAACATGAACAAGCGCAAGAAACGTCGACTGCCGCCGCCCGAACAGCCGCTCGACTTCGACATACCGACTCTGGCGAACGACCCGAACCTGCCGGGCGAAGAGGTGCCGCTCATCGTGGAGCTGCCAACGCCCGCCGAAGTCCGCCCGAAAAATTTTCCGCCGCGGCAAAAAAAAATCGTCGAGCCCATTCAAAGACCCGACGACGGGAGCGAACTCAACTTGAACCTGACGCCTTCAACCGTGATGGACGCGTTCATCCTCACGGAACTTTTGGGTAAGCCGAAAGCTTTGCGGCGTCGCTGAAAACCGTCACCGAAGCCGACAACGAGGCCGCCCATGGACGGGCGGCCGCCGGCATACGACGACGTGATGCGTCGTTGCCGGCTCGGTGGTCCTTTTCTTTGCTACTTTCTTTTGGATCCGCAAAAGAAAGTAGATTCAAATGCCAACGCAGTGGAAAACACCGATAACCGCACATTGCCCGCAAAAGAAAGTAGATTCAAACGCCAACGCAGTAAGCAAACCCCCGACGCTCACGACGAGCGCGGGGATTTTTATTTTGTGACGTCGCCAGCCTCCGAGCGAGCCGAGCCGAAAATTTTTAGCCGAATCAAAATCCACAGCGTGATTGACAGAGCCGTCGCCGTCACCATAATCAAGCCGAGCCCGTCGACGAAATTTCCCCACGGCAAAGTTCCGAGCATCATGCCCAGGCTGCCGAAGAGTGTCGGCACGAAGTTGATAACTGACGAGGCAGTCCCGACGTTCTGTTCGGATTCCATAAGCAGCGTTTGCATTGCGAAGGGGCGAGCGACCGCGCCTATCACCGTGAACGGCACGAACGACAGCAGGAAGGTCACCGCGCCCGCGTTGCCGACAGTCAGCACCAAAATTCCTGCGACCGCCGCCGTCACGAAGCACACGAGCAAGAGCCGCGCGTTCGACAAAAAATTTTTCAGCCGCAGATACAGCAGAGGTCCCGCGATTGACGCCGAAGCATTCACCGCGAAGAAGACGCTGTACTCCTGCGCCGACAGCGAGAACTGCCCGACGTAGATGAACGACGACGCGCTCAGGTATGCCATGAACGGCGCGGACAGCAACGTGAACATCACGAGCACTGCCATGAAATATTTTTTGCGAGCGACGCCGACGAGCAACGTCAACGAGCGCAAGATATTTCCGCGGTAACGTTTCGATTCGGGCAGCGTCTCGGTGAATAGGCAAGCGACCGTCAAATTCACCGCGCCGAGCAATGTCAGCAACAAGAACGAGCCGCGCCAGTCGGTGAACGTCAACATCAGCCCGCCGACGAGCGGTGCAACCATCGGAGCAATCACGCCGAGTGCCTGGGTAATCGCAAGTATCTTGGTCATCACGCGCCCGCGGAAGCAATCTTTGATAACCGCCGTCGCAACCGTTATCACCGCGCCCGAAGCCACAGCCTGAAGGAACCTGCCGATGAGCATGATGTAAATATTCGCCGCCGCCGCGCAGATTAATGATGCCGCAGTGTATGTCGCCGCGCCGAAGATCAGAACGGGTCGTCTGCCGAATTTGTCGCTCAATGGACCGAACAGCACCATGCTCACCGCGAACGTGAAGAAGAAGATTGTCAGCGTCAGCCCGACGAGAAATTCGCTTGCGGAAAAATAATTGCCCATCTCCGGAAGAGCGGGCAGGTACACGTCCGTTGACAGCGGCACGAACATGTTGACGAAGGCGATGTAGGCAATCATTGCCGAGACGGATAAAAATTTTTGTCGGCGCATGAATCAGCTTGCCTCGTTGGCGGTCAACAGCGCGGCAACGGTCAGGTCACTGCGGCGGTTGAGGTCGATGAAGTCGCCCTTGGTGGTCTGGACGATTGGTTGAGTCGTGACGCGCGAATCGTCGATGTAAACAATTTTTGCGCGGCTGCCGTCGCTCAAGCCGACCCAACAGCCGTTGAGCGCGTGCAAAATATTTTTCATGAAGACGACGCCGAAGCGTGTATCGAGTTTGCCGGCGAGGACGTCGCCGTAAAGAACTTTGATGATGTCGAACGGGGAATTTCGTTTGGCATAGGCGCGGTGAGTTGCCATTGCGTCATAGATATCGAGCACGGCGATAATTTTTCCGAAGTCGCTGATTTTGTCGGCAGTGAGCCCGCTGGGGTAGCCTGAGCCGTCGCAACGTTCGTGGTGGTGCAGGACGCCGAGCAGAACGTTCTTGAGGTTCTTCAGCGGGGAATCGAGCAACATCGCGTAGCCATAGACGACGTGCTTTTGAACTTCGGCGCGCTCTTCGTCGTCGAGCTTGTCGGTCTTGTTGAGGATGCCCTTGGAAATTTTCATCTTGCCGATCTCGCTCAACAGTCCGGTCATAACCAGTTCGCCAACCTGCGTCGCCTTGAACTCCAGCCACCGCGCCATAATCCCCGCGAGAATCCCGACGTTCAACGCGTGGTGAATGATGTAGTCGCCGTCGCGTTTCATGTTGTGAATTTGCGTGATGGACTTGACGCCGTCGTCGCACAGCTCGGCAATGTTTTCCGCGCGAAGAAGTTCAACCAGTTCGCCTTTGTCGAGCTTGCCGCTGTTGGCGAAGCCGTAGTAAATGTTCTGCGTGGCACTGAAGCAATTTCTATAGCAGCTCATGAATTCGACGTCGATCAAATGATCTTGGCTGGCGGCGGTCGGTTTGTAATCTTCGGGCGTCACGTCGATATAGACCATGAAAATATTTTTGCCGCGTAGGCTCTCTATCATCTCATCGGTCAGGTTGACGTTGCCCTTGATGAGCGTCTTGCCGTCCAAATCTTTGACGGCGCGCCCGACCCTCATGCCGGCACGCAGCTCCGTCACGTCGTACGATCTAAGCATCCCATCTCCCCCTTGCTTTAATTTACGGTTGGTATTATCCGCGCCGCAAAAAATTCCTGCGCGGGCGACAAATTTCATTGCGCGAGGTTGACGGCGGTTTTATAATGGCGGCGAGGTGATTTCATTGGCAGAAAAAATTCCGCGCTCAAACGTCTCGGCTTACGTCAAGAAATATATTCAGCTTTGTATCGGCGCGGTGATTGCGTCGCTGGGTCTGGAGCTGTTCCTGATACCCAACGAGGTCATTGACGGCGGCGTCGTCGGTCTGTCGATTATGGCGCAGTATGTGACGGGCTTGCCGCTGGGCGTGTTCCTGGTGCTGTTCAACATTCCGTTCCTGCGGCTGGCGCGAATTCAAATCGGCAAAGACTTCGTCGTCGCAACCATCGTCGCAATCATCTTCCTCAGCATCTGGTCGGAGGTCGTCGGTCAATATCCGCCCGTGACGAATGATCCGTTCCTTGCGGCGGTCTTCGGCGGGATAATCGACGGGTTCGGCGTCGGACTGATTATGCGCGCGGGCGGCTCACTAGACGGCACGGAAATCGTCGCCATCATCGTCGACAAGAAAACCATCTGGTCCGTCGGCGAGGTCGTCATGTTCATCAACCTGTTCATCTTGAGCGGCGCGGGTCTTCTCTTCGGCTGGGATAAGGCAATGTATTCGCTGTTCGCTTACTTCGTGATATCCAAAATGATCGACGTGGTCATCAAGGGTCTCGACGAGATGTATGCGGTGATGATCGTGTCGAACGTCCCCTATGAGCTGACCGACGAGCTCAACACGAAACTCGGTCGCGGTGTAACTCTCCTGCACGGCGAAGGCGGCTACACCCGCCAGAGCAAAGAGATTCTCTATTGCGTCGTCACCCGTCTGGAAGTCGACAAACTCAAGCGCATAGTCCACGGCATGGACGAACACGCCTTCATCACGATTTATCCCGTCAATGACATCGTCGGCGGCCGCTTCAAAAAATCCGGTCACTGAAAAATTTTTTGTACAAATCCGCTGACGTGTGGTATTATTGCGCGGGAAATTAACTGCTTGATGAGGGACGCGATGGGTAAGAAAACTTTTTTGGGCAAGAAATATCTCTACGAGGTCCTGCCGATGTTGAAATGGGTCGCCGAGCAAGTGCCTGGCGGTTTCTTCGTCTATTCCGCTAAAGAGCCGTTCGACATCTTCTACGTCAACACCGAGGTTCTCAACATCTACGGTTGCGAAAACCTTGACGAGTTCCGCGAGCTGACGGGCTACACTTTCCGCGGCATGGTTCACCCCGACGATTTCGCCGCAATCCAACAGTCAATCGAAGAACAAATCGCCGACCCCGACAACGATCACCTGGATCACGTGGAATATCGCATCACGCGCAAGGACGGCGCAGTCCGCTGGATTGACGATTACGGGCACTTCGCCACCTTCCCCGAACACGGCGACGCGTTCTACGTTTTCATCAGCGACATCACCGAGCGGCGGCAAATTCAGGAGGATAAGCTGCGTATGGAAATCGAACTGGAAAAGGAACGTCAGGCAAACGAAATCAAGGCGGCGTTCCTGTTCAACATCTCGCACGACATTTTGACTCCGCTCAACGCCATCATGGGTTTCACGGATTTGGCGCGGCGACATTTGAATGAGCCCGAACTTCTGCGCGACTACCTTGCCAAAGTCGACGAGAGCAGCCGACAAATGCTCAGCCTCGTCAACGACCTTTTGGACATGAGCAAAATCACCTACGGCAAGACGACGTTGCGTTCGGAGGTCTGCGACCTGGAAGAGCAAGTTTTGAGCGTGGTGCACGCTTACACCAACCGCGCCGCCGAAAAAAACATTTCCCTGGACTGCGTGACCAACCTGCCGCGCGAAATGGTCTACACCGACGACGTCAACTTCCGCAAGATTCTTTCCGCCCTGCTCGACAACGCCATCAAGTTCACGCCCGAAGGCGGTCACGTCAAACTTTGCGCGCGCAAGAAGAAAGTCGCCGACAGCTACGTCCGCTGTGAATTCGTCGTTGAGGATGACGGCGTGGGCATGAGCCCCGACTTTATGCGGCGGATGTACGAGACCTTTGAGCGCGAAGAAACTTCCACGAAGACCGGTCACATCAGCGCGGGGCTGGGGCTGTCGATTGCCAAAAAACTCCTTGACGCAATGGGCGGTTCCATTCACGCCGAAAGCCGTCAAGGTTCCGGCACGACCTTCACCGTGGGCTTGCCGTTCAAAATCGTTCGCGACGAAGCTACCGACAACGCCCCCGCCGAAATCCCCAAGGCGGACGACAACTACAACCACCGCATCTTGCTCGTCGACGACATCGAACTCAACCGCATGCTCGCCGAAACAATTTTGGAGGAGTCGGGCTTTTCGGTGGAGACCGTTGCCGACGGTTGCGAAGCTGTGGAAGTCTTCATCAAGCACCCGCCCGGCTATTATGACCTGGTGCTGATGGATATCCAAATGCCGATTATGAACGGCTACGAGGCGACGCGGGCAATCCGTTCGCTCGACCGCCCCGACGCCAAAGTCTTGCCGATTATCGCGCTAAGTGCAAATTCTCGCGACGAAGATAAGCGCATGAGCATGGAAAGCGGCATGAATTACCACATCGCCAAACCCTTCGACGTGGTGCAGCTCATTGCCGCCGTCAACAAGTACATCGCCGCCCGCGAAAGCAATTCGTGACGGGCGATAAATTTTTTTCAAAGGAGCTATAAACATGGAGATCAAAAAGGAACAGCAAGGCAGCACATTGACAATCAAGGTTATCGGCAGGCTCGACGCCGGCAGCGCGCCCGACCTTTCCAAAGAGCTGACGACCGCCCTCGACGGCGTGACGGATTTGACGTTCGATTTCGCCGAACTCAAGTACATCGCCTCGGCAGGGCTGCGCGTTTTGCTCGTCGCTCAAAAACGCATGAACAAGCAAGGCACAATGAAGCTTACAAACGTGAGCGAATCGGTTATGGAAGTTCTGGACATGACGGGCTTTGCCGGCTTGATGACCATAGTTTGACGGAGATTTTCTTATGGAAAAGATCACCGTTGACGCGACGATTGACAATCTTCAAACGGTCACTGACTTCGCCACGAATTACCTGGAGGAGCATTCTTGCCCGATGAAGGTCGCCATGCAGATTGAACTTGTCATTGAAGAGATTTTTGTCAACATCGCAAGCTACGCTTATCACCCCGAAATCGGTCCCGCAACGTTTTGTTTGGAGTTTGAAGAAAATCCCGCCGCCGTGCTGATGACTTTCATTGACGGCGGCAGACCCTACAACCCGCTGGAAAGAATCGACCCCGACACCACGCTCGGCATAGAAGAACGCGACGAAGGCGGCTTGGGAATTTTCCTCGTCAAGAAAAACGTCGACGAGATCACTTACGAATACGAAGACGGTAAAAACATTCTCCGCATGAAAAAAATCTTCTGAGGTTGTCCTGATGAAGTGGAACAACATACAACAGAAACTGCGCTACTTTGTCATGGCGGCGGGGATTTTGCCGTTTCTTGCATTGATAGGGCTTGGTTCTTACGGGCTGAACATCGTTCTGGATGAGATGGGCGAGCTGGGCGAAAATCTTGGCAAGGCGGGCGCAAACTTCACGGAAAACCTGGTGAGCTATCAACTTAAGCACACGCTTTTGGAGATGGCAAAATCCCGCGCGGACTTCATCGAACGCGAAACCGAAATAATCGTCTACAACGTTCGGATAATGTCGAACATGATGACGAAGATTGCCTCAAACCCCGACGACTACAAACCGATTCAGTTGCTTGACCCGCGCCGCGACGTCGTCAGAAAGTTTCAGCCCTACATTATCTACTCACCCGACACTTATCAGAACGGCATGACGCCCGAAAAGCTCCCGCCCGAACTGCACCACGAAATCGCCATCGCCGCCAACATCGGCAACGTGCTCTGGCCGATTTCAAGAACTTTCTCGGATTACAATTCGTCGTTCTATGTCGGCTCGCGAAAGGGCTACTTCATTTGCATCAGCCTCTACCCCGAAACGAACGGCAAACTTGAATACAGCAACGAGGAGCTTTACCAATATGATTGCCGCCAACGCCCGTGGTACAAGGTTGCAATCGACGCGAAAGGACCGGTTTTTTCCGAGCTGTACACCAACATTGACGCCGACGGCTATCAGCTCATCGGTTGTTCCGCGCCGTATTATGACCGTGACGGCGTGGCGGGTGTGGTTGGGCTGGACGTGTCGAGCGAAGAAATTTATCAGGCAATTGACGATACGGCAATTGGTGCCGACGGCTTCAGCTTCGTGCTCAACGACAAAGGCACGGTTATTTTTTCGTCGCGAAAACGCGGACAGCTTGTCGCTCGTCCCGGCGGACGAGATTTGCGTTTGAGCACGGAAAAATCTTTGGCGGACGCGACAAAAAAAATGGCCGCCGGTCAAAGCGGACTGTTGCCCGTCAGAGTCGACGGCGAGGAATATTTCCTGGCGTTCGCGCCGATGAAGAGCCGCGGCTGGAGTTTCGGCACGCTCACCCTGCGCAAGGACATTGACGCCGCCGCCGAGGCAAGCAGAAATTACTTCCTGGCGCAGATTCAGAACTTCGGTTCGCGCTTGTATTGGGGTTGCATACTCGTGGCGGTCATTGCCTTCGGGATTGTCGCGGGGCTGATTTATTCGCTGTTCGCCGTCAGCAACAAACTTTCGAGTCGACTGGTCAAACCGATTGACGAGCTGTCGGACGGCGTGCGTGAAATTTCGGGCGGCAACCTCGACAAGAAGATTGACATTCACACGGGCGACGAAGTTGAGCACCTTGCCATTTGCTTCAACGCGATGACTGAAAACCTCAAGATGCAGATGGCGAACTTGACGAAGGTCACCGCCGAGAAGGAACGCATTGCCACCGAACTCGATGTCGCCGCGGAAATTCAGAGCGGAATGTTGCCGAAGGATTTCCCGACGCGCGACGACTTCGAACTGTTCGCAACGATGACGCCCGCCAAAGAAGTTGGCGGCGATTTCTACGATTTCTACATGCTGGACGAGACGCACCTGGCGATAACGGTCGCGGACGTCTCCGGCAAGGGCATTCCCGCCGCGCTGTTCATGGTCATCACGAAGACCGTGTTGCAGAACTTCGCCGCGAGCTTCTATCGGCAGAACGGCTTGGCGAACGTCGTTGCCGCCGCAAACGAAAAACTCTGCGCACAGAACGAGGCGATGATGTTCGTGACGGCGTTCGTGGGCGTGTTGGATTTGGAGACGGGCGAGTTCGTCTACGTCAACGCGGGGCACAATCCGCCCGTGCTGTATCGTGCGGCGGAGAATCACTGCGAATTCCTGGACGTCGAGAAAAATTTCGTGCTCGGTCCGATGGACGGCATTCCCTTCGTCGAGCAACACGTCACGTTCAAGCGCGGCGACCTGCTGTTCCTGTACACCGACGGCGTCACCGAAGCTTTGAACACGTCCGACGAGGAGTATCTGCCCGAACGACTGATCAACTTCATGAACTCAACTGATTGCCGCGTCGACCTGCACGAGCTGTTGAAAAATGTCCGCGGCGATGTCGCTGACCACGTGGGCGAAGCTGAGCAGTCCGACGATATCACGATGTTCGCGCTGAGATTCAACGGTTGAAGTCGCGGCAATAGTAGCGCACGTCGTCGAGCTTGGCGTAAAGATTTTTGCCGGGGCAAGCCGTGTCGTTCAAGTCGCGGTGCCCGACGATGACGCCGCGGGCGACGGGATCCAGCTCGTACTTTTGGCACAGCCACGCCGTCAACAGCTTGAGCGAATCCATTTGCTGATGGTTGGGCTTAGCGACGTCGAAGTTGCCCGCCACGCAGATGCCGACGGAATTTTTGTTGTGGTGCAAGGCGTGTGCGCCGATCATGTTCGGGCGACGCCCCTGCTCAATCGTGCCGTCCTTGCGAATGACGTAATGATAGCCGATGCCCGCCCAACCGTTGACCTCCTGATGAAACTTGTGGATTTCTTCGGCGGAAGAATCTTTGTCGCCGTCGGGAAAGCCCGCGTGGTGAATGACGATGACTTCGGTCGTCGGGCGTTCCTCGTATTCGGTGAACTGCAAAAATAACTTTCGTATCGGCGGCTGCCACGTCTCCAAGGCGTAACGGGCGGCCGCCTTTTCGTTCGGCAAAAAAATTCCCGCCGCCGTCAACAGCGACAGCTTCAAGAAAGTTCGTCTGTCCATGTCGTCACACTTTCGGCAACGGACGCAGAGTTATCTTGCCCGTCAAACCGTCCGTCGCAATGAAATTCAAATCGCAACCGCCGGTCGGCACGTCGATGAAAGTTTCGCCGCTCTTGTCGACGACGTGTTCGCGGTTGCCGAAGCGGATGATGAGCTTGCCGCGTGTGATGTCGGCGTTGACGTTGAGCGCGGCTCCTTCGGGAATGACGACGCTGCCGTCGCCGTCGCGCGTGTCGTCGCCGCCGGCGTTCTCCGCTTCGATTGTGATCTCGCTGTCGGTGGACGTGACGCTCAAGCTGCTCGACGTGCAACCCGCGACGATGAGCACCGTCGCCACCATCAGCGCGCAGAAAAATTTTCTCATGATGTCAGCCCTCCGAAAACTTTTTTGACGACGGACTCAGGCACGTCGGTGCAGATTTCAATGTAACCGAAGCCGCACATCAGCACCCAGTTCACCGCGCCGCCGATGACCTTCTTGTCGCGCAGGGTCACCGCGTAAAGTTTGTCGGCTTCGAGCCCCGCGCAAGTCGTCACCATGTCGAAACGGCGCAGGAGATTTTCCAGGCGTTGAACGTTTGCGGCGGACGTCTTGCCCAGCTCGTGACTGATTCGCGCCGCGCCGACCATGCCGATTGCAACCGCCTCGCCGTGGCGAAACGTCGTGTAATGCGTCTGCTCCTCGACGGCGTGACCGAGCGTGTGCCCGAAGTTCAAAATCCGCCGCAAGCCCGCCTCGCGTTCGTCGGCGGCAACGACCTCCGCCTTGAGCTCGCAGGAACGTTTGACGATGTGCGCAAGAGTTTTGACGTCGCGTTGCAGAATTTTTTCGGCGTTGGACTCAAGGTAGGCGAAAAATTTTTCGTCGCAGATGACGCCGTACTTGACGACCTCGCCGAGACCGGACTTGATCTCGCGTTCGGGCAACGTCGCCAGGCAATTCAAGTCGATGAAGACCGCACGGGGCTGATGAAACGCGCCGATGAGATTTTTGCCGAGCGGATGATTGACGGCAGTCTTGCCGCCGACGGACGAATCAACCTGCGCAAGGAGCGTCGTTGGGATTTGAATCAGCCCGATGCCGCGCATGAATGTCGCCGCGACGAAGCCGGCCAAATCTCCGACGACGCCGCCGCCGAGCGCGATGACTGCGGACTTCCTGTCGAGCCCGAATTCGATGGCGCGTGTGAAAATTTTTTCCGCCTCGCGCAGACTTTTGCTGGTCTCGCCGTCGGGAATGATAGCCGTGTCAAAATCGACGCCGTTGCCCTTGAGCCCGTCGACGAGCGATTGACCGTGCATGTCAAAAATTTTTTCCTGCGTGACGACGAGAACCTTGGTGAACTTGCCCGCGACGAACTCACCGACACCGGCAAGGACGTCCGTGCCGATGCGAATGCCGTAGCTCGCCGCGCCGAGATTAACCGTGACCGTGTGCATGCTCTCAACTCCTGAACTGTCGAAGATGGCGGCAGATGTCGTCGATGATTTGCAACGGCGACCAATCCGTCGTGTCGATGCGATAATCTGCGCGGGCGTAAAATTTTTCGCGCTCCGCCAAAAGTTTGCGGATGGTGTCGAGCCGTTCGCTGCCGCCGCCATCAAGCACGGGACGTTCGCCGCGACGCATTGTCCGCCGAAAAATTTCTTCAGGCTCCGTCGTCAAGCCGATAATCACGCCGGAACTTTTGAGCAGGCGCAAATTCTCCTCGTCCTTGATGGTGCCGCCGCCCGTTGCAATGACCAGCCCGCGCCGCTCGCTGAGCTCCTTGACCGCCGCCCGTTCCAATGTGCGGAAATGTTCTTCGCCGAAGTGCTCAAAAATTTTTGGGATGGAAAGCCGCGCCTCGTCCTCAATCTTCTTGTCGATGTCAACGAACGGACGTCCCAGCCGCGTCGCCAACATCTTGCCGAGGCTGGTCTTGCCCGTGCCCATGAAGCCGGTCAATATCACGTTGTCTTTCATAAGCCGAAGCCCTCCCTCAACCGCCGCCGATAGTGTTCGAGATTGGCAAGCGTGTCAGTCAAAGCGTCGCCGCCGAATTTTTCCGTGAAGGCGTTCGCCGTGACGATTGCCGCCATAGCCTCGCCGACGACGGAGGCCGCCCATATGGCGCAGGTGTCCGAGCGTTCCTTGACGGCGACGGTCGGTTGGCGCGTGGCGATGTCGACGGTTGCAAGCGGCGTCATCAGCGTGGGGATAGGTTTCATTGCTGCGCGAATGATCAAATCCTCGCCGTTGGTCATGCCGCCTTCGAAGCCGCCCGCACGATTCGTCCGCCGAAAAATTTTTCCGCCGTCAACAAAAATTTCGTCGTGAACTTCGCTGCCGAGTCTGTCCGCGTTGGCGAAGCCGTCACCGAGCTCGACGCCCTTAATCGCCTGAATGGACATGAACGCCGCCGCGAACGAAGCATCAAGCCGCCTGTCCCACTGGATGTGACTGCCCAAACCCGCGGGCACACCTTTGACGCGAACCTCGAAGACGCCGCCGACGGTGTCGCCGCGAGCTTTGGCGTCGTCGATTCGGTTGCGAATGTTTTCGTCGCCGACCGCACCGCCCACGCTGAGAACTTCGCTCGTGATGTCGACGCCGCACTCCAGCAGAAAAATTTTGCACACGGCACCCGCCGCAACTCTCATCGTCGTCTCGCGGGCACTGGAGCGTTCGAGAATGTCGCGCACGTCAGAGCGATTGAACTTCGCCGCGCCCGCCAAGTCCGCGTGGCCGGGTCTGGCGTTGGTCACGCGTTCACCGACCTCGTCGCCTTCCGCGCTCATTCTGTCCGACCAATTGAGCCAATCGCGATTGACGACGCTCAACGTTATCGGAGAGCCAAGGGTCTGCCCGAAACGCACGCCCGACAAAATTTCCACGGTGTCGGTTTCAATCTTCATGCGCCCGCCGCGACCGTAGCCGCCCTGCCGACGTTTGAGCTCGCCGTTGATGAAATCGCTTGTGACGGTCAAGCCCGCGGGCAGTCCTTCCAAAATGCAAACCAGCAGCTTTCCGTGGCTCTCGCCGCCGCTGATGAATCTGACAGCCATAAATCTACCTCCACAAAAAATATTCGACGCATGAACGCGGCGACCGACTTCGAACGGTTAAACGTCACGGCGCGACCATCGGATCAAACGTCACGTTTGCCTCCACAAAAGATATTCGACGCATGAACGCGGCGACCGACTTCGAACGGTTAAACGTCACGGCGCGACCATCGGATCAAACGTCACGGTTGCCTCCACAAAAGATATTCGA
>JADEZQ010000009.1 GCA_015206785.1 Quinella sp. 2Q5 | reverse complement strand
TTGAAAGATTATCTGCGGATTACTATTCGTCTGGATAAATTATCTTCGAGTTTCAGTAGCTTTGTTTGTCTTGCTATTTTTCTTCTATCGCAACGTGTAGGTCATTAGAATTTTTCAACAGACCCTAGTCCGCGTCCTCGTCCAGGGTCTCAATCAGGAAGCTCACGGGGCGGAAACCATCGTTGCACGACAGTAGCGCGGACTTAGGGTTCTTCATCCATCCGCTGTAAAAATTTTCCGCACCGTGCGCCAGAGCCATCACGAACGGCGAAAGAGTTTCCCACGCGCTTGGGCAGAAACCTTCGGGGCGTTCCCAACCGTTGGCGATGTAAACCGCGCCCTCAACCATATCGCAGGCGTTCTCAATCGGGTTCTCGTAGCGGGCAATCAAGTCGTCATAACGCGCCTTGCGAATCACACTGATGCGAACTTTCTTCACGGTATCTCCTCCCATATGAAAAGCAGCCGACGCGTGTCGACTGCTCGTTGTTTGTGCGATTGATTTGTCAGCGGGGCGGACGCGGCGGCTGACCGTAGCCGTTGGCATCTCTGTCGCGGTCGAGTTCGAAGTTGCGGTTGCGATTACGTTCGCGTTCGTAGCGGTCGCGGTCATAGCCGGGCGGCTTGGGTGGAGGACCGTAACGCTCTCGGTCGCGGTCACGGTCGTAACGGTCGCGGTCATAGCCGGGCGGCTTAGGCGGAGGACCGTAGCGGTCACTGTCACGGTCGCGATAACGTTCACGCTCGTAACGGTGCCGCTCCCAATCTCTGCGACGATCCTCTTGCGCCTTCTTGCGAAGGATATCGCGCAGGACACCGGATTCAACGGTGTCCAATTCCATGATGGTCTGTCCAATCAGATTTTCTTCGGCGACGCTCGCTTGAGCCGTCCCGCTTGAAAGTCCTATGATTATCGCGCTGCACATTGCCAACGCCGTAGTCTTCATTGCCTTAAACATCTCGTTCACTCCTTACGCTGTTGTTATCGGCATTTTAGAACGGCTCCTTTAGCGGCGAATTAATCCGAACGTTAGACTTCAATTAACTTTTCGCACGACGAGCCCGCTTCCAACCCGCCGAACAAATTCTTGCCAATGAAAAACTTTTCGCGTAGAATTGGCGGCAGAAAAATTTTCAGGGGACGAACGAATTGATCCAACTCGACAGCGTTACCAAATTCTACGGCGAACGGCTCATCTTCCGCGACGTGAGCTTTCGGATTTTCGACGGCGAACACGTCGGCATCGTCGGCAAGAACGGCGCGGGCAAGTCTACCCTCGTGCGAATCATGACGGGCGCGGAAAATTTTGACGCGGGCACCGTCAGCGGCTTGCGAGCGGAAGATATCGGTTTCGTTGAACAGACGCCGCACTTCACCGCGACGACGCTCCTGGACGAGCTGTTGACCGTCGGCGGCGAAAAATTCATGGCGCGAAAAATTTTGTTCGGGCTCGGCTTCACGGCGGCGGATCTCGAAAAAAATCCACACCACTTCAGCGGCGGCGAGAGCGCGAAAATTTCTCTGGCGAAGGCTCTGCTCAACGAACCGCGCATCCTCATCCTCGACGAGCCGACAAATCACCTCGACATCTACGCGATTGACTTCCTCGAAGATTTTGTCCGCAACTACCGCGGCACAGTCGTCGCCGTCACGCACGACAGGCATTTTCTGCAGAACTGCGTCACGAAGATTTTGGACATGGAAAATTTCCGCGCGACGATGTATCCGGGCAACTACGAAAAATTTTTGCGGCTCAAGACCGAACGCCACGCCGCCGAGCTCAAGGCATACGAACGCCAGCAGGAGGAGATTGCCAAGCTTGAAGACTTCGTTCGCCGCAACAAAGCCGGCGTCAAGGCAAAGCAGGCGCGCGGCCGTCAAACGTTGCTCGACCGCATGGAACGGCTGGAACGTCCGCCTTCAGCCGAGACCGCCGCGATAAATTTGGGCGACGCCACAGAGTCCGCTAACCGCGTGCTGATTCTCGACGGCGTGAACTTCCGCGGCATCATCAAAAATTTCAGCGCGGAGATCTTTCGCGGCGAGAAGGTCGGGCTCATCGGTCGCAACGGCGTCGGCAAGTCCACCCTGCTCAAAATCATCGTCGGCGAGCTCAAAGCC
The DNA here is from genome assembly GCA_015206785.1 of Quinella sp. 2Q5. Classification (GTDB taxonomy): domain Bacteria; phylum Bacillota; class Negativicutes; order Selenomonadales; family Selenomonadaceae; genus Quinella. The sequence goes on along the minus strand of JADEZQ010000009.1, from coordinate 67,424 downwards.
GAAGGCGACATCAAAATCGGCAACCGCGTCAAAATCGGTTACCTGTCGCAGGGGCACGAGGAGCTTGACGGAACTTTGACGCCGCTGGAGGAATTGAACTACGGCTTCGGGCTGACGGAGGGGCAGGCGCGTTCGGAGCTGGCTCGGCTGAATTTGTTCGCTGAGGTCGTCGAGAAACCGATTGCGGATCTTTCGGGCGGAGAAAAGACCCGCGTCGCTCTGACGAAACTAATCCTCACGGGCGCGAACTTTTTGATACTCGACGAGCCGACGAACCACCTTGACCTTCCCGCACGCGAAGCGATTGAGGCGGCGTTGCAGAGTTTCGACGGCACGATACTCATCGTCACGCACGACCGCTGGTTGCTCGACAAGGTGACGACGCGCACAATCGAATTCGCTGAGCCGCCGCCAATCCCCGACAAGCCGACGAAATCTGCGCGGGCACCGTCGTCAACGAAACCGCCGGCGAAAGCCAAACCCGTTCAGCGCAACGAGCAACTGATTGACCGAGTCGAAGCGCAAATCAAAATGGCGGAGATGGAGCTCAAGATGTTGGAGCACGAGATAAACGCGGCTCTTGAACCCGAACGACTGACACAGCTTGCGGCGGCGCACGCGGCAAAGCTGACGGAAATCGACGAACTGTATGCGCGATGGGAGGAGTTGCAATGCTGAAGGTCTTGCCGATTGTGCTGGCGGTTGCGCTGTGCTTCTCTAATCTCGGTTTCATCGTTGACCGCGAAGAAATTCCTGCGCCCGCCGTGGACGCCAAAGCCGCCGCCGTCACCGAGGCGAAAACTTTTGCCGACGCCACAGACAATCCCGTTCGCGGCATCAGCGAGGAGATTGTCCCCCGCGAAAACATTCTGCGGTTGCATTGGGCAATCGTTCCCAACGCCGTCAAGTACGAAGTCACCGTTGAGGGCGCGTCGTTCATTTCGTACACCAACGGAATCGAAATCCCCGTTCGCGACGTCCGCGCCGCCTTCCAAATCCGAGCCATCGCTCTGGACGGAATGATTCTTGACGAACGCCTTGCCGTGTTGGACGCCGAAGAAAATCCTGCCGCCCCGTTGACGACGACCGAGTTCGACAAGATGAATTATCCGCCGCTCTACCCCGTGTATTCGTGGATACCCGTCGCCGGCGCGGATCATTACGAGATCGAACTCATTCACAACGACACGATTATCCGCCGATATTTCACGCAGACTCAACCGCAGGACGACGACTTCGACTTCTATGACAAGCAACCGATTCTCGACGAGGGCGAATACTTTTGGCGGGTGCGCGGGCTCACGAAGGACAATCAGCCCGTGACGCAGTGGTCAATGCGCGACGGTGCCAACAGCTTCACCGTCACGCGGCAGATTCGTTTCTGTGCTTTCGGCGACAGCATCACTCACGGCGGCGGCGCAATCTCCGTGCCCCCTTCGACCGTGCTGTACAATTGGGAAACTTACTGCCCGATTCCGATCAAGAACCTCGGTCACAGCGGCGACACCACAGCCGAATTGCTTGCCCGTTTCGACAGCGACGTGCTGACCTTCCGCCCCGAAGTCCTGTTCATCATGGCGGGCGTCAACGATTATCGCGCATACATTCCCGCTTGGCAGTCCGTGGAGAATTTGGAATACCTGCGCGACAAGTGCCACGCCAACGGTATCCGTCCGGTCTTCATCACGCCGACGCCGCTCAATCCCGCGCAGATTCGCAAAGTCGGTTTCTTGGAAATGCCGCCGCCCGATTGGCAGGAAAGTCAGCGCGTCATCTGCGATTGGATTCGACAGCAGGAACATTTCATTGACGTCAACGACAAGCTCTGCGACGCGGCGGGCGACTTGAACGAGACGCTCAGCGTTGACGGTCTGCACCCCGACGCCGAGGGCAAGCGCATCATCGGCGAGGCAGTGGCGGCTTGGCTGGATAGATACATGAACCCGCAATAAAAAAAGCTCCCGACATCATCGGGAGTTTTTTTTCGCGCTCAACGTTCAGATCGTCATGCGGCGTGCAAGTTCGCTTGCCTCGGATATCATCTCTTGCACGCGGTGAATTTTTTCTTCGGCGGATTTAATCGTCATGGTGTTGTTGTCGTCCATCCACTTGGCATAGTCGCTTGCGGCATCAATCGCCTGGTCGCAAATGCGCAGGTAGAGATTGTGCAGGGGCTCGGCGTCACGCGGCACGTGCAGACCGAAAAGTTCCTGCTTGCGCGCCTCCCAGTCCTTGGCAAAAACGTCGGTGATCATTCGCTTCAAATCCGCGCGAGTGTTGTCTTTGCTCAGGTTGCCCAACGAAAGAATCATGCCGTACTTGTGCTCGTTCTCGCGCAGAAAGGCATCGTGCTTGGAATTTATTTCGCCGGACTTTGCCAGGTAATCATCGAGCTGCATGCGCCGCGAACGGTTGATCTGTTCGACGTACTCTTGGAAATTTTGCACGCGGGTTACCTGCCAACGATCATTCGTGCGGTTGAGGACGAGCCGCAAGGGAAAGTCGTTTTCGAGTTCGGGCTGATGAATGACCACGTCGACGAATGCCTCGTTCTTATCCGCGTCGTTGGGTTGAAGATTTTTCACGTCGCGAATCTCCACGCCGTTGAGCCCCGTGCGTTCCAATATCTCGCGAATGCCAACGTTATCATCGGTCTTGAGCTCACCGTTGGCAACGTAGGAATTCAACGCCGTCTTCAAGCTCAGCAGCATGGGGCCGCGCAACATGTGCGTGAAATTTTTGATGGCGTCGCGGGTTTTGCTGTCGGTCGCAACCGAAGCCGTGACCCCTTCGACAAAGCCGTCGTAGCCCGAATCCAGCAGGCTGTCGACGTCCACCACGCGATTGAATTCGGTCACGTTGTGCCGTTCGAGCGCATAGCCGAGCGTTTCAATCGCGGTGCCAGGCGTGTCGGTGTGCACGTGGAAATAATAGTAACCGCCGCCGCCGACAACCAAAGCCAACGCGCAAAGTCCCGCGCCGATCTTCGTCTTGAGTTGCTTGTTCAAAATTCTTCCTCCCCGCGACGACCGTTCGCCGCCAAATTTGCGTTCATTATAGCCGCCATCGTTCGTTTTGGCAATTGCGTCACGTTCGGGCAATTCCCAGCCGTTCCATAACGAAACGCTGTTCGGTCTCCATCTCGCGCCGTTCGTCCTCGTCGATGTGGTCGTAGCCGAGCAAATGCAAAAGCCCGTGCACTTCCAGGAAGACGACTTCGCGGCGGAAGCTGTGACCGAATTCCTTCGCCTGAAGCTCAGCACGCTCCAGAGAAATTATCACGTCGCCCAGCACGTCGATATCCGCGCCGATGATTGCAGGCTCGTCGCTCTCGCGGAAGGCGAAGCTCAAAACGTCGGTCGGTCGGTCTATGCCGCGAAATTTTTTGTTTAGCGCGTGAATGTGTTCGTCGTCCGTCAATGTGATGCTCAACTCGGAATTTTCCGCGCCGTAAATTTTCCCGACGACGTCCGCCGCGCGAAGAAGTTCCGTCAACAAATCGTCGTCAATCGTCAGCGTGTCGGGTTCAAAGCTTATCGTCGTGTTCAATGCGCAGCCTCCTCGTGTCTGTCGTAAGCGGCGACGATGCGCGAAACTACCTCGTGGCGAACGACGTCCGCCGTGCCAAGCTCGGCAATGCCCACGCCTTTGACGCCGCGCAGAATCTCCACCGCCTCGGTCAGCCCCGACGCAATTCCCCGCGGTAAATCGATTTGGCTAAGGTCGCCAGTCACCACCATTCGCGAGCCGAAGCCCAGCCGCGTCAAAAACATTTTCATCTGCTTGGATGTCGTGTTCTGCGCCTCGTCCAGAATGATGAAGGCGTCGCTCAATGTCCGCCCGCGCATGTAAGCCAGCGGTGCAATTTCAATCACGCCGCGGTTGAAAAATTTTTGGTACAGGTCGAAGCCCCAAATCTCCTTCAACGCGTCGTACAACGGCCGCAGATACGGATCGACTTTCTCTTGCATGTCGCCGGGCAAGAAGCCGAGCCTCTCGCCCGCCTCAACCGCCGGCCGCGTCAAAATTATTTTGCGCACATCTTTGACCCGCAGACAATACGCCGCCTGTGCTACCGCCAGAAAAGTTTTGCCGGTGCCCGCCGCACCCACGCCGAAAGTCACGACATTCCGACGCATCGTGTCCAAATAGTTTTGTTGACCGAGACTTTTGGCGCGGATATGCACGCCGCTTGCCGTCACGATGACAGGTTCGCCGAAAAATTTTTGCTCGTCGCTCAATGACACGCCTCCTCAAACATTCTTTGCGGGCAATGTAAAGCAATTCTCCCGCCGCGTCAAGCTTTACATTGCGCGTTGAGTTTGATAAACTGTCCGTGAAAATTTTTGGGCAGGAGGTGGCATAAGTTGAACATCGGCGATAAAGTTGTCTATCCTATGCACGGTGCCGGGGAAATCACGGGAATCGAAACCGACGAGGTCGGCGGCGTCGTCAGCTCATACTATGTCTTTCGCCTTCCTATGGGCAACATGAAACTTATGCTGCCCGTGGACAAAGTTGAGGAAGCGGGTCTGCGCCCGTTGATAACACCCGAGCAAGTCAAAGACGTTGTGGAAGTTCTCACGGACGAGACCGATCAAATGCAAGGCAGCTGGAACAAACGTTTCCACACGAACCTTGAACGGCTCAAGACGGGAAATATTTTTGACGCGGCGGCGATTGCCCGAAACCTTTCCCGACAGAACAGCAAGAAGAAAATTTCCAGCGGCGAGCGGCGGCTGTTGGATTTGTCGCGGCAGATTTTAATCAGCGAACTTGTCTGCGTCTGCGGCAAGACGCCCGAAGAAATCACCGCTTGGGTCGACGAGCTAATCGGCGTGCCGACAGCGACAGAGACTGATTGAAGCACAAAAACTTTGCAGATTGACCGAATCGGTTGTATAATGCAACCGAATTTTTTTTTTGAGGAGGGTGCACATGTTATCCAAAGTCACGAAGATCTACGGCGAGACTGCGCTGATAAAGCTAATCGCCGTGGGTCTTGTAATCGGAATTGTGTTGGCGTTGTTCGTGCCGTTTTTGGTGCCGGTCATTGCGGTTTTCGGCAAGCTCTTCGTCAACGCGTTGAAGGGCGTGGCGCCGATTCTGGTCTTCGTGCTGGTAATGAACGCCATGAGCCAGCATTCCGAATCCAACGCGACAATGAAGCCGATAATTCAGCTCTACGTCATCGGGACGTTCCTGGCGTCTTTGGTGGCGGTGACGGCGTCGTTCCTGTTCCCAACAAAACTCAAGTTGCAGATTGACCCCGACACGTCCATCAGCCCGCCCGGCGGCATCATTGAAGTTTTGCAGAACGTCATCATGAACGTCGTCGACAACCCGATTCACGCGCTCACGACGGCGAATTACATCGGCATCCTTGCTTGGGGCGTGATACTCGGCTTGGCGTTCCGTCATGCAGGCAAAGAAGTTCACACCGTGCTCGGTGACCTTGCCAAAGCCGTGACCAAAGTGGTGCAGTGGGTAATCAGATTCGCGCCGTTCGGCATCATGGGTCTGGTCGCCGACGCCATCGCCACAAGCGGCTTGGACGCTCTGCTCGGCTATGCGAAACTGCTTGCGGTATTGCTCGGCGCGTTCTTCTCCGTGGCACTGATCATGAACCCGCTGATAGTCTTCATCAAGCTGAGAATGAATCCATATCCGCTGGTGCTGGCAACGTTGCGTGAAAGCGGCATTTACGCGTTCTTCACCCGTTCAAGCGCGGCGAATATCCCCGTGAACATGAGCCTTTGCAAACGCCTCGGACTCAACGAAGATTTGTACTCGATATCCATTCCGCTGGGCGCGACGATTAACATGGCGGGCGCGTCGATTACCATCGCCGTGCTGAGTTTGGCGGCGGCGCACACGTTGGACATCTACGTCGACATGCCGACCGCGTTGCTCCTGTGCATAATCTCGACTGTCGGCGCGTGCGGTGCTTCGGGCGTGGCGGGCGGCTCGCTGCTTTTGATACCCGTCGCCTGCTCAAGCTTCGGCATCGACAACAACCTGGCAATGCAAGTCGTCGGCGTCGGCTTCATCATCGGCGTGCTACAGGATTCGTGCGAGACTGCTCTGAATTCTTCGAGCGACGCGCTGTTCACTGCCACGGCTGAGTTTGCTGAACGAAGGAAACTCGGCACGCTCAAGGCATCGGACTTGACGCCGCGTGCCGCCGAATAATTTTCACCCGCGCAAATCGAAAAGCCCTCTTCCCGTGCGGAAGGGGGCTTTTTGCGTGGAACGTGGCGAACGATTCAGCGCAAGATGTCTGACGTGCGCCGCGACAGATTTTGCATTGCCTTGACGACCGTGTCCAAAGTCTCGGCAAAATTTTTCATCTCGGCTTCGGAATAGCGGCTGGCGTCGTAATCCAGATAAAGCGAATATTTTCCCGTGTCCTCGATGTTGATTTCGACGTCGAGCGCGTTTTCCACGGCGGAGATTTCGTTGGGCGGCAGATAAACAATTTCGACGGGCGTGTCGCAGAAGACGAAGTTGGTGTAAATATTTTTCTGGAAGATGAAGCTGACGCTGTCGTCCTCAAGCCCCTCGTTGTAGACGATATCCAAGCTCTTGCGATATTTCGTGCCGATGTGAATCTGACCTTCGAGCTTGTCGAGGAATTCCGCAACGGGCATGTCATTGGCAAAGTTCCACGCGCAGGGAAGTTGTTCGAGCATCAAGCCCATCATGCGCCGTTCGTGAGAATTGGTGCGTCCGTTGTTCACGCGGCTCATAACGGCTTCGCCGGTGCCGGTGATTTTTGCAAGCGTCAACATCGTCGCGCCGAGGAAGAAATTGTTTTCGTTGACGTGCGTGCTGCGGAAGAATTCGTTGAAAATATTTTTGAGCTCGTAATCGAAGGTGCCCTGCGTCCAGGCCGCCACGCCGCTGACTTTGACGGGCGGCAGGTGTTTGCTTTTGTCGAAGTGCGCAAGCATCTTCTTCCAATAGGCGTGACCTTCGGCAAGGGCTTCGGGCGGAATGGAAGCTTCCTCCTCGACGTAGGCGGCATAGCTCGGCTTGGGCAGATTTCTTTTGCGCCCGCGGTATGCCATATCGATTTCGCGCCACAGCAAGAACGACGCCGCCACGCCGTCCATAACCGCGTGATAGAAGTCGCCGAACATATATTTAGCCGTCGGCGTCTGGAAGAGATAAATTCGCCACAGCGGCTTGTTGATGATTCGGTAGGGTTCGCGCAGTTTGTTAATGCGCTCGGCAAACTCTTCGTCGCTGATGTGTTCAACTTTCACGGGAGTGATCTCGCCGTCAAAAATCTGACACAGGTCGCTGGTTTCGGGGTGGAAGACAAACCGGCAACGGAAGATGTCGTACGCGTGCAGAACGTTGTTGATGGCGATGGAAAGGCGATTCATGTCGATGGCGTGCGAAAGTTTGAACAGCCCGCCGATGTTCATCATGGTGGACTTTGCCTTGTTGAAGTGGGTATCGACCAGCCAGCGTTGCACGGGGCGCAGCGGATAAAATTTTTTCGTGGTGAATCCATCCATAAAGATTCCTCCTTACGCGACAACGACCAATTTGTTTTCGTCGCCGCTAATCATGTAATTTTTTTCGCGCACGTTTTCGAGCGTGATGTCGTCGTAATTGCGGGGGGTGCCGTTGTCGCGGAAGATGAGCGTCGTTTTGTCGGCGGCGGGGATAATCGAGACCTCCAGCTGAAATTTTTCACTTTGGGCAGCGTACACGTCGAACACCTGCGCGGCGATGTCAGTCAGAAAAATTTTCCGTCCGTCGTCGAAATTGATGCGTGCGAAAAATTTTTCCACTGCCGACAAAAATTCTGCGCGGCTCTCAAACTTCGGCGGGATGTCCAAAGAAAATTGACGAGAAATTTTTTCTGCGTCGATGAGCAACAAATCGTGCTCCTTGCGCGTCAAAAGTCGGGTTACAATCAGCGCGACGATGAACGATACGCCGACGCCGATCCACATCATTTGCATGCCGAAGAAGCCCGCGCTCATTCCCGCGCTCGGCAAAATCAGAAGCAACAGCAACTTCACTTCCGCGCCCAAGCTCAGCCGCTCGACGTAGATGTAGTAGTTGCCCAGCATGAGCGTGACGCCGAGGAAGACGGTGAACGGCATAAAGATTCGCACGGCGTGCACAGCCTCGGCGTAGAGTGGTTCACTGCGACCAACGCCGAAGAGCCCCGGCAGAAATTCCGCGAAGACGAAGCTTAGCACGATTATAACGAGCGTGACGGCGACGGTTGAGTTTATTCCCAGACGCATAGTTTTCGTCACGCTGTGGAGCGCACCTTCGGCGTGATATTGGCAGACCATGGGCTGAAGGCAATCGACGATGCCGGTGTAAATTGCAATCAGCAACGTGAGCATGTTGACGATGACGCTCACGACAATCAAATGACTTTCGCCGAAACGGAAGATGACGAACTCGGAAAAAATTATCGGCAACAGAGCCAGGCACAGGGTGTCCATTGAATGATACCAGCTGTAGAAAATTCCCTGACACAGCTCGCGGCGGTCGAAGTAGCGCACGAACTTGAGCCGACAGTTTTCGCTGAACAGATACGGCAGGTGAAACAGGAAGCTGACCAGGTTGCCGACGACGGTAGCGATGCCGATGCCGACGACGCCAATCCAACGCCCTAACACGATGTCGAGCACGACGTTGACGACGAACATTGCGGCGGAGGCTTTGACGCAAATATTTTCCTCGCCCTCGGCGACGTAGATGGTGTAGAAGTAGACGTTCAACATGCACGGCAACGCGACGAACATCAGCCCGCGATAATAGTCGTCGGCATAAGTCATCAGCGCGGGGGAAATATTCCACATCGACAGAATTTCCTCGCGCCCGACGATTAGGATTACAGTCACCGCCAAGCCCGTCAGAGCCGTGACGATTGCGCCCATACCGAACAGTTCGTTCGCCTTGAGTTGATCATTGCGACCCTTTGCGTATGAAAACATCATCGCCAGCCCGTCGGCAACCATGTAGCTCAAAAACAGCACCAGCGTCATTATCGGCGAGACGAGCGTCATTGCGGCAACGGCGTCGTCGTCGATGAACTGCCCCGCCACAATGTTATCCGTCGATATCAGCACGTAGGATATTGCCATTGACGCAATTGACGCCACGAACACCGAACGGAACCTTTCGCTGATAACTGTCTTGGTCAAGCTGATCGCCTCTTCGCAGAAATTCTTACGCCGCCGATTATCGCAGAAAAATTTTCCCGCCGCAAGCCCCAACCTTGACATTCGCCGCCGCGCAGATACAATGACGTTTGAAACTTTTCGAGGAGGCAAACTTTATGAAACGATACAACACGGCAATCGTCGGGGCAACGGGCGCGGTCGGTCAGGAATTTCTGCGGCTCATCGAAGAACGCGGCTTTCCCTTCGGCGAACTCAAACTTCTGGCGTCGAGTCGGTCAGCCGGCAAAAAAATTTCGTTCATGGGTCGCGAATACACTGTCGAGGAGACGACGGAGCATTCGTTTGACGGCGTGCAATTCGCGCTGTTCGCGGGCGGCGCGGCAAGCAAACTCTTCGCACCCGCGGCGGTGAAGGCGGGCGCAGTCGTCATCGACAATTCGTCGAACTTCCGCATGGATCCGAACGTTCCGCTCGTCGTGCCCGAAGTCAACCCGCAGGCAATCGCTCGGCACAAAGGCATCATCGCCAACCCGAACTGCTCAACGATTATCATGGTCATGGCTCTCAAGCCGCTGTACAACATCTCGCCAATCAAACGCGTGGTCGTGTCGACGTATCAGGCAGTCAGCGGCGCGGGTCGCGAAGGCATGGACGAGCTCAAGACTCAGCTGGAGGCTCTGGCTCGCGGCGAAGAGGTCACGCCGAAAGTTTTGCCCGTCGCCAAGCTCGACAAGCACTATCAAATTGCGTCGAACCTTCTGCCGCAGATTGATATCTTCATGGACAACCGCTACACCAAGGAGGAAATGAAGATGGTCGACGAGACGCGCAAGATTATGGAGGACGACGCCTTGAAGGTCACCGCCACGACGATTCGCGTGCCGGTCTATCGCAGCCACGCCGAAAGCGTCAACGTCGAGTTCGCCGACGATGTTTCCGTTGACGACGCCCGCGCCGCGTTGGAGAAATTCCCCGGCGTCATCGTTCGCGACAATCCCGCCGAAATGATTTATCCTCAGCCGCTGGAGACTTCCGGCAAGGACGCGGTCGAAGTCGGCAGAATCCGCAAAGATTTTTCGATTGACCACGGGCTCAACCTTTGGGTCTGCGGCGACCAGATTCGCAAAGGTGCCGCGCTCAACGCCCTGCAAATCGCCGAATACATGATTGCAAACGAGATGGTTTGATGGCGTCGACGTATCTGTACTTCCAACCCGAATATGTCAGTCGCTTCAAATGCGACGGCTCCAAATGCGGCGCACACTGTTGCGGACACTGGCACGTTGTCATTGACGCGAAGACCTACGAAAAATATTCGCGGCTGGATGGAATCATTGAGCACTTGAACCCCCTCGGCAAAGCACACGTCATCAACATGGACGAGAACGGACACTGCCCCTTCCTCACGGCGGACAACCTGTGCAGCATTCAGCGCGAGCACGGCGAAGATTTTCTGTCCGACACCTGCACGACATACCCGCGCTACACCAAAGGCTTCGGGAAATTTTTTGAGCGGTCGCTGTCAATGACGTGCCCCGTGGCGGCTCAAACGGCTCTGTTCAGCGATGAACCGATGCGCTTCGAATTCGTCGAGGTGCCCGAAGAAATTCATTCCCACGGCGGCAAAATCGGCATTGCCAACGTCGAGTCAACCGAGGGCTTTGCCGAACACATGCTTGAAGTTCAGGTGGCTCTGATCTCCATCATGCAGGAGCGCACGCTAACGATTGACCAACGCCTCATCGTCATGGGCTTCTTCTGCGACAGGCTCGGCGAAATTATCGGCGACGGCAAGTTCACCGCCGCGCAGGTGCCAATCCTAATCGACAACCTGAACAGATTAATCGAGACGTACGAGTCGAAAAAGTTTTTTGCCCGGCAGGTGCCGCGGATGTTGGCAAGCGTGCGCTTCGATGAGAAAAAATTCGTGCGGCTGATTCTGACGCTCTTCAACGAAATTTACAGCAATTCCTCAAGGCAGGGCAGATTTCTAAACGCCGTGTCAGACACCCTCGGCTTGAATCCCGACGAAAATAATTTTGTCTCCATTCGCGCCGTCAGCGACAACTTTGCGCGGCTGGCTGATGAACGAAAAATTTTTGCCGAACGATACGCCGCGTTCCTGGAAAATTATTTCGTCAACGATCTTTTCCTCAATTGCTACCCGTGGCGTTTCACCGAGAGCATCGCCAACAACTTCACCGTCTTCGTGACGACCTGCAAAATTTTTGAGCTGATAGCGTTTTCGCTGGTGCACATGGGTCTTGACGACGAAGACACCTTGATCAAGTTCGTCGGCTGGTTCACGACGCAAACCACACACAGCGTCGACGTCCACCCAAAAATTTTCCACGTCGTCAAAAAGTTCGATGACCCTTTCGAGCTGATGGGAACGCTGCTTGAGCAATAAAAATTCCCCCGCCGTGTTGACGGGGTTTTTGTTTGAGCGCGGCGACAACGTTTGATATCTCGTGCGTTGCGGCGCGACATCAGGATCAAACGTCACGTTTGCCCCGCCGTGTTGACGGGGGGTTTTTGTTTGAGCGCGGCGACAACGTTCGATATCTCGTGCGTTGCGGCGCGACATCAGGATCAAACGTCACGTTTGCCCCGCCGTTGTTGACGGGTGTTTTTGTTTGCGTCAAAGTTTTTTCAGCGCAGCGACCTCGTCAGCCGTCAGCGCACGGAACTTGCCGACGGGCACGCCGCTCAACGTCAGACCCGCGAATCTGATTCGGCGCAGACGTTTGACGTTGCAACCGACCGCCGCGAACATTCGCCGCACCTGCCGATTGCGTCCCTCGCGAATGGTGATGTCGACCGTGTCCGCGCCGAACTGATGAACTTCGGCGGGCGCAGTCGGTCCGTCGTCAAGCTCAATGCCCGCGCGGAGGCGTTCGAGTTTGTCGGCGGTGATGTCGCCGGAAATTTTCACGCGGTAAGTTTTCGAGACGCCGTATCGCGGATGAATCAGCGCGTTGGTCAAGTCGCCGTCGTTGGTCAGCAGAATCAGCCCTTCCGAATCGAAGTCGAGCCTGCCGACGGGATAGACGCGTTCGGAAAAATTTTCGCCGAGCAAATCGAGCACGGTCTTGCGTCCGCGGTCGTCGCTTGCGGTGCAGATGTAACCGCGCGGCTTGTTCACGAGCAGATAAATTTTTTCCGCGCCGAATGTCAGCTCCTTGCCGTCGACGCGGATTTTTTGATGGACGTCGGCTTTGGCACCGAGCTCCGTGACGATTTGCCCGTCGACAGCCACGCGCCCAGATGTGATGAGTTCTTCCGCCCTGCGCCGTGAACATATGCCCGCGCGCGCGATGAGCTTTTGCAGTCGTTCCATGTCAGGCACCTTTGAGCGTGAAGTAAGCGATTTCCGGCGGGCAGCCTAGTCTGAACGGGAACCAACTGCCGTTGCCGACGTGAACGTAGCCAATCGAGTCGCCGTTGCGAACGATGCCGCGCGTGTATTTGAAGACCGGCAACAGCGGCACGCCGAAGATACCGATTTGCCCGCCGTGAGTGTGACCGGTGAGCGTGAGCGGGAAATTTCTTTCGGCACCGTCGTCAATGAATTCGGGATGGTGCGCGAGCAGAATCTTGACGGCGTCTTCGGGCACGCCTTCCTCTGCACGGTCGACGAAATTCTTTCGGGCTTCGGCAAAAATTTTCGCACGCTCCTCGTCGTTCGAGCTCATTACCGGCGCACGCGGCGGATAGTCGACACCGAGGACGTAGAGCTTGGAGGTTACGCATTCCGAACGATTAATCAGCACGTGAATCTTCGTCTGCGCCAGAGCCTCCTCAATCGCGCGGATGCCGCGGAAGTGTTCGTGGTTGCCGTGGATGTACCAGATGCCGAACTTGAACTTGTCGGTGAAGGCGTCGACTATCTTTATGGCGGCGGGATTCATGGGCACGTCGTCGAAGATGTCGCCGGTGATTGCGAGCAGGTCGGGCTTGCTGTCAGCGATTCGTTGCAGGAGACCGGTCAGCCGTTCCAACGAGAAATGTGCACCGAGATGAATGTCGGATATCTGCGCGAGGCGAAAACCTTCGAGGTCGGGCGGCAGATTTTTTATGGGCACGTCGAAAAAATTTTCCACGTCGGAATTTCTTTCGATTCGGTTGCCGTAAGCGGCGAGCGCGAAACTCAACAGCGGGTAAATCATTCCGTGCGCGAGAACTTTTCGCCGCGAAGGATCGAACTTCGTCGGGCGGTGAAACTTTCTGTAGACGAGCCGCACGCCGAGGGCAACGCCGACCATCACGCCGCACATGAGTTGCGCCATCATGAAGACCGTCGCGAAGCTGCCGAAGGTCGTCACGAACCAGGCGGGCACCACGTCACGCACAGCCCAGCCGCCGACGATGATGCCGATAACCGCAAGGTCAGCCAGCGCGAACAGTCGGTAGAGACGCTTGACCAGATGATCGTCGAAGAGGAATTTTATCGACACGAGCGCGACCGCCATCACCGCCGCCAAAAGCAGAGCTACCAGCACGATGAACATCTTCACGCCTCAAGTTGCAATCGCGCCGCCTTGACGACGTTCTTCATGAGCATGGCGACCGTGAGCAAGCCGACGCCGCCGGGCACGGGAGTTATCGCGCCGGCAATGTCAACCGCCGCGTCGAAGTCCACGTCGCCGACCAACTTCTTCGGCGCGATGCGATTGATGCCAACGTCGATGACGGTTGCGCCGGGGCGAATCATGTCCGCCGTGACGAGTTTGGGTTTGCCGGACGCCGCAACGAGAATTTCACCTTCGCGCGCGACTTCCGCAAGATTCTTCGTGTGAGTGTGGCAGACGGTAACCGTTGCGTGGCGAGCCATCAGCAGATGAAGCAGCGGCTTGCCGACGATGTTGCTGCGCCCGATGATGACTGCGCGTTTGCCGTCGATATCAATGCCCGCAAGGTCGAGCATTTCCACGCAACCGGCGGGTGTGCATGGAACGAGCGCGGGCGTCCCGATGACGAGCTTGCCGACGTTGACGGGGTGGAAGCCGTCGACATCTTTGCGCGGATCAATTCGGTTCAAAATTTCCTCCGAGTGCGCTTTGATGGCGGCGGGCAGTGGCAGTTGCACCAATATCCCGTGAATGTTCGGGTTGATGTTGAGTTCGTCGATTTTGGCGAGCAACGCGTCTTTGGTCGTGTCTTCGGGCAAGGCGATGACCTCCGAGACGATGCCGAGCTCTTCGCAGGTTTTGTGCTTGTTGCGAACGTAGACTTGCGAGGCGGGATTTTCCCCGACGATGATGACCGCAAGCCCCGCCGTCACTCCGAAATCGTTCTTGAGCCGTTCGACCTCACGCCGCGCAGATTCCTTGATCTTCTCCGCGAATTCCTTGCCGTACAAAATTTTTGCCGACATGCTATCAGCCTCCAAAGTTTTTGCCAAGTCTACACCAATCGGCGGCGTCGGGCAAGCGTCGGGCTTCGGCAGGAAATTTTTCGCGGCGGAAGAATTATTCGGGCAGACCACTTGCAAAGGAACGTTGCTATGAAAAAAATTTTTCTCCTCGCGCTGACGGTTGTGCTGATTGTGTCGGGCGCGAGCGTCTACAAATCTCAAGCGCAGTCCGCCGCCGAGATAAACGCCATTGCCGCCGGTCCGAAGATTTTGGTGCTGAACTATCATCAGGTCGACGATAAGCATTCGTCGCTTGCCGTGCCCGTGGCGGATTTTGATGCGCAGATGAAATTCCTCGTCGACAGCGGTTGCGTGACGATAACGCCCGACGAATTGTACGCGGGTCTCAACGGCGAACTGGAACTGCCGCCGCGCCCCGTGCTCATCACCTTCGACGACGGCTACATCGACAACTACACCAACGCGTTCCCAATCCTCAAGAAGTACGGCTTGCGCGCGACGATTTTCGTTATCCCCGCGTTCACCGGTCAATACCCCAACTACATGAACTGGGATCAGCTGCGCGAAATGGAATCGGGCGGCGTGACTATTCAATCGCACACGCTGACGCACCCGAAGCTTGAGGAGCTGCCCGACGACGAAATCCGCAGTGAGCTGTTGAACTCGAAGAATTTGCTTGAAGAACAGCTCGGTCACCCGATTGAGTTCATGGCGTATCCGACGGGCACTTACAATCTGCATATCGCCGGCATCGCCCAAGACCTCGGCTACAAGGGCGCGTTCACCATCAAATACGGCATCGTCGACCGCGGCAGCAATTTCTTCGCGTTGGAGCGCGTGCCCATCTTCCACACGCAAACGACCATGAAAGATTTTTACGAGCGCATTGCCTGGCGACAGAGCTTCGAGGAGTTCGGCTGGATGAAACGTTGAGCGCAAAAAAAAATTCCCGTGACGTGCGGGGATTTTTTTTTATTCGGCGACGGCGGTGACGATGTTCAAGTTTTCGTCGCGGGTGATTGTGTAGCTAATGCCGTTGTGGACGACGGGCGCGGTGGGATTTTTTTTCACGGCTCTCAGCAACGACGTCGAGTCGAAGTCGGGAGTCACCGCCCTGATGAACGCCTGCAGAATCAGCGCGTGAAAGAGCGCGTCGTCCCTACCCTCCACTTGCACGGCGAACAGGTTGAGCACCTTGAGCCTGCCGTTGCTGTCGCTTAGCCCGACGATTGCCGCGCGGTTCAAAAAATTTTTCGTGAAGACGGTGCCCTCGTCGTGCAAGGTGACAGTCGCGCCGTTGAGCAGAAAAATTTTCTGCAGGACGGAAATTTCTTCGCCCGTGCCGACGTCGACGATAAAGTTCATCATGAAGGCGTTGTAATTCTGTTGGAAGGTGGCGGCGTCGAAAGGCAACGCGGCGTCCGCAGCGACGGCGGGATTGTTCACGGTGAGTTCAAAAATTTTATCGACCTGCGCGGGCGTGAAGTCCGCCGCTTCCACGTGACCGACCATCAACATCATCGCGAAGATCGCCGCAAAAATTTTCTTCAAAGCACACCCCCCTTCGCCGCCAATATCAGCGTCAAGCCGTTGAACTTCGTCAGCGAAAACTCCATGTCGCCGACAATCATGTTGCCGACCGCGGGCAGCTTGCGCAGGAAGCTTTCGACGTCGTCCGTCGGCAACAGAACTTTCGTCAGCGTCACCAGAACCATCGACGCCAAAGTTTTTTCGTCGGGCGTTTCGGGTTGGCTGAAGGCGCACAGCACGAACTTTATGCGGTCGCTGTCGTCGGTCACGACTTCAATCGCCGCGCTGTTGCCGAAGACGTTCAGGAAAATTTTCCCGTCCGTCGTCGTGCGTGTCTGCCAATCATTGAGCAGGAAAAAATTTTTCGTGACAGTCCTGTCGTCGTCAAGGTCCAGGCGTCGCACAATCGGAATCATCTCGACATTGAAGCGTTCCTTGAAGTTGTCGGCGGTTATCGGCAGAGTCAGGCGGCTGTCAATTTGCGCGGCGGGGTGCCCGTCGATGAAGGCGAAGAGAGTTTCAAGTTGTTCCTCGGTTATGGGCAATTGGGATCAACCTTTCGCCGCCAGATAGTCTTCGAGGATCTGTCGCTTGGAAATTTTTCCCGTGGACGTGCGCGGGATTTCTTTAAGCTCGTGAAACTCGCGGGGGATTTTGTACAGCGCAAGGTTCTTCTGCAAAAACTTCTTGAGCTCGCGGGCGTCGACAGTCATTCCGTCAACAACCTCATAGAAACACGCGCCGACCTGCCCGCGCAATTTGTCGTCCACGCCGACGACAGCAGCGTCCTTGATGCCGCGGAACTGATAGACGACCTCTTCGACCTCGCGGGGATAAATGTTCTCGCCCATGCTGATGATCATTTCCTTGATGCGGTTGACGATGTAGTAGTAGCCGTCCGCGTCGACTTTGCCGACGTCGCCGGTGTGGAGCCAGCCGTCCGCGTCGAGAGCTTCAGCGGTGGCTTCGGGGTTCTTCCAATAGCCGAGCATGACTTGTCCGCCGCGAACGAGAACTTCACCGACCTCGCCGTCAGCAACATCGCGCCCGTCCTCGTCGACGATACGAATCTCTTCGCCGTCAAGCTTCTGTCCGCAAGAGCCGCGACGTTCCTTGCCGTGCGTTGTCAAAAACACACAGGGCGACGCCTCGGACAGCCCGTAACCTTCGGCAACGGTGAGCCCGAATTTTTTCGTGAATTCCTCGACGATTTTGTCGGGCAAAGTCGTCCCGCCGCTCATTGCGAAGCGAACACTGCGGAAGTCGTCGGGCTTGGCGAGGGCGGTGACGAGCTTGAAGATCGACGGCACGACAATGACGTCGGTTATCTGCTGGTCGCGCACCATGTCGATCATGTCCTTGGGCTTGAAGACGCGCATGACGTGCAGAGCCGCGCCGCGATAGAATGTGTTGAGCACGGTGCACGTCCAGCCGAAGCAGTGATACATCGGCAAGACGCAAAGGACTTTGCAATCGCGTGTGCACTTGAAGACGCTGCATTGCCAAGCGTTGTGCACGAGATTTTTGTGCGAGAGAACCGCGCCTTTGGGATTGCCCGTTGTGCCGGAAGTGTAGATAATCGCGCAGGGTGAATGCTCGTCGAAGTCAGCAGGTAGCGGCGGAGCTTCGGGCGCGTCTTCATTGCCGAAGGTCGCCAGGTCGTGTTGAGTGAGCGAAAATTTTTCGTCGAAGGTCAACGGCTCGTGCGTCAACAGATGTTCAACGCCGGCGTTCTTGAGGATGTAAGCGGTTTCGCGCGGGCTGAGCTGAAAATTTATCGGGACGTTGATTGCGCCGAGCGAGGCGGCGGCGAAGTAAGCGTAGACGAATTCGAGGCTGTTGCGGGAAAAAATTCCGACGCGGTCGCCCATGCGGATGCCGACGGCGTGCAGGCGGTTGCGGTAGCGAACAATTTCCTGCTTCAGCTGCGCGTAGGTGATGGTGCGACCTTCGTCGACGACGGCGATGTCCGTGTCGTGCCCGCGGTTTATGATTTCATGAACCAACAAAATTTGTACGCTCCTTTCATTTCGGCGCGAGAGACTTTCTGTAGGCGACGCGCTCAAGAAATTTTTCGACGCTTGAATTTATGACGAGGTCGGCGGGGAAATTGTTGTCCGCCAAAAGTTTTTGACTCATCTCGTGGTTACCGACGTCCTGTTCGACGTGAGCGTCCGAGCCCATGATAATTTCCGTGCCGAACTTTTTGCACGCCGCCAACATCAAAGCCGCCGTCTCGATGGAACCTGCGCGGTGTCCGCCGGGATAATACGAGCTGTTGTTGATTTCGAGCAGAACGTGATTGTCGCGGGCAGCGCGGGCGATGGCGTCATAGTCGGCGGGAAAGCCGGGGTTGTCGGGGTGACCGATGATGACGACGTGGGGGTTGCGCATTGCGCCGATGATGGCGGCGGTGTTTTCTTCCAACGAACCTGGATCGATGCAGGGGTTGTGCAGGCTGGCGATTGCGTAGTCGATGCGTTTGAGAATTTGCGCGGGAAGGTCGGTGCTGCCTGAGTAGTCGATTATATTCAGCTCCGCGCCCATTGCGACACGCAGGTCGTCTTGTTCGCGGCGGATGACTTTGAAGTTCAGGTAATAGAAATCGTGCGTGGCACCGGGCATTAGCGGCGCGTGGTCAGCTATGCCGATGAGCTTGAGACCTTTGCGCTTGGCGGCAACGATGCATTCGCCGAGGGTTGAGTAAGCGTGCCCGCTTGCGGTGGTGTGGACGTGAACGTCGAGAATGTCTTTCATGGAAAATCTTCTGCTCCTTTCGCGGCGATTATAGCATAAAATCTTGCCCGCGCAAAAATTTTCGCGTAGAATGTTTTCGGTTTTTGTCGGCGAAGTGTTGTTCTACTTTCAGGATTTACTTTTACGTTTCGTGATCTACTTTCTTTCACCGAGGAAAGAAAGTAGCAAAGAAACTCGCCGCTGCGCGCGGGGCGGATACCGTCCACCAACGAAACGTCCGCGCTTACCCGTAGACGCTCGTGCCGCCTATGACGCCATCCTTGGTCGTCATACGGCGGCGGGCCGACATCACGTCGGCCTTAAGTGGCGATAATTTTTTCCGGAGGCGACTGCATGAAGATTGCTGAGGTTTGCGTCAACGTGACTGCCAACAGTATTGATCAGAACTTTACATATCGGGTACCCGAAAGTCTGAGTTTCCTGACGGCGGGTTGGCGTGTGGTGGTCGAGTTCGGCAGGCGGAAGGTTGACGGCTTTGTTATGAGCGTGCACGATGTCGACGACGACACAGACTTCGGCTTCAAGCTCAAGGACGTTGCCGCGGTCATTGATTCCGAGCCGTGGTTCACACCGGCGATGATGCACGAGGCGCGGTGGCTGGCGGAGTTTTACATGTGCCCGCTGTCACAGACGATGGGGCTGTTCATGTCGGGGCGCGCTCGAAAGCTTGTCGCCAAATTCGAACGCGTCCTCAAAATCGTTAAAGACTTCGACGAGAAAAATTTTTCGTCCAAACCCGCGCAACTCAAACTTTTGCGGCTGATTGCCGAGCATGGCTCCCTTCGGGCGGCTCAACTGTCCGAACACAAAATCTTGCGGGGAACAGTGAAAATTTTAATCGACGCGGGCATAATCGTCGAGGAGCAACGGCGCGTCCTTCGCGACAGCTACGCCGCTATAAAGCCCGTGCCGAAGTCGTTCGAGCTGACGGACGAGCAGGTCGCGGCGATTGCGGCGGTGGAAAAATTTTTGGCGGCGCGCAAGTTCCAAGGCTTCCTTCTGCACGGCGTGACGGGTTCCGGCAAGACGCAGGTCTACATCGAGCTGGCAAAGATCGCCAGGCTCCTGGGGCGGCGCGTGATTGTTCTGGTGCCTGAGATTGCTCTGACGGGTCAAGCTGTCGAAAACTTCAAGGCGCACTTTGCTGACGTTGCGGTCATTCACAGCCGCCTCAGCCCCAACGAACGAAGCGACGCTTTCCACCGAATCCGCACGGGCGAAGTCGGCATCGTCATCGGCGCACGAAGCGCATTGTTCACGCCCATCGACAACGTCGGCTTGATTGTCGTCGACGAGGAACAGGACACCTCTTACAAGCAGGAGACTGCCCCGCGCTATCACGCACGCATCGTCGCCGAAGAATTTGCCCGCTTCCACGAGGCGGCAGTCGTCTTCGGTTCAGCCACGCCGAGCCTGGAAAATTTTTACCGAGCCACTCACGGAGAGCTGATGTATCTGTCAATGCCGTGGCGCGTGCTCAACAATCCTCTGCCCTCCGTGCAATGCGTCGACATGCGCGGCGAGCTCAAGGCGGGCAATCGCAGCGTGCTGAGCCGTGCGCTGGTCGAGCTGCTCAAGAAAACTTTGGCGGACTCTCAACAGGCGATCTTGCTTTTGAATCGGCGCGGCTGGTCGACGGTGGTGATGTGCAGGGCGTGCGGCGAAGTCTGTCGTTGTCCGGATTGCTCAATGCCGATGACTTATCACGCGGACGGAAAATTGATTTGCCACCGCTGCAATGTCGAATCCACCCCGCCGGACGTTTGCCCAACTTGCGGCAGTCATCACATAAAATTTTTGGGCACGGGCACCGAGAAGCTTGAACGCGCCTTGAAGACCGCCTTGCCCGCCGCGAAGGTTCTGCGCATGGACAGAGACTCCACCGCCGGCAAGTTCGGTCACAAAAAAATTTTGGACGCCTTCGCCGCCCACGAATACGATATCCTCTTCGGCACGCAAATGGTCGCCCGCGGTCACGACATCCAATCCGTCACGGCGGTCGGTGTGCTCAGTGCTGACGCGGCTTTGAGCTTCGCAAACTTTCGCGCGGCAGAAGGTTGCTTCGAGCTAATCACGCAGGCGGCGGGTCGAGCAGGTCGAGCGGACTTGCCGGGGCACGTCATCGTTCAGGCTTACGACGTCGACGCACCTGCCATTCGTTTCGGTTGCGAGCAGGACTACGAAAAATTTTTCGCCGCCGAGCTTCCCCAGCGACGCGAAGTTTTTTTCCCGCCGTTCTGTCGGCTGGTCAAGCTCATCGTCACAGGCAACGACGAACTCAAGACCAAAGCCCGCGCCAAAGAAATCGTCGCCGCCTTCCGCACCGACTTCGCCGAAAAAAATTCCGCCCGCCAAAAAATTTTCGGTCCCATCAGAGCCGCCGTCGCCCGATACCGCGACGCCTTCCGCTTCGCCGTGCTGATTAAGTCGCAGGATTTGTCCGCCGTGAGAATTTTTTTGCGCCGGCACAATCTCCACCGCCGTGACGACGTTCAAATCGACATTGACCCTCTGACGACCGATTGAAACTAAAACAGCCCGTCTCATCGCTGAGGCGGGCTGCCGTGTTTATGTCAGGTTATCGGGCGAACAGAACGCATTCAACGTGCTTCCTGTCGTCGGGCTCCAAACCCAACGACGTCAAAAATTTTATCATCTTGTCGGAAAAATCTCTTGGAACGTCTTCGGGCGTATCTTCTCCGCCGCCGAGTTTCGTCCAGTTCTTTCCTGTCGGGTTGTAGTGTTCGGTATGTTTGTAAGCACCGAGCCCGAAATTTTCCAGGACGAAATTTTTTTCCGCGGCAACGGGTTCAGTGGCGGCGAAATTAATTTTGTCCATCTCGAAGGTGTAGACCTTGTAGCCCAGCTCGGTGAAAATCGTCGCGGTTCCTCCGTCGTAAGCACCCGCCTCAATGACGGTGCCGCCGCGCGGGGGAATGAAGCCGCCCATCAGGTGATGCGATTCGTAGGTGTGGACGAAATGGGCGAACTGATTTGAGATGCGACCGAGCCAATAGCCGCAGAAAGTTTCGCGGGACCGTTCGTCGATGAGCGACTCGTAGAAGTCTTGCAGTTCGGGCAGGTGCGTCATAAAGCTTTCGTAGTAGTCGGCGTCGCTGCGAATGAAGATGACTTTAGACTTTGGGAACTTCTTTATCGCGAACCGCATGGTAGCATTATTGTCCAACACGAAGACGAATTCAGGTTGCGGATAGAGCTGCGAGACCTTGCTCATGCGAATCACGTCGTAATCAAGGTTGACTGGGGGTGCTATCCATGACGGCGAGGAAGGCGATATTCAATCCCTGCTTGCAAAAA
Source organism: Quinella sp. 2Q5 (assembly GCA_015206785.1). GTDB lineage: Bacteria > Bacillota > Negativicutes > Selenomonadales > Selenomonadaceae > Quinella. The sequence goes on along the minus strand of JADEZQ010000009.1, from coordinate 45,281 downwards.
TCGTTGGCGGTCTCTATGGCGTCGGCAAGTGGCGTGAGAGCCGCGAAGACGACGGGGATCTTCCTGACCATGACGTTTTCGAGGACTTTGGAATAGCGTTCTTCGTGAATTTATTTGATGAGTGTGACGAACTTTTTCGATGTGCTGCCTCCTTAAAGATAACTGATGGGATTGACGCGATTGCCGTTGACGTGAACTTCGTAATGGACGTGCGGCCCTGTGCTGAAGCCTGTCGAGCCCATGTAAGCGATGAGCTGACCGCGTTTGACGTGCTGACCTGCGCTGACGACGACTTGAGAGGCGTGACCGTAGCGCGTCATAATTCCGTTGCCGTGGTCTATGTCGACCATGTTGCCATAGCCGCCGCTGTTCCAGCCGGCATAATCGACGACGCCGTCCGCGGTTGCGACGATGGGCGTGCCCATGTCGTTGGCGATGTCGATGCCCGGGTGGAAGTCCGTGCCGCCCCAGCGCAGTCCGTAAGGCGACGTGACCTCGCCCGTCGTTGGCCAGATGGACGGGATGTGCGAATCAGCCGCGCCGCTGCCGCCAATCAAACTCGGATCGAACGGGAACGAGCCTGGCGCAGGGATTGAACCCGCCGCGGGAATGATCGGCAGACCGTTGCTGAAGTCGTAGCCGCTGCTTGCGGGCGATGACCAGCCGCTTGAACCTGGCGTGTAGCTGCCGGCGACTGCCGCGCCGCGTGCCATCTGTTCGCGCCGATGTTTGAGCTCGGTTTGGAAATCGTTCAGGCTGTCGCGCCGCGTGCTGACCTTCGCCTCCAACATGTCCAACGCCTCGGAAACTTCAGCGATGTCCAATTCACCGACGGGACCGCCCTGACCTTCGCGCGGCTTGTCGTCAGCAGGTTTAGCATCAGCAGGTTTAGCGTCGGCAGGTTTGGCGTCGGCAGGTTGAGCGTCGGCAGGTTTAGCATCAGCAGGTTGAGCGTCGGCAGGTGCATCTTCCTTCGGCGGATTGAGTCCGGCTTGAATGCGAAGTTCCTTCTCCTGTTGCGCCAGATTCTGAATCGTTTCGTTGAGCGCGTCCGCCTTCTTCGACAGCGTCAACAGTTGCTCCTGCCTAAGCTCCGCCGCCTGTTGAACTTCCTGAATCGTCGCGGAGTCGCGTTGCATGCGCAGTGCGCTGTAAAACGAGAATGCCGCCGTCCCAACCAAGAGCACGGCGAAGATTATCACGCTTGCCACGGCGAATCTGAACATCCCCGACGACAGATTAATCATGCGTCGTTTGTCGCCGCCCGTGACGGTGATTGTGTAGGTCTCGACTTTCTCCGTCGGCGGTGAATTTTTTTCTGCCATAAAAACCTCCTAGCCCCGCATTGCCTGAGCAAGTGCCTGTGACTCTTCGCGGGTGAGTTTGTATTTCGACGAGACGAGCCCGCCTTCGATGGGCTTGACGTAACTGCGCTCGGTCTCTTCGCCGCAGATGGACGAGAACACGACGCCGTTGTCGTTGCGGTCGAGCAGCGCGACGCACCAGCTCAAGCCCTGACCGGTCTTCTCGAAGGCGTCGAAGTGAATGACTGCCACGCGCGCCAGAGAACTCCTGACCAGTTCGTCCAAATCTTCCACGCGGTTACGCAACACCTTGTATTCGTTGACGGCAGTTGTGACCTCGGCACTGTGCGCCGCCAACATCTGTTCAATGCTTGAGCCTTCCGCGCCGCCCATCATGCGTTTATAGCGCGTCTTTATCGTGGACAGCTCCGAATACAAATTGATGATCATGCCAAGCATTACCAAGATTATCGCGACCAGCGCGAACGATATCAAAAAATCTGTCGTGAAGGCGGCACTCATGCCTTGCATATTTTCAAGACCTCCAATTATTTTTTTCGTGAAGCATTTGACGCCGCACGTTGTTCGCCAAGCGGTTTAGCATGTGGAAGCGGTAGAGCAAGCCGGGTTGGCTCATGCCGATTTTTTTCGCAAGCTCGCGCGTGGTGGCAGTCGGGTTGTCCAGCCGCAGAGCCATTGCTTGCTGAAGTTTCGGGCTGACGGCAACGCCGTGTTCGCGCAGAAGTTTTATGTCGGCAAGCTGACCCTGACAGGCGTCGACGGATTTATTCAGCGCGGCGGTTTCCAAGTTGACGATACGATTGACCTGCATGCGAACTTCCTTGACGTTGCGGGCGATCTCAAATCTTTCGACGGCGGCCGAAGCACCGAGCATACCGAGGAAATCGCAAACAGAGTCGGCATCACGCAGCCACACGACGAATTTTTTCTTGCGTTCGTAGACTTTGGCGGGGAAGTCCAGCTTTTCCATCAGCCGCCGAACGAATTGCGCCCAATACTGCGTCAACGACACGATTTGCAGGAAATACGACGCTTCGGGGCGATTGACCGTGCCGCCCGACAAAAATGCTCCGCGCAGGTAGGCGACCTTGAAGCGCGTGCGTTTGAGCAGTTCTGTCGTGTCGAGTGCGTCGAAGAAGTTTTGCACCTCGCCCGCCGCCACGAATCGCACGGCATAGACGAGATTCTTTAGCAGTTTCTTTCGGCGGACGGCGGCGACTTCGGGCTTGACGTTGGGCAGAAAAATTTTTCCCAGCGTGATGAGCCGTCTGGCGACGGCGGCGTTGGTCGTGGTGAAATCGATTCGCCCGTCAACTTTGCGTGCGGCGTGGAGCATAGCGACGAACTCGGCGCGTTGGCAACCGACATCGTCTTCGGGGCGGTGAGCCAGTTCGTTTTTGACTTCCTGCGCATAAGACGGCATCAACGTTTCCCTCCGAAGCTGTAGATAATTTTCATGACGGCGGCGCAGAGTTTGTCGGGGTCGTGGCGTCCGAATTCGGTGTTGCTGACCAGGTCGGCTTTAATCAGCCCCATGCCCAGCGCGTTGACTTTGTCCTCGTCAATTTCGACGGGCGTCGAGCCGCTGCCTCGCCAAAGCTCTTCGGGTATCGGCGTGGAATTGACCAGCACGTAATCAATCGCGCCGTGGCCTGTGTGGTCCAGAATTGCCTTGGCGTGTTGGGAGGCGGAATAGTTGTCGGTCTCGCCCGGCTGTGTCAAAACGTTGCAGATGTAAATCTTTATCGCCTTGGATTTGCGCAAAGTGCGGGCGACGTCCTCAACCAGAAGGTTGGGCATAATGCTGGTGTACAAACTGCCGGGGCCGAGGATAATTGCGTCGGCGGATTCGATGGCGTCCAATGCGGCGGGGACGGCTTGCACTCGTTTTGGGTAGAGCTGCACGCGGCGAATTTTTTTGTGAGCTTCGGGGATTTGCGATTCGCCCTCGACGACGGTGCCGTCGTTCATCAGAGCATCAAGGCGCACGCTCTGCTTGCTGGCGGGAATGACGCGACCTTTGACCGCCAAAACCTTCGAAGATTCCTTCAGCGCGGTTTCCATGTCGCCGGTGACCTCGTTCATTGCCGCGATGAACAGATTGCCGAAGCTGTGACCTGCAAGCGCGGTGTCACCTTCGAAGCGATATTGGAAAAGTTTTTCCATCAACGGTTCGGTGTCCGCCAGGGCGACCAGGCAATTGCGCAAGTCTCCGGGCGGAATAATACCCAGCTCCTCGCGCAGACGCCCCGAACTGCCGCCGTCGTCGGCAACCGTGACCACCGCCGAGACATTGTTCGTGGAAGATTTTATCCCGCGCAGAAGAACGCTCAAGCCGTGCCCGCCGCCGATAACCGTGACTGCGGGACCGCGTCCGAGCTTGCGTTCGCGATAAATCAAATCAACGAGCTTTTCGGATCGGTCAGGGATCAGCGCGGCGATAATCGAACGGATGATTGATCGCGTTGCCCAGAGCATCATACACGCGCCGACGACGACAATGGCAATGCCGACGAAAGCCGTGACCGCGTAATTGTAGCTGCCGAACGTGCGGTAGACCAGCATGAAGATTTCTTCTTCAGCGCGACCAAGATACTCGTAGTTGATGACCAGTGCGCCGCCGAAGCTGAACATCATCACCCCGACCGCGAAGAGCAACAGCCAGCGTTTCATCCGCATGCCCGGATAAAACCATTTCAACAGGTGGAACATGAATCGCTCCTCAGACTTCCCAAACGTCGTTCTTCATAAGGTCTCGGTGCTCAAGGTTGACGCTGTAGCCTTTGCGCGCCAAAAGTTCGTAGATGTGTTTGGCGACGAAAACGCTGCGGTGCATTCCGCCCGTGCAACCGATGGCAATGACGAGCTGACTTTTGCCTTCGCGAACGTATTGCGGCACGAGGAAATCAACGAATGAATCGAGCCGCTTTAGGTAGTCCTGCGTGACGGGTTTCTCTTCGATGTAGGCTGCGACTTCCGGCACCGAGCCGCTCTTGTGGCGCAGTTCGCTGATATAGAACGGATTGGGCAGGAAGCGCACATCAAGCACCATGTCGGCATCAAGAGGCATTCCGAACTTGAAGCCGAAGCTCAGCACCGAAATATTCATGCTGTCGCCGTCGCTGTTGCCGAAGAGCCGCTGAATTTTTTCGCGCAGCTCCGCCCGCAACAAGTTCGACGTGTCGATAATGTATGTCGCCTTCGAACGAACACCTTCCAAACGCTTGCGTTCCTTGAAGACGCCGTCGGAAATTCTGGTCGAAGGTGCCATTGGATGGCGGCGGCGCGTCTCCTTGTAGCGGCGGATAATCACATCGTCTGCGGCGTCCATGAACAGCATTTCGTAATCCTGATTCGCCTTGTCCATGTCGTCGAGCACTTGAACCAGGTCGTCAAAAAATTCTCGGCTGCGCGTATCGACGACGAACACCATGCGGTTGAAGTGACCCGTCGCGTGCGTGCAAAGCTCCACAAATTTCGGGATGAACACGGGCGGCAAGTTATCCACGCAAAAATATCCAAGGTCTTCGAGATATCGGCACGCCTGAGTTTTGCCGCTACCGCTCATGCCCGTGACGATGATTAGGCGCGAAGATTCACCCGCGCCGTCGGTGATGATGTTGTCTTCCATTGCGAATCAGTCCTTCAAAACGTAATCGTGCACTGCCTTGGCAAAGCCGTCGCGTTCGCAGGTGTCGGTGATGAATCGGCAGGCCGCCTTGACGTTGGGTTGAGCGTTGCCCATTGCCACGCCGACGCCGGCCGCCTTCAACATTGGCAGATCGTTTTCGCTGTCGCCGATGGCGAGAACGTCCGCGATGTCCACGCCGAACTTCTTCGCGAGAATTTCAATCGCGCCCGCCTTAGTGACGCCCTTTGCCATGAACTCTCCGAAGCGAACGTTGGAGTGGGTGACTTCCACGCGGTCGCCGAAATTTTTGCGAACGGCTTCCATGTCAGCGATGAGCGCGTCGCGGTCAAACGAAACGGTCAAAAGTTTTGTGACGCCGCGCGTGCGTTGACGAAGACCATCCCAGCCGACGGTGACCGCCTTGACGTGAATGACTTCCTCGTAATATTCGACGCCCTCGTTGCGTTCGGGCACGTAAAGAATGTCGTCGACGTAGCTCTGAATGTGATGATCGCGTTCAGCAAAAAAATTTATCAGCCGAAGAACGTCCGCCTCGTCCATGAAGTGAGTGTGCAGAACTTCGCCCGCCGACGATTTGATAAGCGCGCCGTTGTAAGCGATTATCGGCACGGGAACTTTCAGCTGAGCCGCCACCGCCAACGCCGCCGAATACATCCGCCCCGTGGCGATTGCAACCTTCACGCCCGCGGCAACCATCTCTTGCACCGCCTGCACGTTCGCAGGTGAGACTGCCGCGCCCGTCGGCAAAAGCGTTCCGTCAATGTCCGTCACGAATAATTTTATCATCGTCAGCACTCCTCTTGGTCAAAGTCACGCGCCGATTATAACAGACCGCGGCGGATATTGCGAAGAAAATTTTTTGTGATAAACTTTCGGCGAAGGGGGCGGCTCCATGAAGAATCTGATCATCGTCGGTTGCGGAGGCTTTGCTCGCGAAGTTTTCTGGCACGCGCACCAATCTCACGGCTTCGGCTCTGAATGGCGCATCAAAGGTTTCATCGACGGCGACGTTAAACTTTCCGCCGCCGAATACGCACGCTTGCCCGCCAAAGTTCTCGGCGACATCGACAGCTACGACATCTGCGCTCAAGACGTGTTCACTGTTGCGGTTGGCACGCCGAAGGCTCGTCGGCATCTGGCGGAAAAAATTTCTGCTCGCGGCGGAAACTTCGTCAACGTCATCAGCCTCAGCGCGAACATCATGCCGACGGTTGAGCTCGGTCGCGGAGTTATCGTCTGCCCGCAGGTCGTTGTCGGTGACGGCGCACGCCTCGGCAATTTCGTCGCGGTCAACGTCGCCTCAACAATCGGTCACGACTCGCAGCTCGGCGACTTCAGTTGCATTATGCCGCACGCCGCGATATCGGGCTCCTGCCAAATCGGCGCGGAGGTTCTCGTCGGCAGCGGCGCAATCATCTTGCCGCGGGCTCGTGTAGCTGACGGCGCGACGGTCGGTGCGGGCTCGGTGGTGCTGAAAAAAGTTCGGGCGGGCGTCACGGTCTTCGGCAACCCGTCCGCGGAGATATAGGAGGAAATTTTCATGACGGCTGATGAATTCGTAGCGAAGCTCACGGAATTGATGGACACCGACGCCGCGCTCAATCTGTCGACAAAACTTTCGGACGTGGCGGATTGGGATTCGCTCAGCATGGTGGCGTTCTTCTCGTGGTGCAAGACGACGCTGACAAAAAAAATTTCGCCCGACGACATCAAATCGGCTTCGACGGTGGGCGATTTGTTCAGGCTGACGGGGGGCGACGCATCGTGACCAACGCAATCCTGCTCGACGCCAAAGACAACGTTGCAACCTGCACGGCCCCGGCTCCGGCGGGCGACACGGTCAACGTCCTCGGCGGCGGCTCTCTCGTCTGCAACGAAGACATTCCCGCCTGGCACAAGGTCGCGTTGAAAAAAATTCCTCGCGGCTCTCACGTCATCAAGTACGGCGAGATCATCGGACAGGCGGCGGCGGACATCGACTGCGGCGCGTGGGTGTCGCACGAAAATATTTTCAGCGTGCCGCGCGATTATTCCGGCGAAATGATTTGAGGTGAGCTCATGAACTTTTGGGGATACAAACGAGCTGACGGTCGTGCGGGCATTCGCAACCACGTGCTGATTCTGCCGACTTGTGCTTGCGGCTCAGAGACCTGTCGCATCGTTGCAAGTCAAGTTCGCGGCGCGGTGAATATCGTCTTCAACAGCGGCTGCTCGGACGTCGCGGCGAACACGGACATCTCGCAAAAAATTTTGACGGGCTTCGCCTGCAACCCGAACGTCTTCGGCGTGGTCATCATCGGGCTCGGCTGTGAAACAGTTCCTCACGCTAAGCTCCGCGAAAAGATTCAGTGCATGACTTCCAAGCCCGTCGTCTCGTTCGGCATTCAAGAAGTCGGCGGCACGCTCAAGACCATCGAACAGGCGGTTCGTGCCGCGCGAGATATGTCGGCTCAAGCAAATCTTCAGCGGCGCGTTGAGTGCGACATCTCGGAGCTGCTGCTCGGCATCGAATGCGGCGGCTCGGACGCAACGAGCGGCATCGCCTCCAACCCCGCGGTCGGCGAATTGAGCGACAGGCTGATTGATTTGGGCGCGTCGACATTGATGAGCGAATCCATCGAATGGATCGGCGGCGAACACGTCCTTGCCAAACGTGCGGCGACTCCCGAACTTCACAACCGAATCATTCAAATCTGCACGGACTACGAGGCTCATCTCAAAGCGGCGGGTCAGGATTGTCGTGCAGGTCAGCCGACGCCCGGCAACAAGGACGGCGGCTTGTCCACCATCGACGAAAAAAGTCTCGGCTGCATTCGCAAGGGCGGCACGCGTCCCATCGTCGAAGTTCTCAACCAAGCTGAACGTCCGACCAAACGCGGCGCAATCGTCATGGACACGGCGGGCTATGACATCTCGTCCGTCACGAGCATGGTCGCCGCCGGTTGCAACGCCATAATCTTCACCACCGGTCGCGGCACTCCCACCGGCAACGCCATCGTCCCCGTGCTCAAGGTCACCGCCAACGCAAAAACTTTTTCGTGGATGGAAGACAACATCGACGTCGACTTGAGCCCCATAATCGACGGACGATTGACGATTGCCGACGCGGGCTCTGTCTTGCTGGAAAAAATTTCCGACGTGTGCAACGGTCGGCTCACCAAGGCGGAGGCTTACGGCTTCTCGGACATCGCCATCGATCACGTCTGCAGGTTCGTTTAGGGGGCAAACATGGTTACTTTCGACTTCACGGAAAAAAATTTTGTCGTCGTCGGTGCTTCCAGCGGCATCGGTCGGCAAGTGACGCTTGAGCTTTCAAACGGCGGCGCAAACGTTTTGGCTATCGGCAGGAATTTGGAGCGGCTCAACGAGCTGAAGACCAATTCACCCGTCAGCCTCGTCAAACGCCCGCCAAAGATTTTCACCGAGCAACTCGACGTCCTCACCGCCACCCCCGACGATTGGGCGCAGGTTCTGGGCAACTTCACCGGCGCGGTCGGCAGAATCAACGGCGGGCTGTATTCGGCGGGCATCTGGGGGCTCACGCCGCTTCATTCGTTCGACACATTGCTTGCCAGAAAAATTTTCGACACGAGCTTTTGGGGCGCGGTGAACTTCTTGCAGGCGGCGACGCGAAAAAAATTCTCCGACGGCGGCGGCTCCTTCGTGCTGATGAGTTCGACGGCGGGGGACTTCGCGGGCAAGGGGCTGTTCGCGTATTCGGCGGCGAAGGCGGCAATCCAATCGGCAGTCAAATCTTTCGCAAAGGAAATCATTCGCGGCAAGCACCGCATAAATTCCGTGGCACCCGCGCCCGTCAAGACCGAGATGATGAGCGGCGACTACGCGGCGTCGGTGGGCGAGCAGACGGCTTCGCGACAGCTGCTGGGACCGGGCACTGCGCGCGACGTGGCGGGGATGATTTTGTTCCTGCTGAGCGAGCGGGCGGCGTGGATTACGGGGCAAAATTTTTTCGTGGACGGCGGATATATCGTCGGCTCCTATACGTGAAGAATTTTGTCGCTGACTGCGTTTGCATTTGGATCTACTTTCTTTTGCGGGTCCAAAAGAAAGTAGCAAAGAAAAGGACCTACGAGCCGGCAACGACGCATCACGTCGTCGTATGCCGGCGGCCGCCCGTCCATGGGCGGCCTCGTTATCAGCTAAGGAAACGGGTGACGGTTGACAGCGGCGGTTGGTGACGGTATCTGTCGTTGCTCACTGCGTTGGCGTTTAGATCTACTTTCTTTTGCGGGTCCAAAAGAAAGTAGCAAAGAAAAGGACCTCCGAGCCGGCAACGACGCATCACGTCGTCGTATGCCGGCGGCCGCCCGTCCATGGGCGGCCTCGTTATCAGCTAAGGATACGGGTGGCGTTAGGCGTTGACGCCAAAAAAATTCCCCGACGCGTTGTCGGGGTTTTTGTTTGCGATTATTGCGCCGCGATTTGTTCGGGCGTGGTGACGGGTTCGCCGCGCATTGTGTCCGAAGGCGTGGTCACTCGGCGTTGCGTGGCGGCGTAGAGCATTTCAGTCAGCTGCGCCGCGGCGGTCGGCTCCATCTTCGACAGGATCTCGGCTACTGAATCTTCGCTCATGCGCTGGAGGATCAAAACCGTCGTGTCCCAATCGACATTGACCAGAGCGTTGGCGGCGGCTTCGGGTTTCATCGCCTCATAAATTTTTGCCAGACGAGCGACGCGCTTCTTCTCTTCTGCCTCACGTTTGGCGCGCTGTTCATCGATTGCCTTGCGGTCAATTTTGACTTCCTTGGGCTTGTCAACGGGCTTGGGTTTGTCGACGGGCTTGGGCTGTTCAACGGGCTTAGGTTCTGGCGGCGGCGCAGGAGGCTCAGGCTCCGGTTCGGATTCAGGCTCCGGTTCGGGCGGCGGCCACTCGACTCCTTCGGGCACTTCGAAATATCTGCCGTTGCCGACGAAGGGCAACCGATATAGCCCCAGCTCCTCGTTTAGCATGGCGACATCGTCCGTGGTCAGCGCGTCGAACTTCACCGCCGCCGTGAAGCCCCCGATGATTAGTGCCGTCAACAGCAGAGCCGCCAGCACGACGTTTCGTATCTTGCGCAAGATGTTTGCGAGCTTGTCTTTCAACGGAATCACCTGTCCAAAAATTTTTCTGTCGACTAATTCTGCCGCCGTGGAAAATTTCCTGCCGCGCGACAAAATCTTGCCGAGACTCGCGGATTTAATTCCGACTCACGAAAATTTTTCACGCTGTCGCGAATGTGCCGAAAGACTTCCCGCAGGATAATGCAGCTCGTGCCGTTGATGTTCGTCATTGCCGGTTTCTTTCGCCGCAGCTTTTTGTTGCAGATGGACGGCGTACAATTCGTCGTTGCTTATGGAAATGTCCTCCTCGAAAAATTTTTGCCGCGTGATAAAATATTCGCGAGGTGATTTTATGGAGCCGTGTGAACTTTGTCCGCGGCGGTGCCGAGTGGATCGTATAGGGCGTCGCGGATTTTGCGGAGCAGGCGAAAATTTACGGGTCGCGCTGGTGAGTCTGCACCGTTGGGAAGAACCGTGTCTCGTCGGTGAAAACGGCGCGGGCACGATTTTTTTCACGGGGTGCAACCTGCGCTGTGTCTACTGCCAAAACTTTTCCATCAGCCAAAAAAATTTCGGCGTGGACATCACGGTCGAGCGGCTGGCGGAAATTTTCATCGAGCAACAACTTCGTGGTGCGGCGAACATCGAGCTGGTGACTCCGACGCATTTTGCCGACAAAATCTGCGCGGCGATTGACATTGCCAAAGGTCGCGGGCTGAAGTTGCCGGTCGTGTGGAATTCCAACGCCTACGAAAACATTTCGACGCTGGAGATGTTGCGCGGGCGCGTGGACGTCTTCCTGCCCGACGTGAAGTACGCTGACGACGCCGTTGCCGAAAAATTTTCCGCCGCGCCGAATTACTCAGCTGTCGCCTTCGCCGCCGTGGAAAAGATGTTTGAGCTGGTCGGTGCCGCGCAGATTGATGGCGGGCTGATGACGCGCGGGGTTATCGTCCGTCACCTGGTGTTGCCGAATTTCCGCCGCGACGCCATGAAGATCGTCGACAGGTTGCACGCCACCTTCGGCGACAAAATTTTTCTCAGCCTGATGAATCAGTACACGCCTCTGCACCGAGCCGCCGACTTCCGCCAGCTTCGCCGCACGCTCACCACGTTCGAATATCAATCCGTCGTCGAACACGCAATCGATATCGGCGTGACCAACTGCTTCATTCAGACGGGCAAGACCGCCGACGTCGCGTTTGTGCCGAGCTTCAACCTTGCGGGCGTCGTCAAAGCTTGATACCCAAATCCCACGAAGCCGGCCAAAATCTTTCGGCGATGTCGAGTATCGGCGGAACGAGTTCTTCAACGTTGACAATCTTCTTCAGCCGCCAGCCGTCGCCGTCGCGAGCAAACTCCACGACGAAATTCAGCGCGCCGATCATTCGCCCATAGTCCGAGGCGTCGCCAACCATCTTGACCTCAACCGTCGCCGTCGTGCCGGAAATTTTTTCGTCGCCGATGTCCGCGTGCACGGCGGCAAGCAAATTCACCAGCTCCGCCGCGAGAAATTTTATCGGCGTGGACGAAAAGTTTTTTGCGTCGCGGAAGCTGCCGTCGAAGTATGCGGCGATGACCCGATGAATCAGCCCCAGGTGCACGCCGCGAAATTTTTCGTTATAGAAGCGCAGAACGGTCGCTCCGAACTTGAAGAACAGATCCTTCGGATAGAGCGCGTGAAACTTGTCGCAGTTGTCGGCAAGCACGTCGGTCGCCTCGTCGTATGCAACGTCAGTGAGCGGCTTGAGGTCGACGCGTGCGAAAAATTTTTCAGCGTCGCGGGCGTTGATGGCGTCCAAAATTTTTTTCAGCTCGTCGCGTGCTGTGTCCATGATATCAACTCCTTCGCCGCCAGTATAAAAAAAACCGCCGCTCAAGTCGAGTGGCGGAAAATTTATTTTCGTCGGATGATTTACTGCGCGGGAGCCGGTGCAGGAGCAGGAGCCGGTGCACCGGGCGCGATTGCGTCGGGGAACTTCGTATCCGTGAACGGTTCGGTCGGCATAGGCTCAATCGCCAGTTCGCCGCCTTTGACTGCAGCCGTCGCGGATTCGATTGCTCTGTGCGCCGCGTCAATCGACAAGCCCAGCGACTTCATAATCTTATCGGGGTTGTGGAAGCCCATGCCGTTTTCGGCGGCAACCCAATCCCAATACCACTGCGCCTCACGCACGAGCTGACGAGCGTTGGCAAGCTGTTCGTCGGTTGCACCGGCGAGCTTCGCGGCTTTGATGACTTTGTGAGCGCGGGCGGTCGTCTGTCCGGCAATGCGTTGGAGCTTGAACGTGTTATCGTTAATCGTCTGCACGCGGTGAAGCATCGTCTCATAAGATTCGTCGTGGCATTTGGCGCAACCCGTGTCATAGTGTTTGAGCGGGTGCGTCATCCAGTGCGACGTGTACTTTTGACCGTCCTTGCGCATGTAGGGCATGTGGCAATCCACGCAGGTGACGCCGTTGAGCGCGTGCACCGAATCCGTCCAGCATTCAAAGTCGGGGTGCTGAACCTTCAACATCGCCGCGCCGCTGTCGGGGTGAATCCAGTCCGCATCAAACTTCGGGTCGTGTCCGTCGTGATAATACTTGAATTCTTCTTCGGGACCGAGACCGTTGGCAAAGGGCATGTGAACGCGTCCGTCTTCCTTCTTCTTGAAGTAGTATTCGTTGTGGCACTGACCGCAGACGTAAGCGCGCATCTCGTTATGCGACGCCTTGCTCACGTCGACGCCGAGTTCAGCCATCGATTCAATGAAGCCTTGGTTGTAAACGCGCAGTTGCATCGTGTCGGGGTCGTGGCATGTTGAGCAGCCAAACCATTCGTCGTCTTTGATTTGACCTGCAATCTCATCGAACGGCTTGGACGCGAATTCCCAGCCGCTTTCCTTGTAGAACATGTCGTACATCGCCGAGCCTTTGCAGACAATGCACGAGCCGAGCTGACCGGGGCGACGTTTGGAGTTCAGAATATCTTCGCCCGCATACCAATGCCCGCGGTCGTCGTCGTATTGAATCGAGAACTTGTAGCCCTTGAACAGCTCAATCTCTTCGGGCTGTTCCGTCAAGTGTGAGTAAGCGTCCGCGCCGCCGAAACCCGTCGGGGACGGAGCTTTGTCCATGTTCATCTTGAACGAATTGAACTGCAACGGGTAAGCCTCGGCGTAACCCATGCGCGTTAATTTTTGGTCTTCGGGAATTTTGGCAAGCTCAAATTTTGTCGCGGGTTTGGCAATGACTCTGGCGAAGAGTATCCCGAAGAATGCCACGCACAAGACCAGTGCTCCCGCGATGTATTTCTGCATCTTAGTCAACTTTAATACCCCCTTCCAAATGATTCGAGCCGTGCGCGATTCTGCTGTGGCACTTCAAGCAATTGTTCTGATCTTCGCCGGGTGCGCTGTCGACGTAAGACATCGTCGATTCGTGGCAACGCAGGCAGTTTTCGCTGACCATCTTGCGGGCGTCGGCGTCGAGCTTAATGCGTTCGGGGTAGTCGCGCATAATCTCGTGATACATGTCGACCATGCCGGTGCGTCCCTTCTCGAACAAGTAATGGGCGGTGTTGTCGTGCGGCAGGTGACATTCCACGCAGTCCAGTTCGCGGTGGCTGGAGACTTCAAACGTCGCCGCTTCGTGCTTCATGGAATGGCACTGCCCGCAGAAAGTTTTCGTGCCCGACGCATGAAGGAAACCCATTCCCACGCCGACAGCCAGCACTCCGACGACGAAGCCGCCCGCCAGACATTTGAGCGTGTGTTTCTCAAGCAAATCCTTAATGCACATCTCGTTACCTCCTTCCGTGAAAATTATTTCCGAATTGATATCAACGTTCCCAAACAGATTGCCGCGACGCTCAGCCACAGGAGCCAGATCAAAGGCTTGGTGGTGACTGTCGTCGTTATCGGCATGTTCGATATGGTTTGCAGTGTCGGCAAGATTTCCAGGCGAGCTTTGTCCAGGTCGCCCGATATCCCCGTCAAACGCACGCGCCGCCGTCCGTCGAGAACTTCAATCGCTTTGGACGAGCCGCCGTCTGCCGTGACAGTTATCAGCGGGTGAATGACTTCGTTGACTTCGCCGTCGGTTATCGTGATTGACGCCGTCGCCTGAATCGGCTGATGGTTGTCGTCGTAATCGATGTGCGCGTCCTCGAAGACGTAGCCGAACTCGCCGTCCATAGCGAAAAGATTTTTCGTGAGCACCAGCTCGGCGATTTGCTCGACTTTTGCGGCGTGAGGAGCGATGTAGATATCGCCGCCGAAAGTTTTCGTGATGGCGGGTTCGCGGGCGGCGTCAGTGCCATTGGATCGCAACTTCGTCAGCGCACGGACAGCCTCGCCGTCAACGGTGTAGACGTAAAATTTTTCGCGTTCATCTGGGCTGAAGACTTGCCCCTCGTAAATTATTTCGTGTCCGGCAATTTGAACGGCGGTCTGCGGTTTGAATTCATTCGTGACGGTTTCGCCGGTGGACGAGACGACGATTGCCGCGAGCATCAGCAGGAAGCCGACGTGCGCGATTTTTCCGCCGAACGAAATTGTCCGCGCGAACTTGGCGAACGTCCACAACATCAGAGCCGCGATAGCCGCCGCGATTGGTGCTGTGGATTTGACGTAGAAGTCCGTATCGACCGCCGCCGCTTCTCCGACGAGCTGCGTCAACAGCGGCATGGACATTCCGACCCAGACGATTGCCGCGACGAAGATTATCAGCAGGCAGCCGAGCAACACTGCGAACGGTGCCGAGCTGTGCGCGTCGTACATCGAGCCCTGCGGCAGGTCTTTGGCTTTGATGAGCAAGACCGTCAGCCCGCCGATGAGCACGAGAGCGTTTATCAGGGCGATTGCCGAGCCGACGGACGTGCCGGCGAACGAATGAACAGAGAAGTCGCCGAGGACGCCCGAACGCGTCAGGAACGTGCCGTAGATTACCAGCGCGTAGGTGAAAGTCGCCGCCGCATGAGCCGCGACCAAAACCGCCGCACGCTTGCGAGACAGGTTCAGCATGTGCAACAGCACCGCCGCCATCAGCCAGGGCACCAGCGACGAATTCTCCACGGGGTCCCAGCCCCAATAGCCGCCCCAGCCGAGAACTTTGTATGCCCAATAGCCGCCGACGAAAATTCCCGCACCGAGGAACGCCCACGCCGTCAGCGTCCAGAGCCGAGCTTCCCCCAGCCATTCACGCGACGCAGTTTCCGTCAGCAGCGCACCGATTGACAGCGCAAACGGCACCGCCAGCAACGCGTAACCGACGAAGATTATCGGCGGGTGAATCGCCATCCAAAAATCTTGCAGCAGAGGATTGAGCCCCGCGCCTTCAAGGACTTCGACGGGGTTTTCGGCGAACGGTGACTTCATCAGCACGGGCAACGTCAGCACACTTTGCATCAGGAAAAAAATTCCCAACGCCGCCGCCGATGTTCGCCGCAATGTCAACGCCACGCCCGCCACTGCGTGAATCAGCAGCCACAGCAAGAACGAGCCCTGTTGCCCCGCCCAAAACGCCGAAATTTTGTATAGCGTCGGCAGCGTCGTCGACGAATATGCCGCGACGTACTCAACGCCGAAATCGTTTTCAAAGATCAACAGCCAAAGGTACAGGCTTGCCGCCGCGATTGCCACAGCCGACGAAGCCGCCAGAGCCTTGACGAGCCGCGCCGACGGAATCTTTTGCGCCAGACACACAGCCGTCAGAGCCAGAGCCGCCGCCAAGCCCGCGCCTAACAAGAAATTTCCCGTCAAAAGCATTCCCCCTCAAGCTTGAGGTCTTTGCCCCTCGTATTTGGACGGGCACTTGATCAAAAGTTTTTTGGCGTGGAAGCTGTCGTCGGTCGTGTCGTATTTGCCGACGGCGACGATGTGATATGCCTCGTCGAATTGGTCGGGCTTGATGCCGTCAAACTTCACGCGCATAGTCTCGCCGGTCTCCTCGTCCATCAAACTGAAGCTGAACTCGTCGCAGGTCTGCACGGGGGCAAAATTTTTATCGAGCAGACCTTTGACTTGCACGCCGTTCAAGCCGGAGCGCGCCTCGGCAATCGTGACGTAGGGCGTGACGCTCTCGGCAAGGTTCAAGCCCGCATAGGCAACGAAACCGACGAGCATTACAGCCAGAAAAATCTTCCGCACAAGCCTCAAGCCTCCTCTGATAATTTTGGCTGATTATATCATTGCGCAAATTAAGCCGCCGTTGCCCGTGCAACTCAATCGTGCAAAAATCATCGCGCCCCTGCGTGAGATTTGACAGCTTATATCAAATTCAATATAATTTCCATCGTTGAAGTTCTGTCGCTTTATTTCAGGAGGGATATTGATGGATTTAGAGCAACTGCTGACTGACGTAAACGACTTCGTCTGGGGACCGATAATGCTGGCATTCCTTGTCGGCACGGGCATCTTCCTGACGATTCGATTGAAGTTTTTGCCGTGGATAAATCTGTGGTACGCAATCAAAATGATTATGCTGCATAAGACGGACAAGGAAGGCGACCTGTCTCCGTTCCAATCGCTGATGACGGCACTTAGCGCGACGGTCGGCACGGGCAACATCGTCGGCGTGGCGACTGCAATGGTTCTTGGCGGACCGGGCGCGATTGTTTGGATGTGGATCAGCGCGGCGTTCGGCTTGTCGACCAAATACGCCGAATCTGTCCTTGCCGTCAAGTATCGCGAAACGAATTCCGTCGGCGAGATGGCGGGCGGTCCAATGTACGCAATGAAGAACGGCATCGGCGGCACCTTCGGCAAGGTGATGGCGACGCTGTTCGCGCTGTTTGCAGTGTGTGCATCGTTCGGCATAGGCAACATGACGCAAGCGAACTCAATCAGTTCCGCGTTCAACTCAAGCTTCGGCTGGTCAAACGAAATGACGGGCGTAATCTTGGTCGTGTGCTCAATGGCGGTTTTGATTCGCGGCGTTCGATCCATCGGCAAGGTCTCCAGCTTCATCGTGCCGAGCATGGCGTTCTTCTACATTCTGTTCACGGTGATAATTGTCATCGTCAACTTCAAGAACGTGCCCGGCGGTTTGGCTACAATGTTCCAGATGGCGTTCAGCACGGAAGCTGTCGCAGGCGGCGTCGGCGGTTCGATTATCGCCAGCATGTTGACGGCAATGCGTTGGGGCGTGGCACGCGGCGTCTTCAGCAACGAGGCGGGCTTGGGTTCCGCGCCGATAGCTGCGGCTGCCGCTCGCACCGACCACGCTTCGCGTCAAGGTTACGTCAACATGACGGGCACCTTCTTCGACACAATGATCATCTGCTTCCTGACGGGGCTGGTCATCGCGAGCAGCGGCGTCCTCGGCACAATCGATCCCGCGACGGGCAAGCTCGTTTCCGGTGCGCCGCTGACGATTCTGGCTTTCAGCACGGTCTACGGCGAAGGCGCAAAGTACATCGTTTCAATCGCGCTGGCTCTGTTCGCATACTCGACGATTCTCGGTTGGGAATATTACGGCGAAAAGTCTCTGGAATATCTGGTCAGCAACCGCGCCGTCATCATCGGCTACCGCGTCGTCTTCAGCCTCATCACGTTCATCGGCGCAACGCAAACGCTTGACGTCGTCTGGAATTTCTCCGACACCATGAACGGTCTGATGGCGATACCGAATCTGCTGTGCCTGGTGATTCTCAGCAAGGACATTGCGGGCGAGTGCTTCGAGTACCAGAAAGAATTCATCGCCAAAGGTTTGTGACGGCGCAGAAAATTTTTGTCCACGGTCGAGCGGCGGCTGTGGAAATTTTTTTTTGCGTGCAGTAGAATGGCGGCGAAAAATTTTTACGAGAGGCGGGAGCATTTTGGTCAAGCGCAAGGCAAAGACGGTCGACAGGTTGAAAATTTCTGCGTGCTATATGGTTCGCGACGCCGCGGACGATTTGCGCCGTTCGCTGGAAAGTTTGGCGGGGCATGTCGACGAAATCATCGTGGTCGATACCGGTTCGGTTGATGGCACCGTTGCCGTCGCCGAGGAATTTGGCGCGAGGATTTTTCATGAACCCTGGCAAGACGACTTCTCCACGCCGCGCAATGTCGCCCTGCGCGAAGCAACCGGCAATTGGATTGTCTTCCTTGATGCCGACGAGTTTTTTGTCAACGACACCGCAAAGAATCTGCGCCGAGCCATAAAGCTTGCCCGTGCAAAAAATTTCGCGGGGCTGTTCGTTCATCTGGTCAACGTCGACGCTGACAACGGCAACAAAATCATCGAGGCGAGCCCGTTGCTTAGAATCTTCGCCAAGGCGGACGTCCGTTACGTCGGCAAAATCCACGAGACCATTTATCGCGGCGACGAGCCTTTGACGAACGTTGCCATGATTCCCGCCGAGATGTTGACGCTTTGGCACACGGGCTATTCGTCGACGATTGTCCGCGCCAAATTTGAACGCAACCTCAAGCTCCTGCTCGACGAGCTGACGACTTCCGACAAGCCCGAACGAACTTACGCTTACCTTGCCGATTGCTACTACGGTTTGGGCGATTTGGTCAACGCCGAGAAATTTGCGCGGTTGCATGTCGAGACGATTGGACACAGCCTGTCGACGCGCCCGCTGAAAATTTTGCTCGACGTCCTGTCGAAGGATTCAGCCCGCCGCGAAGATTACATCGCTCGTTTGAAGGAAGCCGTCGCCGATTATCCGCACGTGCCCGAATTTGCCGCGAGCCTTGCAGAAATTTTTGCCGAGCGTGGAGATTTTCGCGCCGCCGTGAACGAAATGCGCCGTGCTCTGGCTGAAGTGACGAGCGGTGCTGAAAGGTTCGAGCCGTCGACGTTCACCGAGGAAGAACAAATTCGCGCGCGCAAACTTATCGACGAGTGGTCGGAAAAAATTCCGCTCACGCCCGACGAGAGACGCCGCAAAATTTCCGAGCTGACGGCGGAGCTGATTCAGGTTCGCGAACTTTTCCACGACAAGGAACGGCTCTTGCGCACGGCTGAAAAAATTTTCGCGCTCAAGCCCGAAGACCCTGAGCCCCTCGAACGAATTGCCACGCTCTACATCGATTACCGCATGGCAGACGCGGCGGACGAAGTCGTCACGTGGCTGGAGAAAAATTTTCCGCCGTCGGCTCTGCGGCTGATGTTGCGGGCGCGTGTGTGGCATTTGCGCGGCAACCAAATTGAATGCATTCGTTTCGCCGAGCGGTCGCTGGCTCATGGCGGCGGAGACTTGGTTTCGACGATGATCACCCGCAACGTCTTGGGGCAGACGTATCGTTTGACGGGCAACGTGGCGAAGGCAATCGAGTATTACAGAGCCAACGCCCTGCAAGATATCAGCTCGCTTGTCGGCACGGCTCAATATGCTCAGGCAGAGAACATTCGCCGCGAAGAATACGGCAACTTCCTGTTCAACCTGCACAACCTGCCCGTCACCCGCGAAGAGCTGTTCGACGCGGCACGTGGCTTCGGAAAACTTCTGGCGCACATTCCCCGCTTCAAACACAACCGCGCCCGTCACGCCCGCCACAAAAAAATCCGCATCGGCTACATCTCCCCCGACGTCCGCTTCCACGTCGTCGCCTTCTTCAGCGCACACTTCTTTACCAGCTACGACAAGACGCGCTTCGAAGTCTTCATCTATGCCAACAACGCCGCCGACCACATCACCCGACAGTTCGCCGCCAATGTTGACGGCTTCCGCGATATCCTCGACAAAACCGCACGCACCGTTGCCGACCAAATCCTCGCCGACGAAATTGATATCCTCGTCGACCTGGCGGGGCACACGGGCAACAATTCATTGGACGTGCTGGCGTATAAGCCCGCGCCCATTCAAATCAGCGGCATCGGCTACATGTCGACAACCGGACTTGATACCGTCGATTACTTCATCGCCGACAAGTTCACCGACCCCGAAGGGCTCAACGAAAAGTTCTTCACCGAAAAAATTCTGCGCCTGCAACACAGCCACTTCTGCTACGTCTGGCACGACGCCTCTCATCACGTGACGCCCGCGCCGTGCGTCGCCAACGGTTTCGTCACGTTCGGCAGCTTCAACAATTTCTGCAAGGTTACCGACAAGATGTTGACGTTGTGGGCGAAAATCTTGGACGCCGTTCCCAACAGCCGCCTGTATCTCAAAGCCGCCGTCTTCCGTGAAAATTTCGGCGGGAATCGTGCTCGTGAACGAATGCGTGCGGCGGGAATTGATCTCGACCGCGTGACCTGCGAGCCTGATGAGATTGACTACGTCCGTTGCTATGAACGCGTCGACATCGCGCTGGACACCTTCCCCTATCCCGGCGGCGGCACCACCTGCGACGCGCTGTACATGGGTGCGCCCGTCATCACTCTCGTCGGCGAACGGCACAATTCGCGCTTCGGCTATTCGTTGCTGATGAACATGGGGCTGGAAGATTTTTGCGCCTTCAGTGCGGACGAATACGTTGCCAAAGCCGTCGCCCTTGCCAACGACCGCCAACGCCTTCGCGAGTTGCATTTGACTTTGCGGCGGCGGATGGAAGAGTCGCCCGTGATGAACGACGCGATTTACATGGGCGAGATTGAGCAGGCGTACGAAAAAATTTTCCGCGCGTACGTCGATAAGAAACCGTTGCCCATCTTCCCGCAGGAGCCGCCGCCGTTGACGATTGCCGAGGCGCGAGAATTTTATCGGCGGGCGTCGTTGTATCTGTCGCTGGAAGTCAAGCCCGGCAAAAGTCGCTTCAATCGCGTCGACTTCAAGCGCACGCTCTACTTCGCCGAGCTTGCCGCGAGCGTCGACGCCGTGCGCGACACCAAACTTCTCGTCACCATAGCCGACCGCCGCTTCAATCTCGACGACAACATCGGTGCCTACGAAAACATTCGCGCGGCGATTGATCATCTGTACGCTTCGGGCGAGGTTGAAAATTTTTCCGCGGACATCCTCGCCGAGTTCCACGCCAAGCTTGCCAAGTACGCGCAGAACAACGGTCATCACGTGGAGGCGGTGCAGAATTACGAGCGGGCGTTTGAGCTGGCGCAGAAGCCTTCGCGGCGGCGTGAACTCTTCGATTCTGTGCTGTTGAGTTTGCACTTCCTGGATCTTTCGAGCGAGGAGCTGACTGCGCCGCATTTCGATTACGGGAAAATTTTTGGCGACGTGGAAAAGTTCACGCCCCGCCGTCATCACCACGAACGCATTCGCATCGGCTACATCAGCGGGGATTTTCGCAAGCACGCGGCGTTCGCCGTAGTCTTCGGCTTCGTCAGCTGCCACGACCGCGCAAAGTTCGAAGTCACCTGCTACAGCCGCAACCCCGAAGATGACGAGTTCACGGAATTTTATCGGCGCGGCGTTGAACATTTCGTTGACGTGCAGAGCTTGACGGACGAGGAGCTTGCCGAAAAAATTTTCGCTGATGAAATTGACGTCGCCATTGATTTGGCGGGGCACACCGGCTACAACGGCTTGGGGGCTCTGGCTCATCGACCCGCGCCCGTGCAAATCAGCGGCATCGGTTACATGTCGACGACTGGGCTCAGCGACGTCGACTATTTCATCACCGACGACGTTCTCGATCCGCCTGGTGAGCACGAAAAATTTTTCGCCGAGAAACTTTTGTACATGCCCGCGCAGTTCAGCTACGCCCGCCGCGAAGATTTGCCCGCCGCGACGGGTGCACCCTGCCTGAGCAACGGCTACGTCACCTTCGGCACCATCTGCCGCTACATGAAAATCAACGACGACATGCTAGCCATCTGGGCTGAAATCTTGCGCCGCGTGCCGAATGCCAAACTTTTGATGCGTGCGCAAGAATTCATCAGCAACCGCACAGTCGACGTCCTCTTCGACAAGATGAAGTCCATCGGCTGCGACATGGAACGCGTGACCATTCGCCCCGCCGTGCATGATTATTTCGGTGCCATCAGCGCGGTGGACATCATTCTGGACGCTTACCCTTACGTCGGCGGCGCAACGACCCTCGACGCGCTGTATATGGGCGTGCCCGTCATAAATTTCTTCGGCGAACGTCATTCCACTCGCTTCGGCAAAAGCATCCTCAACAGCATCGGGCTCGGCGAACTTTCCGTCAACAGCGTCGAAGCCTACATTCAAACCGCCGTCGCCTTAGCCAACGACACCGAAACCCTAGACGCCCTGCACAAAAATCTTCGCGCTATGTTCTTGCAGTCCGCCGCGCTCGACCCGATGAAGTATTGCCGCGCGTTCGAAGCCAAGCTCGCCGACATTTTGGCGCAAAGTGTTTGATAAAAAAATTTTCTCGGTTATAATGGCGTGGATAAATTAGGGAGGCGAAATTTTTGTGGAGACTTCGGAAGTTCAAAAGTTCAACCTAAAAAATTTTCTCTCGACGAAGGGCGCGGCTGTCGCTGCGGCGACGGTGGCTTTCGTCGGCGTGGGGACGTTGGCAATTTCGGATTCTGTGGCGGACGGAAACACAATCGTCCCGGGCGTGCGTGTTGAGGGTCAACCAATCGGCGGGCTCGACAGGTTCGGCGCGGAAAAAATTTTCACCAACATCGCCGCGCAAAAAATTCACCCGCTCACTTTCCGCTACGAGGGGCAGGAGTTTGAAGTCACGCCCGAAGAGATTGCTCTGACCCCGCAAATCGACAAGGCGGCTCAGGAGGCGTTCGGCTACGGGCGCGGCGGCTCGGCTGTCGGCAACTTCAACGAACAGGTGCGCTGCTTCCTCAACGGCCGCAACGTCCACATCACCGCGCAATATGATGCCGCGTTGCTCAACGAGAAACTCAACGCCATCGCCGCCAAAGTCAACCGCGACCCCGTCAACGCGCTGTGCAAGATTGCTGACGGCAACGTCGTCGAAAAATTTCCCGGCGTCATCGGCAAGAAGCTCAACGTCGAAAAGCTCGCCGCAAGTTTGAACGAACCCTTGACGACGCTGGACCTGCCCCGCGGCGTCATCGACCTTGAGCCCGAAGACGTTGCCCCGTTCATCACCACCGAAGACATCGCGGCAATCGATTCGATCCTCGGAACTTACAGCACTTATTATTATCCCGGCGACCGCGGCGACAATATCTGGCTCGCGGCCAATTCCATCAGCAACAAAATCGTCCGTCCCTCGTGGACATTCTCTTTCAACGACACAGTTGGCGAACGCACCTGGGACAAGGGCTACAAGATGGCGGGCGTCATCATCAACGGAAAGGCGGACATTGACTATGGCGGCGGGGTCTGTCAGGTCAGCTCCACGCTGTATAACGCAGTGTTGCTCGCGGGCTTGACGCCGACCGAACGCACGCCGCATTATTTCCAATCGTCGTATATCGGTTATGGGCGCGACGCCACCGTTGCCGACGGGCAGATTGATTTCAAATTCCGCAACGACCTGCCGCATAATGTTTATCTCATCGCCGAGGCTTACGGCTCAACTATCAGCGTCTACGTCCTCGGCACGAAGGCAGACCTGGGCGGCGCGGATATCTCTGTCGTGCTCGACGGCAATTCGCTTTATCGGCTCTGGTATAATGGCGACGACGTCATCAAGAGCGAATATCTGCACACTGATATTTATGAGACGCCTAAGCCCGCCGCGCCTGCTCCTGCTCGTGCGTAAATCGGGTTTATCATTCGCTTTGACGTTCAGGATCTACTTTGATGTTTTGTGATCTACTTTGATGTTTCGTGTTCTACTTTCTTTCACCGAGGAAAGAAAGTAGCAAAGAAACTCGCCACTGCGCGTGGGGCGGATACCGTCTACCAACGAAACGTCCGCGCTACCCGAAACCGCTCGTGCCGCCTATGACGCCATCCTTGGTCGTCATACGGCGGCGGGCCGACATCACGTCGGCCTCAAGCGTCATCGTATTGGAGGCATCAACATGAAGTTTAAAGTTGCCGCGGCAATGAGCGGAGGCGTTGACAGCTCGTTGACCGCGGCTCTTTTGTTGGAAGGAGGCTTCGACGTCGAGGGCGTGACCATGCAGCTCGACGACGCGCAAAATTTTGACGACGCCCGAAATGTATGCGAAACCCTCGGCATTCGTCATCACGTCGTGGACATGCGCTCCGCCTTCCGCCGTGAGGTCGTTGACTATTTCGTCGCGGAGTATCTGCGCGGGCGCACGCCCAATCCCTGCGTCCGTTGCAACCGCGAAATAAAATTCGGCGCACTGTTCGACTTCGCAACGAGCCTCGGTGCTCACTTCCTGGCGACCGGTCATTATGCTCGCGTCGTCAATGAGGGCTCAAGGTTCCGGCTCAAGCGTGCCAAAGATGTTGGCAAGGATCAATCGTACGTGCTCTACAACCTCACGCCCGACAAGCTCGCGCGAATTCTTTTGCCGCTCGGAAATTTTTCCAAGGACGACGTCAGACGATTGGCAGCCGAAAAAAATTTGCCGACCGCTCACAAGTCCGACAGCCAAGAGATTTGCTTTGTGCCCGACGACGATTACCGCCGCTTCATTGCTGACCGTGCACCCGACGCCGAAGCTCTTAGGGCGGGTTCAATCGTCGACGCTGACGGAAAAATTCTCGGACAACACTGCGGCGTCTGCGGCTACACCATCGGTCAACGCCGCGGGCTCGGCATTGCCCACTCTCACCCGCTCTACGTCACCCGCCTCGACGTTGCCAACCGTCAAGTCGTCGTCGGCGAGGGCGATGAACTTTTCACCACGACCTTGACTGCCGGCGACGTCCATTGGATTTATGAGCCGACCTTGCCGAAAATTTTGCACGCGAAGATTCGTTACGGCTCAAAGCCCGCCGAATGCACCGTTGAAAAAAATTTGCGCGTCACCTTCACCGACCCTCAACGCGCAGTCACGCCGGGGCAGTCGATTGTCTTCTACGACGGCGACGAAGTTATCGGCGGCGCGATTATCGATTGACGCTTGCAAGGCGGTTATTTTTTTTGCGCTCAAATGAACATTTCCGTGACGAAGACGACCGAGCAACACAGCACCGCGACCTTGAACAGGCTTGCGCCGAACCATGCCGCGACGATGCCCGCCACCAGAGCCGCCGCGCCCGATATCGGCGACTGCGTGGCGTGAACTATCGCGGGGAAAGTCATCACCGCCAGCGTGACGTAAGGGACGTAGTGCAGGAACGAACGCACCGTCACATTCTTGATCTCGCGGCGAATCAGAGTCAGCGGCAGAATTTTTATCGCCAACGTCACCGCGCTGGCAATCAAGATGTAAACGTTGATGTCGTGAGTCATTGCTCCTCCTTAGCGACGAAAACTTTTGATGAGCGCGCAAATCTTTCGCACGTCGTCTTCGGCAAGCGCACCGTACATCGGCAAGCTCAAGACCTGCCCGGCGACGGCGTTGGCTGTCGGAAGATTGGCGACGGCGGACGAATTCAGTTGACGATAGCAGGTGAACTCGCTGCACAACGGATGGAAATATTTCCGCGCGAAGACATTGTAATTCCTCAGCTCGTCGTAGACATAATCGCGCGACCTGCCGAAAATTTTTTCGTCCACGCGCACGACGTAATACTGCCAATTCAGCTTCACGTCCGCGGCAGTCTTCGGCATTAACGTCAGCCCGTCGACGCCGGCAAGTTCTTCGTCATAGACCGCGTGCAACCGTCGACGCTTGAGCCTCTCGCCTTCCACGTAGCCGAGCATGATTCGCCCGATGGCAGCGCGAATTTCGTCGAGCTTGCCGTTGATGCCGGGCATGACGACTTCCTCCTCGTTCTTGATGCCGAAGTTTTTCAGCAGGTCAATCCGTTGCTTGACGTTGACGTCGTTCATTGCAAGCGCGCCGCCTTCGAGCGTGTGATAAAGTTTCGTGGCGTGGAAGCTGAACATGGAGATATCGCCGAAGGTGCCGATGCCGCGCCCGTCAATCTCCACGCCGAACGCATGCGCCGCGTCATAGACGACCTTGAGCCCGTAGCGGTCAGCGACGTCCTGAATCTTGTCGACGTTGCAGGGCGTGCCGAAGACATGAACAGCGAGGATTGCGGTTGTATGCGGCGTTATCATTGATTCGATTTTGTCGGCGTCGATGTTCATGGTGTCGGCGTCGATGTCGCAGAAAATCGGCGTGATGTTATTCCAGCTCAAAACGTGCGGCGTGGCGGCGAAGGTGAACGGCGTTGTGATGACCTCTCCGCTAAGCCGCAGACTTTGGCAGGCGACCATCAGCGCAATCGTTCCGTTGTTGAACAGCGACAGGCACGGCACGCGCAAGAATTCCGTCAGCTCCCGTTCCAACATGGTGTGTTGCGGACCGTTGTTCGTCAGCCATTTCGATTGCCAGATGTCTTGCAGTTTCTCGGTGACTTCGTCGATTGTCGGGAAGACCGGGCGCGTTACGTAAATTCTTTCGGGGAACGGTTCAAGCGTTGTCATTGTGTTCAATGCGTCACTTCCATTCGTGTTTTGGATCTACTTTCTTTTGCTGGTCCAAAAGAAAGTAGCAAAGAAAAGGACCTCCGAGCCGGCAACGACGCATCACGTCGTCGTATGCCGGCGGCCGCCCATCCATGGGCGGCCTCGTTATCAGCTTCGGTGACGGGTGCGGTGATGGTTTCAGGATTTGGCGTCGTGTTGCTCGTTGACCTTGCGAAGTTTTTCGGCGGCGGCGGGGTCAATCTTCTCCAGGTACGTCAGCGGGATCAGGTGCGGATTTTTTTTCGACAGGGCGTAGGCTTTGCGGTAACTGTCTTCGGCTTCGACACTCTTGCCCTGTTCGTCGAGGATGTCGCCGAGCAGACGATAAGCGACGGGGTTTTTGTCGTCGATTGCCAGTGCGCGGGTGATGTCCGCCATTGCCAAATCGATCTCGCCGCGCATATGCCGAACGTCCGCACGATTGAGGAAGTTGTACAGATTCTTCGGGTCACGGTCGCAGGCGGCGTCGGCGTCGATGAGAGCACCGTCATAGTCGCCGCAGATTGCCTTGGCGCGTCCGCGAATGCCCAGACATTCGGCGACGTCGTTCTGATTGGCGGCACGCATGGCGCGTTCGATTTGCACCAAAGCAAGTTCGCCGTGACCGTGGTCGTTGTAGATGTCGGCGTTGATGCGAAGGCGTTCGGCGTCCTTAGCTTTGGCTCCGTCAGCTTCGGCGCGAATTTTTTCCCAGGCGGCGCGGCGAGCTGAATCAGCCTCGTGAATGCGTTGACGGATTTGCGGGCTTTCGTTGCGATAGGCGGCTTCGACGAGCTGTTGAACTTTGTCGCCGAGATTGTACATCGCAGAAAGCTCACGAACCTGGCGATAAGCAAAGTCGTCCGTCAGGAAATCGGTGGTCGAGCCGACGCGGCGAAAGTTCCAACCCTCAACGCTGTCGTGGTCGTGGAAAGCCTTGCTCAGCCCGCCCGCGAAGTAGTAGGCATTGACGGCGGCAGAGTTGGGGTCGTCGCCGATGTTGACGGAATAAAAAATTTCCCGCCCGTCGATTCGCACGAAATAGGCGCGTCCGTCCCTGCGAACGTCGACGTGCCCGCCGCCGTAACGGGTCATCAGCTCCAACAATTTTGCCTCGCGACGTTCGGTATCGGGGTGGTCGCTGAAGGTTTGTTCGGAAGGTTTGTCGTGCGCGTCGAACTCCAGAAAGTCTCGCGTCTCATATCGCACGTAATAATCCAGCCGACGCATTGCCGCCGCACCACCGCCGGGGTTGAAGCCCGCCGTCGTCATCAGGTAAAAGCCGCCTTCGTCTGCTTCGTATTCGGCGGGCGTGCTGATGTTCTTTGCGATTGAGTAGTCAACCATTGCGCCGAGCCTGCTCCAGTCGATGTTGTTGCCGCGGTCAGCGTTGATGCCGATCATCATTGCGCCGAGCTGTTGAGCGACTGCCTGTGCATAGCTTTTCGCCGAATGCTGTTCAATGCCGTGGGTCATCTCGTGGGCGAGAACGGCGGCAAGTTGATTCTCGTCGCAATTGAGCCCGCGCACCAGCCCGCGGTTGACGCTGATGTAATTCATCGGGTAACAGGCGGCGTTGAACTTATCGCTGTCATTGACGCCCCAGACGAACGGCAGGGAGTTCACGCGCAGTTCGTATTGCCCGCCGTTGACGAGCCGAGCCATCACCGAGTTGACGAGCTCGACGTCGCGTTTGTTCGGGTCAGCACCGTTGGTCTTTATATCCTGCTTGCGAACGGACATCTGCGCGTTGACATCGTTGCCGAGCGCGAGCATCTCCCTCAGCGTGGAATTGTATGCCGCCAGGACGCCGAGAGCTTCCGCCGCGATTGCCCAGCCGTCCGCCGCAAAAACTTTCGCAGGATTCATCAACGCCGCGACCGTCAGCAAAATCGCCAGCGCGTCAAAAATTTTCTTCATGTCAATCACCGCGTCGATTATAGCAAACGCCATCGCCCTACGCAAAAAATTTCGCCACGATTGACGGTTCCGCCCGTCGCGAGCTGTCACCCGCCCCAATAGCATAAAACAAAAAGCCCCGCCAAGCGACGGGGCTTTATCGATTTCAGTGAGCGCAGACAACGGGATCATTTGCGCAGGACATTGTAGCGGTAGAAATATCCTTCGACGAGCAATTGACGCGCCGCCGCGTCGTTCTTGTGATCAATGATTCCAAACAGATCCTCGTGAGCTTTTTTCAGGGCGTCGCCCTTGCCGAGCTTGAGCATGTTGCTGATGGTCTGCATGCGCATTTCGCTGGTCAACGTGCGCACGAGCTTGGCGATTTGTCCGAGCAGGGAATTGTGCGCGGCGGCAGAGATTGCCTCGTGAAAGTCGTCGTCGGCAACGAAAACCTTCTGCGCGTCGCCGCCGTCGATTTCGGTCAGCAGATTATTGAGCCGCTCCTCAAGGTGGAAGATATCTTCCGCCTTCGCCTTTTCCATAGCCAATTCCAGAATGCCGAAGTCCACCCACTCGCGCAGTTCCTTGAGCGAATCGATTGAATCGGATTGATCGAGAATGATGCCGTAGAGCAACGGGTTAATCATCTTGTCGGAGAAGCCGCTTGCAACGAACGTTCCTTCGGGTCGTCGGATATCCAACACGCCGAAGGAGACCAGAATTTTTATCGCCTCGCGGATGGAATTGCGTCCGACGCCGAAACTTGCCGCCAATTCCATTTCGGTTGGCAGCTTGTCGCCCGGTCGCAGTTCTTTGTAAATCATCGCATAAGTTAAACGATCTATCACTTGTTGTACAACCGACGTGTTGTCAATCGGGCGCAAGAAATTTTTCTCAACAACCTCGCCGACTTCCATAGGGCAACGTCCTTTCCATAGAAAACGTGTTCAAATGACGCTGAAAAATATTGTGCTAATTATAACTTGCAAAGTTACCTTGTCAAGCAATTTTGTCCGCAGGATTTACGGACAGCGCGCAAGGTGTTTTGCTTGCCGATTGAGCCGACGGCGGATAGAATCACATCGTAGGGTTTACAAAAGTTTTTTTGGAGGTGTTATCCATGCAAGAGGCCATGCAAAAGTTTGGTCGATTCCTCAGCGCGATGGTCATGCCCAATATCGGCGCGTTCATTGCTTGGGGTTTCATCACAGCACTCTTTATTCCCGCGGGCTGGATTCCCAACGAGGGTCTGGCGGAACTTGTCGGACCAATGGCGAAATGGCTGTTGCCGACATTGATCGGCTTTACGGGCGGCGAAGTCGTCTACGGTCACCGCGGCGGCGTCGTCGGTGCAATCGCCACGGCGGGCATCATCGTCGGCACGGATATCCCAATGTTCATGGGCGCAATGATTATGGGTCCCATCGGCGGCATCGTCATCAAGAAGTTTGACGAGGCGGCGCAAGATTCAATCCCCGGCGGCTTCGAGATGTTGGTCAACAACTTTTCGGCGGGTATCCTCGGCGGCGTGCTTGCCTGCGCGGCCTACAGCTTCGTCGGTCCGATAGTCTCAAGCATCACGGACGGGCTTGCCTCTGCGGTCGGTGCCATAGTCAGCGCGGGTATGCTCCCGCTGGTTTCGCTGTTGGTTGAGCCGGCAAAGATTCTGTTCCTCAACAACGCAATCAACCACGGCGTCTTCACTCCGCTGGGCATGCAACAAGCTCAGGAAGTCGGCAAGTCGGTCTTCTTCATGATCGAATCGAACCCCGGACCCGGTCTCGGCGTGCTGTTGGCATACTCGCTGTTCGGCGTCGGCAACGCTCGCGGCTCGGCTCCCGGCGCGGTCATCATCCACTTCTTCGGCGGCATTCACGAAATCTATTTCCCCTACGTTCTCATGAAACCCACGCTGATCCTTGCGGTTATGGCGGGCGGCGTCACCGGCGTCTTCACGCTCACCATGCTCAACGGTGGTCTGGTTGCTCCCGCGGCTCCCGGCTCATTCATCGCGATTATGGCCATGACGGCTCCGGGCGCGTACTTCGCCAACGTTGCGGCTGTCGCGGCGGCGGCCGGTGTAAGCTTCGCGGTCTCGTCAATCTTCATCAAAGCAACGGCTGCGGCTGATGCGGAGAAGGAAGACGCTCTCGAAGCGGCTCAGGCGAACATGAAGGCAATGAAGGCGGCGTCGAAGGGTCAATCGGTTGAAGGCGAACCGCAAGTTGCCGGCAAAGATATCAAATTCATCGCTTACGCTTGCGACGCGGGCATGGGCTCATCAGCTCTCGGCGCGGCGGCTCTTCGCAAGAAACTCCAGAAGGACGGCTACAAGAACATCACCGTCAAGAACTTCGCAATCGGCAACATTCCCAAGGACGCGCAAATCGTCGTCAGCCACGAGAAACTTGCTGAACGTGCCCGCGCAGATTCTCCGCAAGCCGAACACATCTGGGTTAAAGACTTCACCAACAACAACGTCTACGACATCATCAGCGAACGTCTCAAAGGCGGCGGCGTCGAAGCTCCCGCGTCTGACGGCGGCGGCGAAGAAGAAGCTTCCACCGCGCTCAAGGAAGGCGTCCTTATCAAGGACAACGTCAAGGTCGGCTTGAAGTCCGTCAGCAAGGAAGAAGCGATTCGTGCGGCGGGCGAACTGCTCTTCAAGAGCGGCTACGTCGAGAAGGAATACATCGAAGGCATGTTGGCACGCGAACGCGACATCTCCACCTACATCGGGCAGGGTATCGCCATTCCCCACGGTGAGAACGCTGTCAAGAAACACGTCATCAAAACCGGTCTCGTTGTCATGCAATATCCGCAGGGCGTCAAGTTCTCCGACGAAAACACCGCGCACCTCATCGTCGGCATCGCCGGCAAAGGCGACGATCATCTGGCAATCATCGCCAATCTCGCGACCATCACCATGGAATACAGCGAAGAAGATTTGCAGAAGGCTTACACCACGAAGGATCCGCAAGTTCTCTTCGATATGTTCACGAAGGGCTAAGGAGGTAACGACATGAAGAAGGCTGTACACTTCGGCGCGGGCAACATCGGGCGCGGCTTCATCGGCTTGTTGCTCAGTCAGGCGGGCTATCACATCACGTTCGTGGACGTGGCGGCTCCGCTCGTCAACGACATCAACACGCTCGGCAAGTACAACGTGCAAATCTTCGGCGCGGCGGAAAAAACTTTGGTCACCAACGTCAGCGCAATCAACAGCAACGAGAATCTTGACGCGCTGCTCGACGCCATCTGCGACGCCGACATCGTGACGACTGCCATCGGTCCGAACATCTTGAAGTTCATCGCACCCAACATCGCCAAGGGTCTGGTCAAGCGCGTCGCCGTCAATCAAACACCGCTCAACATCATCGCTTGCGAGAACATGGTCGGCGGCTCCACCGTGCTGAAGAATTTCGTCTACGACAACCTGCCCGACGACATCAAGCCCGCGGTCGACAAGCTCATCGGTTTCCCCGACGCCGCGGTTGATCGCATCGTCCCCCTGCAGAAGAACGACGAGAAGCTTTTGGTCAAGGTTGAGCCCTACGCCGAATGGGACGTTGACTCCAAGGGCGTCGTCGGTGAAATTCCCGCCATCAAAGGCATGACGCTCGTCGACAATCTCGGCGCGTACATCGAACGCAAGCTCTTCACCGTCAACACCGGTCACGCGTCGATTGCCTACCTCGCTTACCAGAAGGGCTACACCGACATGAGCCGCGCAATGCAGGACGACGAGATTGTTGCCGCCGCCCGCGCAGTTTGGGCAGAGACCTCCGCGTTGCTCATCGATAAATACGGCTTCGACCCCGAAGTTCACGGCAAGTACGTCGCCACGACCGAAACCCGCTTCAAGAACCCGAACCTCTCCGACGAAGTGACGCGCGTGGCTCGCGGGCCGAAACGCAAACTCTCCGCCGCAGATCGTCTCGTCAGCCCCGCAACGCAACTTCTCGAACGCGGCAAGACTCCCAACGCTCTGGCTAAGGTCATCGCCGCCGCGTTGAAGTTCGACTACGCCGAGGATAAGGAAGCCGTCGAAGTTCAGGACTTCATCAAGGCGAACGGCATCGACGCCGCGATAACTCACTTCACGGGTGCCGCCGCCGATTCCAAACTCTTCGCGCTCATCAAAGCCAACCTCTGACATTCGTCATCAATCCCCGAAAAAAAATTTTCCCCGCCGCTCATCGTGAACGGTGGGGAATTTTTTTTGCGCGATTGAATTCAGCGGTGACTGTCGAGCCACGCGCGAGCCGATTGAATTTGGGCAGCGACCTGCGCGGGCGAAGTTCCACCCAAAGAATTTCGTGCGGCAACACATGTTTCGGGGCGGATTGCGTCGTGAATGTCGGCGTCGAACAAATTGCTGAACGTGCGCATTTCGTCAAGCGTCAAATCCTTCAGCCAAACGCCGCGTTCGATGCAATGGTGAACGAGTTTTCCGGCGACGGCGTGCGCTTGGCGGAAGGGCATATTCTTTCGGACGAGATAGTCGGCAAGGTCGGTGGCGTTGCTGAAATCCTCTTCGACGGCGCGGCGCATTTGTTCGCGGCGAACCTTCATGCCCGCGATAATCTGCGCGAAGACCGCCAGCGAAAATTTCACGGTGTCGAGCGCGTCGAACACGCCTTCCTTGTCCTCCTGCAGGTCTTTGTTGTAGGCGAGCGGCAGAGCCTTGACGGTGGTGAGCAGTGCCATCAAGTGACCGATGACGCGACCGGCTTTGCCGCGGACGAGTTCGGGGACGTCGGGATTTTTTTTCTGCGGCATCATTGATGAGCCGGTGCAATGTGCGTCGTCCAACTCCACGAACGAGAATTCCCGCGAGCACCACAAAATAATCTCTTCGCTCAAGCGCGACAGGTGCACCATCAGAATCGACGCGGCGGACAAAAATTCCAGCAGGTAGTCGCGGTCGCTGACGGCGTCCAAACTGTTCGAGTACAGCGCGGCGAATTCAAGTTCCTTTGCGACGAAGCGTCGGTCGATTGGCAACGTCGTCCCCGCCAAAGCACCCGCACCCAGCGGCATGATGTCCGCCCGTTCGTAGACGCCGCTGAACCTGTCGAAGTCTCGTTGCAGCATGGAGAAATACGCCAGCAGATGATGCGCGAACAGAATCGGTTGCGCGCGCTGAAGGTGCGTGTAGCCGGGGAAGATGACGTCGGAATTTTTTTCGGCGGCGGTGACCAGCGCGTCTTGCAGTTGCACAATCAGCCGCTGAACTTCGCGAACCTGACGGCGCATGTAAAGGTGCGTGTCGAGCGCGACCTGATCATTGCGACTGCGTGCCGTGTGAAGACGTCCGCCCGCCGCGCCGATTGAATCCGTCAGAGCCTGCTCGATGTTCATGTGGATATCCTCAAGCGCGACGGAGAAGTCGAACTCGCCCGCGTCAATCCGTTCGCGAATCTTCGATAAGCCCGCGCAGATTTTGTCGGCGTCCTCGGCGGAGATGATCCCCTGCGCCGCAAGCATTTTCGCGTGCGCAATGGAGCCTTCGATGTCCTCGCGGTACATGCGCTTATCGAAGTTTATCGACGCTTGGAAGTCGTTGATCATTTCGTCGGTGGATTTCTCGAACCGTCCGCCCCAAAGCTTTTCGCTCATTGCTTGTTCACCAACGCGCGAACTTTCAGCGGCAGACCGAACAGATTGATGAAGCCCGTGGCGTCGGCTTGATTATAAACGTCGTCGTGCTCGAAGGTGACGAACTCTTGGCTGTAGAGCGAATGCGGCGACTTGCTGCCCGCGCTGATGATGTTGCCTTTGTAGAGCTTGAGGCGGACGGTGCCGGTGACGGTCTTTTGAGTTTCGTCGACGAACGCGGCAAGAGCCTCGCGCAGTTGGCAGAACCACATGCCGTCATAAACCAGCTCGCCGTACTTGATGGCGACGTGTTGTTTGAAGTGGAAGGTCGCGCGGTCCAGGCAGAGATATTCCAGTTCGCGATGAGCGTAGTAGAGAATCGAGCCGGCAGGATTTTCGTAGACGCCGCGGCTCTTCATGCCGACCAGACGGTTTTCGCAGATATCGACGATGCCGACGCCGTTGCGTGCGCCGATTTCGTTGAGGAGCGTGACCAATTCCACCGCACCGAGTTTTTGACCGTTGACGGCGACGGGAATGCCGCGTTCAAAATCGACGGTGACTTCTTCGGGCGTATCGGGGGCGTCTTCGGGGGCACAGCTGATGAGGAACATTTTGTTCTGCGGCGCATTCCACGGGTCTTCAAGGTCGCTGCCTTCGTGCGAAAGGTGCCAGATGTTCCTGTCCATGCTGTAAGTCTTGTTGGCGGTGGGAATCGGAATGTTGTGCGCTTTGGCGTATTCGATTTCGGCTTCGCGGCTGTCGAGATCCCATTCGCGCCAAGGAGCAATGATCTTGAGTTCGGGAGCCAGAGCCTTGACGGTGAGTTCGAAGCGGACTTGGTCGTTGCCCTTGCCGGTCGCGCCGTGAGCAACAGCGTCGCAACCTTCAGCCAGCGCAATTTCCACGAGACGTTTGGCGATAATCGGGCGTGCGAAAGAAGTTCCGAGCAAATATTTTTCCTCGTAGGTCGCGCCGGCTTTGAGCGTGGGGAAGATGTAATTCTCGATGAAGTCGCGCGTGAGGTCGGCGATAAAAACTTTGGACGCGCCGGAAGCCAAAGCCTTGTCGTGCACGGCATCGAGTTCGTCGCCCTGCCCGACGTCCGCGCAAACCGCAACGACTTCGCAACCGTAATTTTCTTTGAGCCACGGAATGATGACCGAAGTATCGAGCCCGCCGCTGTAGGCGAGTGCAACTTTCTTGACGGTGTCTTTCATGTGAGTGATCTCCTCCAAAAAAATTTTTGTCCGAAGACGTTTGCATTGTACAAGCGCGGCGGAAGGTTGTCAATTTTCGCGGGCTCCGGTGAAGTTGGCGGTCAAAATAAAAATTGCATTGCCCCTGCCGATTTGATACAATGCCGTAAGCGTTGAGAGTTCGGAAAAATTTTCACACGAGGAGGAGATTTTATTTGAGAGGCGACCAACGAGGCGACAACAAACTCAAAATTATCCCGCTGGGCGGCTTGGGCGAGATCGGCAAGAACATGACCATCATCCGCTACGGCGACGAAATGATTATGATCGACGCGGGGCTCATGTTCCCCGAAAACGATATGCTCGGCATAGACCTGGTTATCCCCGATATCACCTACGTCATGGAAAACAAACACTGCCTCAAGGCGATAATCCTGACTCACGGACACGAAGACCACATAGGAGCGTTGCCTTACATCTTGAAGAAACTTTCCGTGCCGGTCTACGGGACGAAGCTGACGCTGGGGATTTTGACGGGGCGGCTCAAGGAAGACGGCGTGGAATGCAAAAACTTGCGGGCAGTCTCCGGCGGGGAGATCGTGCCGGTAGGTTGTTTCAGCGTCGGCTTTATCCGCGTGAACCATTCCATTCCCGACAGTGTCGGGCTGTCAATCAAAACTCCCGTCGGAATGATTGTGCACACGGGCGACTTCAAGCTCGACTACACGCCCATTGACGGCAAGATGACAGACTTTCGCAGATTCGCTGACCTTGGCGCACGCGGCGTGTTGCTGTTGATGGCGGACTCAACCAACTCCGAGAAGGAAGGGCACACTGCCAGCGAACGGACTGTCGGCGCGGCGTTCAATCGTGTTTTTCAGAACGCGACGGGCAGAATCATCGTGGCGACGTTCTCATCGAATGTCCACCGCATTCAGCAGGCAATCGACACGGCAATCCGTTATCGTCGTCGCGTGGCAATTCTGGGTCGGAGCATGGTCAACGTCGTCAACATCTCGCTGGAGCTAGGTTACATTCACGCGCCCGAAGGCACAATCATCGACGTGGAAGACATCCGCAGCTACCCCGCCAACAAAATCGTCATCATCACCACGGGCAGCCAGGGCGAACCGATGAGCGCACTCACTCGCATGGCAATGAGCGACCACCGACAAGTTGACGTTATCCCCGGCGATACCGTCATCATCTCTGCAACGCCGATCCCCGGCAATGAAAAACTCGTAGCCAAGACCGTGGACAATCTGCTTCGGCTCGGTGCCAATGTCATTCACCGCCGCGAAGAAGGCATTCACGTTTCGGGTCACGCCTCCCGCGACGAATTGCGCCTGATTCACAACCTGGTCAAGCCGAAATTTTTTATGCCCGTCCACGGCGAACTGCATCACCTGTTCGCGCACGCCAAACTTGCCGAAGAGATGGGCATGAACCGCGAAAACATTCTGCTCGGCGAAAACGGTGCCGTCATTGAACTCACACGCGACAGCGGCAAAATCGCCGGACATGTTCAAGCGGGCGTCATCATGGTTGACGGGCTCGGCGTCGGCGACGTGGGCAATATCGTCATGCGCGACCGTCGACAGCTCTCCCAAGACGGCATAATGATTGTCGTCGTCACCATGAACCGCGCCACCGGCAGAATCGTTTCGGGTCCGGACATCGTTTCGCGCGGCTTCGTCTATGTCCGCGAATCCGAACGGCTCATGGAGGATGCGCGTAGCCGTGTCTTCCACGTTCTCAAACGTTGCAAGGACGACCAAACTTCCGATTGGATGACAATCAAGCTCAACATACGCGACGCGCTGGCGCAGTTCCTGTTTGAACAGACGCGCCGTCGCCCGATGATTTTACCGATTATCGTCGAAGTGTAATCAAAAGCAAATCTCGCGACCAAAACCGCGGGATTTTTTCTTGCGTGGCAATGTGAACGGTGCTATACTCATTGCATGTTTTTCATAGGAGGTAACTTTTCATGGGCAATCTAACCTTCGACTTGCAACGTTTTGCTGAGACGACTGACGGACAGGTCACGTTGAAACCCAGCGAGACGTTCACGCTTGACGGCGTCGACTACACGGCGAACATTGAGGGCGCAGTCCTCAAGGCGACAACTACCGAAACCGACGGTGTCTACACGACAACGGCAATCACGGGCATTGCAAGCAGCACGGTCACTGCGACCCCTGCCGGTAAAACTGACCCCGCGGTAAATTTCGTCGGCGACACGGCGTTCAACTTCACCTGCACTTCCGACGGCGACGCGATCAAGGTCGGCTACGGTGATTCGTCGATCAACTACACGACGGGCGTTGTCGTTTACTCCGCCAACGGATTGACTATGCCTTCGGGCACCCTTGGTATGAGTGGGATGATAGCAGGGAACATTCCGTTTGGCGTTAAGCTGACCATTCCCCGCGATGGCGCACGGCTGACCTTCGACGGCGCGAAAGCCAATTTCCAGACGACCGAGACCGTCAAGGCGACGGTGTCTTTTCCGGAGGAAATTGCGCAAACTTTGGCGGCGTTGGAATCGATGTTGCCCACCATTCTGGGTATCCCCGAGGAGGCAGCGGCAAAACTCATCGCCGTCGCAACGAAGCTGGCATCAGACGAATTTACCGTTGAAATCACGGGCAGCATCAGCTACGACCCCAAAAGCAAAGTTCTTGAGCTTTCCGACGGCAGCGACTTAAAAGTCGACATCCTGGACTACGCAATCAGTTTCGGCGCACAGGGCGGCACCATTGACGGAATCAAATTCTTCGTCGACGAAAGCGGCGACACCGTTGCCGCGGGAGTCCAACTCAAGCCGAGCACGGACAGTGAAGCGGTCTTGACGAACTCGTTCGTAGCTAAGGGCATTGAGCTGTTCAACGGCACGCTCAATCTTTCCGAAGGCTCGATGTCGATTGATTTGATCGGCGGAAAACTTTCAGTGACTGCAGGCACGCAAGTTGAGATGATAGGCGATGGCCTTGACATGACGCTCACCGCGCCCGAAGCTATAAACGCCACGCTCAACACCGACGGGCAGAACGTCACCATAGCCTTTGATAGCTACGCCGTAGATTTCGACGTCAAACAGGGCGGCACGACCGTTTTCAACGCCGAACTTTCGATAAACGGCTCATTCGTCGTCGACCCCACCGATCAATCCGTCTCCCTCCTCAAGGACACGACTATCGCCATAACCAGAGACGACCGCACCATTTCGATCACTGCCACCGACGACGCCGGCATCAACATAGCTCTGGTTGACGGCAAAATCGCAATTACACCCGGCGACGGCGACGGCGCGTTGGATATCTCCATCAAACGCGGCGACACGGAGGTCTTCAGCAGCACCGTGGAAGTCATCGGCGGCTCTGTCAGCATCGACCCCGCCACGCAATCCGTTTCACTCACCAAGGACACGACCATCGTCCTCACGCAGGGAGAAGATTCCATTTCCGTCACCGCCAACGAAGACGTTGCCGCTGCCATTACCCTTGCCGACAACAAGATCACCTTCACGACCGGCGAAGACAGCAGCTCCCTCAAGGTCACGTTCAAGAACAAAGACGAATCGCTCTTCAGCAACGACATCGATATCAGCGGCGGCTCGGTCAGTATCGACCCGGCGAACGCAACCATTGACATCGCGGCGGGCACGAGCATTTCTTTCACGCGCAACGGACGAATCGTCACCCTCACCGCGCCCGAAGACGTCACCTTGAGCTACTTCAGAGACACCGACGGGGAATTCTACATCAAACCCGACACCGACACGGCTTTGAACATGACCATTGTGCGCAACGGGCAAACTGTCATCAAAGACGCGGCCTTGGAATTCGGCGGCATCGTCAGCTACAATTCGAAAGCTCAGACCTTCGGCTTTGTCGGCACGGAAAGTCCCTACGCCGAAAAAGATTCTTTCGTCAGCTTAACCGTCACCGCCAACAACGGCAGTGCCTACACTTTGAAGGCGACGACGGACGGCAAGTCACTCCTCTTCTCGCCAAACCTCTACGACGGGAAGCTTGAATTCGCCTTCCCGAACAAAGAGTATGATTCAATGGTCATCTCCTTGGGCAAAGACGGGCAAGCGTTCTTTGAGAACAAAATCGCTGTCGACGGCACGCTCGGTTTGGACTTCGCTTCGCAGGGATTCTACATGACCGAAGGCACGTCCCTGCAAATGGCTTTGGGTATGTCGACCATCACCACCACCGCCAACGACGACGCCGCCGTCAAAGTTGCCGCCGAAGGCTCGGTAATCGTCTTCAGCGCGGACAAAGCCGGCTCGCTCAACATCGTCAGCGAGATCGGCGACGCGGAGATTTTCAACGGCGCTCTGGAATTCGCGGCGGGCTCTGCGGCTTCAATCGACTTGTCGACGGGTACACTTTCACTGCTCAAGGGCACGTCAACCACCGTTAGCTTCGACGACTATTCCGTCAGCGTCTCGCCCACCGACGACGCCGAAATTTCCATTAGAGTCGTTGACGGCAAAATCATGCTGACGCCCGGCGACGGCGACGGCGCACTCGATATCGTCGTCAAACGCGGCGACGCGACAATTTTCGACGGCGAAGTGGAAGTCAGCGGCGGCACCATCACCGTCGACAACACCACGCAAGAAATTTCCATCACCGCGGGCACCACCGTCGCCATAACCAGAAACAACCGCACCATTTCGATCACTGCCAACGACGACGCCGGCATCAGCATAGCTCTGGTTGATGGCAAGATCATGATGACGCCGGGCGAAGACGACGGCTCTTTGGACATCTCCATCAAACGCGGCGACACGGAAGTCTTCAGCAGCACCGTGGAAGTCAGCGGTGGCTCTGTCGGCATCGACCTTGATGAGCAAGAAATTTCCATCACCGCGGGCACGACCGTCGATTTGACTATGGGCGAACGAAAAGTTTCCATCACCACCAACGACGAGGCAACGATTGCTATCGCCGACGAAAACGGCAAGATCATCGTCAAGCCCGGCGAAGGCGACGGCTCTTTGGACATCTCCATCAAACGCGGCGACACGGAAGTCTTCAGCAGCACCGTGGAAGTCAGCGGCGGCTCAATCAGCATCGACCCCCTCACAAACAGCTTCGGCTTGACCCAAGGCACGACGATAACCTTGACGCAACCCGACGAAAGAAAAATTTCTCTCACCGCGCTCGGCGACGCAAGCATCGCAATTTCTATGGCGGACGGCGGCGGCTTGAGGATTGCTCCCGAAAGCGGCGACGGCGATTTGCAAATGTCTGTCACCCGCGACGGCGTCACTCGCACCGCGACAATCGGCATTGACGGCGCAATCGTTTATCAGCGCGGCGGCAACGTCTCCCTTGAAGAGGACACGACCATTGACCTCAAGTGGGAAGACGGCTACGAAGTCGCGATAACTTCACGCGGCTCAAGCGGCACAATCGCCCTTGACCCCGAAAAAGGTTTGGGCATCACCTCCACCGACGACAAGCTTGACGTCAAGTTGACGACGTCCGCAGGATCGTCTTTCACTTATGGAAGCATTCAAGGCACGCTGTGGTACAATTCCGGCAAAGTACTGATTGAAGAAGGCAACACGCTGACCGCGAAAATGACAACTTTGTCGTTCGGACCTCTTGATTTGGAAATTTCGGCGATTGACGGCGATGCTTACCATACCTTTAACGGCGAGGGCATAGTTTTCGGCTCGGACGAGGGCACTATAAAAATGTCCTTCTCGCTGAACGCTTGGAACAGGACAGTAAGCGTCACCGGCGGTTCTGTGACGTTAACGAACTCGGCAAGTTCATTCAATTTCGTCATTGCCGAGGGCACAACCGTTTCGACCGATCTTGCTCCGAGAAATCCCTTCACGTTCACCACGAGCGAAGCGGGCAATTACGTCATCAACGGACATAAACTCACCACGACGACCGAAGGCGTACAAATTAGCGTGACTTCAAACGGAATGGTTCTTGCCGTGAGCGACGCTGTAACCTGCGACGGCTTGAGCTTCACGGGCGAAGGCTCCGTCACGCTCACTGCCGACGGCGACCACGCAATCGGCGCGGGCGTCAGCGTCACGGGCTTTACTTCGGACGATTCAACCATCGCTGTCACAGCGGGCACGCTCACCATTGACGCACAGACCAACAACTTCAACATGGCGGCGGGCACGACCATCATGGGCACTTTGGAAAACGGCGTCACCACCACGATAACCGCGACCGCCGACATCGACAACGCAATCATGTTCGGCGACGACAGCTTTACCATCGCGCCGACCTCTGCCGACGCGCTCAACATCACCATTTCGTCGGGCGACCAAGACATCATCACCGTCACGGCAATCGATGGCTCGCTCACCTTCAAGGACGGGATCATCACCGCCGCTGACGGCACGAAAATTTCCGTCACCGACTACGAAGGCTACAACGCGACCTTGACCGTTGACGGCAGCGAACTCATCGTTAAATACGACGACAGTAGCGCGGCCTACATCATCGGCGATGGCTCGGCTATTCTCGATTGGACCGACGGTAAGTTCTGGGAGATTCGCAACGACACGACACTGACCGACAACTACGAGGGCAAAGCGATTCTGTCTGCGGGCGCGACCTTCAACAGCAAAGATGACCTGGCAGAGCTGGTTCTTGCTGAAGCGGGCACTTACACGCTCAACGGGCAGACGGTTGAGACTTCCGCGAACGGTGTCGAAGTGACCGGCACGGACGACGGCTTGGCTCTCACGCCGGGCGACGACTCTGTCACCGTCAACGGCATGACTTTCACGGGCGACGGAACTGTTACCTTGACCGAAGACGTCGTCAAGATCGGCGCGGGCGTCAACGTCACGGGCTTCGATCCTGATGAAACTTTCGTGCTGTATGAGAAAGGCTCAGTCACCGTTAACGGCAAGACCTTCGAGCTCATTGAGGACGTTGCCTCCGGCGTCACCGTCACCGGCGCGGAGGACGGCTTCCTAATGGGCACCAGCGGCGAAGACTATGTCTTCACGGAAAAACTCGCGGTGGCGGGCGACAGCACTTACAGCGTGCAGGCGAGCTCCGGAGGCTTGGAGAAGGTTCGCGGCATTAGTGCGGATTCAACCATCACGGGCGGCGCAATCGAAAACGGCGAGGCGACCGAGCAGTATTTCAACATCGAAACCGAGACCGAAGGCGACTTCACAATCGGCGAACGCGTCTACAACATCTCCGGCGACTCCAGTGTCGTGCTTGAGGCGAACTTTGAAAACGGCGAAGGTTTCATCAGAAGCGCAGACGATTTGACCGGCAC
Source organism: Quinella sp. 2Q5 (assembly GCA_015206785.1). Lineage (GTDB taxonomy): Bacteria > Bacillota > Negativicutes > Selenomonadales > Selenomonadaceae > Quinella. The sequence goes on along the minus strand of JADEZQ010000009.1, from coordinate 2,930 downwards.
AATCCGCGGCGACTTCACCGTGGCTCCCGTCACAATCAACGGCGGCGACAAGATTATCGTTCACGGCGACGACGACATCAGCATCGCGACGACCGACACCGGTTTGGAAATGTCCAACGTGGACGAAAGCGCATTTATTTCGTCACTCGGCGGCGTGTCGAAGATCAACGGCACCGCCATTCAAGTCGGAGGCTACTTGGACTACGGCTACATCAGCGCGAAGGACGACACGCTCAGCGTTTACAGCGCGTACGACGCCACCATCACCACCGACGCGCCCGAAAAGGTTTGGGTGCAGATGGCCAACGCGAGCATGACGTTCAACGGCAACAGGCTGGAACTTTCGGGCGACAAAGAAGGCGGCGTTTGGTTCGGCAACAAAGAAATCGTCGGACTGGACGAAGGCGCAAGCTTGACTGTCGGCGAGGCTGGAACTTATTCGACGGAAGTCGTCACGTTGGAAGCTCAGGCGGGCGACGTGATTGTCGGGCTCGGCGACGAAGACGCATACATCTACGACGAGAGCAATCCGCTCATCACCAAGCAGACGTCGACCGAAGAACTCATCGACAGGTTCAAGCCGGACGAAACGTTCGTCGTCCGTAGCGAAAGTCGCGGCAGGTTCAATCATGAACTTGACGGCGACGACCTTGCAATCGTCGAGGACACGCCAGCCTGGGTCAACATCGACGCGGACGGAGACACGATTGTCAGCCAAGGCCGGCACGTCAACGTCAACATGGGCGACGGCAACACGTGGCTCTTCCCGCTCGATGGCAAAATGACGCTCGAAGGCTACGACCATTCGACCAAATCCGGTTTCGGCACGAATTACGCCGACATCGAGGCGGCGATCGAGCGCGGCGCAATCAAACTCGACGACGGCAAAATCACGCTCGGCAGTGCGCAAATCGATATGGGCTCCAATGACCTGATTAATTTCTACGACCGCGACGGCGATTTGCAGAAGGTCGGTTACACCGCCGAAGGTAACGCGCTTGACGCCTCGGACGTTAAGGACGACCTGCTCCTCTTCGCAGAAAGTTATTCGACGGTTGAAAGCGGCGCGGGCGACGACACGATTTACGCGGGCGCGGGTGCTCACGTCGACGCGGGCGCAGGCTCCAACGTCATCGAACTTGCGCCGGACGACGAACGTTACATACGCGACGACGGCGCGATTGTCGACATCAACGACGGCGACAACGCCATTGCGAATTTCAAAACCGGATTCGATTACACGAGCGACGCGGTTTCCGTCAACACTGCGGGGCTCAGCTGTTTCTTCGACGGCAAGGACATCGTGATCCAGACTGCCGACGGCGACACGACGGTTCTGGAAGACGTTGCCGACGGCGCGGACTTCGCGCAGTTCAAAGTTTTCGACGGCACGACCTACAACGCCGCAATCGCGCAGGAAGGCGAGTTCATCAAAGCTGACGGCAAAGAGGACGTTTACATCGGCGAAAATTCCGGCGTCGACTTCAGCGACTACGACGGCACGCTTCTGGTTGACCTCGACGACGGACGCGGCACCGTCGGCAAAAACAACGCGCAGTTCTTCGGCATCAGATTTTTTTAATTTTATATTATTTAAAAAGAAAAATAAAATAATCTTATTAATAATTTTATTAAATTTTTATTAAATTAATGAATTAATATATATAATATCAAAAATTAATAAAAATATAGCCTGGGATAGTAGCTCAGATGGTAGAGCGCTTGCTTAGCATGCAAGAGGCAGCGGGATCGATGCCCGCCTGTTCCATTTTTTTAAAATTTTTATTGAATTATTATGACAATTTAATTGAAACTAAAGACATATTTTAATCATAATTTTTTGGATATATTCCATAAAATATATAATTTATATCTTATTTTATATTACTTAAAAAATATTAATGCATATGATATGGGAAAAGAAGAACAAATAAAAACTTTAAAGAAGGTGTTGGATAATGGACAAGATAGTGATCAAAGGAGCTCAGCTCCATAAGAAGGGAGCGGATATAGGGGACATGATCTCGAGCCTCGAAGAGCCGAAGGAGGCAATAGAGGTGAGACTTCCCATCCACGCCAGCGATTTCTCCGTGTACGGAGATCAGGTGCTGGCAGGACTGAAAGTCTGGGTAAAGGCCAAGGAAGACAGGGGACTCAGTCTGGTGGAGCCGAACTACGAGGGCGTAAGGATAAACTTCGACCTTCCGGAGGTCAAAGGATGGTGCCTTCTGAGAAAGTCTCTGCATGATCCCATCATGCCTCTTAACGTTGAGGTGACTAAAGGAAAATGCGAGACCATCCTTCAGATGATGGCAGCCTTCCTCGACGGATATACAGACATAGGAGAAATATAGCTCAGCAGAGAGTTCAGAAAGGTACACAGGATGAACAGCAAAATACTTGAGATATTAAACGACATAGAAGAGATGGGAGATCTTGATCAGGAGGCGGTGAAGGCCGCTGAAGCGAGACAGGAAGTTTTGGCCAAACCCACCGGAGCTCTCGGAGACCTGGAGGAGATGACGGTAAGGCTTGCCGGTATAACAGGACTGGTAAAGAACGACATGAAGAAACAGGCGGTGGCCATCTTCAGTGCCGATAACGGCGTGGTGGATGAAGGAGTAGCTTCAGCGCCTCAGTCCGTAACTTTTTCACAGACCATCAACTTCACCAGAGGACTGACCGGAGTAAGCTCCATGGCGAAGTACTGGGGAATAGACCTTCTGGTATGCGACATGGGAGTCAAGATGGATCTTCCCGAAGAACTGGTCACGGACAGCATGGTCGAACAGGGCTGTGACGACTGCGACGGCACTGATTGCAGGAATTTCCTCACAAAGAAGATCGTGAACCGCAGACTGGCAAGAGGCACCGCAAACCTCGCCAAGGGACCTGCCATGACAGAGGAGCAGTTCGAGAAGGCTTTCCTC
>JADEZQ010000025.1 GCA_015206785.1 Quinella sp. 2Q5 | reverse complement strand
CCGCCCATGGACGGGCGGCCGCCGGCATACGACGACGTGATGCGTCGTTGCCGGCTCGGAGGTCCTTTTCTTTGCTACTTTCTTTTGGACCAGCAAAAGAAAGTAGATTCAAACGCAGACGCAGTCAGTAACAGCAGACACAAAAAAATCCCCCCGCCGTGTTGACGGGGGATTTTTTTATGCGGACAATCGTTTGAACATTCGCGTCGCCAGCCAAAGCATTCCAACCGCATACGCCGCCAAAATCAGAGCCGACGCCGCGTCGAAGCCCTCGCGCAGGAGCCGGCTCGTGTGCGTCAACGGCAACAGCTCCACCACGAACCGCACGACGGGTGGCAGTTGCGCCGTGGAGAAGAACGTTCCGCAAAGAAAACTCATCGGCAAAAGCAGGTACGTGTTCACCTGCGCCAAATCCTCGTAGGTCTGCATCTTCATCGCCGCGCAGAAGCACGCGCTCGCGAAGACGATTGAGTTCAACACGACAGCTGCCAGGAAAATCAGCGGCTCGGAAAAAATTTTCAGCGACGCCCCAAACATCAGCGCGACGACCAAAATCAGCGCGGTGGATATCAGCACGCGAATCACTGCCGAAAAAATTTTCCCGACGACGAACGCCGCGGGCTCAATCGGTGCGGACAGATACTCCTCCAAACTTTTGTGATAGACGCGCTCGGCATGAATGGCGGTTATGCTCATGTAGCTGACGTTCATCGTGTTGAGCGCGATTATGCCGGGGACGAGGAAGTCCAGATAGCTGCCCGTCGCCATGTTGATGTTCTTGCCCAGACCCAAGCCGAAGGCGATCAGATACAAGACGGGCGTCACCAGCCGCGACAGGATAAATTTCTTCAGCCGCCGCCGCAGAACGATCCAATCGCGCCAGATGATTGTCGACACGTCACGCAAAAACATTCAGCCGACCTCGGACGCCTTCAACCGCTCAAGCCGCGCAATCTCTTCACGATGAGCCGCCAGCGCATAGCCGATGCGTGTGTGCTCCTCGTCGCTGAAGGCGGGGTTTTCATACGCCGCGGAAATTTTTTCCAGCCGCGCCCGAACCTGCGCAAGCTCGTCGTCCAAGATGAACGCTTTGCCCAAAGCCAGCCCGTACACCGACAGAATTTGTTCGCGCGTCGTGCTGAAGTAAGACTCCTCGCCCGAAAGTTCGCCCAGAGTTTTTGCCAGCCGCAGAATGATTTCCATCGGCTCCCGACCCGCGTTTATTGCCTCGGTCAGTTGCGTGCGAAGTTCCTGCGCCGCTCCGAAATTTTTTTTCACGTGATACCCTCCTAATCCGTGCGTGCCGCTTTCATAGCCAGCTTGTTCTTGTACATGTCGGCATCGGCGCGCTTGAAAACTTCTTCGGCAGATTTGTCGCGAATGGGATCGTAATAAGCCACGCCCACCGCCGCTGAAACTTTTTCCCACGGCTTGAGATTGTCGTTGGAAAATTTTCGCGCCATCTCCAGATTGAACTGCGCCACGAAGTATTTAACCAGAGCGGACTTGTCGCCCTCCAAGATGACGACGAACTCGTCGCCGCCGACGCGATAGACGTTCTCCACGCCGAAGACCGCGCACACCAGCCGACAGGCGTTGACGAGATATTCGTTGCCGCACTCGTGACCGTAGGTGTCGTTGATGCGTTTAAGGTAGTTCACGTCCACCATGACAATGCAGAACTTTGCACGCAGGGTCAAAATCTTTCCGTCGAGCGCGGCGGTCGCTTCGTCATAGGCTGCCTTGTTCTGTATGCCCGTCAGAGAATCCTTGTGAGCCAGAGCGTCCATGCGTGCCATTTGTATGCGCACCAGCCGCAGATGTTCAAGGTAGCGTAAAATATTTTCCGTCGTCCTCAGCAACGCGGCGTACAAATTCTCCACCTCGTCGCCCGTGCGGATCTTCAGACCCTTCAGCTGTTGGAAATGTTTCTCGCGCAACTCTTCGCTCTCATAGGGGCAGTGGCGTGCGCAATATGCCATTGTGTTGACGGGCAGAATGATGTTGTTCTCGATGAAGCCGAGCCCGATTGCCAAGATGAAGACGAAGCATCCGGCGAACAGCGCGACGAGCTTGATGACGAAGGTGCGGTTGTATTCGGAGAGAATGTCCATTGAAAAATCCACCGCGGCATAACAGGTGCACTTGCCCGCGCTGTCGTAGACGGGCTTGTAGAGCGTGAGCAGGTAGCCGAACTCGTCGTCGGTGATGATGGGCGGAATGGGTCTGCCTATGCGCAAATCGTCTAGATACGGCAGAACAGCTTTTTCCGGCTGAACGATATCGCCGGGTCTGTCGCCCAAAAGATTTGCCGTGTCCAGGTCGAAGACGACTTTGCAACCCTCGTCGGTGAACTTGTAGACGTAGAGATATTTGATGTTGCTGTTGCTGTTCTTGATGGCGTAGAGCTTATCCTGAATGGTGCGGTAATCCCTGAGCGCGCGCCCGAATTCGATGTACTTGTCCACGCGGTAGGGGTTGATCTCGTTGACGACGACAGCGACGATGCCGTCCACGGTTTTTATGCGGTCGTCGAGTGAGGCGGTCTTGAACAGGAAGAAACTTATCAGCGAGATGGAGAACGACAGCAACAGCGAGCTCAACGTCAGAATCACGGTCATCTTCGTGCGCAGCGACAGCTCCAGATAATTTCGTTCGTCGGAGATGTGCTTCATGTCGTCGGACAGCGGTGCCTGCCTCTGCCCAATGTGGCGGAAGAATCTTTTCGTCTGCGGCGAAACGAACTTCAGCAGAATGAGCGTTATCCAAACCGACGTGCTCTTGTCAATGAGCTCGTAGGCAAAATTCTCCGCGAAGTTAAGGTCGAAGGTCTCCACGGGTTCGAGGATATCTGTCATCTTCAACAGCGCGTCAATCAGAACGTCGCAGGTGCCCGTGACGAACGTGAGCACGGGAATCATCAGCACCGCTCCGGCAAAATGTTGGAAGGCACCCCGCCGCGCCAGGAACGTCGTCATGATGGCGATGGCGACGCTGACCGAACAGAAATACATCTCCGACGGCGCGACGAACGACTTGCAAAGGTTCGTGAAGAATCCCACGGCAATGCCGGGCACGTATCCGCCCAACGCCGCGATAAAGACCGTGCCGCTCGTGTCCAGATACAGCGGCAAATCCAAAACACTGACCGCCGCCGCGCCGACTAAGTTCATCGTCAACGCCGCGCCGCACATCAAAATCGCCGTCCGCAAAGATTGTTCTTTCGGCATAAATTTTTCGCCTCGGTTGTATTAATCGGTTCGAGCCGCTTTCATCGCCAGCTTGTTTTCGTACATCAGGGCATCGGCGCGTTTAAAGACTTCTTCGGCAGAATTGTCGCCCGCAGAAAAATTCGCCGCACCCGCCGCCGCCGAAACTCTCTCCCAAGGCTGAAGGTCGCCAAAATTTTTTCGGTCGGTCTCCGCCATGAAGAGCTTCACGAAATATCCCACGAGCGAAACCTTGTCGCCCTGCAGGATAACGACGAACTCATCGCCGCCGATACGGTAGACGTTGTCCGCGCCAAAGACCGCGCATATCAGCTTGACGGCGTTCATCAGGTAGATGTTGCCGCGCTCGTGACCGTAGGTGTCGTTGATCTTCTTGAGGTAGTTGACGTCGATCATCACGATGGCGAACTTTGCGCTGCCCGCGGAAATTTTTTCGTCCAACGCGGCGGTCGCTTCGTCATAGGCAACTTTATTCTTCACGCCGGTTAGAGAATCCTTGTGCGCCAGCTCGTCCATTGCCGCCGCCTGACGTTTGGCGTGGCGAAATTTTTCCAGATAGTTCAGCACGTCCTGCGTCGTCTTGAGCAACGCGCGGTAGAGGTTTTCAATCTCGTCGCCCGTGTGAATCTCCAGCCGCTTGAGCTGTTCGATATTGTTGGCGCAACGGTCTTCGCTGTCATAGAGAAAATTTTTCGCGCAGTATTCCATCGTGCTCACGGGCAAGATGATGTTGCTTTCCACAAAACGCGTGCCGACCACGAAGATAAACACGAAGCAGCCGGAGAACAGAGCCAGCACTCGCGAGATGAACGCCCTGCCGTAATCGGAGAGGAGCCCTGCAGAAAAATCCGCCGCGACATAACATTGGCACTTGCCCGCGGCGTCATAGACGGGCTTGCACACGACGAGGAGCTTTTCGCCGTTCAAGTCGTCCACGATGGGCGGAACGGGTCTGCCCGCCAGAAAGTCGTCGCGGTTGGGATGCAACACGTCAAAAATTTCACCGACCGCCGCGCCGTCAGCATCGAACACAACGCGGCAACCCTCGTCGGAAATTCTGTAGACGCGCAGAAATTTTATGTCGGTGTTGCTGTGTTTGATAGTGCGAAGTTTTTCAGCGACGGCGGCGTAACCTTCGGCACTGCGCCCGCGGCTGGTGAAGTCGTCCACGCGCGCGGGATCGATTTCGGCGACGGCGACGGTCAACAGACTGTCGGCAACCTTGACTTGCGCATTGAACGCCGCCTGCTCGAAGATTCGGTAGGTTATCAGCGAGATGGACGCGGCGATAAACAGCGCGGTCAACATCAACATCAACAGCACGCGCGTCCTGAGCGATGCGCTCGGACATTTGCGGCGATAGACGGCGCGGCGCATTTCCTTCGACAGCGGAGCCTGACGCTGCCCCATTGAACGGAAGCGGGCTTTCACGGCGGGCGGCACGAATTTTATCGCGACGAACATTATCAGCACGAGGAAACCTTTGTCGACGAGCTCGCGCAGGAAAATCGTCGGGAACTTTTCGATTTCGCCGAGGACAGCGACGACGCCCGTGCTGAACAAAAATTTTTCGATGAACAGCGTCAACGTCGCCGTGACGAAGGCAAGCGCGGGTATCGCCGTCAATGTTCGCGGCAGACTGCCGAAGACGCCGCGCCGTGCCAGAAACGTGGTCAACAGCGCGACGACGATACTGATTGAGCAATAGTACATCTCGCTTTCGTTGACGAACGAGCCGAGTAAGTTTGTCGCGAAGCCGACCGCCGCACCGGGCACGTAGCCCGACAGCATAGCCACGAAGATCGTCCCGCCCGTGTCCAGATACAGCTCCAGCTCCAGCGTTCGAGCAATCATCGCGCCGAACAAGTTCATTGCCACCGCCGCGACGCAAATTGCAATCGGCGGCGGAAAAATTTTTTCGGTCATTGAAGTCCCCTTCGATTCAGTAGGCACCCTTGCCGCCCGCCACTGCCTTGACGGTTTTGAACAGATACATGATGTCAATCCACACCGACCAGTTGCGAACGTACCAAGCGTCCATAGCCACGCGTTCGGGGTAAGTGGTGTCGCTCCTGCCGCTCACTTGCCACATGCCCGTTATGCCAGGCAAGACCATGTAATATTCGCGGATATTCTTTCCGTAGCGGACGACTTCAGCTTGAACGATTGGGCGCGGACCGACCAAACTCATCTCGCCGCGCAGGACGTTCCAAAGCTGCGGAAGTTCGTCCAAGCTTGTGCGCCGAAGAAATTTCCCCAGCCTCGTCACTCGCGGATCGTCCGTCAGCTTGAAGGTCTCTTCCCATTCGCGGCGGGCTTCGGGGTTGTCGGCAAGGTACTGCTTGAGCTTAGCTTCGGCGTCAGGCACCATCGTCTGGAACTTGTAGCAGGAAAATTTTTTTCCGCCCGCACCAACTCGCCGATGTGCGAAGATGACGCGCCCGCGGTTGTCAATCGCCACGGCAAGCGCAATCCCCACCAGCACCGGCGAAATTATCAGCCCGCCGCAAATCGTCAGCGTCAGGTCGAACAGCCGCTTGATGATTCGGTTGTATGGGCGCGACAGATTATTGCGCAGGTTGAGCAGCAAAATCTTCTCGCTGAACAAAATCGCGGGCTCCACGCTCGACATGGGCGTTCCAATCAAATCGGGCACGAACGAAATATTTTTGACGTGCGGCTGAATGTCGGCGATGAGCGACTGCAGGTTGGACTTGCTCAAGCCCGGCGCGGCGATGATGACGGTTCTCACGCGGGCGGCGCGAATGATGCCGCGTGCCTGTCGGAATGTGCCGAGGATGGGAAAATTTTTCGGCAACGTCGTCGAGACGGGGTGGTCGTCAATCAACCCGACGATACGATAGCGATAGCCCAGGTCGTTGCTCCAAAAATTTATCAGACGCTCAGCCGTCAGCCCCGCGCCGATGACGACAATCGGTTCGCAGAAAATATTTCGCCGCTTTAAAAACTTCAGCAGACAGTAACGAATCAGGCACACGTTAATCAGCACGAACAGCCCGAATAAAATTATGAACAGCCGCGACGATTGCTCGCTCGCCTTGAGGAAGTAGAGGATAATGATCGACGCGACCCAGCCGGCGAAGACCGATTGGAAGATTTCGCGCAGGGTGTCGACGACGGGTTTCATTTGCCGATACGAACGCGACTGCCCAAGGAAGATCAGGAACAACACCGGCACCGCGCCATAGATGTAGGCGTCGTCGTAAATGTAGGTGACGCGGTTCCAAGTGTCGAGTTTGTCGCGCAGAACGAAGGCTATGTGTTCGCTAAAGACCACGCCGACATAATCGAACAGCAGGAACAGCAGCGGCGGCGCCAGCGAGTTGAAGGTCGTCGAAGATTTTTTTGCGGTCATAAACGTTTCCTTTCCGCCGAAAAATTTTGCGCCCATTCTATCACAAAGCCCGCCCCTCGTCGAAAAATTTTTGCCGCCGTGTTGTCGCCGAAAAGTGCCGTGGTATATAATCACGCTCAATGAAATTGACGGGAGAGATTTTTTTGGAAACCGCAGAAATTTTTGCCAAGGGCGGACCGGTGATGTACCTGCTGCTGATTTGCTCGGTGGCGGTGGCGGCCGTCGGCATGGAACGGTTCAGATACTATCACTACGCGGCGCACGGTGGCGAGGAATTTTTGTCAGCACTGCGCGGGCGGCTCAAAGCACAATCTGCGGCGGAAGTGTTGAGCTTCTGTCGGCAGGAGACTTCAAGCGCGGGAGCGATAGCTTCGGCGGGCGTGGCGGCATTGGCGGCGGGCGAGAACGTCGAACTTGCGCTCAACATCGCTCACGACGAAGAGGCAATGAAACTTCGCGCGCGACTGAATTGGCTGTCGATGATCGTGACGCTTGCGCCGTTGCTCGGCTTGCTCGGCACCATCAGCGGCATGATTGAGGCGTTTAACATCTTCAGCTTGCAGGCGGGTCAACCCTTGGCGATAACCGGCGGCATCGGCGAAGCCCTAATCGCCACGGCAACGGGGCTGTGCGTTTCAATCTTCGCGCTGATTGTCCACACGTACTTTGCGCAGAGGCTCGACGAAATTTTGACGACGCTCGACAAAGCCGTCAACATCGTGCTCGCGCTCGGCAAGGAGGTCGCCGAAGATGATTGATTCGTTCTTTGCCGCAGACAGCGGCGGGTCTTACTTTTCTTTGCCGGTCCAAAGAAAAGTAAGCAAAAGAAAGGACCTCCGAGCCGGCAACGACGCATCACGTCGTCGTATGCCGGCGGCCGCCCGTCCATGGGCGGCCTCGTTGTCGGTTAAGGAGACGGGTGTGGGGAGGTGCTTGATGTGAGACGCCGTGACTTCCGCGAGAGAACTCAGCCGCTCGTGATGATCATTCCGATGATTGATATTATGTTGTTCCTACTGGTGTTCTTCATGTTGGGGACGATTTATATGGTGCAGACCAACGCGCTGCCCGTGAGTTTGCCGCAAGCTTCAACCGTTAATCGGGAGACGCGACCGAACGTCGTGCCGATAACCGTGACGGCGGCGGGCGAGGTTCTCTTCGGCAAGGACAACGTGATGAGCCGCGACTTGCCCGAAAAAATTTCGCGTGCGCTGTCCGACGACCCCAACGCAATCTTCGTGTTGCGCGGCGACAAATCCGCACGGTATGAAAGCGTCGTGGCGGTGCTCGACGTTCTGAAACGTTCAGGCGCACGCAGAGTTTCCATCGCCACGGAGCTGAAGCAATGAGCTATTCACCTGCCTGGCGCAAGACGATTGTCGCCGCCGTCGCTGTGCATGCCGTCGGTGCTTTGGGCTTCGGTTACGTCGCTGAAAATTTTCAGCCCGCGCCGAAGATTCAAGCCGTCGCCGAAATCGATTGGGTGGACGTGGACTTGACGGACGAGGTTGCAATCGACGCCGCCGAGGCAATTCCATCCGACGCCGCCGAGCCGTCAGCGTTCGCCGCGGAAGATTTGCGTCTGCCCGAAGCCAACGTGCCGACCTTCACGCCGCCGACGATTGAACGCCCGAAGCCGCACGTCAAACCGATTGAACGCCCGAAGCCTCAACCGCCCGTTGAAAAGCCCAAGCCCGTTGATCAGCCCGTTGAAAAGCCCGCCGCGCAGATTATGAGCAAGCCGCCCGTCACCGTCCGCGAAGTTCAGCCCGACATAAAAAATTTCCGCGGGTTCATCGCCGTCGCCGTTCGTGTCGGCAAGGACGGCAAGGTCAAGTTCACGGAAATTCTGCAGAGCTCCGCCGACGCCGCAATCGACGCCAAAGCTGTCGACGCCGCACGCCAATGGACGTTCCGACCCGCGCTCGATCAAGTCGGTCGACCTATGGACAGCGACAAGATTATCGTCTTCGACCTGCGCGGCAATGCGTCTTGAAAATTGTTCGGTATGGTGCTATACTGCGCCGCTGAAAGAGGTGATTCGCAAATGGTTGCATTGAAGAGGATCGGCTTCGTCGGCACGGGCATCATGGGCGCGGCAATGGCGGGGCACTTGATGGACGCGGGCTTTGAGCTTAGCGTTTACAACCGCACGAAATCCAAGGCGCAGGCTCTGATTGATCGCGGGGCTCGCTGGTGTTCAACCGTCGGCGAACTTGCGGTGGGTCAAGACGTCGTCATCACAATCGTCGGCTATCCCAAGGACGTCGAGCAAATTTATCTGGGTGCGGGCGGCATTGTCGAAAGTGCCAAGCGCGGCGCGTACCTGATTGATATGACGACATCATCACCGATTCTGGCGGAAAAAATTTTCACCGTCGCCAAGTCCAAAGGTCTGCACGCCGTGGACGCTCCCGTCACCGGCGGCGACGTCGGCGCACGCAACGCAACGCTGTCGATTCTTGTCGGCGGAGACGAGGACGACTTCCACGCCCTGCAACCTGTCTTCGCGGCAATGGGCAAGAACATCGTCTACGAAGGCGCGGCCGGTGCCGGTCAGAAAACCAAAGCTTGCAACCAAATCGCTGTTGCCGGTGCACTCGTCGGCGCATGTGAGGCTTTCGCCTATGCCAAGGCTTCCGGACTCGACGTCGAGAAAGTTTACGCGGCAATCAGCGCGGGCGCGGCAAGTTCCTTCCAAATGACGGGAGTGGCTCGTCGTGGTCTGGAAGGCGACTTCAACCCCGGCTTCATGCTCAAACACTTCGGCAAGGATCTGGCTATCGGCAACGAGACCGCCACCGCCTACGGCACGTCGCTTCCCGTGCTGGCAATGATCCTTCACGAGGTGCGCAAGATGGAATCCGCCGGCGAAGGTAACCTGGGCACGCAAGCCCTGCTGAAATATTACGGCGTTATTTGATTGGAGGTAATCATTTTGTTCGACGAATGGAAAAAATTTATTCTTCGCGGAAACGTGCTGGACTTGGCGGTCGGTGTTGTAATCGGCGCGGCGTTCGGCAAAGTCGTTTCGTCGTTCACCGCTGATATACTCATGCCGCCGCTGGGAATTCTGCTCGGCAAGGTGGACTTCTCGAACTTTTACATCAATCTTTCCAGCGTGGAATACGAATCTTTTTCTGCCGCAAAAGAAGCCGGAGCACCGATTATCGCTTACGGCGCGTTCTTGAACACGTGCCTGGACTTTCTGATTGTCGCCACGGCAATTTTCATCCTCATCAAGCAAGTCAATCGTTTCATGCCCGCACCGCCGCCGCCTGCACCGGACCCGCGCAAGTGCCCCTTCTGCCGCGAGGTCGTTGCTGACGACGCAACCAAGTGCCCGCATTGCGCTTCCGACATCAAGGGCAAATGACATCGTCGCAAAAAAATTCAACCCCGCCGCTCGCAATGAGTGACGGGGTTTTTCGTTGGCGTTGATATTAGCGGCGCAACTTCTGAACCTCTTCCATCAGGTATTCGTTCTTGATTTTGATGTAGGTGCCTTTCATGCCAAGCGATTTGGAATCAATGACGCCGGCGGATTCAAACTTGCGCAGCGCGTTGACGATGACTGAACGGGTAATGCCCACGCGGTCAGCGATTTTCGAGGCGACGAGCAACCCCTCCGAGCCGTCGAGTTCGCCGAGGATATTGACTGCGGCTTCAGCTTCGGAATAACTCAGCGTTGCCAGCGCAATTTGAACGGTCGCCTTCTTGCGGGCTTCCAGTTCAATCTTTTCGGCACGGTCGCGCAGAATTTCCATGCCGACAACCGTCGCGCCATACTCGCTCAAGAGCAGATCGTCGTCGGTGAATTTCTTTTTGTTGCGGGCGACGATGAGCGTGCCTATCCTGCGCCCAACGCCGTAAATCGGAACGACGGTCATGTATTTGCCGTTGATTGGCGCGTCGCCATCGGTATATTTGTCGGGATCGGTCTGCGTCTCGTCGAATTGATTGAGCCACTTGACATAGGGCGTGGGGAACTTGCCCTTGCGAATGACTTCGTCGACGCCGGCAGTGTCTTCCTCATCAGTCAGCGCGTAGCCGTAGATATCGCCCTTCTTGTTGGCAATGTAAATGCCCGCGTCCAAAACGTTGCTCAAAACCTTCGATATCCCGTCGTACTCCACATTCTCTGCGCGTTGGAGCAGCTTGTTGATTTTACGTGTTTTCTCCAAGAGCGTTGTCATACCAGAACTCTCCTTTGTCGGGCACCGATAACCGACGCCCAGATTTTGGCGATGCTCAATATCCTACGTTTATGACAGTTATAGTAGCACGAATTCGCATAATGTCAAATGAGTTTTCAGAATTTTTAAGTGGCTCGGCGGAAATATTTCTTGACGGGCGGCGGCAAAAGTTGTAAACTTTTTTCACAACAGGGGGCGCAAGCTCCGTCAAGATGTTCTCGTTGATCAAAGGGAGGAATGCCAAATGGGTAACCGCAGGAAAATCGTCGTCGTCGGGACTTCTAACGTCGGTTCGGCAGTCGTCAACAAGCTCGCCGATTTCCAGCTCGCATCGGAAATTTGCTTGATCGACCTCAATCAGGACAAGGCTTGGGGCGAAGCGACCGACTCCAGCCACGCCACCGCCTGCGTCTATAGCACCAATATCAAATTCCGCGCCACCAGCGATTACAGCGTCTGCAAAGGTGCCAACATCGTCATCATCTGCGCCGGTCCGTCCATTCGCCCCGGTGAAACCCCCGACCGTTTGAAGCTGGCGGGCACCAACGCCAAAATCATGAACTCGGTCTTCCGCGCCATTGCCGAACACACCAAAGAGGCAGTCATCATCCTCATCACCAACCCGCTCGATGTCGCGACCTACGTTGTGAGCAAAATCGCCGAAGAAATTGGCTACCCGACCAACCTGATTATGGGCACGGGCACCATGCTCGAAACCTACCGCTTCCGCCGCATCCTCGCCAACAAATACGAAGTCGACCCGAAAAATATTAACGGCTACGTCCTGGGCGAACACGGCAACGCGGCTTTCGTCGCCTGGTCAACCACGGGTTGCGCGGGCTTCCCGCTCGAAAAACTCGACGATTATTTCCATCACACCGAACGCCTCGACAAGCAAGCCGTCGAACAGGAACTCATTCAGGTTGCTTACGACGTCATCAACCGCAAGGGCTACACCAACACGGGCGTGGCTATGGCGGCTGTTCGTTTCGTCAAGAGCGTCCTCTATGATGAACACACGATTCTGCCCTGCTCGGCTGTGATGAACGGCGAATACGGCATCACCGACGTTGCCCTTTCCATGCCGCGTATGGTCTGCGCCGATGGTCTTATGCGCGTGTTCGAGATTCACCTCACCGACGAGGAACTCGAAAAAATGCACGCCGCCGCCAAATCCGTGCGCAGTGCTCTCGATGGCGCAGGCATCAAATAATTCCCGACGACACTTTTCCCTGCAAACAAAAAGCCCTTCCGAATCGGAGGGGCTTTTTTCGTGGGGCTGACAGAATTTATTCGCGGAAGAATTCTTCGACGCCTTTGCGTTTGCCATATTCCGCCTGACAATCGTCAAGCTGGTCGCGTTCTTCGTCGGTCAAGCGGAGATATTTATCAAGCCCGCGGTCGCCGTATCGTTCACGGAGATATTCCAGCCGACGACGTTCCTTTTTGCGCAGTTCAATCAACGGCTTGAGGCATTCGTCGAGACTGACGCCGCAATCGTCCATAATACCTTCGACGACGTCTTTGCCGAGGATGCCGCAAGCAAGCGATACCAAAACGAACTTCGCGCTTTCGACGGACGAAATTTTTGTTCGGAAGCTGATAAAGTCCCGCCGCTCCACATGAATGGCTTCGCACATGTCCTTATAGAAAATCCCGATGAGATCTTTGTCGTTGCCCGTGAGTTTTTTGAGGACGGTGCTGTTGTTTTTGAAGTCGTACATATCCAGCGGGCGCATGTAAAAATACGCCACGAGAACTTTTTCGTCGTCGTCGTATTCGTCATTGGTCAGGGCGGTCAATCCGTTGCGCAGACATTCGCGATAGATGATTTCGTTGTCCAAATCGTCAACCTTGATGTCTTTCCCCATAAGCAAAACCTCCTCAATCGGCGAGCTTGATGAACGGCGACGTGTAGTTGAAGTCGACGTACTCAACCTCGTGCGGGTTGGTATCCAGGTCTCGCAAAAAATCTTCGGTCAGGCGCGCCTTCTCCTTGAGCCGTTCCAGCTTGCCTAGGCGAATTTGAACGGGCTTTTCCGTCGCGCTGTACATGACGATATAATCCGATTCGACGACGGCAACTTCGCTCAGGCGGTTCAACGTGTCCTCATTCAAGAGCTGCAAGAAGGCGAGAATTTTTTTGACGGTCTCGTCGTCAATCTCGTCGCCGATGTACAGGTCGCGCACGATGGCACCGGTAATCATTGGGATTTGCATGGTCTTTAGGTCTTTGTAGCTGTCCAGGACGATGCCGTTGCTGTCCAAATTCAGGTAGCCGTAATTGCATTGGATCATTGCCAGAGGACGGCGTTCCTTGATTTTGACTTCGAGCGTGTGGGGCAGTTTCCTGCGAACGGTGACTTCCTCGATTCGCAAATCGTTGGCAAGGCGGCTCTGCACCACGTCAGTTTCCAGCTGAAAGAGCGGCTCGCCGATGTAGATGTCGCCGATTTTGAGGATGTCCTCTTGCGTCAGATATTTCACGCCGTCGAGTTTGACTTCTTTGAGCGTGAAGATCGGCACGTACACGAACACGGCAAGAACCGCCGCGCTCACCACAAGGAACGTCAGCCCCTTTAGGAAGCAACCGAGATTTCGCCGCCGTCTGATAACCGCCATGACATCACCCCCGAAAGATTATTTGTCGCCACAAGCCCTGCCGGATTTGACGGCGACTATGTCGTTATATGCAATGTCAAAGCCTTCAGAAGTCCGCCAGCGACAAAATTTTTTCGCACAGCTCAGGGAAGTCGATGCCTGCGGCGCGTGCGGCGTCGGGCACCAAAGACGTTTCGGTCATACCGGGCACGGAATTGATTTCGATGACGTAGGGCACGTTGTCTTCGGAAAGCATCATGTCCACGCGAGCGACACCCGAACATTTGCACAGTCTGAACGCGGCGACGGCAAGGCGTTGCACTTCGGCGGTGAGGTCGTCGGGAATTTGCGCGGGGACGATGTGCGTCGAAAGCCCCTTGGTGTATTTGCTCTTGTAGTCGTAGCGACCGGTGGCCGTGGTGATTTCGATGACGGGCAAAGCCTCGGCGTCGTCCTCATTGCCGCAGACAGCAACGGTCAGTTCGCGGCCGCGGATAAACTCCTCAACGAGAATCTCGTCGCCGAAGGTAAAGGCGTTGTCGATTGCCTCGTCAATGTCCTCGGCGCGTTCGACGATGTTGACGCCAATGCTTGAACCCTGCGCGGCGGCCTTGATGACGACGGGCACGCCGAATTTCCGTTCAATCTCTGCGGCAAGCTCAACGCGGCGGTCGGCTTCACGATAGACAGCAAACTTTGGCGTGGACAGGTTGGCGGAATTGAGGAAGTGCTTCGTCGCGACCTTGTCCATAGTCAGCGCGGCGGCAAGCACTCCCGAACCGGTGTAGGGGATCTTCAGCATGTCTAGCGTGCCCTGAATCAAACCGTCCTCGCCGTAGCGACCGTGCACCGCGTTGAAGACGATGCCGCAATTTTTTTCGCGAATGGTCTGCGCGAAAGTCTGCGGGTTGAGTTCCATCAGCTCGACGTTGTAATTTTTGGAGCGCAGCGCGTCGGCAATCGCCTTGCCCGTGCGGCGAGAGACTTCGGCCTCGGTGGAGGTGCCGCCACAGACGACGACGATCTTGCGACGGCGTTCCTGCTTGATGAGTTCGATGAGCTCTTCGCCCGTCTTGAAGATGTCGCCCGCGCCCATAGTGATGACCATGTCGCCGGGGCTGAGGCGGTCTTTGACGGCGGCGGCGATGTCCTCGCGGCGGGGGATGTAGCTGACGTCCTGATTGGTCGTGCGCAAAACTTCATGCAGGATTGATTCGCCGCTGACGCCGGAAATTTTTTCTTCGCCCGCAGAATAAACGTCCGTCAAAATTAATTCGTCTGCCTCGCGGAAAGCGTTGCCGAATTCTTTCAGCAACAGCTGTGTCCGCGAATATCGATGCGGCTGGAAGATGCACACGAGCTTATTGGGTTTAGTTTCACGTGCAGCTTTCAACGTGGCGGCGATCTCCGTGGGGTGATGACCGTAATCGTCGACGACCATGATGCCGCGGACGCGTTCCTTGAGCTCGAAGCGGCGTTTGGCACCGTGAAAAGTTTTCAGCGCGTCGACAATCTTAGCGAAGCTGACGCCGACTTCCATAGCCGTGGCAATCGTCGCCAGCGCGTTTAGGACGTTGTGCCGCCCGTGGATGGCGAGCTTGACGTTGCCGAGAATTTTTTCGCCGTGCAGAGCCTCGAAGCTGACACCTTTGGTCGTGGTGCGGATATTGCGGGCGATGAAGTCCGCGTCGTGTTCGATGGCGTAGGAAATTATTTTGCGGTCGATGTCTGCGGCAAGGGCGCGCAGGTTGTCGTTGTCGAAGCAAAGGACAGCGACGCCCGTCTCGCGGCTGATGTTCTCGATGAAAACTTTGAACGCCGCGCGAATTTTTTCGACCGTGCCGTAATGATCCAGATGGTCGTCCTCGATGTTGGTGACGACGGCAATTGCCGGCTTGAGCGTGACGAACGTGCCGTCGCTCTCGTCGGCTTCAGTGACGAGCCAATCGCTCTTGCCCAAGACCGCGCCCGTGCCCAGGTCAGTGGATTCGCCGCCGATGATTATCGTCGGGTCGACGCCCGCCCTGTGCAACACGTAGCCGATCATTGAGGTGGTGGTCGTCTTGCCGTGCGAGCCGGCGACTGCGATGCCGCGTTTGGAATTGAGCAACCAGGCGTTGATGTCCGAGCGATGGAGCTTTGGAATTTTGAACTTGCCCGCCGCGATGACTTCGGGATTGTCCGCGGGGATTGCCGACGAACAGACCACGGCGTCAACTGCGGGGTCGCTGTGGTCGTCGAGGATATTTTTCGCCTTGTGCCCGACAAAAATTTTCGCGCCGAGTTTTCGCAACATCTCCAGCGTCGCCGAGTCTCTCATGTCCGAGCCGCTCACGTCAAAGCCGCTCTCAATCAAAATTTTGGCAAGCGCGCTCATGCCCACGCCGCCGATTCCGATGAAGTGAAATCTTTTCAAGCCGTCGAGTTTCAAGTTATCTGCCTCCTATGTCAAGCTCAAGATGATGTCGGCGATTTCGTCCGCGGCGTGCGGTTTGCCAAGCGACAGACTTGCCCGCGCCATGCGTTGAAGTTCGTCGGGGGAGTTGAGCAGTTCGTCGAGCGTCGCGGACAATTTTTCCGTCGTCAGGTTTCGGTTGAGGATCATTCGTGCCGCGCCGGCTTCGACCAATGACCGCGCGTTGAACTCCTGATGATTTTCTGCGGCGAAGGGATACGGCACCAATATCGACGGAATTCCCCGCGCAGTCAGCTCCGCCAGACCAGTCGCGCCCGCGCGGAAGATTGCCAGGTCTGCCATTGCCATTGCCGTTGGCATGTTGTACAGATACGGCACCACGCGGATATTCGGCGCGTCGAGCACGTCGGATAATTTTTCGCGGACGCTGTCGAATTCGCTTTTGCCGGTGACGTGGAGGAACTGCGCGGAATTTTTTTTCGCCGCGGACTTCAAGACGCCGATCATTGCCTCGTTGATGGAGCGTGCGCCGCGTGAGCCGCCCGATATCAAAACGATGGGCAAATCGTCCGTGAAGTTGAATTCGCGCAAGCCGTCAGCCTTAGCCGCCGCCAGCACCGCCGCACGAATCGGGTTGCCCGTGTAAGTCGTTTTGTCGGGCGGAAAATTTTTCAGGGCGTCGCGCGTGCCGACAGCTATCCTGTCGACGAACTTGGACAGAATTTTGTTGGTGACGCCCGCGACGGCGTTCTGCTCCTGAATGAGCGTCGGAACCTTCAGCAGGCTCGCGGCGAGGAGAATCGGTCCGCAGACGTAGCCGCCGGTGCCGACGACCGCGTTGGGTTTGAAGTCGCGAACGATGTCCGCGGCGCGTTTGATGCTCCGGATTGCTTCAGCCGCGCGTGAAATATTCGCCACCGTCAGCCGACGTTCAAAGCCGCCGGTCAAATTCAGCGCGACGAAATTTATGCCCGCCTTCGGCACGATGTCCGACTCAAGACCCGTGCGCGTGCCGACGTAGAGAAACTCGGCGTCGGGGCGTTTGGATTTGATTGCGTCGATGAGCGTGAGCGCGGGGTAAATGTGTCCGCCCGTGCCGCCGCCCGATACGATGATTTTCATTTGGTTGCTCCGAAAAAATTACACAGCACCACGCCGACGACGATCAGAGTTATTCCAATCAGCCCCGGCGTTGAAATGCTCTCGTGAAAAAAAATTTTGGCGACCGCCGCCGCAAGCACGACGCCGAGCCCGCCCCACGTGGCGTAGGCGATGTTCAGTTGCACGGTCTTTAGCGACAGCGCGAAGAACCAGAAACATACGCCGTAGAACGTCAGCGTTGCGATTGCGAAAATTTTTTGGCTGAAGCCGTCGGATAACTTCATGCACGTCGTGCCGCACAGCTCCAGAACAATCGCCAAAGCCAGATAAACGTAACCCATCACAGCGCGTTGACGATTCGCTTAAAATCCCGACCGCGCTCCTCGAAGTCCGAATACATGTCGAAGCTGGCGCAGGCGGGGCTGAGCAAAACAACCTGCGGCGAGCGTGCAACCTTAGCGGCAAGCTCAACGGCGCGTTGCATGGAGTAGCCCGCGTCCAAAATTTTTTCGGCGTCGAAGCCTTCGGCAATGGCGCAAGCTTTGAACCGAGCCGCCGCGTCCCCGACGAGAATCAGCCAATCGACGCGTTCTTTGACCAGCCGCAGGAAGTCCGTGAGGTCGGTGCCCTTGTCGTCGCCGCCGGCAATCAAGACGATGTGCCCGTCGAAAGTTTCCAGAGCCTTAATCGCCGAGTCGGTGTTGGTGGCTTTGGAGTCGTTGAAAAATTTCACGCCGCCTATCTCGCGCACGAACTCAATGCGATGTTCCACGCCGCGGAAAGTTTTCAGCACGCCAACGAGACCTTCGGCAGTCGCGCCGGCAAGGAAAGCAATCATCGCCGCGGCAAGAGCGTTCTCGACGTTGTGCCCGCCTTTGATGCCCAGTTCGTCGACGGTGCAAAGTTCGTGGCGCACGCCGTTGAACTTGATGACGAGGCGATTGTCCTGGACGAAAGCTCCTTCGGCAAGCTCCACCTGTCGACTGAAGTAAACGACGCGGCACGGCGCACGGTCAATCATCTCGCGGACTGCCTCGTCGTCGTAATTGAGCACGAGAAAATCCTCAGCGGTCTGTTGCGCGAAAATTTTCTCCTTCATCGCCTGATAGACTTCCATCGTGCCGTGGCGTTTCAAATGGTCCGGCGTGACGTTGAGCACCGCCGAGACATGCGGGCGGAAATTTTTCGTCGCCTCCATCTGGTAGCTGGAAATCTCCGCGGCAATGCAACCGCCGTCGCCGACTTCCAAGGCGACTTCGCACAGGGGCACGCCGATATTCCCGCCGACGCCGACTTTCGCGAACGCCGTCGCCAACAGCAGACCGAGCAACGTCACCGTCGTCGTCTTGCCGTTGGTGCCGGTCACCGCGCAGATTGGCGAACGTGCCAAACCGTAAGCAAGCTCCACTTCGCTGATGATGTCGACGCCGCGAGCAGCCGCAGCCTTCAACAACGGAATCCTCAGCGGCACGGCGGGCGAGACGATTACCAAATCCACGCCGCGCAAAAGTTCCTCCGTCTGCTTGCCGAGCCGAACGTCCACGCCGTCAATCGCCACGTCGAGATTTTCGTTGCTGTCGCTCAACGTGACGAACGCTCCGAATTTTTTCGCGACCTTAGCCGCCGCAATGCCGCTGCGTGCCGCGCCGATGACCAAAACATTTTTACCGACCAAGTTCATTGATGAATCTCCTTTGAAATGACGTGTAAACAAAAAATTTTTCGCGCAATCGTCTGCTTAGAACCGACACTTGCGTCATCAACATCACCCGCCTAAAAAAATTGCCCCCGCTGTGGAGGGCTTTTTCTATCGAGAGTTCATGCCGCTACCCCCGAATCACATTGCCATCGCGTTCTGATTGGCGGAGCGAGCGCGCCCATTTTAGGTTGGCAATTTTGTCGCGACGCGTCAATGTCGCCCGATTACCAATGCGAGACCGTTGCCTCGGTCAAACCCTACTTGACGATCCTCCGACACTAATCTTTTCCACACCGCCCGCCTCCTCAGTGGAGGTTTTTATCTCGTGAATACCGCCTTCGCCGCTATTGTCTTGTATATCACTGTCACTATCGCGCTCAATATAGCACAGATACTTGCTTTTAGCAATACGGCGGGAGCTGAGAGAGACCATTGAACTTGGATTTGGTGAATCTCGGCGTCGGCGGCGTCAAAGATACCGGCATCGACCAGAATACCCTACGCCTGTTCGCCGACGGAGTTCCTATAACCAATTACGGCTACAACGTCGAAGTCAGCGAGGTTGTCCGTCCGCTTCTCGGTAGACGTAGACGTAGCTGTTGACGAAGGATTCTTCACTGACGGATTCGGTTTTGAGCGTAGTTAGAAAGTAGCCGCGTGAGCTCAAATAAATCATCTGCCAACGCAAATTTATTCGGCGTATCCGATTTCACCTTCAAACGTTGGATCAACCTTGACGATGCCAAATGATTTGCCGGCTTTCGGCGACGACGCGTAAAAAAAATTTCCCCCGACGCTTTGTCGAGGGATTTTTTGTTGGAGCGGGTGATGATTACGCTTGCTGCCACTCGCGCGATTGATGGTTCGCCTTGAATGAGCCGTCGCTGAGATTGTACGTGACGTCGGCTGTGCTGTTGACGGTCAACGTGCCGCCGTCGTTCATGGTGAGCCGCACGCCCCACGAATTCACATCAGCCGAAGCAATGTCGGCAAGCGTGATGTCGAGGAGGTTGATGGCGTCGCCGTCGTGAGCGTTGCGAATCTCGTCGTTGCCGTCGCCGAGCAGATAGTGGAACGTGTTGCCCGCGCCGTTGCCGATGAGAATGTCGTTGCCGCCGACGCCGCCCCACAAACTTGCCGCGCCCTTCGACGCCGTGATTTTGTCGTCGAGGTCGCCGCCGATGAGCGTCGCGTCGCCGTTGAAAGCACCGGCGTCGAGAACGTGCACGTCGCAGAATTTGTCGTCGCTGAGGTCGATGTCGATGTCGCCAGTCTGAGCCGCGCTGATGGAAATTTTCTCGCCGATGTAATTGGTGACGTCGTCGTCGTAAGTCAACTGCTTTCCGAGCTGCCCGACGAATTTCTCGCCGCCGATGTTGACGTTGATGTTTTTGCCCGCGCCGTTCTCGATGACAACCCAATCGTCGTCGCTGGGCTTGATGAACAGATTGCTGCCCATGTACGTGAGCCCGTCAATCGACTTCAGATTGATGGCGTCCGTCGCGAAGTTGAAGTCGTCAATCTTGACGCGACCGCTGCCCTCCTCAATGAAGTATTCGCGGCGCGTGCCGTCGTCGTTGATGACCAGCGTCGAATCGGGGCGATAGAAATTGTTGGCGTCGTCCTGCCAGAAGTAATCCGCCTTCGTGAGCCCGCCGTCGTAATCCGTGCGGAGCGTGTAGGTCTCGTCGCCGGATTGAACTTGCAGACCGTTCGCGCCTTCGAGGTTCGTGACTTCGTCGAAGATCAACACCGAATCATTCTTGCGGAGGCGGAGCGTATCCTTGACGATCTTCACCGACAAATCTTCCGCGTCGTTGACGGTGACGGTGTCGCTGTTGCTGAAGCCGTAGACGATGCGGGCCGTGCCGTCGACAGTTCCGTCGCCGAGCCGAAGCTCAGCGTTTTTGCCTTCGAGATAAACTATATCGGTGCCGCCGCTGAGGCTGACCGTGCCGTTCGCGCCCGTGAAGATGGTATCGTTCTTCGAGCCGCCGCGGATGGTGGAAATGCCGCCGGGTGCCGCGCCGAAGAGAATTTGCTTGCCGTTGACGTCCGAGCCGTCGAGGAGCCCGCCGCCTTGAGGATCCCAGCCGAAAATATTTTTCTTGCCGTCGGCGGTGATGAACTTGACGAACGTGCCCTTCGAGGTGTCGAGGTCTTCGAGCAGGACGTCGGCTTGGTTGGCGGCGTGGAAAGTTCCGCGGTCAATCCAAAGCTCTTCGTCGATAATTTTTTCGGAGATGTCGTCCGCGTCGGCGGCGTCGATGACGAAGGCGTTGGTGTCGATGTCGTAGCCGCTGAGGGTCGCGCCGTTGGGTCCGACAAAAATTTTCGCGTCGGCGGCGGTGAGCGTCGTCTCTTCGCCGTCAACAACGGTCACGTCGTCCACAGCCGAGCCCACGCTGACGTTGCCGTTGATGTTGACGATGGCGTCGGGACTGACGGAGGCGAGCTTGCCGTCGACGATGTGAGCGGTGCCGCCCTTGATGAAGCGGACGGTGTCGTCGGCGTTGATGGTGTCGCCCGCCGCAGCATGGACGGTGGTGGTCGCGCCGTCGTCGATGTTGAAGACTGTCTTGCCGTTGCCCGTCAAAAGGTCGTTGCCCGCGCCCGCGTTGATTGTCGTGGAGCCGGAGCCGCTGATGATGGTGTCGCTCTTCGCCGAGCCGGTGATAGTTGTGAGCCCCGCGCCGCCTTTGATGGAATACACGTTGTTGACCCAGAAGGTCGCTTCGGTCGATTCGTAGTCGGTGTCGAGCGTGACGTTGACGTTGGAGCTGACGGAGCTGAAGTCTATGCCGTGATGTTTCTTCGCCGTGGCACCGACGTAATAATCTGCCGCGCCCTCGGAGACGTCGTACCAATCGTCGTCGGCTATGAAGACTTCCTTGGTGTATTCGTCGTACGCCTCGTAATAGATGTTGAATCCGGCGGTCTCGGTGATGTCGGAGAACGTCAGCGATTTCGTTCTGTCTTCGTAATAGAGCGTGAGCCCGTCGGCTTTGAAGTCCACAGCGGGCGCGTCGCCTTTGATGTAGACGGTGTCGGAGCCTTCGCCGAAGCCGGTGTTGAAGCCTTCGACTGTGGTCTTGCCGTTGAAGACGATGATTTGACCGGTTGCGCCGCCTTCCACTGTCGTCAGCTCAATGAAGTTGTTGCCCTCGCCGCCGTCGATGGTAGCGTCCTTGCCGTTGCCGATGATGATATCGTTGCCCGCGCCGCCGTCGATGGAAGAGTTGTTGGCGTAGATGGGGATGATGAGGTCGTCGCCCGCGCCGCCGAGGATGGTCGCGTGGCCGCCGAAGCTCCAGTTGCTGCTTTCGAGAGTTTCAACGGGTTGCCCTTCGATAGTGTCGTTGCCGTCGCCGCCGTCGACAAAGGTCAGGTGCCCGCGGCTAACGACGATTGAATCGTCGCCGTTGCCGCCCAGGAGCGTCGGGTTGTACGTGTGGTAATTGTAGATGGTGTCGGAGCCGTCGCCCGCGTCGATGACGTTGCCGAGCGTCGCGGTGGTGACGGAGCTGTCGACGACGTTGGCAATGTAGTCGTCGCCCGCGAAGGTCCGGACTGTCACGCGCACGCCGCTGTTGGTGATGGTGTCGCTCTCGGCTGTGCCGGTGATGACGGTGTCGTTGGTGGTGTTGGTGATGTCGACGCCTTCGTCGGCGGGTTCGGAGCCTTCGCCGATGATGTTGGGGCTTTCCAAAAGACCCGCGCCGCGCACGGTGATTGAGCCTTCGCCAACAGTGACAACGATGTCATCACCAATCTTGGTCGTCGTGAAGTCGGAATCAGCGATGAGAAGCGTATCTTTGCTATCGAAGTTCCGAACGATGTCGAAGCCGTCGCCGGCAGCATAACGGAAGACAGTTCCGTTCTCTGTCGAGCTGAAGAGATTATCGTTGCCTTTGCCGCCGCTGATGGAAACGCCTTCGCCGTGGTTCATGACCGAATCGTTGCCCGCGCCGACGTCGATGAGGACGTTGTCGCCGTAGTTGTTGATGGTATCGGAGCCCGCGCCCGCGTCGATGGTGACGCTGTTGCCGTTGTTGTGAATGGAGTCGTTGCCCGCGAGTGCTTGAGCCGTGACGGAAGATGCGCGGTTGATGATGGTGTCATTGTTGGCTGTGCCGGTGATGACGGTGTTGGAAGTTTCGTTGACGATGTTGACGCCGCCGTCGACGGGCTGGGTGTCGTAGGTGCCGATGATGTTCAACGTTTCCAAATCTGCCGCGCCTTGCAAAGTGATTGAGCCTTCGCCGACGCTGATGATGACGTCGGAGCCGCTCGTTAGCGTGGTGTAAGTTGAGCCGCTGATTGAAACCGTGTCCGTCGAGCTCAAGCCCGCAACGATATCTGAGCCGTCGCCGGAGGTGTAATCAATCACGTTGCTTGCGCCGCTGAGGCTGATGTAATCGTCGCCCGCCGCCGTGTTAATGGTGACGTTGTCGCCGCTGTTGGCTATCGTGTCATTGTATTTGGTGCCGCGCAGGGAAATATCGTCGGCAACGTTTTCGGTGTTCCAACCTTCGCCGTTCGCCTCGGCAACGAATCTGAACACGGCATTGCTGTAACCGACGGGATCATTCAAGCCGGCTTGCGCGTGACCTGCACCTTTGACGGTAAATACTTCTTTGACATCCGCACCCGACGCGTCGTAAAGTTCGGATAGCATGCTGACCGGGACAACACCGTCGTCGTCGCCCGAAATGAACAGCGTCGGCATTTTGGCGGAAGAAATCGAACCAATCGGGGAAGCGTCGTGCAAATAGTAGCCCATCATGCCGTGACCGACCGAATCCATTGCCGCAACGGTTTCGCCGGAAATTCCAAGGTAAGCGTCGCCAATCACGTTGAAAAGTTTAATGGCGTCGGTGTAGCCGCAATCTTCAATGAGTGAAGTTACATTTGCAGCATCGGAGCGGGCGGCGGCGAGCATTGCGGTTGCAGAGCCCATTGAAACGCCGTGCAGAGTTATCTTGGCATTTGAATTTCTACGGGCAATTTCCTGCGTCCAAAGCGCGACGTCCTGACTTTCAGCCGCACCCATCGTCAGCCATGTGCCATCGGATTCTCCGGCGGCGCGTTGGTCAATCATCAAGACATTGTAGCCGTTGGCGAGATAAAAATACGTGAAAGGATACATTGCCTTGTGATTGAGCCCGTAGCCGTGGACCAGCACGACCCATTTGTCATCGGAATTTTCCGGTTTGTAGCAGACGCCGTGAAGGTTCAGATTGTCCGCTGAGGTGATGTTCCAAGCTTCTTTCGTCGCGTAGTTGTCCGGCTCCTCGCCGATAATTTCATCCGGATTGAGGAATATTCCTGACGCTACGGGATAACCTGCCGCGGTGCGTTTCAAAATCATTTCAACCAGCAGCACGACAGGATTAGTCGATTCAATGTTGGGGTTCGACAAGTTTGCCGCGTCGACCAAGGTAATTTTGCTTTCGCCGACTGTGATAATCAAATCGTTGCCGCTCACCTGCGTTGAATATGCACTGCTGCCGACTGACAGCGTGGACGAGGCGTTGAAGCCGACGATTGAATCGTTGCCGTCGCCGGAGGTGTAATTGATTTGCACGCCGGAAACGCCGCCTGCCAAGCTTACGAGGTCGTCGCCGGCGTCGGGGGTGATTGTGACGTCGTTGCCGGAGTTTGTGATTGTGTCAGCGTTCTCCGTGCCGGTGATGACGGTGTCGGAAGTTTCGTTGGTGATGTTGACGCCTTGTTCGGCGGGAGTGGTGTCGGGCGTGGAAGTATCAAGCACACCGTCGTAAACGCCGTCGATGAGGAGCGTGTCCAAAGCCGCCGCGCCCGACAAGGTGATGGTCGCGTTGCCGACACCAATCAAAACGTCGTCGCCGCTCTCAACGGATTTGTATTTGCCTTCGCCGTTGTCGATGACGAATTGGCTCGTGGAGTTCATGCCGCTGATTGAGTCGTTGCCGTCGCCGGTGGAATATTTGAACGTGACGGATTCGGCGTAGTTGTCGATTGTGTCGTCGCCT
Source organism: Quinella sp. 2Q5 (assembly GCA_015206785.1). Lineage (GTDB taxonomy): Bacteria > Bacillota > Negativicutes > Selenomonadales > Selenomonadaceae > Quinella. The sequence continues at coordinate 27 of JADEZQ010000025.1, read as the reverse complement.
TTGCCGCCGGTGATTGTGACGTGCTTG
>JADEZQ010000035.1 GCA_015206785.1 Quinella sp. 2Q5 | reverse complement strand
GACAAGATCGAAATCCAGAACAACAACAACTACGTCAGCGCGCTCAAGGTGGTTGGCGACGACGTCTACTTCGAAGTCACCGACAGAGAGAATCCGGAAGTCACCGAATCCGCCATCATCGAGGACGCGGCGAGCACCTTCGACGACGTGAAGAACATGCGCATTGGCGACGACGTCATCGCGCAGGTCTCCGAGGACGAACTCACGTTCGACGGCGTGGCGAACTTCTTCATGGCGAGCGGCAAGAATGCGACCGTCAAGGTTGCTGAAGGCGTCGATCCCGTGAATCTGTGGCTGGTCGAGCCTGAAACGGGCTTCAACTTCGAGGGCGACATCAAAGTCATCGACGCCCGCGAGAACTCCGCGACGGCTGAACTCGGCGGCAACACGGCTGACAACGTCATCTACGCCGGCACCGGCAACACGAGCCTGTGGGGCGGCGGCGGCAGCGATACTCTCGTCGGCAACGCCGGCAACGACACGTTCTACTACAACTTCGGCGAAGGCAACGACGTCATTCGGAACGCTTCGGACGGCGACACGGTCGTTCTCGGCGACATGACCCTTGAGGACATCGTCGGCATCGACGCGGCAACCAACGTCGTGTTCACCCTGCGTGACGGCGCGAAACTCACGGTTGAGGACGGCACGGGCGTTGACTTCAAGGTTGACGGCGAAACCTATGCCCTCGACGACGAACGCGACTTCGTCAAGAAATAAATCGTTCCAAAAAAAAATTGAGCCTCATCGGCTCAGCCTCGGCTACGGTCGGGGCTTTTTTTTATCCGCCACAGGGGCTTACATCATCGGCGGGGAAGTTCTATAATTGGCGCGGTGATTAACATGAAAAAATTTCTGCTGATAATCTGCGCGGCACTGCTCATGGCGGGTTGCGGCAATGAAACTTCCGACAGCAAGACGTTCACGTTCGGCACGGTTGCATACGGCACGGCAATGGAGAACGTCGGAACCGACCCGCACGAAAGCTACAGCGGCTGGAGCACCCTGCGCTACGGAATCGGCGAGACGCTGTTCAAGTTCAATGAGCGCATGGAGCTTGAGCCGTGGCTTGCGGAAAGTTTTGAGCAGGTGGACGACTACACCGTCCGCATAAAAATTCGCGACGGCGTTCAGTTCAGCAACGCCAAGCCGCTCGACGCGCAAGCCGTCAAAGCCTGCCTGTATAACCTGATATCGGTGCATGACCGCGCCCCGTTCGACCTGAAGATTGCCGGAATTGAAGCCGACGGGCAAACGCTCACCATCAAATCCGCCGAGAAGGTGCCGTCCCTGCTCAACTACCTGAGCGACCCCTACGCTTGCATTGTCGACGTCACCGCGGGCGTTCATGACGGAATCGTCGTCGGAACCGGCGCATACAAAGCCATCAAAGTTACCGACACGCTCATTGAGCTGGTGCCCAACGAAATTTATTGGAACGGCAAGCCCAAGCTGAAGCGGGTCATCGTCAAGGGCATTGCCGACGGCGATACGCTGACTATGGCTATGTTAAACGGTGAACTCGACGCCGCGCAAGGTCTGCCGTATTCAAGCATGGATCTATTCGGCGACGGCTACAAAATCTCTCAAGCCGATACCTCGCGAGTCTATCAAATCGCCTTCAACTTCAACACGCCCGCCCTGCAAGACATCAAAGTCCGCCGCGCAATCTCTATGGCTGTCGATAAGGAAGGCTTCTGCAACGTCCTGCTCAACGGCAACGGCACCCCCGCAGTCGGAGCTTTCCCCGCAATGAGTGGCGTTCACGCCGAGCCATATGACCCGGACGGCGCAAGGAAACTTCTGGCTCAAGCAGGCTGGTCTGATTCCGACGGCGACGGCTACGTCGACCGCGACGGCAAAAATCTCGAACTCAACTACCTGACCTACACATCTCGCCAAGAACTGCCCCTGCTCGCCGAAAACGTTCAAGCCACCCTCAAGACAATCGGCGTCAAGCTCAACGTCAATGCCACCGACAACTACAAAACCTTCCTGCGCGACGGCAACTACGACCTGTTCGCAAAGGCTGTCGTCACCGCTCCCACCGGCGACGGCGAATACTACTTCACCAGCCACATTCACCCCGACGCCACCGATAACGCCGGTCACTACCACAGCGACGCCATACTCGCGCTCGGAAACGAATTGCATAACACCTTCGGCGCGGATAAACGTGCCGATCTCGTTCGCCGAATGACCCAGCAAGTCCTTGACGATTGCGCAATTATCTACGTCGCCCATCTTCGCATGTCCTTGGTGATGAAGTCCAACGTTCAAGGATTCACGGCGCACCCGTCCGACTACTACGAAATCACCGCGGCATTGAGCAAATGAGCCTGCTGACGGTTGAGAACTTGACGGTTGCCATCGGCGGCAGGAAAATTCTGCGCGGCGTGAATTTCACGGTTGAACGCGGAGAGATTCTCGTCGTCGTCGGTGAAAGCGGCTCCGGTAAGTCCACGTTGCTCAAGGCGATTGGCGGGCTGTTGACGGGCGCGACTGTCGGCGGGAAAATTTTCTTCGACGGACGCGACATCACCCACCAAAAGCCGGCGGGCTCAGCCATCGGCATGATCTTCCAGAACGCCGCCGCGAGCTTCTGCCCCGTCCGCACCATCGGCGCACAGATTTTTGAGGCTGTCCGTGCCCACTGCGATTGGGACGAAAAATTTTTCCGAGCACGTGCCGCTGAACTCATGGCGAAAATAAATTTGGACGTCGCCACGCTCGACGAGTACCCGTTCAGGCTTTCGGGCGGCATGGCTCAACGGGCGGGGATTTTGGCGGCGACGATATTGCAACCGAAGCTTCTGCTCGCCGACGAACCGACCAGTGCATTGGACACGCTGACGGCGGCGGGCGTCGTCAATGAACTGCTGAACCTGCGCCTGAGCCAAAACCTTTCCATCGTCCTCGTCACGCACGACGAGCACCTTGCGCGGCGATTGGCGGACAAAATCCTCACGCTGGAGAAATCGGCATGAACGTCCTGCGCGTCGAACACATCACGAAAACTTTCGGCACCCGCCGCGTCCTCGACGACGTGAGCTTTACTTTGGCGGCCGGCGAATGTCTCGGGCTCGTCGGCATTAGCGGCGGCGGCAAGTCCACCTTGGCACGGATCATCGCGCGGCTCACCGATTGCGACGGCGGACGAATCGTCCTTTGCGGCGACGACCGCGCCACCGAACGCGACTTCTATCGTAACGTGCAAATGATTTTCCAGTCGCCCGAAGATTCATTCGACCCGCGGCGAACTTTGGGAACTTCCATTGCCGAGCCGATAAAAAATTTCATCGGCGGGGACGTCCGCTCGCGAGTGGCTGAGCTGTTGACGACCGTCGGACTGCCGACCGACTACGCCCAACGATATCCGCGCCAATGCAGCGGCGGCGAATGTCAACGCGCGGCAATCGCACGAGCCATCTCCATCGCGCCAAAGCTGTTAATCTGCGACGAAGCGACTTCGGCACTGGACGCGGCAAACACTGCGGCAATCGTCTCGCTGATAAAAACCCTCTGCACCGAACGGGACATCGCCTGCCTGTTCATCACCCACGACCTGCACCTTTTGCCGCGGCTGGCAAACCGAACGCTGGTGCTCGAAGACGGGCGACTGAAACCTTTGGACGAATCCGACTTCAAGGAGATCATCGCATTGGATTGCACCTGTTGAATCAGCTGACAACACGGCCGCCCATTGCCCGCAAAAGAAAGTAGATCTAAACGCAAACGCAGTGACAGACGCAAACGCAGTCATCAACCACAACCCCGCCGTCGTTGGCGGCAAAAAGACTTCAAGGAGGTCATCGCATGGAACGATTGAACCGACGAATCGAAACGTATTGGGACGAACGCTCCGCCGACTTCAGCAGGACGCGACGCCTGGAACTCGGCGGCATTGACGCTGACGCCTGGCGCACTATCTTCCGAAAAAATTTGCCCGACGGCAAGCTCAAAGTCCTCGACGTGGGCACGGGCGCAGGTTTCTTCGCGGCGATACTCTCCGAACTCGGTCACGACGTCACGGGCGTGGATATGTCCGCCAAGATGTTGACCGAAGCCGACAAAAATCTTCGCGAACTGAATTTGCCCGCCGCCTTCGTGCGCATGAACGCTCAAGCCCTCGACTTTGCCGACGAAACCTTTGACGCCGTCGTCACCCGCAACCTGACGTGGACATTGCCCGACGTGAAGAGTGCTTACCGCGAATGGCGGCGTGTCCTTAAACGTGGCGGTGTCCTGCTGAATTTCGATTCGGATTACGGCGACAAAATTTTTTCCGCCGACGTGTGCAACGAAATCGAAGTGACTGCCGCGATGTTAACCGAATGCGACGCCATAAAGAACGCGCTGACGATCAGCACCCGCCGCCGCCCGATGTGGGACGCGGGCTTTCTTGAAGGGCTCGATTTCGCCGTCACTCTCGACGAGGACATTTCCCACGCCGTTCACCGCGACGAACGTTGCGTTTATGATTCGGTGCCGCTGTTCGCCATCTGCGCCGTGAAATAAAAAAAAATCCGCCGCTCGAATGAGTGACGGAAATTTTTTTTGCGTTCAGATATCGACGACGTTGCCCGAACCTGTCGCGGTGAGCAATAACCCGGCCGCCCATGGACGGGCGGCCGCCGGCATACGACGACGTGATGCGTCGTTGCCGGCTCGGAGGTCCTTTCTTTTGCTTACTTTTCTTTGGACCGGCAAAGAAAAGTAAGAGCCACCCGCCTCGCGGGCAAATTCAGATATCGACGACGTTGCCCGCCGCGTCAATCGGCTCGCACAGCAGAAACAACGCGCTCAAGTCCACGTGGAAAATGACGGTGTACTCGTCATCATCGCTCGCGCCGTTGAATTTGTTGCTGTACAGAAGCGACGCCGCGTGCGAATAATCGTTCACCTGGTCGCCGAAAGCGTTGATCTTCTTGCTACAGATAGGCTCCAGGAATTTGAAGACCGTGCCCGCCGCAAACACCCCGTCGACGAAAACTTTTTCCGGCAGAAACGAATTGTCCTCCACGAAGGGAATCGGCACCTTCGCCCGCAGAAACATGTTGTCGAAGTTCACGTCCTTAATCATGTCGTCACCTCAAAAGCTCACGGAAAACTTTGCCTTCTTGTCTTCGGCAATCGTCAGGAAGTTCGAGAAGCCCGTCATATCCAAGACCTCGCGGACGTTCTCGCGGATATTGCGGATTCTCATCGCGCCCTGCCGATCCATGCGCTTCTGAATCTTGAGCAACGTGCGCAGCCCCGCCGACGAAATATATTCCAAGCCCGCAAGGTCAACCGTCAGGTCCGTCACGCCGTCGAGCGTCGCGCTCAAATCCTTGTCGAACTGCAACGCCGTCACCGCGTCCATTCTGCCGATGAGCTCAACCGTCAAAGCCGAGCCGTTGGGAATTTTTTTTATCTCCATGCCAAGTGCTCCTCCTCAAAAAATTCTGCGGCGATTGTAGCAGAAATCCGCACCGCGGTCAATTTGCGCGGCGTCGGTGGCTGTGGTAAGATTGTCGCAAAAATTCGGGAGGCTTCCGTTATGAACAACTGCAAGGCAATTCAAATCAGCGACAAAATTTTTTGGGTCGGCGCGGTCGATTGGTCTATGCGCAACTTCCACGGCTACGAAACTTCCCGCGGGACGAGCTACAACGCTTATCTCATCGTCGACGACAAAATCACGCTCATCGACACCGCAAAGGTCACTTTCGCCGAAGAGCTCATCAATCGTATCGCGTCCGTCGTCGCGCCCGAAAAGATTGACGTCGTCGTCTCCAGCCACGTCGAGCCCGACCACAGCGGTGCGTTGCGCGAAGTCGCAAAGCTCGCGCCAAACGCCGAGATCATCACGACCAATCCAAACGGGCTCAAAGGTTTGACGGCGCGTTACGGTCAGCTCAACTATCGCGCGGTCAAATCCGGCGACGAAATTTCCATTGGCTCCCGAACGTTGCAGTTCGTGCCCACGCCCATGCTCCACTGGCCGGATTCAATGGTCACCTATTGCCCCGAAGAAAAAATTCTCTTCAGCAACGACGCCTTCGGTCAGCACCTGGCGACGTCCGTGCGTTTCGACGACGAGAACGATTTGGCGACCGTCCTTGCCGAGGCGAAGAAGTATTACGCCAATATCTTGATGCCCTTCGGCAAACAGGCGCAGGCGGCTCTGAAGACTTTGGGCGGGTTGGAACTGCGCATGATTGCCACGGGTCACGGCGTCCTCTGGCGCAAGAACATCAGCAAGATTTTGGACTGCTATCGCTCGTGGAGTGCCGGCGACGTCGACGAACGCGCGGTTGTCGTCTTCGACAGCATGTGGCATTCCACGGAGATTATCGCGCGCACGATTGCCGAAGCTTTCGCCGCCAAAGGAATTCCCGCCGCGTTCTACGACATCAAAGCCACGCCGCTTGCCGATATCGTCACGGATATCTTCACGAGCAAATATCTCGCCGTCGGTTCGCCGACCATCAACAACCAGATGATGCCGACCATCGCCGCGTTGCTGTGCTATCTCAAGGGTCTGCGCCCCGTCAATCACAAAGCGTTCGCCTTCGGCAGCTACGGCTGGGGCGGGCAGAGCATTGCGCAGGTCGAGGACGAACTCAAAGCCGCCGGTTGCGAAATCATTCTGGACAAAATCCGCGTCGCCAACGTCCCCACCGCTAAACAGCTCGACGACATCACGCAAAAGATTCTCGCGCTGTGAGGTGACCGCAATGGCAATGACGATAAACTTGTTCCTGATTGACGGCACGCCCGACGGTCGAATCAGATACGCCGTCAACACACGTTCGGGCATAATCTTCCGAATCCCGCGCAAAGATTTGGCGAAGTGCAAAGGCTCCGCCGCCCTTGCCGAGACGGACAACGACAGCGTCTATTTCCTGCTCGGCGAAGAGGACGGTCGCCAAAAAATTTACGTCGGACAGGCGGGCAGTCGCAAGAACGGCAAAGGTCTGCTCAACCGCCTGAATGAACACGCACGCAGTTCCGACAAAAATTTTTGGACGGAAGCAATCGTCTTCACCACGTCGAACAATTCTTTCGGTCCGACGGAAATCAGCTGGCTGGAAAACAAATTCCACGACATT
>JADEZQ010000024.1 GCA_015206785.1 Quinella sp. 2Q5 | reverse complement strand
GTGAGGCGTCGGGCACCACGGGTCTGGGCGACGGCATTGCCACGCCGCACGCAAAGTCTGCGGGCGTCAAGGCTCCCGGTCTTGCGGCAATGACCATCCCCGACGGCATCGACTTCCAGTCAATGGACGGCAACCCCGCAAGGTTGTTCTTCGCCATCGCCGCGCCCGACGGTGGCAGCGACGAACACTTGATGATTCTGTCCAAGCTCGCCACTATGGTTATGGATCCCGACTTCAAGGAAGCACTCATCAAGGCGACCACGAAGGAAGAGTTCCTCAAGATTATCGACGACAAAGAGGACGGCAAGTTTAAGGCTCCGGCAAGCGCGTCAAGTGCACCCGTTGCCGCCGACCACATCCAAATCCTCGCCGTCACTGCCTGCCCCACGGGCATTGCGCATACGTTCATGGCGGCGGAAAGTCTTGAACAGCACGCCAAGAAACGCGGCATCTCCATCAAGGTCGAGACTAACGGTTCGGGCGGCGCGAAGAATGTTTTGACAGCTGACGAAATTGCCAAGGCAGACGGCATCATCGTCGCGGCGGACAAGAACGTCGCTATGGCTCGCTTCGACGGCAAGCACGTCGTCATCACCAAAGTCGCCGACGGCATCAACAAGGCGGACGAACTCATCGACAAGGCATTGAGCGGCTCGGCACCGATTTACCACGCGAAGGCCGGAGAATCTGCCGGCGACGCGGGCGGTTCGGTTGAAAACGAAAGCATCGGTCGCCAAGTCTACAAGCACCTGATGAACGGCGTCAGCCACATGCTCCCGTTCGTTATCGGCGGCGGTATTCTGATTGCGATATCGTTCCTGATTGACGGCGCGAGCGTCGACCTCAACAGTCTGCCCGCCGAAGAGCGCGGCAAGTTCGGTTCCATCACACCCGCCGCGGCAACGTTCATGGGTATCGGCGGCGCGTCCTTCGGATTTATGTTGCCGGTACTCGCGGGCTTTATCGCCATGTCAATCGCTGACCGTCCCGGTCTGGCGGCCGGCTTTGTCGGCGGCGCACTCAGCGCGTCCAACGGCTCAGGCTTCCTCGGTGCGTTGCTTGCAGGTTTCCTCGCCGGCTTCATCGTCAACTGGCTCAAGAAGGCTTTGCAAGTCCTGCCGCCGTCATTGGAAGGCACCAAACCGATTCTGTTCTATCCGTTGCTCGGCGTGTTGCTCATCGGCTTGATTTGTAACTTCGTCATCGGTCCGCCCGTCGCAGGAGTTAACGAGGCTCTCAAGAGCACTCTGGCAAGCATGGATCCTTCCGCCAAACTCATCATGGGCGCGGTTATCGGCGGCATGATGGCTGTCGATATGGGCGGTCCTTTGAACAAGGCGGCTTACGTCACGGGCGTCGGTCTTTTGGCTGACGGCAACTACTACGTCATCGCGGCGGCTATGGCGGGCGGCATGGTTCCCCCGATTGCCATCGCCCTGTGCACGATTTTCTTCAAGAACAAATTTACCAAGAGCGAACAGAAAACTGCTCCGACCAACATCATCATGGGGCTCTCGTTCATCACTGAAGGCGCGATACCCTTCGCCGCGGGCGACCCCCTGCACGTCATTCCCGCTTGCGTCGTCGGCTCGGCAATTGCCGGCGCGGGCGTCATGATGTTCGATTGCACGCTTATGGCTCCGCACGGCGGCATCTTCGTCGTCCCGACCATCGGCAACCCGATGATGTATCTGCTGTCAATTATCGTCGGCTCAGTCGTCGGCTGCGCAATCCTCGGCCTGATTCGCAAACCCCGTCCGCAGGATTGACGCCGACCGCTTGACCTAATCACGCAAACAAAAAGCCCCTTCCCAAAACAGGAGGGGGCTTTTCAAATGTCGCGCAGGAAGCCGCTAACCAGAAGGAAACTCACGCACAGGAAGACAATGCAACCGAGCACGAAGAGTATCCAGTCCGGCTTGTAACGCCAGATAATTTCGCCGCTCAACTTCTCCAGGGGCAGCGGCGAATTTTTTTCGGCGACGGGCAGATATATCAGCGCACCGAGCACGATTCCGAAGATCAGAATGCACGCCATCCCGATGAGCACTTCCGCCGGCGGCATGGTGACCAAGCCCGAAAACGCCGCGCTCACCGAATTTTCCGCGACAACCTCTCGTTCCATCCGTTCACCTCCCGATATCAGACCACGGCACGATTTTTTTTTGCGCGCGAGATTTTTTCACGTCGATTATGCGCTGATTGCTTGAGCCGCGGAACTGCAGATTCAAATCACGCAGAGCCACGACGAACGCGCCATCAACCATCACGTCGACATTCGCGAGCAGGGCGTCGGCATTGGGCGGCAAGTCCTCGAATTCGTAGCCGGTATAAAGCCAGACACTGAGCCCGAAATTTTTTGCGGCGCGTGCAAGTTCTTCGGCGGCATCAATTTGCAAGAGCGGTTCTCCGCCCGTCAACGTGATTCCATTGAGCAGGGGATTGCGTTTCATTGCGGCGACAATCTCGGCCGTGTCGACGAGCCGACCGCCGTCGAGCGCATGGGTGTCGGGATTATGACAGCCTTCGCAACGACGCAGACAGCCCTGCATGAAAACCGCCAAGCGAATTCCGTCGCCGTCAACAAAACTTTCGGGCACGAGCCCCGCGATACGAATGAGCAATGCAATCAGCCTCCGCCGCCGATTATAATTCTTCGCCGCGCAGTTGGCAACAAAAAAACCCTCCGACATGTGCCGAAGGGCTTTGTTTACTTGCCGAGATTAGATTTATTATTTGAAAATTTTTCTCTCACATATCTAATAGCTTCAGTGTGTGTAATTTCTTGACCATCCTTCCAATACCTGTTGTGGTCATCAGGAACTGTACAGCAGGTAATGCCGGCTCTCGCCCAGCCCTCGTCTACGTATCTACTGACACTGTGCCAGCCAAAAAACGTTTCTAAGCCGTCATATTTTCTATCCATAAGTCCATAACTTGCAAGAAATTCACTGTCTTCCTTTGTTTCACCCATATAGCCGCCCGCTACCTTGTCGAGTTCGTCATCGCTAACCACTTCGTCCGCGATTTTGTCTTTGTCAGCCATAATACCAGCCTCCAATTCGTTTTATGCAGCTCTTATACGTCGAAATTTCGTGTTCGTTACGAGTTTAGCAGAAAAATTTTTTTGGCAATGAAAACCCTCCGACCGACTGCCGAAGGGATTTTTTGATTCGAGTTGCGACCGTGACGCCGCGTTTTTTCCGTCGAAACGGATTAGAAGGTATAACCGCCTTTCCCTTCGGGCATATCTTTCCACGTTTTGCCGAACTTTTTGAGGGCGTATTCCATTGCTTCCTGGCGAGTAATTGGGTTACCATTAAGGTGGTAGGTGTTGCTGCCGAACCAGGCCGGATTGACCTGGATTCCGATTTCACTCCAACCTTTACAGGCTTCATCTGAAACTGTACCGAACTTGAAAAATCCGCTTGTTGCGCCGAAACGATCGCACAGTCCCGCCAAATCGTTCAAGAAGCGGGTGTCTCCGGCTGTTGATTTCCACGAGCCGCCTGCGACCTGTTCGAGTTCCTCATCGCTCATTGCTTCGAGTTCGTCGTTGATTTTATTGAGCTTTTCTTCGCGTGTAGCCGTTGTTATCGACCCCCAAACTATTTTATGCAGCTTATACGTTGGAGTTTCGATTTCGTTGCACATTCTAGCAGAAAAAATTTTTCGCCGTCAATGAAATTATTGCGCCGCCGCCCGAAATGAATTATAGTTGCCGCGGGAGGCGATTGACTTGAAGATAGCTTATGCACAGATGAAAATCGCGGCGGGTCGTCCCGACGTGAACACGACGAAAATTTTGCGGCTCATTGACGAGGCGCGGGCTCACGGCGCGGACGCCATCATCCTGCCCGAATTTTCCGTGGCGGGGCAAATGATCGGCGACACGCGGGCGCAGACGTCCTTCCTGCGCGAATGCGAACGGTGCGTTGATGAGATTCATGCGGCGGGCGGAAATCTCAGAGTCATCGGTCTCCGCGAAAAAAATCTCTGCGCGGGCGTCGACGTGAAATTTCTGCGCGAACCTTTCAGCTTGAGCAAGCGTGTCGTCGCGGACGGCGCGTGCCCAACGATTTGCGTCGGTGCGGTCGGCATAGGGAACACGGGCAAAACGATTTACACCTTCGACGGCGGCAGCGCGGTCTTCAATTCCCGCGGCGAAATAGTTCAGCGTGCCGAAGACTTTGCCGAATCGCTGAATTTCGTCGAGCTTGAGGAGATTGACCGACTTCCCGCGCTTGAACCCGTAAACGAGACGGAGCCCGAAAAAATTTATCGTGCGCTGACGTTCGGCGTGCGCGAATTCCTGGAACTCATTGGTCTGCGCAAAGTCGTCGTCGGTGTTTCGGGCGGGATTGACAGTGCCGTTGCCGCCGCGCTGTATGTCGACGTGCTCGGCGCGGAAAACGTCGTGCTCGTCAACATGCCCAGCCGCTTCAATTCCGCCACGACCAAAAGTTTGAGCGAACAGCTCGCCCGCAACCTCGGCTGTCGATATCTCGTCGTGCCGATTCAAGAGTCCGTCGATTGGACGGTCAAGCAACTTGAAGATGTCGGCATTGAAGTTTCGAGTTTCGTCCGCGAAAACATTCAGGCTCGCGACCGCAGTTCACGTATCCTTGCGGCGATTGCGGCTTCAATCGGCGGCGGATTCACTTGCAACGCGAACAAGGCGGAGTCGACCGTCGGTTACGCCACGCTTTACGGCGACGCCGCGGGCTTCATGTCTGCTCTGGCGGATCTGTGGAAGTTTCAAGTCTACGCGCTGGCTCATCACTTCAACGAAAAAATTTTCCGCCGCGAAGTCATCCCGCAGGGCATCATCGATATCGTTCCGAGCGCAGAACTTTCCGACGCGCAGAACGTCGACGAGGGCAAGGGCGACCCGCTCAAGTACCTGTATCACGATTACCTGTTGCGTGCGTTCGTCGAACAGCACCGGACGCCCGAAGACATCTTGCGGCTTTATGTCGACGGCACGCTTGAGCGGGAGATTGGTTGCGCGTCGGGTCTGGTGGAAAAATTTTTCCCGACGGCTCAATCGTTCACCGACGACCTTGAGCGTTGGTGGCGACAGTTCACGGGCATGGGCGTCGCCAAACGCATTCAGTCACCGCCGATTCTCGCCGTCACGGACAAACCTTTCGGTGCCAGCCGCGAATCCCAAAACGGCGTTCACTTCACGCGCGGCTATCACGAACTCAAGGCGCAGCTGACGCGTTGACATCCGCCGCCGCCCGTGACATAATTACTTTAGCCGCGCACGCGAAATGCCGATAAATTTCCGAACGAAAAATTTTTTGGAGCGTGAACGACATGGAACTTTGGGAGATCAAAAACACCGCGGCATATCTCGCACGGACGACGCCGCAGTCTTCGCAACGCAGTGCACCCGCCGCGTCGGAGTACTCCAAAATTCTCGCGGCAAAAATTTCCAACATCAAGCAAGACGTTCGGGCGATGGAAGTCGTTCGTGAACAGCTCGACGAGATTTGCGACATGCACGAGGAACTGACCGGCAACGTCAAAGTCAACGAGGACTCCGGCAACGCCAACCGCGACGATAATTCCGCCGCGCCGAAAATTGCCCAAACCGAGACCGTCAAACGCTTCCTGCCCGACGGCTCGATTATGCTCACGACCTACAAGGACGGACAGATTGCCGAACGCGTCAAGCTCAAGCCGCACATGATCGTCGTGCCCGACTACAGTGCGCCGCCTACACCCGACGGCTCGCCCGACACCAAACTCAAGCCGACGAACAATTTCTATCAGGTGTTCCCGGTGCTTTAACATTCAAGGAGGTTTTCATCATGAGCAACATGGACGTAACCGCAACGAGAGTGACGGCAGGCTACACGCAATACGCCGCCCAATCCGCCACAAAAACCGCGCAGCCTCAAGCGCAGGCTCAACCCTCGAACATCGGCGAGGCTTTCGACGTGGATATCTCCGCCGCCGCCAAACAGGCTCAACAGGCGCAGGACGATTCGACCGTCGACAACGACACCCAATCGACCAAAGGTTTGACCGCCGACCAAGTCCGCTACCTGGAAGAGAGCATGCAAATCAATCAACAGACCATGCTCAACATGATGATTCAGGCTCTGACCGAATCCAACGACAAGCTTCAGGGCTGGCTCGACGAGGGAATCGGCATTCTGAACTTTGACGGTGTGCAGATTGACGCCGCGCGCTTCGCCCTGCCCGAAGTCGCCACCAACCCCGAAGACGCAGCCAAAGCCATCGCTGACGGCGGGAACTGGTCGATTGACGCCGTGTCCACGCGGATTTTTGATCTGGCAACGGCTATCGCCGGCGACGACCCCGAAAAACTTTCCGCCATGCGCGCCGCCGTCGAGGAGGGCTTCAAGCAAGCGGGTCTGACGTGGACGGACGCCACCGGCTTGCAGAAAATGCCCGAAATCACGCAGAACACCTACGACGAGATAATGAGCCGCTTTGACGCCCGCGCCAACCAATTGAACGGCACCGAGGTCGTCCAATAAAATTTAACCAACCGCACACGAAAGACCGCCCCGAAGTTTTGAGGCGGTCTTTTGATTTGCAACGAAAAAACGCCGCCCGCAGACGACGTTTGGATTTTCACGGTGGTGGGCAGGGATGGATTCGAACCATCGTACCCAGGGGGAGCGGATTTACAGTCCGCCGCGTTTAGCCACTTCGCTACCTACCCGCGTGGTGACCTTGGAGGGACTCGAACCCCCGACCCTTTGATTCGTAGTCAAATACTCTAATCCAGCTGAGCTACAAGGCCACTATATGAAGTTGGTGGACCCACCAGGACTTGAACCTGGGACCGACCGGTTATGAGCCGGTTGCTCTAACCAACTGAGCTACGGGTCCATGTAACCGACCGGTTGCCAACTTGCTGTCAAAAAAATTGGAGCGGACAACGAGGCTCGAACTCGCTACCTCAACCTTGGCAAGGTTGCGCTCTACCAGATGAGCTATGTCCGCATCTGGAGCGGAAAACGAGGCTCGAACTCGCGACCCCCACCTTGGCAAGGTGGTGCTCTACCACTGAGCTACTTCCGCTCGTCTTAGTCGATTGACTAACACGAAATGCATTATAGTTGACACGTCGGGTTTTGTCAAGAAAAATTTTTCAGCATGTCGCCGACGGAATCGAAGACGGCTCGCGCCTCGCGCTTGACGAAATCTTTTGCGCCGGAGACAGTGCAGCCGCTGAAAGTTTTTATCATGGGCAGATCGTTCGCTTCGTCGCCGATGACGTGAACTTCGCCGCGCCAATTCATCAGCCGCAAAAGATTTTCGACGCCCTGAGCTTTGTTGATGGCGGCCGGCACGATGTCCACGCTGTTGAAGTTGCGTTGCGCGGAGATGGCGGGGAACTTTCGGTTGAGGGCTTCGGCGGCAAGCTCGGCTTCGTCGGGCGTGATGAATCCCAACGCCAGCTGATTGATCGGCGGCAACGAATTGATCTGCGCGGCGTCGATGACTTCAAGCGGGAAGTTCAGCTGCATACGTTCGCCGATGACCCATGAGGTTGGGTTGAGCCCGAGGCAAAACATTTCGTCCGCCGCCTCGAAGAGGAAATGCAACGTCGTCGACACGGACGGTTCGCTGACGATGGCGGCGAGAATTTTTTTCGGCAACTCGGCTTCAAAGACGATGCGCCCGTCGCCGCCGTGAATGATGGCACCGTTGCAACAGACGGCAAAGTCCACGTCCACGCCGAAGGTCTGCAGGCACGGCGTCAACATCATCAGCGGGCGACCGGTGACAATGCCGAACTTGTTGCCCGAAGCCCGCCACGCACTAATCGCCGCGACGTCCTCTGCCGAAATTTTTCTGTCGCGGAAAAGCGTTCCGTCGAAGTCGCTGGCAGCAACCTTAAAGCTCATAAAAAATCGCCTCCGTCGGTCTGAAGTGATTTGATTCGTCGGGATAGTTGCCGAAAATTTTTCGTGCGCCGTCAAAAATTTTCGCGGGGAAGGGAACGTCGTGCGTGGTAAAGTTCACGGCGGTGCACAGCGTGCGATTGCCGAGCGTGCGCGTGAAGATGTAGACGTCCTCGCGTTCGGGAAAGAGTTCGCGATATTCGCCGCCGAGCAGGACGTCGGACGAGTTGCGGAATGCGCTGAGCCGCCGATAAAAATTCAGCACGGAATCAGCGTCGCGGTCTTCGGCTTCGGCGTTGAAGGTCGCGAAGTCTTCATGGACGGGCAACCACGGTTCAGCGGACGTGAAGCCGGCGTTGGGCGAGGAGTTCCATTGCATGGGCGTGCGTGCATTGTCGCGGCTGAACTTTTGCACGAAACGCAGAGCTTGCTTGTCGCTGAGTCCGTCGGCGCGCGCCAGGTCGTATTGCCCGCGGGAAGAGATGTCGTCGTAGTCGTCAATCGAACTGAACGCCGCGTTGCCCAAGCCGAGCTCCTGACCCTGATAGATGAACGGCGTGCCGCGCAGCGTGAACAGAATCGTCGCCAGAGCCTTCGCCGCGAGAATTTTGTTGGTGCCGTGCGGAAAGAACGTATCGACTGCACGAGGCTTGTCGTGGTTCTCGAAGTAGATCGGATAGAGACCGTGCGTTGCCCGCTGACTGTCACTCAACGCGCGTTTGAAGTCGCTGAGCTTGAACGGTTCCGCGCGGTGCCAGACTTCGCCGAAGGGAAACATGATGTTGACGTGGCTGAACTCGAACAGCTCATCGAAGACGCCGCCTTCACCGACCCACGCGGGCAATTCGTCGGGCGTGACGCTGTTTGCCTCGGCGACGGTGAAGATGTCGCGCCCGTCAAAAACTTCGCGCTTGAACTCGTGCAGGAAGTCGAGAATGCCGGGCAAGGCGGCGGTCATGTTGTGGACGGAGCAGGTGCCGTCGGAATCAGCGGGACCGTCAACGAACTGCGCGGGCTTTTTGATGTAGACGATGGCGTCGATGCGGAAGCCGCCAACCCCGCGGTCAAGCCAGAAGTTTGCGGCGTCGAAGAGGGCTCGGCGGACGTCGGCGTTCTCCCAATTCAAATCGGGCTGTTGAGTGGCGAAGCTGTGCAGATAAAATTGCTGACGCTCCTTGCACCAATGCCACGCGCTGCCGCCGAAGATTGATCGCCAATTCGTCGGCTCGTCCCGCCAGATATACCAATCAGCCTTCGGGTTGTCGCGGCTCGTTTTGGATTCGACAAACCACGGATGACGGTCGGACGTGTGGTTGAAGACCAGATCCATGATGATTCGGATGTCGCGCGCCTTTGCCTCGGCAATGAGCTTGTCGAAGTCCGCCAACGTGCCGAAGCGCGGGTCAATGTCCGTGTAGTCGGCGATATCGTAGCCGTTGTCCACCATCGGCGAGGGATAGACGGGCGTCAACCAAATCGCGCCGACGCCAAGGCTCTTGATGTAGTCGAGCCGTTCAAGGACGCCGCGCAGGTCGCCGGTGCCGCTACCGGTCGTATCGAGGAAGCTCTTCGGATAGATTTGGTAGACGCCTTTGCGTTGCCACCAAGAAAGTTTCATGTCGTCACCTCCGCGAAGATTTTACCGCAATCAGAACGTCCTGACAAAAATTTTCGTGCCGACGGGAAAAATTCTCCACAGCTCGTGCTTGCGGCCGTCGAGCGTGATTGTGAGGCGAGTGCCCTTGCCCGTGCGCAACTCCAGATTCTCGACGGGGCGGTTCATGTCGTCCATGATGAAGTGTTCGCCTTCGCGGCGAAAGTTCCCGTCGCCGGCATCGAACGGAAGTCCGACGCCCTGCGATTGATAGATCGTGCGGCGCAAGATGAATCGTCCCGCGTGGAATTCAAGCTCCTCAATGACGGGCGTCCTTTGCACGGAATGGACGAACTCCACCGAGAGCGGCAGACCCTCTCGCGCGTCGACAACGGCTACAGTTTCGCGTTCGGTGCCGATGAAAACTTTCGGCGAAGATGTCAGCCCGAACAGCAACAGCGTCACGACGACGGCGAGCAAAATTTTTTTCATGGTGAGTGATTTCCTCCTTCGGCTTGAAAATGTTCGGCGACGTGTTAAAATTCGTCGCGGGCAACGTGACGTTGCATCCAATGGTCGCGCCCAAACGTTGTGAAAAAATTTCAGTGATATCGCCGCGTTCGAGCCGACAAAAAATTTTGGGCGGGTTGATAAAATTGTTCGACTATGAATTCATGCGCAACGCCCTGGTCGCCGTGTTGTTGGTGACGCCGCTTTTCGGGCTGCTCTCAACAATGGTCGTGTCGAATCGAATGGCGTTCTTCTCGGATTCGCTCGGTCACGGCGCATTCACGGGGATAGCACTCGGCGCACTCATCGGCGTCGGCTCGGAAATTTTTGGCTTGCTCGGATTTTCGATAGCCTTCGCGCTGTTGATAACCTACATCAAGAATCGTTCACACGCGGGCGCGGACACGGTCATCGGCGTGTTCAGCTCCACGGCGATTGCGCTCGGTTTGATGTTGATGTCGGCGGGCGGGCGGTTCAATAAGTTTTCGCGCTTCCTCATCGGTGACCTGCTTAGCATCACGCGGGACGATTTATTTTGTCTGGCGGCGGTGTTCATCATCGTCGTGGTGAGCTGGGCTGTGCTGTTCAATCGGCTGCTGATCGTGTCGGTGAATCGAACGTTGGCGAAAAGTCGCGGCGTTCGCACACAGGCGGTTGAGTCGGCGTTCGCGGTGCTGTTGGCAATTGTCGTCGCGCTCAGCATTCAGTGGGTCGGTATCCTGATAATCAACGCGCTACTCGTTTTGCCGGCGGCGGCCGCCCGCAACGTCACCAACTCGGTCAAAAGCTACCACGTGCTGAGCGTGCTGATTGCGTTGACGTCGGGGCTCATAGGTTTGTTCGCGGCTTATGAACTGAACTCGGCGGTCGGTGCAACGATTGTCGTCTGCGCGGCAACCGTCTACTTCGTCACGCTCGTGCTCAAGCCGCGGTTCATCAAATGACGGGCGTCGGGCGCGTTTGACTTTGCCGAAGCTGCAATGTAAAATTCGCCACGACAGACAATGATACTCGGCGGAGGGATACGTCTTGAACGAACGGATCAGAAATTTTTCCATCATAGCGCACATAGACCACGGCAAGTCCACGTTGGCGGACAGGCTCATCGAAATGACGGGCACTGTTGAAAAGCGCGAGATGAGTGAGCAATTCCTAGACAACATGGAGCTTGAACGCGAACGCGGCATCACCATCAAGGCGCAGACCGTTCGGCTGAAGTATACGGCGTCCGACGGCAACGACTATCAGCTCAACCTGATTGACACGCCCGGTCACGTCGACTTCACCTACGAGGTTTCGAGGTCGCTTGCCGCCTGCGAAGGTGCCTTGCTCGTGGTGGACGCGACGCAGGGCGTTGAGGCGCAGACCCTCTCGAACGTCTACCTTGCGCTTGAACACGACTTGGAGATTGTGCCCGTCATCAACAAGATTGACCTGCCCAGTGCCGACGTCGAACGCGTGCGCACCGAAATCGAAGAGGCAATCGGCTTGGACGCCTCCGACGCCGTGAAATGTTCGGCGAAGACCGGCGCGGGTGTCGACGAGATTTTGGAAGCCATCGTCGAAAAAATTCCGCCGCCCGAAGGTGATGCCGACGCCCCGTTGCAAGCGTTGATCTTCGATTCGTATTTCGACTCGTACAAAGGCGCGGTCGCTCACGTTCGCATTTTCGACGGCACCGTCCGCAAGGGAGACAGGCTCAAGCTTTTGGCGACGGGCAAGGAATTCGACGCGACGGAGATCGGAATCTTCTCGCCTTCGATGACCGAGCTGACGGAGCTGACTGCGGGCGAAGTCGGTTACATCTGCGGCAGTTTGAAGGACGTTCGTGACGTTCGCGTCGGCGACACCGTGACCGCCGTGAAAAATCCTGCCGAAGCTCTGGCGGGATATCGTGCGCCCGTGCCGATGGTTTTTTGCGGACTGTATCCCACTGACAGCGTGGACTACGACAACCTTAAGGACGCGCTGGAGAAGTTGCAGTTGAACGACGCCGCGCTGGTCTATGAGCCGGAAACTTCCGCCGCGCTGGGCTTCGGATTCCGTTGCGGCTTCCTGGGTCTGTTGCATATGGACGTGATTCAGGAGCGGCTTGAGCGCGAATACAAGTTGCGTCTGGTGACGACTGCGCCGTCCGTCGTCTACAAAGTTCACAAGACCAACGGCGACGTCCTGACGATTGACAACCCCGCCGCTCTGCCGCCGACGACCGAAATCAATTTCATCGAGGAGCCAATGGTCAAAGCCACCGTCATCGTTCCGAGCGATTACATCGGCGCGGTGATGGAGCTCTGTCGCGATAAGCGCGGCACCTACAAGAGCATGGACTACATCGACAAGACCCGCGTGATGATTGTCTACGAGATGCCGCTCAACGAGATTATCTACGACTTCTTCGACAAGCTCAAGTCGACGACGCGCGGTTATGCAAGTTTGGATTACGAGCTGTCGGAATACAAGCAGAGCGATCTTGCCAAGCTGGATATCCTGTTGAACGGTGACCTGGTCGACGCGCTCAGCTCAATCGTTCACCGCACGCGTGCCGCAAAAATCGGTCGGATACTCGCGCTGAAGTTGAAACGTCTGATTCCCGAACAGCTCTTCGACATTCCGGTTCAAGCGGCAATCGGCGGACGAATCATTGCCCGCGAAACCGTCAAGGCCCGCCGCAAAGATGTTCTGGCGAAATGCTACGGCGGCGACGTCAGCCGCAAGCGCAAGCTCCTGGAAAAGCAGAAGGCCGGCAAAAAACGCATGAAGGCTGTCGGGAGCGTGGAACTGCCGCAGGAAGCTTTCATGGCGGTTTTGACCGTCGGCGACGACGAATGATTTATGTGCACGTTCCGTTTTGCCGACGCCGTTGCAATTATTGCGCGTTCAATTCCACGGTTGGCGACGAAACTCAACGGGCGGCTTATGTCGACGCGCTCATCACCGAGATCAATCTGCGCGGCGATAATTCTTCGGTCGAGACGATTTATTTCGGCGGAGGAACGCCCACGACGCTCACGCTCAATCAGCTGGCACGAATCGTCAACGCGATTGGCAACGGCTTCGACATCGACGCGGGCGCGGAAATCACAATCGAGGCGAACCCCGGCACCGTCGACGCCGATTATCTGCGCGGGCTCCGTTCACTCGGCTTCAATCGGCTGAGCTTGGGCGTGCAGACTTTCGACGACGCGTTGCTGAAATTTTTGGGGCGGATTCATTCGTCGCGGGCGGCAATCGAGACCGTTGAGCTCGCGAAAAAATTTTTCGGCAATGTCAGCGTCGATCTGATGTACGGCTTGCCGAATCAGACGTTGAACGGCGTGCGCCGCGACGTGACGCAAGTCGGCGGGCTGGACGTTGAGCACGTGTCGATTTACGGCTTGGAGGTCGAGGTCGGCACGAAATTTTTTGCGCTGAATGCGGCGGGTCAACTGCCTCTGCCCGACGACGACATCTGCGCCGACATGTACGACTTCATCACGCTTGAGCTGCCCGCGCTCGGCTTTCGACGCTACGAAATCAGCAACTTCGCCCGCGGAAATTTCGTCAGCCGCCACAACATCGGCTACTGGACCGGCAAGCGATACTTCGGCTTCGGCGCGGGTGCTCACGGCTTCGACGGCGCGTTGAGGACTTCGAACGTGCGCGGCGTTGACGAATACATCAGCCGAGTCAGCGCGGGCATGAGCGTCGCTCAAGTCGAGGAGGTCGTCGATAAACGCGCGGCTATGGAAGAATTTTGTTTCCTCGGCTTGCGCATGGTCGACGGCATCAGTGCTCGGACGTTCGCAAAAATTTTCGGCACGGAGATATTCGCTGTCTTCGGTGACGTGATCGAACACAATCGGCGGCGCGGGCTGTTGAACGTCGTCGGCGACAGAATTTCTTTGACGAACCGCGGCATGAGCTTGGGCAACGTCGTCTTCGCGGATTTTCTGCTGTGAGGTGAGCTTATGACGAATTTCAGGACCGTTGCCGAAGGCGAGATCTTCAGCGCGGCTTACGAGGTCAACAAGTCGAAGTTTATTGCGCACGTCGTTCATGTGGAGACCGAGGAGGCGGCTCGCGCCTTCGTGCAGGCTGTCCGCAAAAAATTTTTCGACGCGACGCACAATTGCTCGGCGTGGATTCTCGGCGAACGCGGCGACAAACAGAAATCCAACGATGACGGCGAACCCGGCGGCACTGCGGGCAATCCCATCCTCGACGCAATTAAACGCAACGGGCTCACGAACACGGCTGTCGTAGTCACGCGATACTTCGGCGGAATAAAGCTCGGCGCGGGCGGACTGATTCGCGCTTACTCGCACACGACCGCTCTCGGTCTCGACGCCGCTCGCCGCGTGCAAATGACGACCTTGCGCAAGCTGTCATTGACGCTCGAATATAATTTCCTGGCGACGGTCGAAAACTTTTTGCGCCGTGAACAAATCCGCGTCACCGCCACCGATTATGCCGACGTCGTGACGATTGAGCTGCTGTTGGAACCCGAACGCCTCGAAAAATTTTTGACTCAGCTCAACGACTTGACCGCCGCAAATTTTTTGCACGAAGATCTCGGCGACGTCCTGATCCCCGTGGAAATTTGAATCGGCAAAAAAATTCGCCCGCTTCCACATCGGAGGCGGGCTTTCGTTTGCAATCGAAGCTCGACGTTAACTGCGCATCGCCTTGAGGGTGTCGCCCGTGGCGTGGGCAAGGTCGAAGCTGTAGCGGATGACGTCGTAGCGCGCGCTGACGTTGTTCTTCTTGGCGGTAGACAGCGCAAGCTCGGCGTCCAAAATGTCCAGCAGAATGCCTTCGCCGGCGTTGTAGCGTTCGGTGGCAATGTAGCGTTCCTCCTCGGCAAGCTCGACGGCGCGTTGAGTGGTCGTCAGGCGCAACAGGGCAATCCGAAGATTTTTGTGGGCAGTGACAACTTCCTCGTGCACGCTGTCGACATCGGACGCCATAGCCAGCTTGAGCCGCTCAACTTCCACTTTGGCGGATTCGACTTCGGCGCGGGTGACGCCGCTGTCAAAAATGCTCCACGACGCAGAAATTCCCGCAGAGGCATCGGGCGTGGGGTGCCAACGTCGATTGGACGTGTTGCTTGCGTTTAGGTCGGTGCCGACGCTCGCATTGACGGAAGGTAACCAGCCACTCTTCGCGCTCGTCACGTGCCATTCGCCCTGCTCAATCTTGAGGGCGTCGGATTTTAAGTCGCGGCGATTTTCCTCGGCGGCAGTCAGATAATTTTCCACGTCGCCAAGCTCAAGGGCAGTGTTGAACTCCTCGACGGTCAGGTTGGCAATTGAATCGGTTGACAACAGCGTCGCCAGATTGGTCAGCGAAACTTCATAGGCTGCCTGCGAACGTGCGGCGGTCTGCGTGGCGTTGCTCGTCTCCACCTGCGCACGAAGCAAATCGATCTTCGCCTTAGCTCCCGCGTCGAACTGCGCGGAAATCATTCGTTCGTGCTCGGAAAGATTTTTCTCGGTCTCCAAATCCACGCGCGCCGTCGCCAAATTTTCCAGCGCATTGACGTAGGCGGTGACCACGCGGTAAGTCAAATCGTCCTGCGCCTGCGAAAAGTCCAGCCGTGAAATTTCCAGCCCAAGCTGCGCGGATTTTATCGCCGACTCCAGCCGCCCGCCCGAATACAGCGGCAACGACGCACTCAAGCCCGCGTTCGCCCGCTCGGACGGATTGACGGCTTCGGTCTTCGAGGCGTTTATTGAGCTTGACGCGCTGATTGAGATGCCCTTTTGCCCCCGCGCAGACTTCAACGACTCCTCCGCCACGCGGATGGCTTGCTCGGTGCGTTGCAGGTCAGGATTGTTTGTCAGTGCCGTCTGAACTGCCTCGTGCACCGGCAAGGCTTGCGCGTTCGTCGACAGCAGGAACGTCGCCAGGATTACCGTTAAGAATTTTTTCATCGCTGCTCTCCTTGACAATGGGGCGTTCTTTCGCCAAGTGAATGATATCATCGGCGGTGACAGATTGCGTCGGTTGAACTGGCTTAGGTTCGGGCTTCTTGGCGGGTTCATCAATGTCGTTGAGCGTGGCGGACAGTGCTGCCTGTGCCTTGCGAAATTCACGCAGAGCCTTGCCCAACGCACGACCGACCTCAGGCAACTTGCCCGGACCGAAGACGATGAGCCCGACGATCAAAATCACAATGAATTCACCCGCGCCGATGCCAAACATAAAAATCCTCCCGCCGATAAAAAATTTCGCCGCCATTATATCACGCGCGACAGCTTGTTCAAATATTTTTCAGGAAAATTTTTGGGACGCCCATTCGTCACCCGTCACCGAAGCCGACAACGAGGCCGCCCATTGCCAGCAAAAGAAAGTAGATTCAAACGCAAACGCAGTGAGCAACAGCAATCGTGACAGACGCAGTGAGCAACCGCAAGCGCAGTGAGCAACAGCGACAGCAGTCAGGAAGACTCGTCGACATCTGCGACTTTCTTCGGACACTTCGACAGCGCAGAGAAAATCGGTTCCCCACCGCACAAATCCGACGCCATCAACGCCGCGCCGCTCACCACCATCAGCCCGACCAAATGCGAGAACTGCCCCGTCAGCTCCAAAATTAGAATCGCGCCCGTGACCGGAGCCTTGACCACCGCCGCGAAGAACGCCGCCATTCCGAAGACGATGAACAGCGTCGTCCAGTCCGCGGTGAAGATGTGCAGACTGTTGCCCGCGCGAGCGAAGACGTTGCCGATGAGTGCGCCGATAACCAACACGGGCAGGAACAGTCCGCCCGGCGCGTTGGTGCCGAAACAGATCAGCGTGTAGAAAATTTTTCCCGCCAACAAAATCATCAGCAGGCTCAACGGCGTGTGCGAGATCAAAAGTTCGTCGACAAGCACATTGCCGCAACCGAGCACCTGCGGAAGTTTCACGCCCAGCGGTATGGCGATGAGTAGCGGGACGGCGAATCTTTTGACGCCGAAAATTTTCAGGCGGTCGTAGATGTTTAGCGCGGCGATCAATGCTTTGCTGAACATTGCGCCCGCCACGCCGCAAAAAATTCCCAGCGACACGAACAGCACGAAGAACTTCACGGGCGCGGCAGACACAGCGGCGACCATCTCCAGCGTCGGCATAGTCATCACGTTGGGCATAGACAGCGGCGCGGCGGTTATCGTCTCGAAGACCGGACGCACGCCGAAGACCATCCTTACCATGAACGACGCCGTGACTGCGGCTGTGACGGCGGCGATTAAAATTTCCTGCGAGAATCTTTTGCGCAACTCCTCCACGCAGAAGATGACGCCCGCCAAAGGCGCGTTGAATATCGCCGCAAGACCCGCGCCCGCGCCCGCCGTCAGCAGAAAGTTTCCCTCAACCGCCACGTGTCGGGGACTGCCCGCGTAAAAAATTTTCGTGAACACGTTGCCGACCGCCGCGCCGAATTGAACGCTGACGCCCGCGCGACCCAAGCTCATGCCCGCGCCGATTGCCAAGACCGTCACGAAAAATTTCACCGCCAACAGCCGCAACGGCTTGAACATCCGCGCGCTGCCTTGCAGAATATTTTTCAGCTGTGGAATGCCGCTGCCCGCGACTTGCCCGTCGAACTTGACTGCTCGTGCCAAAATCTCCGCGACCAAAACCATCGCGACCGCCGCCAAAAAAATTCTGCCGACGCTGTTGACGTGCGCGAAGACCATCGGGCGATAGACGTCTGCCTCGTCCAACAGGAACCGAAACGCCGCAACGATTGCTCCAGTAAAAATTCCGACGAGCATGCCTTCCAAAAACAGCCGCACTCGCAAAAGCCGTCGCGTGCTCAACACTGCGCCTCACCTCCGCGCCAATTATACGACCGCCGCGGGATTTTTTACAGCGGCAGGGCACTTGCAAAAATTTTTCTTTCGTGTAGAATACAACCACGTTTCATTAAAGGAGGGAATCTTTATGGGTGACAACACGCAGGCCATTCGCGAGGCAGTTGAAAATTATTTCGAGAAGGAAGGCTTCAAGTTCAGCGGCTTTGACGAAGACAACTTCGCCAAGACGTCGTTCAAGGTCAAGACCAAGTTCGGGCACGCGGAAATTATCTTCCACGCCATGGACGATAGGCTCTTGCTCCGTTCGATGCTCCCGCTCAATGCCGACGAAGACAGCGCGGTTACCGTTGCGGAATTTCTTTTGCGAGCCAATTACGGCATGAAGAACGGCGGCTTCGACTTCGACTTCAGGGACGGCGAAATCTCCTACAGGTTCCCGCTTTATTGCGGCGATGAGATGGACGCCCCCACGCATGAGCAAATTAATTTCGCGGTGGACAGTTGCCTGTTTGCCGTGCAACGCTACAGCGACGGAATCGCCAAAGTTATTTACGGGCTTGAAACTCCCAAAGAGGCAATCGAAAACATCGAAGGCTGAGGATATCAATCGAAAACAAAAACACCTCCCGACGCTCGGAAGGTGTTTTTCATTTGCCGCGACCGAAGTCAGTCGGCGTTGATGATTTTGCATTGGCAGTTCGCCATGACGTTCAAGGCATTGCGGTGAGCTTCGGGCGTGGAGCCGGCGCAACAGGCGGCGTCGATTTGCACGCGCTGTTCGGGATAGAACGCCTTAATCAGCAGAGCATTCGACACGACGCAAATGTCTGTGCACACGCCCGCGAACTCGACGACCTCATAGGGTTTGATGAGCGAGGGCAACCGCGTCGACCCGAAAGCTTTCTTCTCGATGACGGCTTTGGCGCGCGGCGTGAAGCGTTGCAGTTCGGGGACGATTTGCCAACCGTCGGTCTTTTTGATGCAGTGAGGCACGGGCAAGTTGCGACCTTCCTGCGTGTCGAGATAGTTATCGGCGTGCGTGTCCTGCGTGAAGATCAAATCAACCGCGCCTTCCTCAACGATAGCGTCGAGCTTTTTGACCAGCCTCGGCAACATGGAACGCGCCTCGTCGGTGCCGAGCGGTCCGGTCACGAAATCGTTTTGCATGTCGATGATGATGAGTGCCTTTGCCATTCAAATTCCTCCCAATTTCAAGCCGACTGCGCACGCCAGCAATCCCGCCGCCACGCTGCCGACAATGTTGACTGCCACAGAAAAAAATTGCCCGCCGTGGATAAGCGTCAGCGTCTCGGCGGAAAACGATGAGAACGTCGTGAAGCCGCCGAGGAATCCCACTGCAACGAACAGCCGAATTGATTCGTGACGCCCCGCCAAAATTCCCACGACCAGACCCATAAGCAGACTGCCCAAGACGTTCGCCGCGAAGGTGCCCAGCGGAAAGTTGCCGAGCTTGCCCGAAAGTGCCGCCGTCAACAGGAACCGACAGACCGCGCCCAATCCTCCGCCCGCAAACACGAGCAACAGCTTCGACATCGACACCGACCTCCTAACCCTGCGCGGGGGTTGTGAAAGATTTTGCCGCGCGGTATAATTCGGCAGAAAAATTTTCAGCGAGGTGTTCACCATGTGCAAAGAATGCGGTTGCGGCAACGTCGCCAATACCCGCCTGCAATTCACCGCCAAAGGCTACACGCCCGACAGCGCGTCCGCCATCGAAAAAAATCTGCTCGGACTTTCCGGCGTGCTCTACGTCCATATCCACGCCCACGACGGCGAGACAACGATTGACTACGACCCCGCCAAGACCAAGCTGCGCGAGATTTTGACTGTCTTCGATAGCCACGGCGTCCAAGCCGACATCTGACCGCGGGCAAAATTCTAACATCAATTCCGCACGCTTGCAAGATTCTTGACACGGCGCGGCGGCTATGATAAACTTTGCCGCGTTAAGCAGGAGCCGGCGCTTCTCACCCGTCGACCTTAAGTGTGTTGGCGCGGTTGCAAGTTTTTTTGGTGGGAATCGCGGGCGGCTTATGTGCCGCCTTTAATTTTTCTACGCGCCGCGGGAGGTGTGTTTCAATTAGTAGAGACAGTTTGAGAATCAACGAGGAAATTCGCATTCGCGAAGTGCGCGTGACCGACGCGAACGGCGAACAGCTCGGCGTCATGCTCACACGGGACGCGCTCAGGCTTGCCGAGGAAAAGCACCTGGATTTGGTGGAAGTTGCGCCCAAGGCTCGCCCGCCAGTATGCCGTATCATGGACTTCGGCAAATATCGCTACGAACAGCAAAAGCGCGAAAAGGAAGTCCGCAAAAAGCAGAAGATCATCACGATCAAGGAAGTCAAGCTCCGCCCCAACATCGAACAGCACGACTTTGACGTCAAGCTCAAGAACGCCCAACGCTTCATCGAAGAGGGCAACAAAGTCAAAGTGACTATCATGTTCCGCGGGCGTGAACTTTCGCACCCCGAGCTTGGCGGCGAAGTTTTGTCTAAGCTTGCCGAGGCACTCAAAGAGATCGTGACCGTCGAGCGCGCCGCCAAACTTGAGGGCAAGAACATGACGATGATTCTCTCTCCCAAGGCACAGAAGGCGCAAAAGTCAAAGAAACCAGCATCAAAAGGAGGGGACACAGTTGCCCAAAATCAAGACGCATCGCGCAGCAGCTAAGCGTTTTCATGTGACTGGCAGCGGCGAGTTCAAACGCAACAAGGCCTATAAGAGCCACATCCTTGAGAAGAAGACGCGCAAACGCAAGAGAAATCTCCGCAAGGCAACGCTCGCTTCGGCGGCGGACCGCGCCCGCGTGAAGAAAATGCTTCCTTACGCTTGAACGAACAATTGAACGGAGGAGATTATCTTGCCCAGAGTGAAGACCGGCGTCACTGCACACAGACGCCATAAAAAAATCCTCAAGCTTGCCAAGGGCTACCGCGGCGCGAGGAGCAAACAGTTCAAAAAGGCGAACGAATCCATTATGAAGGCGGGGCAATATGCTCACCGCGACCGTCGCGTCAAGAAGCGCGAATTCCGTCGCCTGTGGATTGCCCGCATCAACGCCGCCGCCCGAATCAACGGCATTTCCTACAGCAAACTCATCTGCGGGCTGACCAAGGCGGGTGTCGCCGTCGACCGCAAGATGATGGCTGATCTTGCCGTCAACGACGCGGCTGCCTTCGAAAAGCTCGTCGCCGTTGCCAAACAGAACATTTGACACGAAACCCAAGGCGTCCGAAAAACTTCGGGCGTCTTTTTCGTTGCCGTTGATTGCACGAAAAAACCGCGCTCCACGTGGAACGCGGCTGTTGATTTCGATTATGGCGGAGGGGGTGGGATTCGAACCCACGGTGGCTTGTGACCACACTTGATTTCGAGTCAAGCACCTTCAACCGCTCGGACACTCCTCCGCAACGCGTGCAATGTTATCACGCGGGAAATTTTCTGTCAAGGATTATTTGCCGAAGTAGCGGTCGAGCAGTCCCTTGAAAGCCTTGCCGTGACGAGCTTCGTCGCGCGCCATTTCGTGAACGGTGTCGTGGATGGCGTCGAGGTTGAGAGCCTTGGCGCGTTTGGCAAGGTCGGTCTTACCGGCGGTAGCACCGTTCTCGGCTTCCACACGCATTTGCAGATTTTTCTTGGTGCTGTCGGTGAGAACTTCGCCCAACAATTCCGCGAACTTGGCGGCGTGTTCAGCTTCCTCCAACGCGGCGCGACGCCAGTACTCGCCGATTTCGGGATAGCCTTCACGATGGGCGACGCGGCTCATTGCAAGATACATACCGACTTCGCAGCATTCACCGTTGAAGTTTGCGCGAAGGTCTTCGATGATGTCAGCGGGAGCACCCTTCGCCACGCCGACGACGTGTTCAGACGCCCAAGTCAATTCGCCTTCCTGCTTGATGAACTTCTCGGCGGGAGCTTTGCACTGCGGGCACTGTGCGGGCGGAGCGTCGCCTTCGTGGACGTAGCCGCAGACGGAGCAAACGTATTTAGCCATAGTGGAAACCTCCTAAGGTTGAATTTGATGTGTACGCTTGCGGCGAATTATAGCACAGAAAAAATTTTTTGGGAAGAATTTTTTTGGCGGCGACCTCAAGCCTTAACGACGCTGATTCGTTGTTGAATGTGATTGCCGCCTGCAATTTCGTCGATCATCGCAAGCGCGTAGTCCGCATAGCTTATGACGCTCTCGCCGGCAGAATTCAACGTCAACACTTCGCCGGCAAGAATGTATTTGCCGGTGCGCTCGCCGTCGGCGCGGAAATCCGCCGCGGGGCTGACGAACGTCCACTTAACATCGTTGCGTGTGCGAAGTTCGGCAAGTTCTTTCGTCTGCGCCTGCGCCGTCGGAAAATATTCGGCGGGGAAATCGGGCGTGTCGAGCAACTGAATTTTTTGTTCCTTGTCGACGTAAAGACTGCCCGCGCCGCCGACAACCAACAGCCGCACGTTCGAGCCGCTCAAAATATCGCAAAGGTGCTGACTTGTCGTTGTGTGCAACGGCAGAGTTTCGGGAGTCCACGCGCCGAAACAATCGACAACCGCGTCGAAATTTTCCAAGTCGCGCCGTTCAAGGTCGAAGATATCCTTAACGATGACTTTTGCCGCGCCGTCAATCTCCGCCGCACGTCTGACGAATGCCGTGACCTCGAAGCCGCGAGCCGCCGCCTCCGCGACGACTTTGCGACCGACTCTGCCCGATGCTGCAACTACTGCAATTTTCATTTGAATTACCTCCAAAAAATTTTTAATCACTTCGGCGCGACGAGACAACGAATCGCATTGAGCACCGCCAAAATCATCACGCCCACGTCCGCGAAGATTGCCGCCCACATGTTCGCCAGCCCGCCCGCGCCGAGGATCAAGCACAAAATTTTTACGCCGATCGCGAAGAAAATATTCTGCTTGACGATTGCCAGGCAACGGCGGGAAATTTTTATGGCGCGGGAAATTTTCAGCGGGTCGTCGTCCATGAGAACAACGTCCGCCGCTTCAATTGCCGCGTCCGAGCCGAGAGCACCCATTGCGATGCCGACGTCCGCCCGACTCAAAACAGGCGCGTCGTTGATTCCGTCGCCGACGAAAGCCGTCGTTCCCTTCGATGTGGCGAGAATCCGTTCGAATTCGGTGACCTTGTCGGCGGGCAGAAGTTCGCTGCGATAATCGGCAATGCCCAGTTCCCCCGCGACGTTTGCGGCAATCTGTTCGCTGTCGCCCGTGAGCATGACGACGTTCGCGCCGGAAGCGTTGAGTTCGCGGACGGCGGCGGCGGAATTTTTTTTGACGGTGTCGCTGATGACGATGTGACCGGCGTACAAACCATCAACCGCCACGTGAATAACCGTGCCGACCTTGTAGCAAGACTTCCACTCCGCGCCGATGTCGTCCATAAATTTTTCGTTGCCGACGCAGACGATTTGACCGTTGACCGTCGCCTTGATGCCGCGGCCGGCAATCTCCTCCACGTCGGAAACGGTGCAATCGTCGCGCTCATTGGGATACGCCTTGCGCAGGGAATTGGCAATCGGGTGCGTTGAGTAGCGTTCGACGTGCGCGGCAAGGTGCAGAAGTTTTTCCTCGTCGAAGTCCAGATGTTTGCTGTGAACGGCGTCGACCTCGAAGCTGCCTCGCGTCAACGTGCCGGTCTTATCCATCACGACCGTCGTTACGTTCGCGAGCGTCTCCAGAAAGTTCGAGCCCTTGATCAAAATTCCGTCACGACTTGCGCCGCCGATGCCCGCGAAGAAACTCAGCGGAATGCTGATGACCAGGGCGCACGGACAGCTGATGACCAGGAAGATCAGCGCACGATAAATCCACGTGCCCCAGTCGCCGACGATGAGCGCAGGGACGATTGCCAACGTCGCCGCGCAGATGACGACGGCGGGCGTGTAAATTCGTGCGAAACGTGCGATGAAGTCTTCGGACTTGGATTTGCGGGAACTTGCGTCTTCAACGAGCTCAAGAATCTTCGACGCGGTGGACTCGCCGAAATCTTTGGTCGTGCGGATTTTGATGACGCCGTTCAAATTTATGCACCCGCTGACGACTTCGCTGTCAACGCCGACTTCGCGCGGCAGACTCTCGCCCGTCAAGGCAACCGTATTCAGCGCGGACGAACCTTCAACGACGACGCCGTCAATCGGAATCTTTTCGCCGGGCTGAACGACAATCACCGAGCCAATCTCCACGTCGTCGGGGTCAACTTGCTCAAGACCGTCGTCGCTCTCAATGTTGGCATAATCCGGACGAATGTCCATCAGCGCGGCAATATTCTTGCGACTGCGACCGACCGCGTAGCTTTGAAACCATTCGCCGATTTGGTAGAATAGCATGACGGCGACCGCCTCGTTGCAATCGCCGCCGTCGTGAATAGCCAACGCGAACGCCCCGACCGTCGCAATCGTCATCAGCAGGCTTTCGTCGAGCGGACGCCGATTCTTCAGCCCGTGAATTGCTTTGAGCACGATATCATAGCCGACGACCGCGTAGGGCACCAGGTACAGCAAAATTTTTCCGACGCCGCCGACGTCGACGAAGTTCAGCCCGATGAGCAGAGCCGCCGCCGTCACGATTCGGATCAGGTTACGTCGTTGCTTTGGTGTCATAGAAAAATTTCGCAATCCTTCTCGACGCGCTTGCAATTGTCACGCACGCGACCCATAACTTCCTTGGCGTCGACGCCGTTATCAAACTCGACCTTCATCTTGAGCGTCATGAAGTTCACCACGGCATCCTTAACGCCCGCAGTCTTCTTCGCCTCGGTCTCCATCAAGTTCGCGCAGTTTGCGCAGTCCACGTCGATCTTGTACGTCTTCTTCAAGTTGATCATCTCCCGAAAAATTTTATAGCACGGAGGAATTGCAATGTCAAACGCGCAGTTGAAGTTGGTTCGCAAGCTGGCGCAAAAAAAATTCCGCGCGGAACTGAAACTGTTCACGGCGGAAGGTTTGCGTTTATGTGAGGAAGTGCCGCCCGCGCAGGTTGAATTCGGTTTCTTCACGCGGGAATTCGCCGCCGATGAACGGGCGCGGGTTTTGCTGGACAGATTGAAGTTTGCGCCGCTGGAAGAAGTCTCGCCCGCGACGCTGGAAAAAATTTCCGACACGCAGACGCCGCAGGGCATCTTGCTCGTCGTGCGGCAAAGGCTGTCGTCATTCGCGGACGTGGCGGCGCGTCGGCTAATCGTCGCTTTGGACGGCGTGCAAGACCCCGGCAACGTCGGAACGATTCTCCGCACGGCTGAAGCTTTCGGTTGCGGCGTCGTCATGTTGGAAGGCTCGGCAGAAATTTTCAACCCGAAGGTCGTTCGCTCGTCGATGGGCGCGATTTTCTATCTGCCCGTGGCGACGATGACCCGCGCAGAATTTTTGTCGGCGATGTCGTCGCGCGAAGTGCTTGCGGCGGCAGTCGATTCGTCAGCGGAAATTTATTCACGTCACGACTTCACGCGCTCACCTGCGGCAATAGTCTTCGGCTCGGAAGCAAACGGCGTCTCGGAAGAAATTCTCGTCGCCGCGAAAAAAATTTTCATCCCGATGTGCGGTCGCGCCGAAAGCTTGAACGTCGCAACCTCCGCCGCGATAATCCTGTCCGAAGCCGTCAGGCAGTCAGCATCTTAATCAGCATGTACACGAAGAACACCGCGTTAGCCGCAGCCACGACGATCAGTGCTTCACTAGAAGTTTGATTTCAAACAGATCGCAATATTGGCAACGCCGCGCAGTCCGTTACGAACGCGATTGGATTAAGCGTTGCGAAGAGAATGTTGAGAAGCAGCTTGCCCGTCACTATCACAAGGCTCTGACCGAAATTCGCGACGATATGCTGAAGCTTTACGGCACGTTCGCCAAGGATAACGGCATTGACTTCGACGAGGCGCGACGGGCTTTGAGCGGTCGCGATTTCAGAGAGTGGCGGATGTCCATGCGCGAATATCTCGACGCGATTCAAAGCGGCGATGTCGGCTTGACGCGCGAACTCAACACGTTGGCAATTCGCCCGCGAATCACGCGCCTAGAAAAACTTTACAGCGAGACGTTGCAGGAATCAGATCGCTTGGGACGAAACGTCAAAGCCACGATGAGAAATTTCCTGACCGACGCGTACAAGGACAGCTATGCCCGCGACATTTTCGATCTGGTGAAGCTCGGCGGGGCGGCTGTGGCGTTGGCGAAGGTCGACAGCCCGAACGTTGAACGGGTTTTGGCGACGCGTTGGAGCGGCAAGAATTACAGCCAACGCATTTGGTCGAACACACGCCTTCTGAGCCGTGCCGTTAAAGATGTCGTGGCGACGGGTGTTCACCGAGATGAATTTCGTCAACAATCAGGCTCACGCGGATTCAATAGTTGCGGCAGGCGTGATGTGGTACGAATTCATAGCGACGCTGGACAATCGCACGTCGGCACCGTGTCACAGTCGTGACGGCGAAACTTATTCGTTGGAGGAGAAGACGGTCGGCTTCAACTATCCGCCACTGCACCCGCGCTGTCGTTCGACGGTTGCGCCGTACATCGACGGCATGAGCAGGAGCGGCACGCGTGTTGCCAAGGTCGACAAGGATACCGTTCATATTCCCGCTGCGATGAACTACCGCGACTATGAAGCTGTCTACATCGAATGGTTTGGCGGCAGGGAGTATTGATGTAACAGCCGTTGCATGTACTCCGCCAAAAATAGTTGATGCTTCGGTTGAGCATGCTGTGATAATTATTAAGAACGGAAACATTTATCATTGCAACGGTGATGTACACGGCATTCCGAAGGTTTATTTTGATAACATGGCGTCTGAACTTGAAGGTGCGCACATAACGCATAATCATCCGATTGGTGCGGATGAAAATGAACACACCTTTAGCGATGATGATATTAAGCTTTTCAAAAGATTCAACCTTGCTCGTTTGCGAGGAATAGACGGAAAATTTCTCTTTGAACTCAACCGAAATGAGACAAACAATGAACTTGCCGGATATGATCTACATGAGTTATATGGTCTGGGAATCAATTTTGAAGATTATCATGTAGCGGTTATGCTTAAAGCATTGATGGAAGGCTTTGGCTATTGGAGGCAACCACGATGAAAAGTTCAGATGAAAAACAGATATTGGCAAATGCTGAAATAATCGAAGTTCTTCATTGGTTCAATGGCGAAACTGATCGGATCAGTAAGGAATTAGACGAAATGTATGGTAGTAAACGAACAATAGATGGCAAGCATGAAGCTTTTGCAGAAGCACATAAAGAATTTGCAAGACGTATGAACTCCATTGGAGAAAAGTATAATCTTCTCAAAACTTGATCAAGCAGCTATCGGGGAACCGACATACGCGCGCCTATCTGCAGTGGCAGACGAAAACCGCTGAGGTCGTCGGTGCCGTCACCTTCAGCGGCAAGGACAGCCTCGACATCACGAGCGACAGCGCGGTCTTCAATTGGCAGGACAAGATCGTTGA
>JADEZQ010000023.1 GCA_015206785.1 Quinella sp. 2Q5 | reverse complement strand
AACCGTGCCCGAAGACAGACTCACGAGGACGGAGTTTTGGTCAGCGGTCGTCGACTTGTAAGTTTTATTTGAGTAAGTGCCCGCCGAGGTGATTGAGTTTGCCGCGCTGTAAGAGACGGAGCTTGAAGACCCGCCGCCGGGAGCATCGGGCGGACTGCTCGGCGCGCTTAAAGCCGCGTTGCTTATCTCGCCGCTGTTGTCGCCGCTCGGAGGGGTGGGAAGTTTTTGAAGCTCGGAATTTGTCGTTGACATGAAATCATCTCCTGTAAAAATCTGTGCGCCATTGTATTCGGGAAAATTTTTTCGGCAATAAAAAAAATCCCGCCGAATCTTCAGACGGGATTAAAAAATTTTTATAAGGAAGAAGGAATAAGGAACAAGGAACAAGACTTTTCCCTTTAAACTCACTTGTTCCTTTTTCCTTAAAACTTGTTCCTTATTTGAGTCGACCGTTGCTGATTGTGCGAGTCGTGCCGTTTATGTTGAAGCCGGTGCTCGCGTTGATGTTTCTGAAGACGACCGAGCCGCCGCCGCTGATGTTGAGCGTGAGCGTGGAGTCGCTGAACGCCGAGCTGCCGAACGAACCTTGCGCACCGTCGGCGTTGAGGATTTGGAGCATGTCGTTGTTCGTGAAGTCCATGATGTAATCTTTGCCTTCGCCCGCCGTGTAGACGAACGTATCGTTGCCCGCGCCGCCCCAGAGTGTGTCGTTGCCCGCGCCGCCCCAGAGTGTGTCGTTGCCCGCGCCGCCCCACAAGGTATCGTTGCCTGCGCCGCCGTCGAGGATGTCATTTCCGTCGCCGCCGTCGAGTGAATCCGCACTCGCGCCGCCGAGGATGATGTCATTGCCGCCGTTGCCGAGGACTGTGTAATTGCCGCCGCTGACTTTGATGTATTCGTTTCTGTTGCCGCCCGTGACTTTGCCGGTGCCGGAGCTGGAGGAGTTGATGGTGGAATTTATGCCGCTGACCGTAATCGTCTCGCTCGTGCCCGCCGCGCATGTGATAGATTTTTTATTTGAGCTGAGTGTGTAGGCGTCGGTCGTGCCCGCGGAGGTGAACGTGCCGTTCGAGTAGCTTGCCTCGACGTTTTGGGAAGAGGTCATGCCCTTGCCAAGCTTGAGGGTGTAGCCGCTCGTCAAAAGTTTTACGGGCGTGCCGTCCGTCTGCACAGCGTCCTTGCCCACGGTGAGCGTCGTGCCTTTCAAATAAAAATTATCAATCGTCGCGTCGTCATCCACGCCGCTGAATTTTATTTCCTTACTCGTGCCCGCGGAGTATGTGATTGAGTTGTTCGCCAAGGTGTAGCCCGCGCTCTTGCCGGCGGTGGTGTAGGTGCCGTTCGAGTAGCTTGCCTTGACGGAAGACGGCGCAGAGACATTGGAGCCGAGCTTGAGGGTGTAGCCGTCGGAGATTGTAACTTTGTTCGTGCCGAGGGATGCCTTGCTGATTGTCAAAGTTTTTCCGCTGAGGCTGAGCCCGTCCAAACTCTTCACGCCCTTGACGGTGAGTGAGCCGTAAGTAGCGGTCGTGCCGCTGAGCTGCCACTCGTTGGGCGCATTGAAGATGTTGAGAGTCGAGAGACTTCCGCCGCCGACGATGATAACTTCGCCGATATCGTCAATGACCTTTGCGTTGCCGTTGCTTAGCGTGGAGGAAGTGTAAGTGCCGCTGACTTTCAAGGTAGAATCCGTTCGGAAGCCGCGAATGGTATCGTTGCCGCCGCCGTGGAGGAACAGGACGTTCGAGCCGCCGCTGTTGGTCAAGGAGTCGTCGCCTGCCCCGCCGCTGATTGTAACGTTCGAGGCGTTGCTCCAGACGGAATCATTGTCTGCGCCGCCGTTGATTGAGACATACGAGCCGCCGTTGTTGGTGATTGTGTCGGAGTCGTCGCCGGTGAGGATGGTCGCGTAATTGCCGGCGCTGTAAACGGTGTCGTTGCCTGCGCCCGTGAAGATGTAATCCCGCGCGCCCGCAACAACCGTTCCGCTTCCGTACCAATTCCAAACCGTATCGTTGCCTGCGCTGCTTTGCATGGTCACACCGTCGCCGCCGAAATTTGTCAGGCGATTGTTCCCGTTGCCGCCGTCGAGCAGGACGTAATCACCGCCGCGCACGGTCGACGAGTAGTTGCCGTTGTCGAGAGTGTCGCCGCCACCCGCCGCGCTTATGGTCACGTCGTCGAGGTGAGTCTCAAATTGTTCACCGGCACTCGTGCCGTAGAAAATTTTCGTGTAATCGGTCGACGCCTGCTTGGCCATGAAACGGAGCAGAGTGAATCCGCCTGCGTAGCACGGAGCGTTGAGCTTGACGCCGCCGCTGTAGACCGTGGGGTAATCCGTCCAGCCCGTCGAGGTCAAGGCTTGACGCATGAGACTTTCGTCGGAGGCAAGTGTCACGATGGAAGAGCGGCGCACGTTGTCGATGCCGTGAACAAGTTCGGCGGTGCCCTCGGTGATGTAGGCGGGCAAGTTGTAAGCCTGTTTGACGTTGGCCGCCATCAATCCGTGGTTCAACTCGTGAGCAATCGTCCTGTCCAAATGTTCTTGTCCCGAAGTCAAATCTTTGCCGCTGGCGTCGCTCGTGTCCAAGTTTGAATAGGAACGGAGGTTGATGTTGAGGTATAGGCGTGTGGCTCTGCCGGCGGAGTTGTAATAGCCGCTCGGTCCGCACGAGGCAAGGACACCGTCGCTTTCGTTGTACAAGGTGACGTAAATATTTTCGACCGCCGTGCCGTCAAAGTTGAGCCCGTAACTTTCGTCGTTGAGCTCGATGCCTGCCTCTAACCAATGCGGCAGACACTTGAGCAAGAACAAATTATTTTCGGTCAGAGCCGAGCCGTCCTTCAGCGTCGAAGGCAAGATGACCTTAACGCCCGAACTGAGCGTAACGGTCGAGCCGGGGTTTTGTTCCGACCAATTGTTCACGTTGCCCTCTTCGGATACGATGTCTTCGGCTATCTTGACTTTACCGTTGCCCGCGTCTGAGCCCGTGATTGCTCCCGTGTCCGCATTGTCCAAGATGATGTCGCAGTAGTCGCGCAGGAATTTGTTGCCGTCGCCCACGTTCGTTATGGCCGTGAAAAATTCTTCCTTCAAGTTCTCAAGGCTGCTGAAGAAATTGTTCGTGGCAGAGCGAATCGCAACGTCGAGAGCAGTCGTGCCCGTGTAAGTCGTCAGGCTCAAGTTGCTGATAAAATTTTTAATCACTTCTTGCGGAGTCATAATGTTCACCTCTCTCAAACGAAATTACCAACGCGGAATCGGAATCACCTCCTGCAGTTCTTTAACAAAGGAAAAAATTTTTTTGATTTTATCCCACCGAAAAATAATTGTCAATTGCCCGCCGCAAAAAAAATTCCCGCCGAATTTTCGACGGGAAGAAAAATTTTTCCGCGCAGATTTTTACGTGAGCTGTCCGCCGCTGATGGTGTGCGTGGTGCCGTTGATGTTAAAGTTGGTACTCGCGCTGACATTTTTGAAGACGACGGAGCCGCCGCCTTGAATCGAGAGCGTGAGCGTGGAGCCGCTGAACGATGAGCCGCTGAAGGTGCCCGCACTTCCGTCCGCGTTGAGGATTTGGAGCAACTCGCCGCTCGCGTAGTCGCTGATTGTGTCTTTGCCTTCGTTCGGTCTGTAGATGAACACGTCGGAGCCGGAGCCGCCCGTTAAAGTATCATTACCCGTGCCGCCCCACAGCGTGTCGGAGCCTGCGCCGCCGCTGAGTGAGTCATTGCCTGCCCCGCCGCTGAGCGAGTCATTGCTCCTGCCGCTCAAGATTGTGTCGACTCCCGCGCCGCCGTCTGTGACGACATTCGAGCCGCTGCTCTTTATGTAGTCGTTGCCGCCGCCCGAATTGATGTTAATGTTCGAGCCGGTGTTGGATATGAAGTCGGCCTCGGTGTTGCCCGTGAAAGTTTTGCCGTCGTAGTTGCCCGTCGCGATGGAGAAGGAGTAATCGCCCGCGTTGGAGAGTACGGAGAGATTGTCGGAAAAGTTTTCGGGCGTTAAGGTCACGCCGCCGCCAGAGGGAGCCGCAGGTTCCGAGGCCACGCCGCTGAGTTTGAGCTTCGGGCTTTCCGCCGTGCAGTTAATGATTTTTTTATCCGCGCTGAGTGAGTAGCCCGCCGTTTTCCCGCCGAAGGTATAGATTCCGTTCTTGAGTGTGCCGGGGTCGTCGGTCGGAGCACCCATGCCCTTGCCGAGTTTGAGCGTGTAGCCGTCGGTCAGGAGTTCAAGGGGCGTTCCGTCCGTCTTAACTGCGCCCTTGCCGATTGTAATCGTCTTGCCTTTGATGAAAAAGTTGGAAGTTTGAGCCCCGTCTGCCACGCCCAAAAATTCAATCTGCTTGGTGGTGCCCGCCGTGCAGGTGATAGCTTGTCCGTCGTCGCTGAGGGTGTAGCCGTTACTTCTGCCCGCCGTGGTGTAGGTCATGGTATCGGAGTTGTAGCTCGCCGCGACGGTCGACGGGTTGCCCATGCCCTTGCCAAGTTTGAGCGTGTAGCCGTCGGTCAGGAGTTCAAGGGGTGTTCCGTCCGTCTTGACTGCGCCCTTGCCGATTGTAATCGTCTTGCCTTTGATGAAAAAGTTGGAGGCGGTCGCATCGCTCGCCACGCCCGTGATTGTGATTAAAGTGTTGGTCGACGTGCCGTATCTGGCGGTGTTGCCCTCGATTGTCCAAGAGTTCGGGCGGATTTCAGAGTAGGTGCCGGCAATGTGCAGGGACGATAGGCTTGCCGCGCCGCTGAGAGTTATGACGTTGCTGCCGACGGAAACGTTGACATCGGAGCCGCTCACCACGGAGCAGAAGGTGTCGGTCGTGCCGTTGCCGATTTTCAGCGTGTCGTTCCGATTGAATCGAAAAACCAAATCGTCGCCGTCATCCAAGTTGTAGTGAATCCAATTTCCTCCGTCGTTGGTGTCCATGTAAATTGTGTCATTGCCTGCGCCTGCGTCCACGGTCGCTCGGTCGACGTCGCCTGTCATGCTGATGAGGTCTGCACCCG
Organism: Quinella sp. 2Q5; assembly: GCA_015206785.1. Classification (GTDB taxonomy): domain Bacteria; phylum Bacillota; class Negativicutes; order Selenomonadales; family Selenomonadaceae; genus Quinella. The sequence goes on along the minus strand of JADEZQ010000023.1, from coordinate 22,799 downwards.
CGCCGCCCAAGACTGACGAATCGCCGAAGAGTCCGACAATCGAGTCGTTGCCCGCGCCGCCCAAGATTGTCACGTAAGCATTTCTCCATGAGTTATTGGTTGAGCTAATGTAGTCGTCGCCGTTGCCAGCGTCGATGGAAACACTCGCGCCGGTGTTGGTGATTGAGTCGTTGCCGCCGAGTGCTCGAATGCTCGCGCCGCTGAGTGAATTGTTAATCGAGTTCCCTTCTTCCGTGCCGACGATATCCAGAGGATTAAAATAGGTGCCGGCGATGTGCAGGGACGATATGCTTGCCGCGCCGCTCAAAGTTATGACGTTGCTGCCGACGGAAACGTTGACGTCGGAGCCGCTCACCACGGAGCAGAAGGTGTCGGTCGTGCCGTTGCCGATTTTCAGCGTGTCATTCGAGTTGAAGCGTACAATCCGATCGTTGCCGTCGTTCAGATTGTACTGAACCAAATTGCCTCCGTCGTTGGTGTCCATATAAATCGTGTCATTGCCCGCGCCTGCGTCGACGGTCGCTCGGTCAACGTCGCCTGTCATGCTGATGAGATCTGCACCCGCACCTCCGAAGACTGACGAATCACCGAACCGCCCGACAATCGTGTCATTGCCCGCGCCGCCCAGGATTGTCACGTAAGCGCCGCTGTATGAGTTATTGGTCGAATTAATATAGTCGTCACCGATACCTGCGTCGATGGAAACGCTCGTGCCGGTGTTGGTGATTGAGTCGTTGCCGCCGAGTGCTCGAATGCTCGCGCCGCTGAGTGAATTGTTAATCGAGTTCCCTTCTTCCGTGCCGACGATATCCAGAGGATTGCCGCCCTGAGATACGTAGGTGCCGGCAATGTTGAGAGTCGCCAAGCTGCTCGCGCCGCTCAAAGTTATGACGTTGCTGCCGACGGAAACGTTGACGTCGGAGCCGCTCACCACGGAGCAGAAAGTATCGGTGGTGCCGTTGCCGATTTTCAGCGTGTCAGTTTCATTGAAGCCGATGACAGAATCGCCGCCGTCATTTTGGACGAACTCAATCAAATTATACGAACCGCTGAGGCTGATTAAGTCGACGCCCGCGCCCGCGTTGATTGTCACGTAATTGCCGAGGCGGCTGTTGTAGCCGCTGAGAATCGTATCGTTTTCCGTGCCCGCGTTAATCGTCACGTAGTTGCCGTAGTTCTGAATGAAATCTCTGCCTGAACCTGCCATGACAAAAACTTGTCGCCCGCCGCGATTGTCGAAGCTGTTAAGAATTATGGAATCGTCGCCGCCGCCGGTGTTAACAGTAATTGAGTCGCCGCTGGTGTCGAGGGTGTCGTTGCCCGCGCCCGTGGTCATGGAGAAATTATTGCCTGAGTAGTTGTAGATGTAGTTGTCACCTGAAGTAACACTGACCGTGACGTAGGAGCCGTAGTAGTTGTAGACGGAGTCGGTGCCCGTAGAGCTCACCAAAGAGACGTTGTTGCCTGAGTAATTGTAAAGGTAGTTGTTGCCTGCGTTGCCGTTAAGTGTAACGTTGGCGGAGGAGTAGTTGAACAAACTGTCATTGTCTGCGTTGCCGTTGATTAAAACATTGGCGGCGAGAGTGTTGGTGACTCTGTCGTTGCCGCCCAACGCGTTAATCGTTACGCCCGCAGTCGAGTTCGTGTAAACGTTAGCGTCGTCAGTGAGATTGATGACCGAAGAATCTTCCACTTCGACGTTAATGGTATCCAAGGTTGAAGCGTCCAAGAGAGTTATCGTGCCGTTGTTCGTTTGCACGAGGACATTTCCACTGACGGTGCTGAGGGTATATGCACTTCCCACTTTGAGAGTGCTGTTGGCTCTGAAGCCGTCGATTGTGTCATTGCCGTCGCCGAGCTTGTGGATGAAGGTGACATTGTTCGCCAGGTTCTGAATGTAATCGTTGCCTTTGCCGCCGAGGATGGTCGAAGTCGTGCCGCCCGCGAAAACAGTTACTTTGTCGTCGTCGTCACCCGCGTCAATGTAACTTGTGCCCATGGCAATGATTGTGTCGTTGCCTGCGCCGCCGTCGAGAGTGCCCGTGCCCACCTTATTGCGCAGGTAGTCATCGCCGCTGCCGCCAATCAAAGTTATCTTGGCACCCATGGCGTCAATGTAATCATTGCCCGTGCCGCCGTTGATTGAGACGCTGGAGGATGAATTACTCAGAAGCCAATCGTCGTCCGCGCCTGCGTCGACCGTGGTGCCGTGTGCGCCCGACATCGTGACTTTATCTTCGCCCGCGCCCAGGCTGGCATAAACATTCATTCCGTAATTTATGAGAGAATCGTCGTCTGCACTTCCCTGTATTGTCGTGTTTGAATCGTTGTTCTCAATATTACGACCTGCGGCGGTCAATACTCCGCTGCTGCCGGTTATAAGAAATTCCTGCGTCTTGTCCATAAAAATCCTCTCCTTTCAAAACGGTCAGCCTGTCCACAAAGTCTTTTTCATTTTTTTTTGAATCACTCCTCTCCATCAACACGCAATGAATTTGTTCTTAAAAAATTTTTCTAAGTATAGGTTGACGAAAAATTTTTGTCAATTTATTCCGCGCGAGCATAAAAAAATTTCTGAAATTTTTGGAAGGAAAAAGCAAGGGCACGTAGAAATGCCTTGACTAATGAAGCGTTGCTTCGGAAGTTTGGAGGCATTGTATTTCGTTCAGGGGGGATCATTCTATGAGAAAGACAGAGTGCTTGGCAATGATATTGGCCGGCGGGCAGGGCAGCCGCCTCAAGGCCTTGACGAAAACCGTTGCGAAGCCGGCAGTACCGTTCGGCGGAAAGTACCGCATCATCGACTTCCCGCTGTCTAACTGTGCAAACTCAGGCATAGAAAAAGTTGGCGTGCTTACCCAATACAAACCGCTCGAACTGCATAACTACCTCGGCAGCGGCAGCTCGTGGGACCTCGACCGCACCGGCGGCGGCGTGTTCATCCTTCCTCCTTACGCCCGCGAAAAAGGTGCTGATTGGTACCGCGGCACCGCCGACGCCATCTATCAGAACCTCAACTTCATCGACCTGGCAGACCCCGACTACGTGCTGATCCTTTCGGGCGACCACATCTACACTATGGATTACAGCTGGATGCTCAAGGCGCACAAGATGAACAACGCTGACGTCACCATCGGCGTCTTCGAAGTGCCTTGGGAAGAGGCTCCGCGCTTCGGCATTATGGTCACCGACAAAGAAACCGGCCGTATCACTCAGTTCCAAGAGAAACCGAAAGAACCCAAATCCAACCTCGCCTCCATGGGCATTTACATTTTCTCGAAACCCTTCCTCAAGAAGTACCTCGAAGAAGACGGCGTTAAGGAAGATTCCACGCACGACTTCGGCAACGACCTGATTCCGAAGATGTTGGCGGACGGCGCGCGCATGTTCTCCTACGCGTTCGAAGGCTACTGGAAAGACGTCGGCACCATCGAAAGCCTCTGGCAGGCAAACATGGATCTTCTGCAGGATCAGCCGCCGTTCGACCTCAAGGGCGACCAGAAAGTCTATTCGTCCAACCCGTCCCTGCCGCCGCATTTCATCGGTCCCGACGCCTCCGTCAAGCAGTCCATGATCAACGAGGGTGCCAAAGTTGAAGGCGAAGTCGACAAGTCCGTCATCTTCCAAGGCGTGCGCATCGGCAAAGACGCCAAAGTCACCAACTCGGTTATCCTGCCCTCTGCCGTCATCGAAGCGGGTGCCGTCGTCAACTACGCCATCATCGCTCAAGACGCCGTCATCAAATCCGGTGCCAAAGTCGAAGGCAAACCCGGCGAAATCTACGTCGTGCCCGAAGGCGCAATCGTCAACGCGTGATTCGTGAAATCGTCTGCACTTCAGGAGGTGCTTTGAATTGAAACAAGTAGTGGGGATCATAAATCTTCAGGAAGGCAACGCTCTTATCCGTGAGCTGGCGGCAACGCGTGCCGTGGAAGCTCTGCCGTTTGCCGGTCGCTATCGCCTGGTAGACTTCGCCATTTCCAACATGGTCAATTCCGGCATGAGCACAGTCGGTCTTATGTTGCCGGATTTCTCCCGCGCGGTGCTTGACCACATTCGCTCCGGTAAAGATTGGGATCTCGCCCGCCGCCGCGACGGCTTGACCTATCTGCCCGCAGCCCTTCCCGACAACGATTCGCGCAAAGGCGACCTCAAAGATATCTATGCCAACCTGGACTTCGCCGAACTCAGCGGCAAGCAATACGTCCTTTTGACAAACGCCAGCTACATCTACAACATCGACTTCCAAGACGTCGTCGAATTCCACAAGAAGAGCGGCGCAGATATCACTATGGTTTATTCCGAGGCGAAGATTGACCGCGCAGGTAAGAGCGTCGTCATCGAAACCAGCACCAACGGCATTGTCACCGACCTGGCGGAAGTTCCCGCAATCAAAGCCGGTCAGAAAGACGTCATGGGTGCCTACCTCATGCCCGTGCCGACGTTCGCCTTCCTCGTGCGCACAACCTACGAACGCGGCGGTCAGGACTTCCTGCTCGACGCTCTGATTCGCCACGCACACGAATTTACGATCAGCGCATACAAGCACGAAGGCTACGTTGCACACATCAACTCCACCGCCGAATATTACGCCGCCAACCGCGATTGCCTCAAGCCCGAAGTTTGGGAAGAACTCTTCATGAACCCCGACCGCCCCATCTTCACCAAGGTCAAAGACGAAGTTCCCGTCCAATACAAAGAGACCGCTTCCGTCAAAAATTCGCTCGTCGCCAACGGTTGCGAAATCCGCGGCACCGTTGAAAACTCCATCCTCTTCCGTGGCGTCACCGTCGGCAAAGGCGCAATCGTCAAAGACTCCATCCTCATGCAGCGTTGCGACGTTCAGGAAGGTGCGCGCGTCGAAAGCGTCATCGCCGACAAAAACGTCATCATCACCAAGAATCGTTGGCTTAAGGGCGCGGAAAACTACCCCTACATCGTCACTAAGAACGCGAGAATCTAAATCGTTGAGCTTTAACCATTGAACAGACGACGGCGGATTTTTACCGGCGGGAATAAAGTTGCCCGACAGTAAGAATTCGCCGTTTGTGCGATTTGGATTGTGTTGCCAACCCTTTCCGCGTTTGATAAAATGACGCCCGAAGGCACAATCATCACGCAGTAAGGAGGAATTCACTTGGCAAAAGATACAGACAGAAAGGTCACCCACAGCAAAGAGTACGAGAAGCTCAAAGATTCCCTCAAGGCGCGGTTCATCAGCTCGGCGCATATCATGTTCGGTCGCGATATTCAAGAGCTGCCCATGAACGAGATTTACAAAACCGTCGCCGCCGTCGCCAAACAGGTCATCAGCGAAAACTGGATCAAGACCAACCGCGCCTATATGGATCGGCAGGAAAAGCAGGTCTACTACTTCTCAATCGAATTCTTGATGGGGCGTCTGCTCAAGGCAAACCTCATCAACCTGGGTATTGACGAGGCGTTCCGCGAAGTTCTGGAAGACTTGGATTTGAATTTGGACGACATCTATGAGGAAGAGCCCGACGCGGGTCTTGGCAACGGCGGTCTCGGACGGCTGGCGGCGTGCTTCATCGATTCAATGGCGGCGCACCGTCTGCCCGGTCACGGTTGCTCAATCCGCTATCAGTACGGCTTGTTCGAACAGAAGATCATTCGCGGACAACAGGTCGAGATCCCCGACAACTGGCTGCGCGACGGCTTCGCCTGGGAATATCGCAAGCCCGACAAGTCCATCAACGTCAAGTTCAACGGCAACGCCTACATGAAGGAACAGCCCGACGGCTCGCTTAAGCTCGTGCATGAAAACGCAATGACCGTTATGGCGGTGCCCTATGACGTGCCGATTGTCGGCTACCACAACAAGACCGTCAACACGTTGCGCCTGTGGAACGCCGAAGTCAACCGCGACTTCAGCGATTATGGCATGTTGACGCATGATCAGATGCGCGCAAAGAACGAGTATCGTCAGTTCGTCGAAAGCATTACCGAATACCTCTACCCCGACGACAGCTCCAACGAAGGCAAACGTATGCGCCTGATTCAGGAATACTTCCTCGTTTCCGCCGGCACGCAGAGCATTATTCGTCACTTCGTCCGCTCCGGCGGCAATATCCGCGAACTCGACAAGAAAATCGCCATCCACATCAACGACACGCACCCCGCCCTTTGCGTCGCGGAATTGATGAGAATCCTCGTGGACGATTACGAACTGGAATGGTCAGAGGCGTGGACAATCACCCGCGGCGTCGTTGCCTACACCAACCACACGATTATGCCCGAAGCGTTGGAGAAATGGCCCGTCGATATGTTCAAGACTTTGCTGCCGCGTATCTACATGGTCGTCGAAGAAGTCAACCGCCGCCATCTCGAATACGTCAAGGCTCGCTACCCCGGCAACGTCGACAAACTCCGCGCAATGTCCATCATCGAAGGCAACGAAGTCCACATGGCTCGCCTGGCAATCGTCGGCTCGCATTCCGTCAACGGCGTCGCCCGCATTCACACCGACATCCTTAAATCCACCACGTTGCATGACTTCTACGAATACTGGCCGCGCATGTTCAACAACAAGACCAACGGCATCACGCACCGCCGCTGGCTCATGGGCAGCAACCCCGAACTTGCCGACCTCATCGACAGGACGATCCGCAGCCGCGTTTGGCACCGTCACCCCGAACAGCTCGACCTGTTCAATGAGTCCGTTGACGACCGCAAAGTCCTCAAGGAGCTTGACGAAATCAAACTCATCCGCAAGACTGCGCTCGCTGGCTTCATCAAGAAACGCCAGGGCATTGAGATTGACCCGACGACCATCTTCGATATCCAGGTCAAGCGTATCCATTCCTACAAGCGGCAGCTCATGAACGCCCTGCACATCATCTGGCAATACGAGAAGATCAAGAACGACCCCAGCTACAAACCGCTGCCCACGACGTATCTTTTCGGCGGAAAGGCCGCGGCCGGCTACTACATCGCCAAGGAGACCATCCGCCTCATCAACGCCATCGCCGACAAAATCAACAACGACCCTTCAATCGACAATCTCTTGAAGGTTGTCTTCATCGAAAACTTCGGCGTGTCCATCGGTGAAATCGTCTACCCCGCCGCCGACGTCAGCGAACAAATTTCCACCGCCTCCAAAGAAGCTTCGGGCACGGGCAACATGAAGTTCATGATGAACGGCGCGATAACCCTGGGCACTCTCGACGGCGCGAACGTCGAAATCCGCGAGGCAGTCGGTGACGACAACATCGTCATCTTCGGCTTGAAGGCGGGCGAAGTTCTTGCTTACTACGAGAACGGCACCTACAGCGCGTGGAACGAATACACCGGCAATCCCAACGCGCGGCTCGTCGTCGACAAACTCACCGACGGCACCTTCGGCAACTTCCATTCCATTCGCGACTATCTCATTCAGGGCAACGACGAGTTCTTCATCTTGAAGGACTTCAACGCCTACATCGACGCCCATTCGGAAATCTACGCGCGCTACGCTGACCGCATGGGTTGGCTCCGTTCCGCGGCAATGAACATCGCAAATTCCGGCCGCTTCTCCTCCGACAGAACCATCGACGAATACGCCGCCGAAATTTGGAATATCAAGCCGTGCAAGATTCAATGATCGGTCGGGGGCTGTGATTAGCGCAAGGGAGGTCGGTTTATGAAAACTTCAAACCTCAGCGAGTACGATCTTTACCTGTTTCACCAGGGCACGAACTATCACGCCTATGAAATGCTCGGCGCACACTTCATCGAACGCGACGGCAAGAAGGGCGTAAGGTTCGCGCTGTGGGCTCCGCATGCCAAGTCCGTTTCCGTCGTCGGGGACTTCAACAGCTGGGATAATCGCGTCAACCGCATGACCCGCTTGAATGACGGCGAAACGTGGGAAATCTTCGTCGAAGGGCTCAAGGTCGGCGACATCTACAAATACGCCATTCAATCGCAATTCGGCGGACCGCACGTCCTCAAGGCGGATCCCTACGGCTTTTGGGCGGAAGAACGTCCTGCCACCGCCTCGCGCCTATATGATTCGCAAGGTTACCTTTGGCACGACGGCGACTGGCAAGAGCGTACGAAACGCCAAACTTCCTACACACACCCAATGCTGATTTACGAAGTGCACGCCGGCTCCTGGCAACGCAACGGCAAAGACTACCTCACCTACCGCGAACTTGCCGACAAGCTCATCGCTTACGTCAAGGACATGAACTACACGCACATCGAATTCATGCCGTTGACCGAACACCCGCTCGATAATTCTTGGGGCTATCAAACCACGGGCTACTACGCCGTCACCAGCCGCTACGGCGCGCCCGACGACCTGCGCTACCTGATTGACACCGCGCACCAAAACGGAATCGGCATCATCATGGATTGGGTGCCAGGTCACTTCTGCAAGGACACGCACGGTCTGCGCGAATTCGACGGCACCAACCTCTACGAATCCGACAACCCGCAACTGTCCGAAAACCGCGGCTGGGGCACCGTCAACTTCGACTACGGCCGCACCGAAGTTCAAAGTTTCCTCATCTCCAACGCGCTCTTCTGGTTCGAGGAATTCCATATCGACGGCTTGAGGATTGACGGCGTCGCCAATATGTTGTATCTTAATTTCGGGCGCGAAGAGGGTGAGTGGACTCCAAATCGTTACGGCGACAGCGGCAACCTTGAAGCGGTCGAATTCCTCAAAAAGCTCAACGAAACCGTCTTCAAGTATCACCCGCAAGCCCTGATGATGGCGGAAGAATCCACGTCCTGGCCGTTGATCTCCAAACCCGTCTACATGGGCGGCATGGGCTTCAACTACAAGTGGAACATGGGCTGGATGAACGACATGCTCGATTATGTCAGCCTTGACCCGATCTATCGCAAGTGGAATCACGACAAGGTTACCTTCTCGTTCATGTACGCCTTCGCCGAAAATTTTATCCTGCCGCTTTCGCACGACGAAGTTGTTCACGGCAAGCGGTCGCTCATTGAAAAAATGCCCGGCGATTATTGGCAGAAGTTTGCGGGACTGCGCGGCTTCTTCGGCTATTGGATGGCGCACCCCGGCAAGAAGCTCCTGTTCATGGGCGGCGAGTTTGCGCAGTTCATCGAATGGAACGAGAACGACAGCTTGGATTGGCACCTGGTCGAACAGTACGAAATGCACGCGCAGATGCAGGCTTATTCGCGGGCGTTGAACAAATTCTATCTCGACAACAAATCGCTCTGGCAGGTTGATTTCGATTGGAACGGCTTCCAGTGGATTGATTGCAACGACAACGACAACAGCGTCGTCTCGTTCATTCGCAAGGCTCGGGACGGCAACGACTATCTGATTGCTGTTTGCAACTTCACGCCCAACGTGCGCGAGGGCTATCGAATCGGCGTACCCGACCGCGGTGCATATGTGGAAGTTTTCAACTCGGACGCGACCGAATTCGGCGGCAGCGGCGTCACAAATTCCACCGCCCTTTGGACGCAAGACGTGCCCTGGCACAACCGCAGTCATTCAATCACCTTGACAATCCCGCCGCTGGCAACGATCTTCCTCAAACACGACGTGCCCGAAGATCGCCCGATAAAGGCGGACTGATTCACCCGCAAAATTTTTTCCTCAACATAACAGATATACAGGAGGGAGTTCTCGATATGAAAGTTCTCTATGTGGCGTCGGAAGCGGTGCCGTTCGTGAAAACCGGCGGCTTGGCTGATGTGGCAGGTTCACTCCCCAAAGCTCTCAAGGAGCAGGGCGTTGATGTCCGCGTTATCTTGCCGAAGTTCAGCAAAATCGGCGAAAAGTTCCGCGACGAGATGGAGCACGTTTGGGACGGGACAATCCCCGTTTCTTGGCGCACCAAATACGTCGGCATCGACAAATACGAACTCGACGGCGTGATTTATTACTTCGTCGACAACGAGGAATATTTCTACCGTGACGGGCTCTACGGCTATGACGACGACGCCGAACGCTATTCCTTCTTCAGCCGCGCGGTGCTCAATTGCCTGCCCGCCATTGATTTTTGGCCCGACGTCATCAATGCCAACGACTGGCACGCAGGGCTTGTTCCCGTCCTGTTGAAGCTCGAACATCAAGGCGACGAACGCTACGAAGCCATCAAGACCATCTACACCATCCACAACCTCAAGTATCAGGGCGTCTTCACCAAGGACGTTATGGGCGACGTGCTCGGTCTCGATTGGAAGTACTTCAACAACGGCGATTTGGAATTCTATGACGCGGTCAACTTCATGAAGGGCGGCATCATCTACGCCGACTACGTCTCGACCGTCAGCAAAACCTACGCGCAGGAAATTCAGTACGAATACTTCGGCGAACACCTCGACGGTTTGCTCCGCAGCCGCAAGGACGATCTGTATGGCATCGTCAACGGCATCGACTACACCGTCTTCAACCCCGCCACCGATAAAAATCTCTTCGTCAATTACGACAACTCCGACGCGTACGCCGCCTTCGACAAGAAATGCGAAAACAAAATCCGCCTGCAAGAGTTGCTCGGTCTTCCGCAGGGACGCAAAATCCCCATCGTCTCCATGGTCACGCGTCTGGTCGCGGCGAAGGGTCTTGATCTCGTCGTGCGCATGATGGACGAACTCCTTCAGCACGAGGACTTCCAATTCGTTCTGCTCGGCACCGGCGACAAAGTCTACGAAGATTGGTTCAAGGGTCTGGCGTGGCGTTATCCACAGAAAGTTTCCGCCAACATCTACTTCTCCAACGAGCTGGCGCAGAGAATTTACGCTTCGTCGGATATCTTCCTTATGCCGTCGAACTACGAACCCTGCGGCATCGGTCAGCTCATCGCCATGCGTTATGGCGCGGCTCCGGTCGTTCGCGAAACCGGCGGTCTCAAAGACACCGTCCAACAGTACGACAAATACACCAAGCAGGGCAACGGCTTCGTCTTCAGCAACTACAACGCCCACGAGATGATGTACGCCCTCAAGCGCGCGCTGTCCACCTACGCCCAGTTCGAAGTGTGGTTGCAGATTTCTTCCAACGCCATGAACAGCGACTACAGCTGGAAAAACTCCGCGCACGAATACATCGAACTTTACCAGAAGCTCATCAACAGCTCCAAAGAGTGAACTCGAACGATTGACTATAAGTCCGACGGCAACGCGTCCGTCGGATTTTTTTATTGACATGTCGGCGAATTTGGGTAAACTGTTTAGCAGTAATGGCAGATCTGCGGAGGAGGTAAGCGAGGCTGTCAGTCGACAGTTTTGGATAGCAATGGTTAGAAGAAGAACTTCAGACAGCAGAGAACGATCGCCCGGCCGCCCTTGCGCCGGCTGCGGCAGATTCATTCAGAGCGGGCTTTACTGCGCCGCGTGCCTTGAAAAATTCCGTGAACAGGCAAAGACGCAGGGTCGCCGCATGGAAACTTTGAAGACCAACGCCCTGCGCAGAGTTGCCGAGGGCAAGAGCGAAACCATCATCATGGTCGTCAACAGCGACGAACGCAACCTGAACTTGACGAAAATCATTTTGGAACGCGGGCTGCCCAATTACGTCATTCTTGCGGTGAACAATCCGTTGACGGCGATAAACACGCTCATCAGCCGCGACGTGAACTTGGTGATTTTGGACGCGGACTATAACGGCGTGGATATGCTCGGCAGAATCCGCGAGGACGAACGCTTCCGCAAGCTGCCCGTGATGATGATGTCGGGCTCGACCGAACGCGAACTCGTTGCCAACGTCTTTTCGCTCGGCGTGCAAGATTACGTGACCAAACCCTGTGCGCCCAAAGATTTGATCGGCAGGGTAAACAAGCTTCTCACCGCCGAAGAACGGGACGTTCACGCCGTCAGCAGCCAAGCGCGTTCAAGCTTCCGCATTCTTTTGGTGGACGACGACATCTTTGACCTGCGCCAGGAACGCGAGATTCTGCAGAGCCGCCTGCCGTGCGAAATTATTTCCGCACAGAGCGCAATGGAGGGCATGAAGATTTTGGAGAGCCGCGGCGTCGACCTGATACTCGTCAGCCTGGATATGCCCTTCGTCAACGGACTGCGCTTCCTTGAGCTAGTCAGCGAGAACAGTCGCCTAAAGAACATTCCCGTCGTCATAATGACCGACAGCCGCGACTTCAAGGTTCTGACCGAGATTGAACGCTCCAACGCCGCGGGTTACGTGCGCAAGCCCAATATCTCCAAAGACGAGGTAGACTTCATCGAATCGAAACTGCGCAGGCGCAGGTAGGGTGATTGCATGGTTGACAGGAAACTTTTCCCGCATGACGTGGCGATTGCGGCGATACTCAAGAACGAAGGGCATTATATCAAAGAGTGGCTCGACTACCATCTGCTTGCGGGCGTCGACCACTTTTATCTTTATGACAACGACTCCGCCGACGACTACGCCGAGATTATTGCGCCGTATGTCGCCGCGGGTCTGGTCACGAGCATCAAGCTGTCGGGCGGCTCCGCACAATATGCCGCGTATAATTTCGCCGTGCGTGATCATCGGTTCCATTGCCGACATATGGCGTTCATCGATCTGGACGAATTCATCTTTCCGCGCGGAACTGTCCGTTCAATCGGCGAGGTCGTCGACGAAATTTTGGCGGCTCATCAAGCTTCGGGCGTCGCGGTGAATTGGCAACTGTTCGGTTCCAACGGCAACATAAACGCCGACTTCAGCCGCGGTGTTCTGGAAAGATTCACTCGCCGCGCACCGACTGATTGGGTGGTGCCCATCCCAAAGCGCGACATTCCAGGCGGCAACGCTCAAGTCAAAACCATCGCCGACCCGCGCAGGATTGCTTTCGTCGGCAATTCGCACTTCCCCGTGTATTTCGTCGGCAACTATTCCGTCAACGAACGCGGCGGTCGCGTCGACAGCTATTGCAACGAGCCCGTCACTGCCGAGCGAATCGCCATCAATCATTACAACGTCAAGAGCCGCGCCGAACACGCCATCAAAGTCAGCCGCGGCAGAGCCGACAAGGGCACCGTCACCGCATCGAACGCCCGCGAGGGAAATTGCATCAACGACGCCTGGTTCGACATCTACGACCGCAACGAAGTCTTTGACGACAGCATCATCAGCTATCGTGCGGCGCGTGCGGAAAATTTTTCCATCGAGACCGAAGCCGACCGTTGCCGCCGAATGACCCACGCCCTGACGGAAACTTTGTCGGCCGTAGCAGAGGGCGCGGCATCGGATTTGGAGACGGCTCTGACGTGTCGAGCTGCGTGTTCATATCTGCGCGGGCATTCGGACGACGTGCGGCTAAAAATTTTCGGGGACGCGGCGTTGGCGGTGGTGGTGAAGTCTTTGGACGGGCTGACGCTTTCCGAGGCGCAACTGTTCATCAGCGAGCTGCCCAACCTCTTGGCGTCGACATCGCCCGTCGCGAACGAACTGCAACTCGCGGCACTTCAGGTCGTCGAACAAATGATGGACTTCATGCGCGAGCACGACTATTGGAAAGATTTCGCGGACTTGGATCATTTGCGCCGCCTCATAAAAATTTTCGGGAAGTGAATCACCTTGCTACTTGTAATAGACATCGGCAACAGCAACATCGTCATGGGCACCTACAGCGGTAAAAATCTCATGAAGCATTGGCGAATCTCCACCGACAGGCAAAAGACCGGCGACGAATACGGCATGCTGATCAACGACCTGTTCCGCTATCAGGGCGTGAAAATTTCCGACGTCAAAGACATCATCATCTCATCGGTGGTGCCGCCGCTGATTGTGCCGCTAACGAAGATGTGCGAACGTTATTTCCGCATCAAGCCGCTCGTCGTCGGACCAGGCATAAAGACGGGCATAAAGCTCAATTACGAAAACCCGCGGGCTATTGGCGCGGACAGAATCGTTAACGCTGTCGGTGCCTTTGAACTTTACGGCGGCCCGCTTATCGTCATCGACATCGGCACGGCAACGACCTTCGACGTCGTTTCCGAGACGGGCGACTTCCTCGGCGGAGTCATCGCGCCGGGCATCGTCGCCAGCTCCGAATCGCTGTTCACCTCCACCGCCAAGTTGCCGCGCATTGAACTCGTCCCGCCCAAAAGCGTCATCGGGCACAACACCATCAGCTGCATGCAGTCGGGCATAATCTACGGCTATGTCGGGCAGATTGACACCATCGTTGAGAAAATCCGCGCGGAAATGGGCTCGACCTGGCACGCCAAAGTTATCGCGACGGGCGGGCTCGCAAAGATGATTCACCGCGAATCCAAGACCATCGACAAGGTTGACCACTTCCTGACACTGTCGGGACTGCGCGTCTTGCACGAACGGAACTGCCAATGACCGTCGCAGAAATTTTCCGCACGCCGATATTTTTGGCACCAATGGCGGGCGTGACTGACGCTCCGTTCCGGATTTTGGTGCGAGAACTGATTGACGGCGACGCCCGAAAAAATTTGCTGATGTTCACGGAGATGGTGAGCGCGGCGGGCGTGTGGTTCCGCAACGAAAAAACTTTGGCGATGTTGCAGACGGTTGAGGCTGAACGACCCGCGGCGATTCAACTGTTCGGCTCCGACCCGACAATCTGCGCGGCGGCGGCGGCTTACGTCGAACAGCTCGGCACGGCCGCCGTCATCGATTTCAATTCGGGTTGCCCCGCTCCGAAAATCTTCAAGAACGGCGAAGGTTGTGCGCTGATGAAAAACCCGCCGCTGTTGGAAAAAATTCTGTCAGCCATCCGAAACGCCGTGACCTTGCCCGTAAGCGTCAAACTCCGGCTCGGTGTCGACAGCCAACACATCAACGCCGCCGAATGCGCCAAACGTGCCGAGTCTGCGGGCGTCGACTTCATCACCATTCACGGCAGAACGCGCGAACAATTTTATTCGGGCGCGGCTGATTGGGACGCGATTGCCGCCGTCAAATCCGCCGTGAAAATCCCCGTCATTGCCAACGGCGACGTGCGCGACTTCGACAGCCTCGACGACATCCTGACGACGACGCGGGCTGATGGCGTTATGATTGGCAGAGCCGCGCAGGGCAACCCGTGGATCATCAACCGCCTGCTGAAATATTTCCTGACGGGCGAGAGACTTGAGCCGCCGACACTCGACGAACGCGCTGACATCATGCGCCGCCACCTGCAAAAGGTCATCGCGTTCAAAGGCGAAAGCGTTGCCGTGCGCGAGATGCGTGCCCATTGCGCCTGGTACACCAAAGGACTGACGGGCGGCGCGACGTTGCGCAACCTTTTCAACCGCGCCGAGACCGCCGACGACTTCCTCAGTATAATCGCCAAAATCTAAACCGCACCCGTCACCGAAGCCGATAACGAGGCCGCCCATTGCCGGCAAAAGAAAGTAGATCCAAAATAACAAATTCAATGAGGACGTCAATGAACGATAAGACGCTCACCGCGCAAGTCGCCATACTTCGTGCGAAGATGCGCGAGTGGAAACGAATTCAGACCGAAAGGAAGATGCGAAAGATGGCTGAAGACCAAGACAAAAAAATTTCCGTGTGGAGCGAATACACCGACGAGGACAAGCTTGCCGTCGATAAACTGGCGGCGGGCTACATCGACTTCATCAGCCGCTGTAAGACCGAACGCGAGTCCGTCAACGAGGCTGTCAAACGCGCGCGCGCTGTCGGCTACCGCAACCTGGACGACGTCATCAGCCGCGGCGAACGCCTTAAGCCCGGCGACAAAGTTTACGCCGTGTGCATGAAGAAGACCGTCGCGCTGTTCCAGATTGGCACGGAGCCCATCGAACGCGGCATGAAAATTCTCGGCGCACACGTCGACACCTGCCGGCTCGACCTCAAGCAGAATCCGCTTTATGAGGACAGCGGGCTTGCTTACATGGACACGCATTACTACGGCGGCATCAAGAAGTATCAGTGGGTCACGTTGCCCCTGGCTATGCACGGCGTCGTCGTCAAGAAGGACGGGCGCGTCATCGACATCGTTATCGGCGAGGAGGAAGGCGACCCTGTCTTCTGCGTGACGGATTTGCTGATTCACCTTTCGCAGGAACAAATGAAGAAGACCGCCGACAAAGTCATCGAAGGCGAAAAGCTCGACATCCTCGTCGGCAATTACCCGCTCAAAGAGGGCGACAAGGAATCCGTCAAGCGCGGCGTGCTCAAGCTCCTCAAGGACAAGTACGACATCGAAGAGGACGATTTTCTTTCGGCGGAACTGGCACTCGTTCCCGCGGGCAAGGCTCGTGAGCTCGGCTTCGATAGGTCAATGGTGCTCGGCTATGGGCAGGACGACCGCGTTTGCTCCTACACGTCGCTGATTGCAATGCTCGACGCCGCGAATCAAACCTTCGGCAAGACCGCCTGCTGTCTGCTCGTCGACAAGGAAGAGATCGGCTCCTTCGGCGCGACGGGCATGAAGTCCCGCTTCTTCGCCAACACCGTCGCTGAACTGCTCAATGCTTGCGGACAATACAGCGAACTTGCCGTACGTCGTGCGCTGAAGAATTCGTTCATGTTGAGTTCGGACGTCTCAAGTGCCTTCGACGCGCTGTATGCCGCCGCATACGAGAAACGCAACGTCGCCTATCTGGGCAAGGGCATGGTCTTCAACAAGTTCACCGGCTCGCGCGGCAAGTCCGGTTCCTCCGACGCCAACGCCGAATACGTCGGCAAACTTCGCGCCATTCTCGACAAGCACAACGTCCACTATCAATTCAGCGAACTGGGCAAGGTCGATCTCGGCGGCGGCGGCACGATTGCCTACATGATGGCGGAATATGGTATGGAAGTCATCGACAGCGGCGTCGCGGTCTTGAGCATGCACGCCCCCTGGGAAGCCACCTCCAAGGTCGACATCTACGAAACATTCAAGGGTTATCGCGCCTTCCTCAAGGAGATTTAATCCGCCGAGTGCTTGAAAAATTTTTCGCCGACGATTACAATGACGACGGACAGTAGATATAACGAACGATAGAAGATGGTATCCATTAGTATCGGCGCAAAAAAAAGCCCCCCGTACGCTGCTAAGGACAGTCGTGCGAGGGGTCGCGTCATTTTTCAGACGCTGTGCTCGTTACCGCTTCCGAAGAAGTTTGTCAAGCCACTTGCAAACGTAGTACGAAGCCACGTTCACTCCGACAATTTTCAGTATGTCGAAGATGGTATCCAAAAGTATCGCCTCCTGTTACGGATTAGAGTCCTTTCGGTAAGGCAGTCATTTTACAATGAGCGCACAAGATTTTCAACGCAAGCGAGCTGATTGACGTGAAGACATACAAGGCATGGATTCTGGATTTCGACGGCACGCTGACCCGTTCATTGCCCGTGCGGCTTTTGATGGCGGCGTGGCTGGTCGGTTATTATTTCCTGCACCCGACGCGGTTGCGGGAAATTTTTTTGTTGCGGGATTGGCGGCGGCTGCGGGAAGAACGGTTCTGCGCGGCGGAGGAAAATTTTCGCACAAGGCAGGTGGAGGAGCTTTCGCGGCGGTATGCTCTGTCGGTGGAAGCTGTCGAAAAAATTTTGCGCACGTGGATGGTCGAACGCCCGCAGAAAATTTTACGCCACTGCACCCGCCGAAGCCTCATCGCCGCCGCCGAAGCTCAGCAACGTTGCGGCGTCAAGCTCATCGTCTATTCCGACAACCCCGCCCGCGAAAAAGTTGCCGCCATAGATTTTCCCGCCGACGAAATTTTTTCTGCCGACGACGAATTCATCAGCTGCATGAAGCCCGACGCCCGCGGTCTGAAAAAAATTTTGGCGCATATGAATCTCAAGCCCGAAGACGTTCTCTACATCGGCGACCGCCACGACCGCGACGGCATTTGCGCCGAGGCTGCCGGAGTTGATTATTGCGACGTGAAAATTTTGGAAAATTTTTTCCGCGCAAGCAGGAAGATATCAGCGGGCGGCGAATAGCACGTTCTAAAGAGTTGCCCCAAGGGCGACGGCCGTTAAAAACATTCGTACACAGATAGGAGAGGGTCACTAATGACAGAAGCAACCACCACGATTGAAAACAAAACTGGCATCCATGCACGCCCCGCGTCCGTCTTCGTGCAGAAGGCGTCCTCGTTCAAATCCAAAGTTCAGCTCAAGGCAAAAGGCAAGACTGTTGACGCCAAAAGCATTCTGATGATCATGAGCATGGGTTTGGTCAAAGGCACCGAGGTCACCATCGTCGCTGACGGTCCGGACGAAGCAGAAGCAGTCGCCCAGCTCAAGGCTCTCGTTGACAGCAAATTCGGCGAAGAATAATTCGTGAGGTTCAGTACAATCTGGGGAGGATGGTAAAAGTTTTTTTTCCGCCTCCCTTTTTGTGTAACTCAACGGAGGAAGAACTATGGCAGAGAAAATTAAGGGCAAAGGCGTAATCGCCGGCATAGCGGTTGGCAACATTCTGCTCGCAGGACAAAACCTTGACGGCTATCTCGTCAACTATAAGGCAGGCAAGAAGGCCGACGAGAAGAAGAAGGCAGCCGCCGCGCTCGTTGCTGTCGCTGAAAACCTCAAGAAGAGCATCGACAGCTTCAACGACCAGGGGCTCAAGGAACAGGCGGGCATTCTCGAAGCGCACCGCATGATGGTCGAGGATCCTGCAATGAGCGGCGCAATCGACGAGCAGGTTGATATCAGCGGCTCCGCGCCCAAAGCCGTTCTCGACGCTTACGAATCGCAGGCGCAAATCTTCGAGGCTATGGAAGACGAATACTTCCGCGGTCGTGCAGTCGATATGCGCGACGTCGGCAAACGCATTGCCAAATATCTCCTCGGCATTAAAGAACCCGAAATCGCGGGCAAAGTTATCGTCGCGGGCAAAGACATTGAACCGTCCGTCATCGCAGGCTTGCCCACCGATAAAATCGCAGGCGTTATCCTCGGCGTAGGCTCAACAACCGCTCATGCCGTTATCATTGCCAAGACTCGCGCCATTCCTACCGTTGTCGGCGTAGGTGACGGCATTGCTCAAATCGCGGACGGCGACCCCGTTATCCTCGACGGCGAAACAGGCGAAATTTTGATTCGTCCCAGCGATGCAGAGCGTAAAGCTTACGACGAAAAAATTAAGAAGCAGGAAGAACTCAAAGCCCACTACGCACAGCTCAAAGATAAACCCGCCATTACTCTTGACGGCAAAGAAGTTGAGCTCGTCGCAAATATCGGCTCGCCTGCAGATGCCGATGCCGCTGTCAAAAACTTCGGCGCAACGGGCGTTGGTCTGTTCCGCTCCGAATTCGTCTTCATGGGCAAAACCGACGTTCCCAAGGAAGAAGATCAGTTCAAAGAATACAAAGCCGCTGTCGAACACTGCGCCTCCGTCACGCACGGCGAAGGTCTCTGCGTTATTCGCACAATGGACATCGGCGGCGACAAACCCTTGCCCTATATTCAAGTCGGACAGGAAGAAAATCCGTTCCTCGGCTACCGCGCAATTCGTATCAGCTTGCAACGCAAAGATCTGTTCCTGCCGCAGTTGAAGGCTATCTTGCGCGCGGGTGTCTACGGTAAAGCCGCCATCATGTTCCCGATGGTTATCAACGTTGCTGAATTCCTCGCCGCGAAAGATTTCGTCGAACAAGCCAAAATGGAACTCGTGCACGAAGGCAAAGAATACGCCGACAACGTCCAAGTCGGTATCATGGTTGAGACGCCTGCCGCTGCTGTTATGGCGCCCGCGCTTGCCAAATACGTCGACTTCTTCTCAATCGGCACAAATGACCTCGTGCAATACACTTTGGCTGTCGACCGCGGCAATGCGCAAATTTCCTATCTGTACAACCACTTCAATCCGGCAGTTCTGCGCCTTATCAAACGCACGATTGAATCCGCCAACAAAGAAGGCAAATGGGCGGGCATGTGCGGCGAAATGGCGTCCGACCCGAACGCGGCGATTATCCTCATGGCAATGGGCATCAAAGAACTGTCCATGAGCGCACCGTCAATTCCGCGCGTCAAAGAACGTATCCGCAACATCACCTTCACCAAGGCGAAAGAAATTCTCGATAAGGTTATGGAGTTCGAGGACGGCGACAAGATTCGCGACTACCTTGCAACGCTCGCATAATTCGTTCAATATCTGATTCACAACAACAAGCCCCCGTCAACGCGGCGGGGGTTTTCGTTTGCCAAAAATTTTGTCGGCTGATAAAATGTTCGCGACGATACGTAAGGAGGAATTTTTTATGGGAAGAATTGCCGTTGAAATCATTCCGCGCGACGAGGCAGGTCTGCGCGCCGACATCGACGTAATAAAAAAATATCCGCAGGTCGACTGCGTGAACATTCCCGACTTGATGAGCTTCACGCTAAAATCGTGGCAGGCGGCGGAATTTACGCAACCCGCCCTGCCGACGATACCGCACGTTCGAGCAATGGACATCGATCTTGCAAAGCCGCTCCCCATGCGCGACGATTTTATACGCTTCGGGATTCGCGAGGTGCTGATTATCGCGGGCGACCCGCCTAAGGATTTGACGCGCACCGTTTATCCGACCGAGACGATCGACGTTATCCGCAAGTTCCGCGACGAATTGCCCGACGTGAAAGTTTACGCGGGTATCGACCAATATCGCAGCGGTATTCGCGACGAACTTTATCGCGTGGAGCGCAAAGCTCAAGCCGGCGCAGTCGGATTCTTTACGCAACCGTTTTTCGACATGCGCTATCTGGAGATGTTCGCCGATTTACTTGACGGGCACGAAATTTATTGGGGCGTGTCGCCGGTTTTGAGCAGTCGCAGTCGCGGCTACTGGGAGCGCAAAGATAAAGCCGTCTTCCCGAAAAATTTCCTGCCGACAATGGACTGGAACATCGCCTTCGCCAAGGAGGTCATCGACTTTATCAGCACGTCGCGCGGCGGATTGTACTTCATGCCGATAACGATTGACATTGCCGACTTGTTGCCGAAAGTGTTTGATTGACGCCGCCTAAAACCTAATCACGCAGGCGAACGTCAAAAATAAAATTGTGGCGGTGTACATCAGGCGAATCGCGCCGAGAATGTGCGCCGCCTCCAAAATTTCGTTGGGTTCGCCCATGTAAGCGCGGAAGTGCGGTTTACCAAAGTAGTAGTTCATGCCGCCGAGCTGAATGTTTAATGCGCCCGCAACCGTCGCCTCCGCCCAACCGCCGTTCGGACTGGGGTGCTTACTTGCGTCGCGTCGCATCATGTTGAAGGCATTGCGCCAATCGAGTTGCAGGACAATAGCCGCGCCGACGAACAGTAAGCCCGTCAGCCGCGCAGGAATGAAATTCGCAACGTCGTCGAGCCGAGCCGCCATGCGTCCGAAATAAAAATATTTTTCGTTTTTGTAGCCGAGCATCGAATCCATCGTGTTAATCGCCCTGTACGCGACGGCAAGCGGCAATCCGCCGACGGCAAAATAAAACAGCGGCGAAATCACGCCGTCAACGGTATTCTCCGCGACGGTCTCGACTGTGGCGCGGGAAACTTCAGCTTCGTTTAAATTGACGGTGTCGCGTCCGACAATCCAACCGACCTTTTCGCGGGCACGGGGAAGATTTTCCGACTCCAGTAGCCAATAAATTTCGCGGGCGGCGTCGCCGAGTGTGCGCGGACTTATCATAAAACTCAAAACCAACGCTTGAATAAACACCTGCGCGGCGAGATCGGGCATTGCGTGCGATATCAGCTCCACGGCAAAACCAACGACATACGCGATAGCAACGACCGTTCCGACGAGCAAACCGCCCTTGAAAATTTTCAGCAGCGGGCTGTCGAGTTCGCGGCGCAAAATTTTTTCGAGCAGGGAAATTAAGTTTCCCATCATCACGACGGGGTGAAATTTACTGCGCGGGTCGCCGAGCAACGCGTCAATCAGGAAAGCGACAACCGCAATAATCATCGGGCTCATCAAATCAGACTCCGTTAAAATTTTTTTGACGGGCTATTCGTTTGACGGCGGCGCAAAATTTCCTGCGCATGAGGAGGATTTTACTTGAAACAATTAATCGTGAACGCGGACGACTTCGGGCGACACGAACTGATAAATCGCGCGGTGGAACGTGCGTTCAATCGCGGGTGCTTGAGGTCGGCGACGCTCATGGCGGGCGGAATTGCCTTCGACGACGCAGTCAAAGTCGCGAAAAAAATTTCGGGCTTGGGCGTCGGAATACACTTCACGCTTGCTTGCGGCAACCCCGTCCTGCCGCCGAAAGAAATTCCCACGCTGGTCACGGCGGAGGGAATTTTTCATGCCGATTACGTCACGTTCCTGAAGTTGTATCTGCGCGGGCGAATTTCGCTTGCGGAGGTGCGTGCGGAGCTTGCGGCGCAGCTTGAAAAAATCCGGCGGGCGGGCGTCAAACTCACGCACGTCGACAGTCATCAACACCTGCACCACGTGCCCGGTATCGTCAAAATCGTTTTGGAGTTGGCGTCGTCGGCGGGACTGCGTGCAATGCGCGTGGCGGACGCAAAACTTTTCGACGGCGAGCTTAAAACTTTCGGGCAATTCGTCGGACGTTTCGGCTTGAATTCGTTGGCAAAGTTCACGGCGCATCATGCGCACAGAAAAAATTTCGTGACTCCGAATCATTTCGCGGGCATTGTGGCGGGTGAGGCTGTCGGCGAAAATTTTATGCTCAAGCTGATTGAAAACTTGCGTGACGGCACGACGGAAGTCATGTTGCACCCCGGCACCGACAATAAAATTCTGCAGGACTTCTGCCAATGGGATCACGACTTCGAGGCTGAACTTGCCGCCGTCACAAGCCCGAAGGTTTTGCGCTTGCTTGAGACGAAAAATATTTCCGCCGTGAACTTTGCGGCTTTGAGGTGATTCAATGACACACGAAAGATTTGCGGAGCTCGTGCGATTCTGTTTCGTGGGCGGGTTGTCGTTCCTGGTCGATTATTCGTTGCTGT
>JADEZQ010000022.1 GCA_015206785.1 Quinella sp. 2Q5 | reverse complement strand
CCGCCTGAATGAACACGCACGCAGTTCCGACAAAAATTTTTGGACGGAAGCAATCGTCTTCACCACGTCGAACAATTCTTTCGGTCCGACGGAAATCAGCTGGCTGGAAAACAAATTCCACGACATTGCGCTTAATGCCGGTCGTTATGAAGTCGTCAACAGCAACGAGCCTTCGCCGGGCAACATCACCGCCGAGAAAGCAAGCGAGCTTGAAGACCAGGTCGAATTCGCGCGCCTCGTTCTCGGAGCCGTCGGTTACAAAATCTTTGAGCCGCCGAAAAAAATTTCTCCTCCGCCCGCCGCCAAATCCGACGAAGAAATTTTTTACCTGACGCGCACGATTAAACGCCTCGGCAGGAAAATTACTGCGCAGATGAAACGCACGCCGACGGGCTTCAGAGTTTTGGCGGGCAGCGAAATTTCTCCGCAAGACAATGGAAAACTTTCCTCCGCCATGAAGAAACGCCGCCTCAACGCAAAGATTGTTGACGGTCGATTACTCGAAGACGTTGAATTTAATTTGCCGTCACCTGCCGCGACATTTGTAATCGGCAACAGCGCGAACGGTTACACGGAATGGAAGACGCGTGACGGCTTGCCGCTGAAAAATTTTTTACACAACTGAACACGTCCGCAACAAAAATCCCCCGCGCAGATTTGTACGGGGGTTTTCGTTTGCGTGCGATGTTTATTTGATGGCGTTCAATCTTTCGGCAAGGGTGTAGGCGTCCTCGTCACCGGCTTGCGGCGTGATGATCGGTTGTTTGCCCAACATGACTGTGCCGTTTTGAACGGTGGCGGCGGATTTGTTGTGTCCGTTGTGATAGGCGGCCGCCAGATTGCCGAAGACGAAGTAGGAACGTTCCGCGCTGCTCATGTCGTGGGCGGCGGCAACGGTCGTGAAAGTTTTGCCGTTGATGCTGACGACGCCGTCCTTGGCAGTGACGTGTTTGCCGCTGTATTCGTGGAGCTTCTTGACGTAAGCGTCGCGACGTCTCCCGCTGTCCGGGTGGTCGGAGGGATTGAAGAACGCCATTATCTTCGACTGCTCTGCGCCGATGGACAGTTCAACAAATTTCTGCATGATCGCCGCGCAAGCACCGGGGTTGTAATTGGTGTGCGTCATGTAGTCGAAGCCGAGAAGATCCGCTTCGGTCTCCATCTTCTTGTCGCCGTGAGCAACCGAATGAGTGATAGCGACGTTCGTTATGGCGGAGGTCAACGCGCCGCCGCCAATCGTTGCACCGACTGCCGTGCCCGCAATGGCGGTGGTAACGGCTCTCTGCAGACGTTTCTTGTTGCCCTTGGCGGGGTGATCTTTTTGACCGTGACCCATCTCGTGCCCGACAATTGCGGCAATCTCGTCCTCGTTGGTGATTTTGGCGAAGGTTCCCGCGTTGACCATCATCACGTGCCCCATAGTGCAAGCAGCGTTTATCGAAGTCTGTTCGCTGACGAAATACAGATACGGCTTGTCGTTGATAGTCGGATCAATCGCCGCGACGCCCCGCGTCAAATTCGCCATAATGCGATCCATTTTGGCGTTGTATTCGTAATTCTCGCTGACGCCGTATTTTTGCCGCATCGCCTTGTAAAGCTCCTGGCGACCCTCCTCGCTCTCGTTGTAGCGTTTGACTTGCTGATCAATTTGCGCGTTCAGCTGCGAAGCCTGAATGCCGATGCCGATTGCGCTGCCGATAATGTCGAGTCCGGAGGCCGCTTGAGCCGTCGGCGCACCCAACGTCAACGCCGCACCCAGAGCCGAAGCCGTAAGAGCCGCCAAAAATTTTTTGCGCAGACCCGCGAATTTCATCATAACAAATCTGCCTCCTCGAAAAAAATTTTCTATATGATAGCAGAAAACGTCGTGCGGGGCAAAAATTTTTTCCGCGGCTTGAACATCTGAAAATCATCTGGTAATATGAGCGCAAGAATTTGACGCGGGAGGAATTATTATGGCAGGCAAATCGCGGGCGAGAGCCCGTCCGAAAAAATCTGCACGGTTTGTTTACAACGGGCGGCGGCGTCTGATATAATCGGCGGCGTTGCAGGTAACCATCTTAAGGAGAGAGAGCATAATGATTCAACTGGAAAAGAAGCAAATTAAAATCGTCAGCATCGTCATCGCGGTGATATTCATCGGCTCGGTGGTGGCGTTGGCACTGACGCAGAGCGGCAACATCGCCTCGGCGGCAAGCTCGTCCAGCGTGGGCGTCATAGATTATCAGCAGGTAATGGCGGCGCACCCCGACGTTCAGAATCTGCAGGGGCAAATGGAAACCGCCATCAACGACGTGCGCAAGGAATTCGAAGAGAAATCCGCCGGCATGAACGACCAAGAGAAGGCGGACTATTATCAGCAGTGCCAACAGCGGCTGGCTCAGAAGCAGCAGTCGTTGCTTGAGCCCATCAAAAACGCCGTGGACGCCGCAATCAAAAAGGTCTCCGACAAGAAAGGCCTTTCCGTCGTCATCGACAAAATGGCTGTCATCTACGGCGGGCAGGACATAACCCAAGACGTCATTTCGGAACTCGGCAAGAAATAATCGGTCGGCAGTGGTTGGTGGTTAGCGGTTAGCTCTATCCGTCGCTAATCGCTAATCACTTTTTTTTAGGAGGCGGCGCGGTGAACTACAGAGCACTCTTCGCGGCGACGATGGCGGCTGTAATCGGCGGCGGCCTGTGGCTGTATCAAACGCCCGAACACGTTGCGCCCGTCGAAAAAAAAATCGAAGAGCCCGCGCCTCAAGCTCGCGGCGTCGGGATAGTCGACATCGACAAAATTTACGCGGCACACCCCGAAGGCGCACGGCTCAACGAACTGATTGCCACGGAACTGCGTCTGCGCCTGGAGCTAAACGAGGCAATGAAGATTGTCGACGTGCCCAGAGCCCCGCCGCCCGAAACTGACCCGAAAGTTTTTGACGAAGCGGCACGGCAGAAGAACGCGCAGTTAATCATCAGCCAACTGGCTCAGCTGGAGAGCCGCAAGAAATTCGCCGCCGAAGAGTATCGCAAAAAATCCGAGCCGCATTATCTCAAACGTCGCGACCAAATCAGCGCGGGCTACCTCAACGAGAACATGAACATTCAGCTAAAGTTGCGCAATGCCGATAACCTTCGCCTGACGCAGGAGCAAATCAATGAGCTGCTTGAACGGCTCGACGCGGTCGAATTGGAACGCAACGCCAAGCAACTGGAACTGCTCAACCAGTGGATGGCGGAGATTGAACAGTACGCCAATGATTCCGTCGCCGAGGACGAAGCGCGGCTTAGGGCTGAGGCTGACAGGTTGCGTGCCGAGGTCGAGGCTCAAGCTCAACAGAAAGAGTCCGACGTCACCGAACGCAACCGCAAGCTGATGGAAGATGCCCTGCATGAGATGGAAACGCGGCAAACTCGTCGGCGGGAACTTCTGACAGAATTGCAAACCGTCGGCAGGGAGCGGGCACAGCTTGAACAGGCGATACTCGATTCCATTGCCGACAAGGCGACGATGCTCGCGGCGGTCAATCGGCTGGAGATGGTTTTAGTCAAGCGCGAACCCGTGTCCGACGAAAAATTTTCTCTGCGGCGCACCAAATGGAATTTCGATTTGCAGTCGCCACAAAGAGCGGGAGCACTCGTCTTGCCCGGCAAAGACGCCCGTGATTTGACCGACGCGCTCATCAAGGAAATGAATCGATTGTGAGAGGACGTGTTGCATATATGAACATCGCAAAGAAGTTGGCGGCCGTTGCCCTACTGACTGCTTCGCTCGTCGTGACGGGTTGCGGGCAGGGGCAAATCGGTTGCGTGGATGTCAACAAGGTGATGGAAGAGGCTCCGCGCGTCAAGGCGTTGATGAGCGAGGCTGAAACCAAAGTCACCGAGGCGCAACAGAAATTTCAGCAGGACGTCGCCGCTAAGCCCGACATGAGCGAGGAGGACGCCGCCAAGCTTCAAGCGGACTTCCAACGCAAATTGACGGGCATTAACCAGGCGTACGCGTCGCAGATACAAAACCGCATGAACGTCGTCATCGAAGAGCTATCGCGCGAGAAAAATCTCGACGTGGTCATTGCCAACCCCGCCGACCAGAAAATTCTTTTCCAAGGCGGCATTGACGTAACTGACGACGTCATCAAGAAGATGCAGTGAGCAGGCGATACTATGGAAAAAACTTTACGCGAGATTGCCGAGCTTGTCGGCGGTGAAGTTCACGGCGACGGGTCAATCATCGTCAGCGGTTTAGCAAACATCATCGGAGCCAAGGCGGGCGATTTGATCTTCGCGGTGCCGCCGCACATAGACGAGGCAAAAAATTCTGCCGCCGCCGCCGTGTTGATCCCGCTCGACGTCGACGACTTCCCCAAGCCCGCCGTCAAGGTTGCTGACCCGCGCGCCGCCTTCGCACGTCTGCTGAACATGTTCGCGCCAAAGATTGAAATCCCCGTCGGCATCAGCGACAAAGCTCACATCGGCAAGGACGTTTCCATCGCGGACGGCGTGACGATTATGCCCTTCGCTGTCATCGACGACGGAGCAAGCATTGGGCGCGGCGCAATCATCTATCCGCACGTCTACATCGGGCAACGCGTCTCAATCGGCGAGGACACCGTCATCTATTCCGGCGCAACCGTGCGCGAGTTCTGCGTCGTGGGCAAGCGTTGCGTCGTTCACAGCTCGGCAGTCATCGGCTCGGACGGCTTCGGCTTCACCACGTCCAACGGCGTGCACACCAAGGTTCCCCAGGTCGGCAACGTCATCATCGAAGACGACGTGGAAATCGGCGCGCACGTCGGCATTGACCGCGCGGCAATGGGCTCGACAGTCATCGGGCACGGCACGAAGATTGACAACCTCGTTCACATCGCGCACAACTGCAAAATCGGCGCGAACTGTCTAATCGTGGCGCAGACCGGCATCAGCGGCTCGACAACCGTCGGCGACAACGTGACCTTCGGCGGGCAAGTCGGCACCGTCGGGCACATCCACATCGGCGGCAATTCCGTCTATGCCGCGCGTTCAGGCATCTCCAAGAACATGCCCGAAGGTTTCTTCGGCGCGGGCTTCCCGATTCAATCTCACAGCGATTGGCTCAAGCATCAGGCGATGTTGAAACGAATTCCCGAATTGATGGAAAGAATCCGCCGCCTCGAATGCATGGTGCAGGATCAGCTGTAACGCAAATCTTCCGACGACGTATAACTTAGGAACACTTAACCTGGCGGCAATTGACATTGACGGCGATAGCGAATAGAATTCAACCAACAGCATACGTCGAAAGGAGATGGACACCGTGAAAAAATTTTTGTTCGCTGCAGCGGCAAGTTTGTTGATTTTCGGCGGGAACGCGGACGTTGAAGCCGCCGCCGTCGATCTGAACGAACCGACAGTTCAGACGCAGGAGATGGGCAGCAAGTGGGCACACATCCGCGACAAGTACATTCTTGGTCGTGAAACTGCCAACGAACGCCGTGACCGCCACGAATGGGAACGTCGGCACCGCTATGGACCGCCGCCGCGCCCGCCACGTCATCACGACCGCGACCGCTATGGTCCTCCTCCTCCACCGCCCGGCTATGGTCCACCACCTCCTCCGCCAGGTTATGGTCCTCCTCCTCCGCCACGTCACCGCGACCACTACGGTCCTCCACCACCACCGCCGGGCTACGGTCCACCTCCTCGGCCGCCGCGTCGCTGACATCAATCGAAATCAAAAAGCCCCTCCCACGTTCGGAAGGGGCTTTCGTGTTTATGCTGACGTTTATCTCATTGCGCGAAGAATTTTTTCTGCGACGCCGTGCATCTTCGCTGACGACGTCGAACACGCCGCCACGCGCACGCCCAACTTCAGCGGGACGGCGAAGATCAAATCGTCGTGAAGTTTTCGGCAGACAGCAGCGGGATCGTCCGCGGGCACCGCGATGAAGAATCCGCCCTTGTACGGCACGATTCGCAAGCCGCAAGCCTTCGCCTCGTCGACGAAAATTTCTGCGCGGGCTTGAACCATCTGACGCAACCGGTCGCGTTCGGTCCGGCAGGCAGTCATCAAAGTTTTGTCGGCGGCAAGCTTGACCATCAGAGCTTGAGCCCCGCGGTTGACGTTCGACCAGGCGGCTCGGCTGGAATATTTGCTCACGTCGTTGAACTCGGCAATCACGTCCGCGCTCGACGACACGCCAATCAATGCGCCCGCTCGTTGCCCGTAAAACGTGAAGCTCTTCGACATGCTGAAGGCAATCATCACGAAGAGATTTTCGGGCAGAGCGGTGAACTTGCGCATGAAAGCCCGCGGGGAATCTCCGCCCGCAAAGTCGATGTAGGCGATGTCCGCGAGCAGGGAAATTTTTTTGCCGACGGAAGCTTGAGCTTTGAGCACGGCGAGAACTTTATCCCACTCGTCGGCAGTCAACGCGTAGCCCGTCGGATTATGCGCGGGCGTGTTGATTATGACCAGCAGGGAATTCTGTTTGCGACAGAGCGCGTCGACCTTGACGGCGAAATCGTTCACGTTGAAGTTGAGCGCGTCGTCGAAGAGGCGGAACGTCTCCAGCCGCTTGCCGGTCTCCACGCAGATAACGTTGTAAGTTCCCCAGCACCAATCGCTCGTTAGGACGGCGTCGCCGCGTTCGGCGTAGTTGGCTATGGCGTGATGAATGGCACCGGTGCCGCCGGCGGTAGCGACCGCTCCGAAGTGCGCGTCGGGTTTGCAGTCGCCAAATGTCAAATCAATCGCGGCGTCGAGATACGCAGGTAGCCCGCTTATCGGCGCGTAGCTGACCAGTTCGCTGAAGTCCATCGCGCGGAAAGTTTTTTCCACCGTCGGAATCGTGGCGAGCTTGCCGTCGTCGTTGAGCACCACGCCAATCGTCGCGTTGGTCACGGCGTCTGCCCCGTGGATTTTTATCGCCTCGTTGCAGGCGCGGTTCGCGTCGAAGATTGCGTCCTTGAGCTTGCGTCCTGCCGCGTGAGTTGCTGTCATAATCTGTAGCCTCCTGAAAATTTTTCGTGACGCGCCGATTATAACCGTTCGCCCGCGTTTAGGAAAGCCGTACGCCAATGTATTCACGTATTCACGCCGTTGCCACGCCAAATCGTTTCCGATATAATGCTCGCGGCGTCACGCCTCCACGTATGTACGAAAGAGGGTGAAAGCCGTGCTTACGCTGTTCCTCGTGACAGTCGCGGCGAACGTGGTATCGCACTTCGTTTGCAAGTGGCTGGACAGACGGAAGTAATGCCCCGTGGTTATCGTTAATCCGCAAAACGAAATCAAAAGCCCCGAGCTCGTGACCCTCGGGGCTTTTTGGCGTACATGCCGTGCTTACACTGCGTCAGTTATCTAACTAACGGTTGCAGTCTATCACAGCCGCCGCCGTTTGGCAAGAATCATTTGTCGAGCTCGACGGTCGTTGCGGCGTTGAAGACAAACTTGCCGTCGACGAAGTCAATCTCAACGGTGTCGCCCTCTTTGACGTTGCCGCCGATGATCTTCTTACTCAGCTCGGTCTCAACCGTGTGCGTCAACAGCCGACGCAGAGGTCGTGCGCCAAAGTTCGCGTCGAAGCCCTGTTCGCTCAATGCGTCGACTGCGGCGGGCGTCCAGGCGAGCTTGATGTTGATTTGCTTTTCGAGCCGCGTGCTCAAAGTCTTCAACAGAATCTCGGCGATGGCTTTGACTTGGTCTTTGGCGAGCGACTTGAAGACGATAATGTCGTCGATGCGGTTGAGGAATTCGGGGCGGAAGTAATCCTTGAGCATGTCCTTGATGACGGTCTCGGCTTCGGCGAAGGCTTTGTTGGTGATGAAACCGATCTTCGCGCGCTGAAGGATTTCCTGCGAGCCGAGGTTGCTGGTCATGATGATGACGGTGTTCTTGAAGTTGACGACGCGCCCTTTGCCGTCGGTCAATCTGCCGTCGTCGAGAATCTGCAACAGCACGTTGAAGATGTCGCGGTGAGCTTTCTCTATCTCGTCGAGCAAGATGACGCTGTAGGGGCGGCGTCTGACGGCTTCGGTGAGTTGCCCGCCCTCGTCATAGCCGACGTAACCGGGAGGTGCGCCAATCAGTCGGGCGACGGTGTGCTTCTCCATGTATTCCGACATATCGACGCGGATAATGCTGCGTTCGTCGTCGAAGAGAGCTTCCGCCAGAGCCTTGGCAAGTTCCGTTTTGCCGACGCCGGTCGGACCGAGGAAGATGAACGAGCCGATTGGACGGTTGGGATCTTTGATGCCGGCACGCGCACGCAGAATCGCTTCGCTGACGACCTTGACGGCTTCGTCCTGACCGACAACGCGTTCGTGCAACGTGTCTTCCAGGTGCAGAAGTTTTTCGCGTTCGCCCGTCAACATCTTAGCCAGCGGAATGCCCGTCCACCTGCTCACGACGCGGGCGATGTCCTCCTCGCCGACTTCCTCCTTGAGCAGGCGCGAATCCGACTGCGCGTTGATTTCGTCTTCAACCTTCTTGAGCGTGTTCATCAGCTGGGGCAACTTGCCGTACTTGAGTTCGGACGCCTTCTGCAGGTTGTAAGCCCGCTGCGCCGCTTCAATCTGGTTGTTGACGTCGTCGATCTCCTTCTTGATGGCACGCACGCGCAGAATTGATTGCTTCTCCGCCTCCCACTTGTCGCGCAGAATTTTTTCGCGGGACTTGAGCTCGGCAATCTCGTCGACGGTAGACTTGAGCTTGTCCTCCGACGCCTTGTCGGATTCCTTCTTCAACGCTTGCTCTTCGATTTCGAGCTGCATGATCTTGCGGCGAATCTCGTCAATCGGCGCGGGCAGTGATTCAATCTCCGTGCGCAACTTCGCCGCCGCCTCGTCCACCAGGTCAATCGCCTTGTCGGGCAGGAAACGGTCGCTGATATATCGGTCGCTCAAGGTCGCCGCGCTCACCAGTGCCGCGTCACGAATGCGCACGCCGTGATGAACTTCGTAACGCTCCTTGATGCCGCGCAGGATTGTAATCGTGTCCTCGACGGTCGGCTCGCCCACCATGACGGGTTGGAAGCGTCGCTCAAGGGCGGTGTCTTTCTCGATGTACTTGCGGTATTCGTTGAGGGTCGTCGCGCCGATGCAACGCAGTTCCCCACGAGCGAGCATTGGCTTGAGAATGTTGCCGGCGTCCATTGCACCTTCAGCCTTGCCCGCGCCGACGACGGTGTGAACTTCGTCGATGAACAGCAGGATTTGCCCGTCGCTCTTGGTGATTTCGTTGAGGACTGCCTTGAGCCGCTCCTCGAATTCGCCGCGGAACTTCGCGCCCGCAATCAGCGAGCCCATGTCCAGCGCGTAGAGAGTTTTATTCTTGAGGGATTCGGGGACGTCACCTGCAACGATACGCCGCGCGAGACCTTCGACGATTGCGGTTTTGCCGACGCCCGGTTCGCCGATGAGCACGGGGTTGTTCTTCGTGCGCCGCGACAAAATTTCAATCGTGCGTCTGATTTCCTCGTCGCGCCCGATGACAGGATCGAGCTTCCCTGCCCGCGCCGAAGCCGTCAAATCCCGCCCAAACTTCTCCAGGCTCTGGTAGGTCTCTTCGGGGTTCTCACTGCTGACGTTTTGCTTGCGATACTTCTTGATCGCCGCGTCGATGTTGTCCTTGAACAGGTTGTACTCCTTGGCAATGTCTTGCAGCTCGCGCTTGCCGTCGGTGACAAGAGCCAGCAGAAGATGTTCGGTGCTGATGAACGTGTCTTTCATTGCCGAAGCGTATTCGCGTGCCTTGCCGATGACGCGGGCGAGGTCGACGCCCATGGTGAGCCGCTCCTGACCTTTGACCTGCGGGATTTTGTTCAGCTCCGCTTCGAGCTTGACCTTGAGCATTGGCAAATCCGTCTGGCACTCTTGGAAGATCGTCGCGAGCAAACCTTCGGGCTCCTTCGCCAACGCCAACATCAAGTGCAACGAATTGAACTCCTGATGATATTTCATTGCCGCCAGCTGTTGCGCGGCTTGAATCGACATTTGGGCTTTCGCCGTATATTTTTCGTTCGCCATAGTTATCAACTCCTTTGACAGAGCGAATGATAATAGCAAAACGGCAAAAAGTCAATACATCAAGAAAAATTTTGTAGGACGCGGACGGTGGCGAGGGTGGGGTCGTGTGCGCCGATGATGCGGGAAAATTTTTCGCGGCGGAGGATGTCGATGGTGGCGGCGGAAATTTTTTCACCGGGCAAAATGAGCGGAATGCCGGGCGGATAGAAGGTGACTTCCTCGGCGCAGATGCGGTTAGCGGCGTTGGCAAGGGCAACGGTTTCGGTCGGGGCGGCGAAAATTTTTCGTGGGCTGAGAGAGGCGGCGGTGATGTCGGTTGCGGTTATGGGCGGCAAAAAATTTTTCGGCTCACGGCTCGGCAGGCGGCTGAGGGCTTCGATGAGTTTGCTGATGGTTGCGTCGCAGTCGGCATACGTCACGAGGAACAGCACGTTCGCCGCGTCGGACAGCTCGCATTGCACCAGATGACGTCGGCGCAAAATTTCTTCCGCCGCGTGACCGGTGAGCCCCAAGCCGAGGACGTTGACGGTGACCTTCGTCGGGTCGAGCGAAAAATTTTTTACGTCGAATATCTTGAGCCCGCGCAGATTGTTGACGGCTAAGCGCAGTCGTCGCGACAGATCAATTGCCCGTTGAATCAGCCGGCGTCCGTCGGTTTGCATTTGCAGCCGCGCGATGTCTAACGACGCCAACAGCAATTGGTTCGGGCTGGTCGTCTGCAGGAGGCTTGCCGCGCGTTTGATGCGTTCGACGTCGGCGGAGCATTTCAACATCAGCATGGACGTCTGCGTCAGCGAGCCGAGGATTTTGTGCGTGGAGAGTGCCGCGGCGTCCGCGCCGGCTTCCATTGCCGAGGGTGGCACCTCATTGCTGAAAGGCAGATGTGCGCCGTGAGCTTCGTCGACGAGCAGGAGCATTCCCGCCGCGTGAACGATGTTGGAAATTTTTCGGACGTCCGCCGCCACACCGTAATAGTTCGGCGACACGAGCAGCACGGCTTTGGACGCGGGATAAAGTTCGATTGCGCGACGAACAGTTTCGGGCGTGACGTTGAGCGGCAGATTGCTCGCGGCGTCGAATTCCACCGGCAGGAAGATTGGCACCGCACCCGACAGCGTCAGCCCCGACAAAACCGAGCGGTGAGCGTTGCGCGGGATTATGATTTGATCGCCGTCGCGGAGCGTGCCCAACATCATCGCCTGGATTGCCGAGGTCGTGCCGTTGACCATGAACAAACATTCGTCGGCGTGCCAAAGTCGTGCGGCGAGCTGTTGGGCGTCTCGTATGCAAGCGTGCGGCGCGTGCAAGTCGTCAAGCTCGTCCATCAACGAAACCTCTTGTCGCAGACCCTCAGCCGTCAGCAGCCGCCGCAAAAGTTCATGAGCCCCGCGCCCCTGCTTGTGACCGGGCGTGTGGAACGGCGTGACCTCGTCGTCGGAATACCGTTGCATCGCCGCGGCAATGGGTGCCGAAAAAATTTCCATTACAAATCCGCCTCCGCGTGATATAATTTCGCCGCCATTATAACACCCCGTCACCCGTCTCCTTAGCTGATAACGAGGCCGCCCATGGACGGGCGGCCGCCGGCATACGACGACGTGATGCGTCGTTGCCGGCTCGGAGGTCCTTTTCTTTGCTACTTTCTTTTGGACCAGCAAAAGAAAGTAGATCCTAAACACAAAATTGAAATTAAACGCTTCGGGAGGATTGTAACTGTGATCGACAACCAAAACAACGGCGAAGAATACATCGGGCGATTGAAACCTTTGGCGGCGGCAGTCGTCTTCGTCATCGCCATTCTGATTGCTCGCGTGGGCTATCTGCAAATTTATGACGGCGAATACTACGCGAACCTTGCCGACGGCAACCGCATCCGAATTATCCCGACAATGGCTCCGCGCGGCACGTTCTACGACAGAAACGGTCAGCTCCTCGTCACTAACCGCCCGGGCTTCAGCGTGAGCTTGTTGCCGTTGACTGCGCCGATTAAGCCTGAAGTCGTCGAACGAATATCCAAATTGCTAAACGTCCCCATCGAAGAGATTCAGCAGAAAATTTCCGTGCACTCCGGCTTCGACCCGATACGCATCCGCCCCGACGTCACGCAGGACATCGTCACCATCATCGAGGAGCAGAAAGACCTTTACCCAGGCGTCGTCATTGAAGTTCAACCCATCCGCAACTATCAGCTCAAGCAGGAAGGTGCGCACACCTTCGGCTACGTCAGCGAAATTTCTGACGCCGAGCTGGAGACAAGGAAGGGCGAAGGATACAAGTCCGGCGATATCGTCGGCAAGTTCGGGCTGGAGCGCGTCTATGACAAAATGATTCGCGGGGAGAACGGCGGTGAGCAAGTCGAAGTTGACGTCTCCGGCAAGCCCGTGCAAATTCTCGGACGCAAAGAACCTAAGCCAGGTTACGATTTGATTTTGACGATTGACCGCGATTTGCAGGTCGCCGCTGAACAGGCCGTTGACAACATGTTGAGCTCGCTGGGCTGTCATGCGGCGGCGGCAGTCGTCATCAATCCGCAGACTGGCGAAGTTTTAGCAATGGTCAGCCGCCCCGCCTTCGACCCAAATCTTTTCGCACACGGCATATCCAACAAGGACTGGGACGCCATCAACAACAACCCGTATCACCCAATGGACAACAAAGCTATCACCGGCGAATACCCGCCAGGCTCCACGTTCAAAATCGTCACGGGCACGGCGGCTTTGGCAACAGGCAGAGTCGCGCCCGACGAACTCATCTTTGACGGCGGCACCCATTGGCTCGTTCCGAAAGGTAACGCGGGCGGCGAAGCTCTCGGCTGGCTGAATTTCCACGCCGCGCTTTCCCATTCGGATAACGTCTACTTCTACGAGCTGGGCAACCGCCTCGGCGTCGACCAGCTGGAAAGCTATGCCAAGATGTTCGGGCTCGGCTCGGTGACGGGAATTGATTTGCCGTATGAATCGCCGGGACTTGCTGATTGGAAGGAGTACAAGCTTGAAGTCTACAACGACGAATTTTATCTGTCGGAGGTCATGGACGCGGCAATCGGTCAGGGCTTCAACTTGGTCACGCCTCTGCAGGCGGCAATGGTCATGGGCGAGATCGCCGCCAACGGCAAACGCTTCAAGCCGCACGTCGTCAAGCAAATCGTCACGCAGGACAAGGAAGTCATCAAAGACTTTCAGCCCGAACTCGTCAGCGAACTGCAAGTTGAACCCTGGGTCATTGAGCTGGTGCAGTCGGGCTTGAACGACGTCACTAAGAACGGCACCGCCGCCCGCAACTTCATCGGCTTCCCCTACAACATCGCCGGCAAAACCGGCACCGCCGAAAATTCTCAGGGCATCGACCACGGCTGGTTTGTCGGCTACGGCCCGTTCGATAACCCGACAATCTCCGTGGCGGTCATCGTCGAACAGGGCGGCTTCGGCGCAAGCTCGGCTGTTCCCATCGGGCGGCAAATCATGGAAGCGGCGTTCAATCTCATGGTTCAGCGCGGGGAAATGGCTCCGCCGGCACAAACGCAATAATTTTTCGGGAGGCTGAAACTTTGTACGAGATTACTGTTGGCGCGGCGTTCGAGGCTGCGCATTTCATCGACGGCTACGACGGCAAGTGCGCGCGTCTGCACGGGCACAACTGGATTGTCGAGGCTGTCGTCCGCGGAAAAAATCTGGACGGGCTCGGAATGCTCGTCGACTTCAAAATTCTCAAGGCGGAACTCAACCGCGTGCTTGACGGCTTCGACCACCGCTACCTGAATGAGCTGGCGGACTTCGCGACGGACAATCCCACCGCGGAAAATCTCGCGCGAAAAATTTTTGAACGGCTCGCCGCGTCCGACATCTTCAACGCCGCGACGAAACTGCACGCCGTCAAAGTTCACGAGTCGCCAAATTCCTGCGTCGAGTATCGTGCCGATGATTAGTGCCAACGTCCTGGAAATTTTCTCGTCGGTGCAGGGCGAAGGAAAATTTCTGGGCTGCCGACAGATTTTCGTGCGGACTGCCGGTTGCAATCTCGGCTGCGCCTACTGCGACACCGACTTTGCCCGCGCAGATTTTTGCCGCGTGGAAAGTGCCGCGGGCTCCGCGACGTTCCGAGCCGTGAAGAATCCGTTGACTGCCGCGCAGGTCGTTGAGGTCGTCAAAAATTTTTGCGCCGTGCCCACGCATTCGGTCAGCTTCACGGGCGGCGAACCGCTGATGAATTGGCAGTTCGTTCGCGCCGTCGCCGAGGCAGTCAAAAGTTTCGGCGTGAAGATTTTTTTGGAGACCAACGGCACGCTGCCGGATGAGTTCCGAAAAATTTCCGCCGCGGTCGACATCGTCAGCATGGACATCAAACTGCCGAGCATAGGGCGCAACCTGTTCGACGTGCACGAAAAATTTCTGCGCGCCGCCGCCGACAAAGATCTCTACGTCAAAATCGTCGTCGCCGACAACACCGAGCCCGAAGAATTTTTATCGGCGGTCAATCTCATCGCGGCGGTTGATCCGAAAATTTTGCTGGTGATTCAGCCCGTCACGCCCGCCAATGGAATCTGCGCGGCGTCGGCGGAAAAAATCTTTGCCCTGCAAGCCGAGGCTCTGCGTCGTCTGGCGGACGTGCGCGTCATTCCGCAGGCACACAAAATCATCGGCGTGCTTTAGGAGGTCACACGGTGCGAAAACATTTCTTCACGACGCGCAATATCGCGGACTACCGAAAATTTTTCTCGCGCGTCGTCAGCGAGGACAAGCTCGACGGCGACACCGAGCAGAAATTTTTTTTTGCGTGCGCCAAACGTATGCTCGGCGTTTCGGACGCGGCGTTCGATTCGCCAATCGTCGGCGAGACCGGCATTGAAGGTCTGCGGCTGGATTTCAACATGGGTTTGCGTCTGGACGTCCCCGCCGGAGATTTTCGCGTGGTCATCAGCGACGGCGACAGCGGACAAATTTTCTTCGACGAAAACATTTCCGACGGACGACTCATCTCCGCCGAACAGTTCTTCATTCGTTGGCAGGTGGACGTCTTCCGCGGCGGCATGAAAATTTTTTCGCACAAGCTCAATCTCGAAGGGCGACGCGTGCTGATTGCCTTCGTGCATTCCGTGCTGGGCGACACGTTGGCGATGTTGCCGTTCGTGCGGGAATTCAAGCGGCATCACGGTTGCGACGTGAAAATTTTTCTGCCGAAATTTCTGCGCGAGTTCGCGGCGAATCTCTACCCCGACCTGCCGCAAGCCGACGTTACCTTCGACAACTACGCGACGTATCATCTCGTTCTGGCGGGACGAAATTCTTTGTCCGTGCCCGTGGAAATGCGCAACCTGCCGATGGAACGCGCGGGCGGCACTCTTCTGGGGATAAGCACCTTGCCGCGTGAGCCGACCTTCCGACCGACTGCTCCGCCTGTAACCGACGAACCCTACGTTTGCATCGGCGTTCAGGCGTCGACCAATCGCAAGGGCTGGCTCTATTCGCGCGGCTGGGATATCGTCGTCGACTATCTCAAGCGGCTGGGATATCGCGTCTTCTGCATTGATAAGCACGCGACTGAAACCAACGACGGGTGCACGATCACTATGCCCGCGGCTGCCGAAGACTTCACGGGCGACTATACAATCATGCACCGCGCGAACATGTTGGCTCATGCGGAATTCTTCGTTGGACTGTCGAGCGGACTGGCTTGGCTGGCTCATGCTGTCGATTGCCCCGTTGTGATGGTCTGCGGCTTTTCGCAAGACTGGTTCGAGTTTCATACGCCGTATCGCGTCGCCAATCGTCTCGTGTGCAACGGCTGCCTCAACGACGTGCGCGTCAACTTCCTGGGCGATATCTGCCCGTATCATCACGGCACCGGGCGCGAGCTTGAATGCCAGAAAAAAATTTCGCCGCGGCAAGTCATCAACGCCATCGAGCAATTAATCATCGACCGGGGATTGACGCCGCCGGTTATGAGGTGATTGACGTGAGGACGTTATTTTTTTGCGCACGCGACGTCCGCGACTACGTCCGCGACGAGAGCGACGTTCAAAGTTCTTTGTTCGAGCGGATGAAAATTTATCGCGACCGAGATTCGGCATTGACTGCGCCAATCGTCGGCGAGACCGGCATTGAAGGCTTGCGGCTGGATTTCAACTTCGGCTTGCGGCTGGACGTCCCCGCCGGAGATTTTCGCGTGGTCATCAGCGACGGCGACAGCGGGCAAATTTTTTTCGACGAAAACATTTCCGACGTGCGGCTGATTTCCGTGGAGAAGCATTTCATTCGTTGGCAGGTGGACGTCTTCCGCGGCGGCATGAAAATTTTTTCGCACAAGCTCAATCTCGAAGGGCGACGCGTGCTGATTGCCTGCCGACTGACGGGCATGGGCGACATCATTTCGTTGCTGGCGTATCTGCGGGCGTTCAGGGATTTTCATCGCTGTCGGCTGACGATTCATCTGCGCGAATACATGCGCGAGTTCGCGGCGCATCTTTACCCCGACCTGCCGCAGACTGACGCGCTGACCTTCGACAGCTACGCGACGTATTATCCGCTGATGACTCTGGGCAATTATCCCGCGGTGCCGCTTGATATCCGCAACGAGCCAATGGAGCGTGCTCACCGAAAAATTTTCGGGCTGAACGTTTTGCCGAGGCGTGCGACCTTCAAGCCGACGTCACCGCCTGTAACCGACGAGCCCTACGTTTGCATTGGCGTGCAGGCGTCAACGACCATCAAGGGCTGGCTCTATCCCAACGGCTGGGATATCGTCGTCGACTATCTCAGGCGGCTGGGATACCGCGTCTTCTGCATTGATAAGCACGCGACTGAAACCAACGACGGGCGCACGATCACTATGCCCGCGGCTGCCGAAAACTTCACGGGCGACTATACAATCATGCACCGCGCGAACATGCTGGCTCATGCTGAATTCTTCGTTGGACTGTCGAGCGGACTGGCTTGGCTGGCTCATGCTGTCGATTGCCCCGTTGTGATGGTCTGCGGCTTTTCGCAAGACTGGTTCGAGTTCCATACGCCGTATCGCGTCGCCAATCGCCTGGTCTGCAACGGCTGCCTCAACGACGTGCGCGTCAACTTCGTCTGGAATGTCTGCCCGTATCATCACGGCACCGAGCGCGAGCTTGAATGCCAGAAAAAAATTTCGCCGCGGCAAGTCATCAACGCCGTCGAGCAATTAATCATCGACAGGGGATTGACGCCGCCCGTGCTGAAAAATTTTGCGTGACCCTTCGAGTTGACTGCAGGCAGGAAAAAATTTTCGCCCGTCAAAATTTTCCCGCGTACATGCAAAGGAGAGTGAGCACTATGATTTATCGCGAGCTGGGCAACACCGGTCTGCAGGTCAGCGAAATCGGCATGGGTTGCGAAGGTTTTGCTGAGGACGGTTGCCGAATGACGAAGAAACTTTTTGACGCGGCTGAGGCGGCGGGCGTCAACTATTTCGACCTGTACACGTCCAACCCCGACGTTCGCACTGCCGTGGGCGAGGCTCTGCACGGGCGGCGTGAAAAATTTATCGCGCAGTCACACATCTGCTCCGTTTGGCAGGACGGTCAATATAAGCGCACGCGCAAACTGTCCGAGGTCAAGGCGGGCTTCGAGCTGTCGCTCAAGCAGTTGCAGACGGATTACATCGACGTCGGCACAATTCATTACTGCGACGCGCCGGACGATTGGCGGCAGATTGAAACGGGCGGCATCTTGGATTACGTTCGCGAACTCAAGGCGGCGGGCGTGATTCGTCATATCGGCTTGAGCAGCCACAATCCTCAGGTCGCGTTGAAGGCTGTCGAGAGCGGCGCGATTGAAGTGCTCATGTTCAGCGTCAACCCCTGCTATGACATGTTGCCCGCCTCCGAAGACGTCGAGGAGCTTTGGAACGAGGCAAACTACGCGGGGCACTTGACGAACATGGATCCCGACCGTCGGCGGCTGTACGAAACCTGCCAACGTCTCGGCGTGGGCATCACCGTGATGAAATGCTTCGGCGGCGGCGATTTGTTGAACGCTGAGCTGTCGCCTGCGGGCGTGGCATTGACGGCGCACCAATGCATCCACTACGCCTTGAGCCGACCCGCTGTCGCCTGCGTATTGGCGGGCGCACACTCCGTCGAACAGTTCAATCAGTCCGTCGCCTACGAGACCGCTTCGGCTGAAGATCGCGACTACGCGCTGACGTTCGCGAGCTTCCCGAAAATTTCTTGGCAGGGACATTGCGTGTACTGCTCACATTGCGCACCGTGCGTCAAGAAAATCGATATCGCTTACGTCACGAAGTTCCTGCACCTTGCCGAAGCTCAAGACGCCGTGCCCGAAACCGTTCGCGAACATTACGCGGCTCTGGCTCATCATGCGGGCGAATGCATCAAGTGCGGCGCGTGCGAAAAACGTTGCCCGTTCGGCGTGAAAATCCGCGACAACATGTCGAAGGCGGCTCAAGTCTTCGGCTACTAAAGCCGCACGTGATGTGCGGCCGCCGCCGTATGACGTCCATGGATGGCGTCATAGGCGGCACGAGCGGCTGCGGGTAAGCGCGGACGTTTCGGCAATGAGCGGTATCCGCCCCACGCGCAGTGGCGAGTTTCTTTGCTACTTTCTTTCCTCGGTGAAAGAAAGTAGATCACAAAACATCA
This sequence comes from Quinella sp. 2Q5, assembly GCA_015206785.1. Lineage (GTDB taxonomy): Bacteria > Bacillota > Negativicutes > Selenomonadales > Selenomonadaceae > Quinella. The sequence goes on along the minus strand of JADEZQ010000022.1, from coordinate 9,680 downwards.
AAAAAATTTTCGGCAGAAAAAAACCTTTCAGGAGGCGATTGTAATGTTTGAAGACGGCGCAAAACTCGACGACATCATGAACGTCCTTAAGCCGCCGGCTTTGGACAAGGACGACGACAAAAAAGACCGCCGCAATTTCGACGCGGCAATCCGTTACGATTCCAAACGTTCGCTCGGCGACGACTGCGTCAAGTTCGAATTCGCCGGGCAAAAAACTTCGGAGGTATTACGATGAGCAAACTGGTTGCGTTTTTCTCGGCAAGCGGCACCACGCGCAAGCTTGCAAACAATCTGGCGGAAGTTCTCAGCGCGGACGTCTACGAGATCAAACCCGCCGTGCCCTACAAAGGTCCCGATCTCAACTGGAACGATTCAAAGTCGCGCAGCTCCGTCGAGATGGCTGACAAAACTTCGCGCCCCGAACTCGCTGACAAAGCCGCGCCCGTCGACAAGCACGACACGATTTTTATCGGCTTCCCGATCTGGTGGTACGTCGCGCCGCACATCATCAACAGCTTCCTGGAAAGCTACGACTTCAGCGGCAAGACGATTGTGCTGTTCGCAACGAGCGGCGGCTCAAGCTTCGGCGAGACGCTCAAGGAGCTGAAACCTTCCGCCGCGGATTCCGTCAAGTGGATCGAAGGCAGGGTCTTCCGCGGGCGCACAGATAAGACCGCGCTCACCGACTGGGTCAAGTCTTTGCCGCTGTGAGCCGAAAATTTTTCGTCGTCCGTCTTCAACGAGGCGGGCGATTTTTTTGCAAGTTCGGCACCCGCGTGCTATAATCAACGAAAAATTTTTTCGGCGGTGATTCATGGATGGTTGTGGAAATTATCAGCGTCGGCACGGAAATTTTGATGGGCAACATCGTCAACACCAACGCGCAATATCTTTCGAAACGCCTGACACATTTGGGGCTGGACTGCCACTTTCAGACGGTGGTCGGCGATAATCCCGCACGCATCAAATCCGCGCTGGACGTTGCCTACTCGCGCGCGGACGCCGTGATTATGACCGGCGGGCTCGGTCCGACGAAGGACGACCTTACAAAGGAAATGCTCATCGAATATTTCGGCAAGCGACCCGTCGTCGACGAGAGCGTCCTGAAATTTTTGGAGGAGCGGTCACGCGCCCGCGGCTTCGACAAACTTTCTGACGGCATGCGCAAACAAGCTGTTGTGCCCGCCGATTCGCTCATCCTGTACAATCACCACGGCACCGCGCCGGGTTGCGTTATGGAACGCGACGGCAATGTCTGTATCCTGTTGCCCGGTCCGCCGCACGAAATGCAACCCATGTTCGAGGAGTGTTGCGAGCTTTATCTCAACGGCAAGAGCGATAGAACTTTCGTGTCGATTATCATCAAGTGCCTGAGCAAAGACGACGCGCCCGTTTCAATCGTCGGGGAATCACCCGTTGCCGACAGGCTCGCGGAAATTTTGGACGGCATCAATCCCACCGTCGCCACCTACGCCAAACCGGACGGTTGCATCGTTCGCATCACTGCCGCCGCCCCCAATCACTCCGCCGCGCTCAAACTTCTGGAACCGACCGTTGCGGCGTGTCGTGAACGCATCGGCGAGCAATACATTCGTTACGTCAAAGAGGACGATTGAAGGAGGCGGATTGTTATGATTATCGTGACGGGCGGCGCGGGCTTCATCGGCAGCAACATCGTCCGCGCACTCAACGACGGCGGGCGCACCGATATCCTGATCGTTGACGACCTGGGCAGCGGCGACAAGTACAAGAATTTAATCGGGCTGCGCTTCATGGATTACCGGCACAAGGACGACTTCCTTGCGGCTCTGACGAACGGCGACATCGGTCTCAAAGTCGACGGTATCTTTCACCAAGGCGCGTGCTCCGACACTATGCAATACGACGTCAACTTCATGATGCGCACCAACTACGAATACTCCAAGGAACTGCTCAAGTTCTGTCTGCGCAAACAAATTCCGTTCGTTTACGCTTCAAGTGCCGCGGTCTACGGCTTAGGCGAGCGCGGCTTCCGCGAGGACGAGGCGTGCGAGAATCCCATCAACCCCTACGCGTTCTCCAAGCTCATGTTCGACCGCTACGCCCGACAATTTTTCAACGCCGCCAAAAGCAAAATCATCGGGCTCAGATATTTTAACGTCTTCGGTCCGCAAGAGGCTCACAAGGGCAAGATGGCTTCCATCTTCCACCAAATCTATAAGCGCATGAAACTCGGCGGGTCTCCGAAACTTTTCAGAGGCACCGACGGCTACGGCGACGGCGAACAGAAACGCGACTTCATCTACGTCAAGGACGTCGCAAAGATCAATCTGTGGTGCTTCGAACACGACATCGCCAACGGCATTTATAACTGCGGCACCGGTCACGCCCACACCTTCAACGCCGCCGCGAAGGCTATGATCGAGTCTATGCATTCCAAACTGCGCACGACCTATTGCGACTTCCCCGACGAACTGCGCGGCAAGTATCAGAGCTTCACCGAGGCGGACATGAAAAAGCTGACCGCGGCAGGATATGACGGCGGCTTCACGAACTTTGTCATCGCCGTCGACGAGTATTGCAAGTTCATGGAGGCGGGCGGCTATTATCAGTTGGGAACCAGAAGTTAGGAGTTGGCAGGTATGAAAAAATTTTTCGCCGCGACGTTGGTGACGTTGCTGTTGTTGACGACGACGACCTTCGCCGCGCAGATGCCCGACAATATCACGGTAATGCAGGCGTTGAGCTCAAGGCATTCGAGCAGGAACTTCGTCGAACGTGACTTGACCGAATCGCAGCTGACGAAGATTCTTTGGGCGGCAAACGGTATCAATCGCCACGACGGTAAGCGCGTCGTCCCCGTCGCCAACGGTGTCTTTTCTGTTGATGTCTACGCCGTCACTCGCGAAGGCGTCTACCGCTACGACCCGATGTCCAACGGGCTCATGCTCATTGTCGCGGGCGATTACCGCATGACCACAACGACCGGACAGAGCTTCGTCGGCAAGGCGGCAGTCAATCTCGTTTTCGTCGAGACGCCCGACGCCTGGTTGAGTGCCAAACGTCAGCCGCCGCGTGAAGCTCAAATCGCCTGTGCCAACATCACCGTCGGCGCAATGGTTCAGAGTGTCGCCCTTGCCGCGCAGACCGAAGGGCTCGGCAACTGCGTGCGCGGCTCAATCAATCGCGAGGAATTTGCCAAAGTTGCCGGCGTCCGTGCCGAAAACATTCTTCTGGCGCAGTCCGTCGGCTTCACGAAATGACTTGGGAGGTGTTAGAGTGTTCATCAAAAAAATTTTCGGCGCAGTGATTGTGCTGGCGTTGATTGCCCTGCCGCACACTGCCGACGCCGAAAAGACCGACTGGTTCGACCGCGGCTTCAACTTCCACAACATAAGGAGCGTCATTCTCTTCGACGCGACGGGCAATTACGGCGGCTCAATCGAGCAACGCAACATGCAGGATACCTACGTCGAAAACGCCCGCAAGCTCAAGTGCAACATCATCACCGAGGCACAGGCGCGCAGGACAATCGGCTATCAGCTGGGCATGGATTTGGACTTGCTTGCCCGCTCAAACCCCCTGCATGTTCAACAGCTCATCATGCAGAACGCAAACCGCATCGCCGACGCCTGGGTCACTGCCAACGTCGACAACTTGGATCACAGCTACTACATCGAGCCCGCCCGCACCGTTTGGGAGAGCCGCCGCCAAACTCGCACCTGGCGCGACAGACACGGCAACCGTCAAGAGGAAACATATTACGTTCAAGTTCCCGTCACCTATCCGCCGCGCCGCGTGGACAACACTTCAATCCAAATGACGCTGCAGATGTTCGAGGCTCGTTCAGGCTCAATGATCTTTGCCCGCAAGGACGTGCGCGACCGTCAAGACTATCAGGCGGAAAAGGGTATGTTCGGCAGAATCACCAACTCGTTCTTTGAAGACGTCGGCAAAAAAATTCGCTGACAATATAAGGAGGTTTTCCCATGAAAAAATTTTTCAACTTGTGCGCGGCGGTACTGTTGCTGTGCGCGGCAATCTTCCCCGCCAAAACTTTCGCGGCGGACGACCCAAACTCGCCGGGCATGCAGGCCTTCCGCGAAGCCTTGACGCAGGATTCGGACGCGCCCGACAGGATTTTCCGTCAAGACATCTTCTTCGCCTCACCGTTCGTCTTGAGCGAACTGGATATCTACGGCATCGTTGAGGGCGACGAATTCCGCTCCACCGGCGATTTGTCCGTGTGGATCTATAACGACGACGGCACCGAGTCCGAGAAGATCGTCCCGTATTATCTGGTGCAGAACGGCAAGGAAATGACTTTCTACATCAAAGGCGACAAGGAATGGCAGAAGTTCACCGCGCCTTCTTTGGCGGCCGCCGTCACCGATTTGGTTGCGACGCCCACGCCCGCCGAGATTGAAGAGATCATCGCCGACACCAAAGAGGTCACAATCCTTCAGGAGAACGACTATCGCCGCATCATGCTCGTCACGCTCGACGGTAACCGCATTGCCGATTCCCTCAAGAACATGAGCAACGAAAACCCCGCTGACAAAGGCACCGCCGAAGATAGCGCGTTCCAAGAAAAGTTCCTCGAATACATGGACACCGCCCTTCGCAAGGCAGACATCTGGTATATGTGGACGATTGACAAGCGCGACTGGCACACCGTTGCAATGCAATACAACTTCAGCGGCATCTTGCAGGAGCTGGCACGCGCCGCATTGAACGACCCCAATCAGCAGTGGCCCGACGAGATCAGCAACGTCCTTGAGACCATCGCCTATTACAGCGAGATCCGCGCCTACACCACCTACCCCGCAGATCCCGCCGCCAAAAAGAAGTTCATCATCCCCAAAAAAGTTCTCAACGCCAAACCCGTCAAGGATATGGCAACCAACATCGACGTCAACTCGAAGTCGAAATAACTTTCTGCCGACAACACCGAGCCGGGGGCTTGACCGAGTCTCCGGCTTTTATGCACCGTCGAAAGGACGTGACCCAATGGAAATGTTGGACATCATGCGCAGCCGCCGAAGCGTGCGCCGTTATAACCAAGAACCCATAAGCGACGAGCAACTCAAGCAAATCGTCAGCGCGGCACTTCTTGCACCGAGCGGACACGCAAAGTATCCGTGCGAATTCATCGTCGTCACCAACCGCGAGCTGCTCGGCAAGATGGCTCTCTGCCGCAAGACCGTCGCCAAAATGTTGGAGGGTGCCGCCGCCGCCGTCGTCGTCGTTGCTGACCGCGACAAATCCGACACCTTCGTCGAAGATTCGTGCGTGGCAATGATGAACATGGAATTAATGGCGACGTCTCTGGGAATCGGCAACTGCTGGATTCAAGTGCGCAACCGCCCCGCTGAAGACGACACTCCGAGCGAAGACTATCTGCGCGGGCTGTTGAACTTCCCCGAAAATTTTGCGTGCCAGGCAATCTTGTCATTGGGCAAGCCCGCCCGTGACCCTAAGCCCCGCGACCTGGACAAGCTGCCGTTCGACAAAGTGACCTGGTTGCAATGAATCACCTGAGGCCGCCCACGGATGGGCGGCCTCGCCGCGTATGCTACGTGATGTAGCATGCGGCGACGCCCCCGCGAGGTGCCCTTTCTTTTTGCTACTTTTTCTTTGGGCACGCAAAGAAAAAGTAGACACCAACCGCATCGCGGTTGAATGGAGGAGACAACATGAACGACAAGACCACGCGCCCCGATTGGGACGAATACTTTCTCAACATCGCCCGCGAAGTCGGCAGACGCGCAACCTGCCTTCGCCGCCGCTACGGTGCCATCATCGTCAAAGACCGAATCATCATCTCCACCGGCTACAACGGTGCGCCGCGCGGCGAGACTAACTGCATTGACAGCGGCGTCTGCGAACGCGAACGGCTTCACGTGCCCAAGGGCGAACGCTACGAGCTGTGCGTTGCCGTGCACGCCGAACAGAACGCCATCATCAACGCCGACCCCGAAAAGATGCTCGGTGCGACGATTTACATCGCGGGCGTGAACTGCGCCGACGGCTCCGACGCTTCGGGCGAGCCTTGCAAACTTTGCCGCCGCATGATTATCAACGCGCGCATAGCCAACGTCGTCTACCGCAACCGCGACGGGCAAATCGTCAGCAAAAGTCCGCACGAGATTGACTGCTAGCGGCAGGAAAATTTCTGCGCGGAAAGAATCATTCGGCAGGAGGTGGACGACATGCTTTACGCGATGATTGACGTCGGCTCGAACACAATCCGCATGGCTGTTTACGATATCGACGGCGACCGCGTGGAAATGCTCATGAAGAGGAAACACACCGTCGGGCTTGCCTCATACGTTCGCGACGGCGTCATGCAGCGAGCGGGCATCGACAAGGTCGTCGAAATTATCGGGGAGTATCGTCACTTCCTCGACGACTTCGGGATAACGCAGGTCACCGCCTTCACAACCGCCGCGCTTCGCAATGCCGTCAACGGTTCGCAAGCAGTGGACGAAATTTCTTTCCGCACGGGCATAAACATCATGCTCATGAGCGGCGACGACGAGGCGACATACGACTTCATCGGCGCGACTCACGATCTCACCGACGAGAAGGGTTTGCTCATCGACATCGGCGGCGGTTCAACCGAAATCGTCTACTTCAAGGAACATCAGATTCAGGTCAAGGCGTCGTTGCCAATCGGCTCGTTGAACTTCCACACCAGATACACCGGCGTTCATATCCTGCCCAGCGCGGTTGAAGTTGCCGAGATGTACGCCGAGGCTGAAGCGACCGTCAGCGCGGTGCAGGAGTTCCAAGCCGTCAGCCACGCGCAGATTTGCGGAATCGGCGGCACGTTCAAGGGGGCAATGGCTCTGTATAACGCGATGTACGGAATGACGCGGCGCAACATGCGCATGGAGGTCCGCCGCATTCACGACATCTTGAATCGTTTTCAGCGCGACCACGAGCTTATCGTCCCCGACAAAATTCTGCTCATGAAGACCGTGCCCGAACGCATGCACACGTTTATGCCGGGACTGATCATCGCCGACGTGCTCGCCAAACGTTTCGGCAGCCTGCACATTATCTACAGCGACAGCGGCGTTCGCGAAGGCTACATCTACGACAAGATCATAGACAAAGATTTTTTCTGAGGAGCTGATACAGTGATTCTGGTTGACAAGAACACGAAGGTCATCGTCCAAGGCATTACAGGCAAGGCGGCGACCTTCCACACCAAGCAAATGATTGCCTACGGCACGCAGATCGTCGGCGGTGTCACGCCCGGCAAGGCGGGGCAGACCGTCGAAGGCGTGCCGGTCTTCAACACGGTCATCGACGCCGTCAACGCCACGGGAGCGACAGCCTCGGTCATCTACGTGCCCGCGCCCTTCGCAGCCGATTCGATTCTTGAGGCTGTCGACGCGGGGCTTGAGCTGGTCGTCTGCATTACCGAACACATTCCCGCTCTGGACATGGTCAAAGTCCGCCGCTACATGGAAGGAAAGAAGACGCGCCTTATCGGACCGAACTGCCCAGGCATTATGACTACGGGCGAAGCCAAGCTCGGCATTATTCCCGCCAACGTCCAGAAGCGCGGTCACGTCGGCTTAGTCTCTCGTTCGGGAACTTTGACGTACGAAGCGGCTTTCCAGCTCATGAACGCGGGAATCGGCATCACCACCAGCGTCGGCATCGGCGGCGACCCCGTCAAGGGCAGCGACTTCATCGATATCCTGCAACTGTTCAAAGACGATCCGGAGACCAAAGCCGTCCTCATGATTGGCGAGATTGGCGGCAACGCCGAGGAAGACGCCGCGCGTTGGATTGCCGAGAACATGCCCGATAAACCCGTCACCGCGTTCATCGCGGGCAGACAGGCTCCTCCCGGCAAACGCATGGGTCACGCGGGCGCAATCATCAGCGGCGGCAAAGGTACGGCTGCCGACAAAATCAAAGCCCTAAACGCTGTTGGCATTGACGTCGCGGACACCGTCGCTCACATCGGCGACACCGTCGTCAACACGCTCAAACGCGCAGGTCTCTACGAAATCTGCCACACCTGCTGAAACTTTCCTGCCAATAAAAAATCCCCGTCACGTGCGGGGAATTTTTTTGCGTTCAATGCTGACCGAGGTAGTGATTGACGAACTGTTGAGCAGTGCGACCGTTGCGACCCGAATGCGACATTTCCCAGCGCAAACCTTCCAGCCGCAAAGTTTCCGCGTCAATGTCCACGCCGCGACGTTTCAACATGCTGCGGATAATTTGCAGGTATTCAGCTTGCGTCGGCGCGTAGTAGTGAATGATGACGCCGAAGCGGTCTGACAGGGAAATAGTCTCGTTGGTGCTGTCGTCGCGATAAAGTTCGTCGTTTTCGCCGCGGTCACGCCACGTCTCGCGAATCAGATGGCGTCGGTTGCTCGTGGCGTAGATCAAAACGTTTTCGGGACGAGACTCGACGCCGCCTTCGATTGCGGACTTGAGGTACTTGTATTCGGTTTCGCTTTCTTCAAACGACAGGTCGTCGAGGAAGATGATGAACCGTTTGCTCATGAAGCGGCGCAGAGTTTCCATCAGCGCGGGCAAGGTCTTCAGCTGCGGCTTGGTGATTTGCACGAGGCGCAGACCTTGCGCGTAGTATTCGTTGACGAGAGCCTTGACGCCGGAGGATTTGCCGGTGCCGCGTGCGCCGACGAGCAGGACGTTGTTGGCGGGCTTGCCTTCAACGAACGCGGACGTGTTGCCGGTGAGAAGTTCCTTCTGGTGCGCGTAGCCGATGAGGTCGTTGAGGCGGATGGTCTCGAAGTGGCGGATGCCGACGATGTTGCCCAAATCCCAGCGGAAGGCGCGGAAGGTGGCGATGTCGCCGTAACCGAAGCGGCGGTAGTGATCGATGAAGGCGTCGGCAAAATCTTCGGCGGTCGACAAATTTTCCAGGCGGCGCATCAGGAGGTTAAACGCTTCGTCGGCGGTGGGAACGGTCGGCTTGTAGTCGTTGACGAGCGGAAAGTTCCCGTTGACTTCGCCGCGCAGGATTGGCAACAAAATTTCCGCGTCGTGCACAAAAATTTCGCGCAGGCTCGTGCCAATCAGTCCGCCACGCATTTCAATCGTTGTGGAAACCAAATTCGGCTCGTGCGCCAGCTGATGAATGAGCCACGCGCGATAGAGATTGCCGCCCAAACCGAGACGCTCTGCCCGTTCGATGAGCTGCGCCGCCGCGAAGAAGTTGTCAGCCGCGCCCGTGAAGATGTCGTCGTCGAGAAGCTTGCGGCAGATGATGAGTTCTTGCAAATTCATTTGATCACCTCGTCAGTGTGAAGTCGTCTAAAATTTTTTCGTCGACGGTGACGAGTTGCGTCTCTACCGACGGCGGTTGCTCACTGCGTCAGTGTTTGCTCACTGCGTGTTTAGGATCTACTTTTCTTTGCCGGTCCAAAGAAAAGTAGCAAAAGAAAGGACCTCCGAGCCGGCAACGACGCATCACGTCGTCGTATGCCGGCGGCCGCCCGTCCATGGGCGGCCGTGTTTATCGCTGCCCGTACGGGTGACGAGTGGGTTTGGTCAATGTGAAGTCGTCCAAAATTTTTTCGTCGACGGTGACGAGTTGCGTCTCTACCGACGGCGGTTGCTCACTGCGTCAGTGTTTGCTCACTGCGTGTTTAGGATCTACTTTTCTTTGCCGGTACAAAGAAAAGTAGCAAAAGAAAGGACCTCCG
>JADEZQ010000008.1 GCA_015206785.1 Quinella sp. 2Q5 | reverse complement strand
TACTATTTTCCATTCTTCGTCGGTTAATTCATGATAAGATTTGTCTGCCATGAGAATCTCCTTTAAGGATTTTTGCAAACTTATCTTATCAGATTTTTCATGGCTTTATTTTTTCAACAGACCCTAGCAGAAATACAAACTTCAAACGTGTCCAAATCGGGCTATTTTTTTAAGCCTCACAGAACAAGCTGCATAACGAAGTTATGCAGCTTGTTCTGTGAGGCTTAATTTAGAAAATAAATATTGGCGAAAAAAAGCTAGTGCAATTTTTCCCTTAATTTTTTTCAAGCCAACCAACTTTAACTATTGGTCGCTATGGATTTTTTTATGGATTTTTTTCGCATTTCACTGATACGTAGTATCAGTGAAATGCGAAAAAAATCTTTCGGATACATATGCGATTGGCGTAATCGTTTAGAAAGTAGCTTGAAAGATTACGTAATGCAAATTTTTTATAAAAGGAATTCTTTGTTGTTTGACGAATAGCCTTGAAGATGATTTTTATTGGAGGACAAGCTATAGAACGATCCATATAAATGCGAAAGCTCCACGGTGCCTAGGAAACACCGTGAAGCTAGCTGGTGAATGATTCGGAGTCATTTCCCAGAGAGTCCGAACTTCAGTGAACGACGATCACTGGAGCTGTAAAAAATTACTCATTAATATAAACAGTCGACGGGATAAGTGTGCCCGCTCGAAGTTTTTTTCGTATTTACGGGCGTAGTATACCCTAAAGCGTTTTTTAGTGCAAGACTTTCTGAAATGAAGACGACATTCACCGGCGTGAGTGTCGTCTTTTCGTTTGCACAGAGGTGAATTGCATGGAAACCAACGTTATCGAAATTGAAAAACGTCTTTTGTCGGCGATGATGCTAAAAAACGGCGCGGCTATTCCGCTCGTCACGACTATTGTCGAAGCGGACGATTTCTATCGGCCGGAACATCGCGCAATCTTCCGAGCTATCACGCGCATTTACTTTGGAGGCACGCCGCCCGACATTCTGGCTATCGAGCTGGAACTGCGCAAATCCGGTGAACGAGTCGACCAACGCTATCTGTTTTCGCTCATTGACCAAGAGTTCACCACCGCCCGCGCCGAATATCAAGCCCGCGCGGTAAAAGAAAGCTCGAACCGACGCAAACTAATTCAAGCTTCGCAAGGTGTCATAGATAATGCTCAAAAGGGCGTTCAATCGCCGGCAGAAATTATCGCCGCCGCGCAAAAAATTTTCGACGACATTAGCCGCGATGCCACCTCAACAAAGCGGACGACCTTCGGGAATTTTTTCGCCAAAAATTTCGACGGCGATGTTGAGTTCGCGAAAGCCTACGCCGACCGACGAACGGGCTTTGACAATCTCGACACGGAGCAATTTTTCAGCCCAGGTTTGTACGTCATCGGAGCGACACCGGCGGCTGGCAAAACAACATTCTGCTGGCAACTTCTCGAACAGCTTGCGCGGCGCGGAGAGACTTGCATTTACTGTTCGTACGAGATGAGCCGGTTGGAACTGTTTGCTAAGTCGCTCGCCCGTGAATTGTTCCGCCGTGTTCCTTCCACCGACTTGACTGCCGCCGACATAAGGCGTGGCGCGTGGTCTATTCAGCTAGCCGACGCCCGCGCAGATTTTGCCGCCGATTCAATCGATTTGAGCGTTCTGGAGCTTCAGGACGAAACCGTTGACGACTTGCTGACGTTGCTCAAGCCGCTGTGCTTGGATAAATGTCGTGCGCCCATCGTCTGCCTCGACTACCTGCAAATAGTGCCGACTTCCCGTGAATCGACCAGACTCGGAATTGATGACTCCGTTCGCAAGCTCAAAAACTTTCAGCGTAACACGAACACTACTTTTATCGTAATCAGCAGTTTCAATCGGACGAATTACGCGCACGCCGTCTCTTTCGAGAGTTTCAAGGAGTCGGGCAACATAGAATACACCGCGGACGTCGTCTGGGCTCTGCAGCTCAACATCATGAACGAAATCAAAGGCCTCACTGACATTTCCGATACGCGCCGCAAAATCGACGAGGCTAAACGTCGCCAGCCGCGTCAGATAAATCTCAAGTGCCTGAAGAATCGTCAAGGCACAAACTACGACTGCTACTTCAACTACCATTCCGCCCACGATTGCTTCGAGCCGTGCAAACCTTTCGACAAGATTGATCCTTCGCCCGAAAAGAATCCTTCAAGAGGAGAAAGGAGAATTGAAAATGACCAGCTCTAATTCAAAAACCAACATCCAAATCACTCCGACAAGAACTATCGTCATTCCCAACGACAGACTCTCCAAAAAGCTCTTCAATCTGACCAGTGCCGACCTGCAGTATTGGATCGAGCAACATAGAACTATCAAATTCAGCGAACTGCTCAATCACAAACGCTTTGGCGACATTATCTCGCCTATCAAACTTTTCGTCGACGACGAATCCTTCACCATCTCCGAGCCAATCGACCCGTTCGATCGCGCCGTTCTTGCCGTTTGCATTTCCGAATGGAAAGCCGGCAACCGCCACACCACGCCCGCAATCATCTACCGCGCTCTCTCCGGCAAAGTCGGTCGCGGCGATGCCGAACCTAGTAAAAATCAACTCGCCGACATTTTGAACAGTCTCAAAGTCCTTACGAAACTTCAAATTGATTACGACATGAGCAACTGTTGTCAAAAACTCGGATACAACGACGGCAAGCCGGAACATTTAGTTTCAACTCTTTTGCCCGCCTGCTATCTCCAAGGCACTACAGTCAACGGCAAGGACGCCACCGTCATCACCTTCGACCGTGAATCGCCGCTTTTTCGAGCCGCCCAAATTAAAAATAATCAAATTCTCTCCTTCGACAACAGTCTGCTTGACGTGCCTCATCAAAAAAACACACGCATGAATATCTCGCTCAAATTCTACGTGATTACTCGCGTCCTTGAAATCAAACTCCACAAACAACTGACTCCGTCCATTATCTTCGCCGACGTTTTCCAAAAATGCCGAATCTTAAACGCCAGCCGCGATAAAAAATGCGACGCACGCAACATCATCGTTAAGCTTTTTGAGCACTTACAAGCAGAAAATCTCGTTAAAACTTTTCAAATCAATAAAAAAGGAGTCAGTCCCTATTCCATATACTTTACTTTTTAATTTACCATAAAATCGAAAGTTCAAGCTAATATCTAGGTGACCAATGTCATGAGATTAGCTTTATTTATAATTCGGAGTCTGTTCAATAAATAACCGCACTGCCAATACGCCGACGGCGCACTGCCAATACGCCGACGGCGCACTGCCAATACGCCGACGCTCTCTTTTTAGGGGTCACGTCCTGACGCCTTATACCATAAGTTTTGACGCCGTTCGCGCCCTATATATATATCGTAGATATTGTAGCGAACGGCGTCGCCGAATCGCCTACGCCTGCACTACGTTACGGCTACGGCTCATCGGCTTACGCCGCCCGCGTCACTCCCTAAAAGTGGTCAAAAAGACCAAAAAGGAGTGAGGCAAATTGAAGTCATCAGCCTAGTTCGGGCGGCGATCATCCGCAACAGGCAACGGGAATAGTGACCGTAGGCGATTCGACTAGCGGAATCCGGTCGCTACCAGAGGCGTAAAAAAAAAAAAGCGAGTTTTCGCAAAATCGGTTGAATTGCGAATGAAAAACAAAAAAGGATGGCGCACCAATTTTTTTAAGAAAGCGGTAAATTCAATTTCAACGACGCAAAAAAAGCCCCGACCGATGTCGAGGCTCCAACAATATGTAAAGGACGTAAAATGTTACCAACCCATAGCGATCTTTGTACGTTGAAAAGATACGTAATCATCCGATAAAGAAACCGCACGACGCTTTTCGCGTTCCTGGAAGTACCTGTCGTGAAAAAATTCTAGGGACTGTTGAGGAAGAAACGTTTGCTCAGCATTGTACCAATACCGCGAGAAAAACCGTTTGACGTAATTTTGACGGGCAGCCATCACCGCAGTTTCGTGAGATGTCTCAAGACACTGCGCGACGGGATAGGCAAGACTACCGCCGTCTAACAGTTTACAGAGCTCGATATCGTTCGGCGCGGTGCAGAAACCGTTAAGTGCGCTGATCGCCCACTCGCCCGTTTGCACCGAATTCATCAGATTTAGCGAGACTGTCGCCTCATACTCAGGAGCCTTCAAACAAACCATTTCAGTGACGGTCGTCGGCATAGCAATCTGTTCAATGGGGATTTTTTCGTCAATATTGTTGTCAGCAATGCGCAACTGCGAAATCCCGGCCAGATGCCGTAACGGTTCAAAGTCATCCGCCGTATGCAACATTGCCGCTGGTGTGGGACGATTTAATAACGCCAGATGAAGATCCTCAACCGTGTGGCAAAAAGCCACGCTAAACCGAGTCTGCAAAAGATAAACCATGCGAATCATTCCTCCTCCAAAAATTTTTCGATAGCTCGTTCCATTGCCGCTCTCGACAATACGAGCATTTCGACGAGATGCCCGTTAAGTTTGACGCGCTTGAGGTAGCGTTTGCGGGTACCACCGTTGCCGTCCTTGTTTTCGTAACCTTTGGAAACGCCGTGAACTAGCAACTCCTTGAAAATTGTCGTCGAATCGGACACGAGCTCGCGTCCTGAATCAAGCAGTTGATGTCGAATTACGGAAACAACTTTATCGACCGCCAAGACATATTCCGCGTCGCCCTTGTCAATTCGCTGAAAGCCGATGTAACGATTGCCGTTGCGCTCAAATTCATCTTTTTCTTTGGCGATGGGAGCGGCTCCAGTTGCAATTAACGGCTGTAATGTCAGCAGAAATTGTTGCCACGGTTCCGCCACGGTTGCCGCCGCCTGATTACGCAACATCAAATCGACGATGACGCTGTGCCAGAGCGAAAAATTGCGTTGAAGTTGTTGTGTTGATAGAATTCCAGCTCGTTGCCATCAATCGAGAATTAATGTCGTAAGTGCGAACAACACGCGATAAATTTGTTGATGTCGTTTGAATTTGAGTTGTAACGGCGGTGGTTGCAATGGTATTAAATCTCTCAAAAGATATTCGTAATTTGCCTCAAGATAGGAAATCCACGCGGCGAAGGTTTCTTGAACTATCGTCGGTCTGCCTTCAAGTCGTGCACGGATTTTGTCCTGCTGAAACACGCTTAGGGCAACTGTATCGATTGAATCGCTCTCTAAAGGAACCGAGACATACCGTAGCGCGCTGGACTGTTGCAATTCAAGATCGTGTTCGGCAGTGACAATACAGCCGCCTTGAACTTTGCTACGAATAATCTCCTTGAAATCTTTACCGGCAGATTTCGCTCTGCCAATATTTTCGCCGAAAGCTCGTAGGAGATCCTCGAATTTCGACATATTGGACGATTTTTTCTTAAAGATGTCGTCAACTACCATCGTCATATCTATGCACTCCTCGCGATAAAGCTCAAGAGCACGGCTGGTTGATTCAAATCGCAACATGCTCCCTTCGTTGAACGGCTCGGCGAAAGTTTCGCAAATCGTCGTTTTCAGACTGCCCGTCTTACCGATCAGCAACAAAAGGAATTGGACTTTAAAGCCGGCATCGACGAAAAGTTTGTAAGCGAAACTTAAATGCAGATAAAGGAAGAACGGCAAGCTTACCCGTAAACTGGCGACTTCATCAACAGTGCCGTCAGGTGCAAAACGTTTCGTGCCAATTTCCAAAATTTTGGAGTCATTCAGAGCAGCGACCACCATACGTTTCGCGGGGACTTTCGGAATGGTGACACCGCATTTGCAATCTGCGCGGCTGTCGGAGAGATAAACCATTTTTCCTCCGACAATTTCCCACCCATGGTACGAGAAGAATTCTTCAATGTTGTGACTTCGCCGAAATTCGCGATAGATAATCGCACCGTATTCGCGCAAATAATCCTTGGCGAAACTTTTGCTTTCGGGACAGATGTAGCACTCCTTGAAACGGCGCAGAATTTCGTCGACGATTTTGTCGTAGTCTTCTTCGGGAATGCTCGGCAAATCTTTCTCGTCGAATTCGCCTGCGCGGTGTGCCAAAGCAGAACTTGCAACGTTGTAAACAACTTCGCATTGAACCGTTCCGTCGCGATTTTTCAATGCGCGAAGTGTCACGATCTCGAAGCTGAAGTTGCAAAGTTGAACGTCATCGTTAGTCAATTTCCCTTTTTGTTTGAGATATACCCCGTCAGAACGAATTATAAATTTTTCTCCGACTTCGAGGTCGTTGCTCTCCACGCAGATTTTTGGAGAAATATCGTCGACGTTAAGATTGTTGCCAGTCGTGTCAAATGACGTTAGTCGGACGCCGGTTCGTGCTTGATACTTCGCTGGTGTAATGTATGGATTTCCACCTTCTTTCGGTTGAAAATTCGATTTTGAAAAGGGGATGTCCAGGGGCGCGATGTCAACGATTTGCTTTAAGATTTTTGCTGGCTGGTAAGGATTTTCGGCGTTGTCTGGCGGCTTCCACGATTCATTTTTTTTAAAAGGCAAATCCTTCATAATCATCACTCCTTATTCAATTTTCAAAGATTTTAGTATTGCCTGTGGGTGAGCACCCTTGTTACGATACGAATAATACTTCACGAGGAAATTTGTTTCCATTGCTAAGAATTTGTCGATTTTGTGCAAAGAAAAAGAAGGCTGTCACAGTGATAGCCTTCTTTTTTGTTTCGGCTTGTAAATATGAGAGATCTAAATCGCATACTATGGAAATGAAGCATTTACGCATTGCGGAGCGGAACGCTTCTTAAAAGTGCCATTTGAACACCATTTGTGCTTGTCTGCGCAAGTAAAAGTCGCGTCAATATGCGATAATTAAGAAGAAATAGAGAGGTTGGAAACTTGGAGGTTAAAAAGCAAATATTGCTCAAGCAAATTGGAGCGAAGATTGCCTATTACAGAACCCTGCGCGACATGAGTCAGAGCGAATTGGCAAAACGAGTATATCTAAGTCGCAGTGCATTGAGCCGAATCGAGCGCGGAAAGTATCACGATAACGTTTCGGTGATAACCTTGTCGGACATTGCGCAAGCTCTTCAGATTGACATAGCCTTGCTGGTGACTTTCAACGAGACCGAAAAGCAAATGTGGTGGGAGCCTTTTCCTTCCGAAGTCAACGACGATGAAGACGACGAATCCGAAGACGAAAATCCTGCCGCCGTTGTTCAGGCAGAACATCAAAAGGAAATTTGACTTTGGTAAGATTACATATCTTGCACTAAGGAGTTTGATTGCGGGCGACCGATTCGACGAAAAATCGACCGCTACTTTTTTACCAAAATGAATCGTCATTTTTTGAAAGGATTGATCTCATGGCAACTAGGAGAATCGAATATATGTGCAGTTATTGTGGCAAGAAAGAAATCCGCTTTGTGTCACTGGGCAAGCCGCAACCGGGCAAATGTCCGCGTCGGCAAGGCGACAAACCGCACGTCTGGACCGTCAATCGTAAGTTCGAGAACTGATTGAGAAAACTCCCATGAAAATATTTAGAAAAAATTTTGTAAGGTACATTGATGCCGGATTGCCGATTCTCTACGTCGACACGTTCGAGGGCTATAAGACCAAAGAAATTATACGCGAACTTTGCAGTCAACACCGCCGCGACGTTATCGAATGGAATTTGTTGGGCGCGGTCGATTTCAGCGACGGGCAAACGCTTGCGTTGCCGAAATCTGATTTGGCGGCAACGTTGCAACTTTTAATTGACGACGACAATCTCGACAACAAGACGCTGATTTTGCAGGACGCGCATTTTTCGTTAGACAAGCCCGAAACGATTGCCGCGCTCAAAGCCGTCGCGCAAGGCATAACCAGCGGGAAATACGATTGCACCGTCTGCATAATTTCGCCGCTCGTGCCGTTGCCGAAGGAGCTGGAAAATTACACGACGATTATGGAACTCGACCCGCTCACGGAAGAAAACATCGGAGAAATTGTCCGCGGCTTCATCAAAACACAAGAAATCGACCAGCCCGAAGATGATCTGCTCAATAAAATCATCACGCGGCTCAAAGGTCTTTCACAGACGGAAATTTATAATATCCTGTCGTTGGCGATATCGGAAGACGGAATGTTGACCTCCCGCGACCTGACAAATATCCTCGAACAAAAACAGCAGCTGGTAAAAAAATCCGGTATCTTGGAAATGATTCGAGTCAAGGAAACGATGAACGACATCGGCGGGCTGGAAAATTTGAAACGTTGGCTCCTTCGGAAATCCGAAATCTTTAAGCAGATAAAGAAAGCTCAAGATTTCGGCGTAGACATTCCGAAGGGCGTTTTAATTGCAGGGATGCCCGGTTGCGGAAAATCTCTGACGGCGAAGGCGGCGGCCAAATCTTTCGACGTGCCGCTGTTGCGGCTGGACATGGGTCGGCTTATGGGCAAATACGTCGGCGAATCGGAAGGGAACATGCGTCGGGCGATTAAGATTACCGAGGCAAGTTCGCCGTGCGTTCTGTGGATTGACGAGCTGGAAAAGGCGTTCGCGGGTGTTGGCGGCAAAGGCGGTGGCTCCGAAGTGACGACGCGGTTGTTCGGTAATTTCCTGACGTGGATGCAGGAAAAAGATTCTCTGGCATTTGTCGTTGCCACGGCAAACAAAATCGACGCTCTGCCACCCGAACTTTTGCGCAAAGGACGCTTCGACGAAACTTTTTACGTTGACTTGCCCAATCGCACCGAACGCAGAAAAATTTTGGAAATTCACATTCGCAAACGCCGTCCGCGGGATTTAAGCCGAATCGACTTGGATAGACTTGCCGACAAGACCGACGGCTACTGCGGCGCGGATTTGGAAGGCGTCGTCCGCGAAGCAATCGAAAGCGCGTTCGTTCAGAAGAAACCCGCGCTCACTACGGATGAAATTATCGACGCCATTGAGAACACTCATTCGCTGTCGGAGGTTATGAAAGATTCGATTGACGATATGAAGAAAACATACGAGACGCTCAAGCTAAAGAGCGCATCCAAATAATCGGAGGGATCAACTTTGTCGATTGAATTCGGAAAAATTTTTGATAGCGTTGCGCCGATTGCGAAGGATATTTTCACGTCGTTTGCCAAGAAAGGCGCGGTCGACAACGTGACGTGGCTGGCGCAGACCTTTGCCGACAACAAGCACACCGCTCGCGACGCGCAATCATTGACCGAGGAAGTTTACACGACAGTCGGCAGATTTTCCGCGAACATGCGAAACATCGAGCGGGCAGTTGCGGCGGGCAAAACCAAAGAGCAGTGGATGAAAAATTTTATCGAAGGCAATGTCAATTTGACTGCGCAACAGAAAGGCGAATATCTTGCTCAGGCGAACGCGGCGTTGAATCTCGGCAACCAAGTCATGTTGGCGACGATGCAAGCCCCGCAGACAATCGACATCACGGCGGAAGTCAATCAACTCATGCAACAGGATTTGCCAACCGCTGCCCCGAACGCGCAATGGAATCGTTACACAATGGCTCCCGTCGTCAACGAGATCGGACAGCAGGCAATGTTGATGGGCGCAAACGGCGCAATGTTGCCGATGCCGCAGGTGCCCGCCGAAGAAATTTTGCCGCAAGACGTGACCGAGGAGGAGCGCGGTTCCGTCGTTGACGAAGGATTGAAGATGGCGGCGGCGGCGGCGATTAAAATCGGTCATGCGGCGGGAAAAATTCCCTTCTTGCCAAAAGTCATGCCCGTCAACGCGATAACGAATATTGCCTGCGTCGGCGTCGAGAGTTTCAAAAACGTTGGGCGCGTTGTCACGGGCAAAATTTCTCCGTTGCAGGCGGTGGAAAATATCGGGCGAGCATCAGTAGCTGCCGTCGCCGATTTTTGCACGACGGGTCTTCCCGCCAAATTGCTCATGCCAATTCCCGTCGTCGGTCCCGCGCTCAGCGTCATGGTCGGTGGCTTTTTTATGCAGTGTTCGCCAGAATACGTCCAACAGAAAATTTACGCGGGCATTGATAAAGTTAAGACCGTTGCCAAAACTGTCGCAATGCCGATTGGCAACGCAGTCAACACCGTTGCGAGCACCGTTAAGAACGCCGCGAAGTCCGTCGTCGATTTTCTTTTCAGTTGAGGTGGCAATCATGGCAAAGAAAGTTAAATTCCCGCTAGAAATGGCGGACGGTGCTCAAGTTCGCAATATCGACGAGCTCAAGGAGCACTTTGACATCGAAAAGGTCGTCGGTTATTTTACTGACGGGCGATTGTTGAATTGGTTGCAGTCGCGCTATTACGAAGACGAAGCGGACAAAGTCGAACAGCTCACGGCGAACGACCCGCAACTGCAAAAAAAGCTTTGCGAGATTTTCGGAGTGGAGTCTGCGGAAGAAGTTGACCCCGAAGAGATTGCGCGGCGTCAAGAGCGGCTCAATCGGCTCAAGCAATACACCGACGACCGCGAAATTTGGAATCTTGTCGACCAAGTTGCTTTCGACCAAGAGGATTTAGGTGATTTGCTCGACGAAGATGCGACGCTGATTTATCTTTGCAACAACCGATTCACGATCCCCCTGCGCGTCACCGATAAAAATTATGTCGGTATTGGCAAAGCTGTCGCCGTCATTCGCTCAAACAAGTTCGTCGACTTCGACGCGCTCAATATCAAATTCAAGGGCGTGCGTTTTGACGACGACTACTCCGCGATTATCAAGGCGCAACACTCAACCGACGAGGCTGAAGATGGCGGCGACGATTCTTCACGTGCCGAAAAATTTTGCAACGAAGGCGACACTGCTTACGACGCGGGCGATTACGAAACTGCGCTTGAAAAATACAAGCAGGCGGCAGATCTCGGCTACGCCAAGGCGTTTAATTCTGTTGGTGCGATGTATTTTAAGGGCGAAGGCGTTCCAAAAAATCTTGCCGTGGCGCGACGTTGGTTTAAGCTCGGCATGGACAAGGAAGACGGACACTGCTTTGGTGGATATGCGGCAACCATTACCCGTGACGACAATGCGTCCGAATCCGACGAGCGCGAGGCTTTCCGTTGCATGAAACACGCCACTGAACTTGCACCCCACCACACTTGGTGGAAAGAGTTGGGCGACATGTATCGGGTAGGCTACGGCACAGATAAAAATTCCCGTGAAGCTATTCGTTGCTACAAAAAGAGCGCAGAGCTAGGCAATTCTTACGCGGCAAATGAATTGGGAGTCATGTTCTACAAAGGAAAACACGTCAAGCAAAATTCCCGCCAGGCTTTTGATTTCTTTAAGAAAGCCGTTGAGCTTGACGAGCAAAATATTACCGCCGTGAAAAATTTGGCTTATTGCTACCGTGAAGGTGAAGGCGTCGACAAAAATTCAACCAAGGCTTTCGAGTTGTACGAGCGTGCGGCGGAGGCCGGTAGTGCTGGTGCAATGAACGAACTCGGCGATATGTATTTCTTCGGTAAAGGCACCAAAGAAAACAGATCGAAGGCTTTCCAATGGTATTTGCGTGCGGCACAGAACGGCGACTTCGACGGCATGTCAAATGTCGGTACCTGCTATATTTACGGCGACGGCACGTCCCAAGACACGTACGAGGGCGAACGCTGGCTCAAAAAATCTGCTGAAGGCGGAAACCTTGACGGCATGTATTTTTACGGCAATTGGCTCTATGATCAAGGCAACACTCGCGCTGGTATCAATTGGCTTGAACAGGCGGCGAATCAAGGCGTTGAAGTTGCCCAAAATAAGCTTGCCGAAATCAGAAACAAAACGCAAAGATCCTCTTATTCTTCGTCGCAATCTTCGGGTGGTGTGTGGGAGGCTACGACGATGATAATAAATCGCCAAGGGGTGCATGCCCGACCCGCGTCCGTCTTCGTGCAGAAGGCGGACGCGTTCAAATCCAAAGTCCAGCTCAAGGCAAAAGGCAAAACCGTCAATGCAAAAAGCATTTTGATGATTATGAGTCTGGGCATTGAATACGGCGACAAGGTTACGATAGTCGCTGAAGGTTCCGACGCACGTCAAGCCGTCAACGAACTTGTCCGGCTCATTGATTCGGGGTTCGGCGAATGACGCATGCCGTTCGAGATACTTGCAAAAATTCTTGAATCGATTGTTGAAGCTGGAGTAGATGCTTGCCCGCCGCTTTTGATTTTCCTGTTCGTGGCGTGTATGTTCATAAGCGACGGTTGCTTACCAAAAATCGGCGGCATTTTGCTGATACCAATCGGAATTATCGCCCTTATCGTGTGGCTTATCCTGTGAATTGAAAAAGCGAGCTAAATTGATTACATATTATAAAAATGAAGCTCAAGCGTTCGCGCTTGAGCTATTTTGTTTACGTTTTTTGATTGGAGGAGATAGCTTTGAAACAAGGCAAGACATTGGCTCAGCTCGGCAGAGAGTTGCAACGCCAAAGACAAAATCGACAGGATTTCCTTGCCGACACGCGCTCGCTGGAAATGCAGTCGGATTCCTGCGGCTCGACACTGCGCATGTCACTCAACAGACACGACTACAGCTTTACAGTTGGAGATAACGCTCATCAGCAAATTGCTTCGCGGCTCAACATTCCCTTCCGCTACTATCAGAAAATGCAAGCGACTGCACCCGACTTGCTCGACCAAAATGTTAATCGCTGGTTCAATCAAACGCCCGAACGCCGCATGATTCGTGTGCTCGACGGCAATGTCAGGGCGTTCCTGTCCGACCGCTATCGTCGATTGGATAATCTGGAATTGTGCGCGGCAGTCTTACCCGTCATCAACGAGATGAAAGGCGCGGCAATCGAATCCTGCGAAGTCACTTCCACTCATCTCTACTTGAAGGTTGTCAACCGTCGGCTCAAGGCTGAAGTCAAAATCGGAGACGTGGTGCAAGCCGGTTTTGTCGTCTCTAACAGCGAAGTCGGTCTGGGCAGTCTGCGCGTTGAACCGTTGGTCTTCCGCCTCGTGTGCAAGAACGGCTTGATTTGCAAAGACCTTGCGCAGAAGAAATATCACGTCGGGCGGCAGGTTAATGCCTCTGACGATTCGGCTTACGAATTGTACAGCGATGAAACGCTTGCACAGGACGACAAGGCGTTTTTCATGAAGGTGCAAGACGTTGTTCGTTGTGCTGTTGATGAAACAAAATTTATGCTCACCGTCGACAAACTGCGCGAAGCTAGTCAAATTCCACTCAAGCACGACCCTGTTAAAGCCGTCGAACTTCTTGCCGACAAATTTCAGCTCACCGAAAACGAACGCGGCGATATTCTGCGCCAACTCTTCATGGGTGCCGACAATTCGCGCTATGGCTTAATCAACGCCGTTACTGCCGCAAGCAAAATTGCCAAATCCTACGAAAGAGCAACAGACTTGGAACGCATTGGCGGAGAAATTCTCTCCTTGCCCGTCCCGCAAAACCTGTTGCCTCCGCCGACCCTCGTCGCCTATCAGTCGTTGCCCGAATACGAATCCATTTCAGCTTGAGGAGGCTTTCGCATGTGCTCATTCTTCAACTGCGCGGCTTATTCGGACATTAACGCAACAATTCGCCTTGACGGGAGTGTCATTTTCATCGCGCTCGACGACGCAAACACGTCAGTTCACGTCACGTTGAATCCGTTGCAAGTTCGCATTCTGGCGAAGTATCTGGAGCTTGCGCTTACGCAAATCGACTTCGCCAACCTGTGCGACGAAAAATACTTTGGCAACTTTACCGTCAAAATTGAACAGGACGACAGCGAAGAACTTTCCGCCGCGTCATGAACGAATCAGCCCCGACTGCTTTTGTGGTCGGGGCTTTTTGATTGGAGGTTCAATTATGCCCGCTGCTAAATTTATCTGCCCCGACGGTCAGCGCGTTGGGATCACAGATTGTCTGCGCTCCTGCCCGCAACGGTGCATGTTCCTGCCAACGCTCCGAGCCGTCGCCAACTCTCTCGATCGTAAGCTTTCTGAACCAACCGTCACCGAACTGATTGCTGGAACTCGCGAAACTTACTTGAAGAAAACGACTGATTACGCTGTCGACCCTGCGTCGGTGCTTTACGCGCTTCACGGGCAAGCTGTCCACTCTATCAACGAGCGACACACTCAAGGCAACATTCTCTCCGAAGAACGCCTCAAAGATGACATTACGTCCGGTCAATTCGATTTGTTCGGAAAAATCCTTGACGCTGATGACGGCGTTCTCGGCGATTTGAAAGTCACGAGTTCTTTCAAGCTGATGAAAGCTCTGGGCATTTACAAAGCCAAAGTCGATACCGGCGAAGTTTACAAATCAGGCGTGAAGAAGGGATTGCCCAAATTCAGGTCAGAACTTCGCTTCGATGGCGTGCGTGATTTGCTCGATTGGGCTATTCAGCTGAACTATTATCGCATGTTGCTTGAACGAGCTGGTTTCAAAGTCAATCGAATGTATATTCAAGCTTTGTGCCGCGATTCGGGATTACGCATTGCCGCAGAACGTGGAATCACTAAATCAGTTTACATAATCCCGATAAACAAAATCAGCGACCATTGGCTCACGCGCTACTTTCAGCATAAAGCAAAAGCACTGCGCGACGCCATTGAATCCAACACTCTGCCGCCTGTCTGCTCTTTCCGTGAACGTTGGAATGACAAAAAATGCTTCGGCTACTGCGCGGCGCGTGAGAATTGTCCGCACGCTCAAAGTCTGATAAAGGAGGCGAACGACGATGAACGGCTCATTGCTTAGGGTTTTTGCACTTGAATGTGATGACGAAAGCAGAACAATTTCTCCCCACGTCAGATATATTTCGCCCGCCAACGTGCTCAATGACCTCTACAAAATCATCAACTGCGACTGCGTTACCTGCACCCAAATTGAAGTCAACGGCAAGTTTTTCGACGTGTGGTCGGACGATGAAGCTTTGCTTAAAGACAAGCCCACGCCCAATCTTTACATCGACGACGACTTGATTATCTTCGGCTCTGTTGTCTTTGCTAAGTCTGACGAGGACGGCGGTTTTGTCGAGCTTGAGCGCGAGGAAGTTCACTTACTTTGGAATTTCGCTCAATCTCAATTTCCCAAATTGCTCAATTTTCTCAAGAACAGGAGATGATTTTCATGGGGCAATATTTTCGCCCGATTCTTGGTGACGCTTTCGGGCTTAACTGTAAAGTCTTTGACCGTTCAGTCGATGGCGAATACACCTTCGCCAAATTGCTTGAGCATTCGTGGTGGAAAAATTCGTTCGTCAATGCTTTTTCCGAGTTTCTGTACAACGAACCGAGCCGCGTGGCTTGGGTTGGCGACTATGCCGACGAGCCTGACGATTTCGACTTCCCGAACTGCTCGGCGTTCTATGTTCCGTACTACGGCGAAGTTTGGGGCGACAGCGTTTCGGCTGTTGGCGTTTCTTCCACCGACTTCACTCTCGACGATAAATTTCTCGTCAACTACGACACGAAAGAATATATCGATTTGAATGAGTACAAAGCAAATTCAATCGACAAGCACGGCTGGTGCATTCATCCTTTGCCCTTGATCACTGCTGTCGGGAACGATCGTGGTGGCGGCGATTTCCACGAAGGCAACACCGGCTTTGAAAACGTCGGTATCTGGGCGTGGCAACTCATTTCCATTGAGGACAAGCCGCCCGACGACTTCAGCAAAATTGACATCAGATTCATTGAAATTCGTTGAGGTGATTGCTTATGCAGAAAATCGCCAAGAAATTTGTTGAGGTTATGCGCGATTGCTCTCACGTCGCAAAAAATGGGACTAACGAGTTTCACCGCTACAAATACGCCACGGCAGCTGACGTGCTTGAAAAGGTAAATGCCTCGCTCACAAAGCACGGAATTGCTTCCGTCGTCACCCCGAACTTGCTGAGCATGCAACAAGTCACCACCGCCAAAGGAAACGTCGAACAGCTTGCCACCGTTGAAGTAGTCATCACGCTTATTGACAGCGAATCGGGCGAAACTCTCACGCTCAAGGGACTCGGCTCTGGGCAAGATTCAGGGGATAAAAGCGTCGCCAAAGCTCAAACTATGGGGCTGAAATATTGCTATCTCAATAGTCTTGCCATTGCCACCAATGACGACCCTGAAGCTGATCGCCACACTGATGAAGTCATGCAACCTAAGACTGCTAACAATCCGACCTGCCATGACTGCGGCGCGAATATCACTCAACGCGTCGCTGATTATTCCAAAGGCAAATTCGGCAGATTCCTTTGCTACGATTGTCAACGCTCTCAACAATCCGTCGCTTAAACGTTAATCAGCCTCGAACTTCGGTTCGGGGCTTTTTCTATTTCCGGAGGTATTAAACATGAACAATCTGCAAACGCTCACGCGCAACAACATTTGGAACGCCGTCGACGACTATTTCCGTCACACCTACTCGACCGAAGTGCGCGACGACATTTCCGCCGCTTTCGTCGACCGCCTTGCTGACGACACTATCGAAAGCAAACGCGAACTTCGCGACCTCTTCCGCCAGTCAAGCGGTTGGAACGAAAATCTTCAAGCTATCATCATCAACGGAACGAAAACGCACAATCCCGACTACATTCTCGTTCACAATCTCGCCAACTCCATTCTCACGCCTGCAAAGCATGACGCAGACTGGCGGAAAATCGATTTGATTGACCGCGCTATTTCGTTCTTCTCACGTCCCAACAATCAGCCCGACAGCTATATCGACGCTATCAATGAGCTTGCGCCTCATGCCTACGCACCGCGCAAAAAGCGCAGTAGGATTTTCAAGGCGATTTGCGATTCTCTCGGCGTCACTGATAATTCTGCCGGCAGTGATTTCCAGAAACTTTTCGCGAAATTTGCTGACGAACTTTCCACACGCAAAATTGATTTCAAATTGTTCGTGTCAATTAATCCTGCCCATTTCCTCACGATGTCGAACCCGAAAGACGATGAGCGAGGCACCATGCTCACCAGTTGCCACAGCTTCAATTATACTGACCTTCAATATAACTGCGGCTGTAGCGGTTATGCCCGTGACAAGTACACTTTCATCGTCTTCACGGCGGCTGATCCCGACAATCCTGAAACGCTTAATAATCGCAAGACTTCACGCCAAATTTTCGCCTATAAACCTTACAACGGTCTACTTTTGCAAAGTCGCCTTTACAATACCAACGGCGGAACTTGCGGCAATCAAGCTGAGTCCAAATTGTATCGCGATTTAATTCAGCGTGAACTGTCCGAACTTGAAGGCGTTCCCAATCTCTGGCAAACCGAGAGATATTGCGGCAACAAACACGGCGTCTATTTTCGCAAGGGCGAGGGCTTCGGCGGTTATTGCGATTGGAGTCATCGCGATTTCAATGCCAAGATTTCCATACGCGCCGACCACGCTCACGATTTCCAAACGTTCGAGATAGGCACTTACGGTTTGTGCATTTCCTGCGGCGACGAAACTTCCGAAGGGCTCTACTGTTCCGGTTGCGACTCTGACGAACACGAATTCTGTCAGGAGTGCGAGGAACGTTGCCGCGAGACTTTCGACGTTATCAACAGCTACGGCGAACGCATTCACGTCTGCGCCGCCTGTTTGGACGAGCACTACCGCTTCTGCGAACGGTGCGAGGAATATCGTCCGAAAGACGAATTTGTTGACAGCGTTTGTCGTCACTGCCATGAACTTGAGGAGGTCTCCGCATGAAAATTCTTGAAGACTTCCTCCGACCCACTCAAAAACAACTCTTCAAACGACTCTGCAAGAAATTCAAAGGCAAGACGCTCATCAACAAGGGTAACTTCATTCTCGTTCGCGGGATTGTGCCTGTGATGTTGGTCGCACATTTGGACACAGTTCACGATGAACCCGTTCGAGAAATATGCAAAACGGCTGACGGCAATATCCTCATGAGCCCGCAGGGCATAGGCGGAGATGATCGTTGCGGTTGCTTCGCTCTCGTCAAAATTTACAAGTCCGCTCAAGTCAAACCATGGTTGCTCTTTACATGCGACGAGGAAATTGGTGGAATCGGGGCTAAAGCTTTCTGCCTCGCTCACAAGCAAAATCAACTGCCCAAAGAACTCGATTTGCTCAAGTTTATCGTTGAGATAGATCGTCGCGGAGCCAATGACGCCGTGTTCTACCATTGTGCCAATACTGACTTCGAGGCTTACATAACCGGCAAGGACTTCAATACTGCGCGGGGTTCCTTTTCTGACATTTCTCTTGTAGCTCCTGAGCTCGGAATAGCTGCTGTAAATCTGTCCAGCGGTTACCATAACGCGCACACGCTCCACGAGTTCATCAACCGCAAAGAACTTGACGGCACTATCGGCAAGGTAGTTGACATCATCAACGACGCCGCAAAGTTGCCGCGCTTTGAGTACATCGAGCACATTCAGCCAATATCCGAACCGTGCAAGCTTATTCGACGTGATGATTCAATTTACTTGCCGTGCAGGGTTCCTGCCGACCTCCGCGACATCTACGAATTATTGCTGGACTTCTATTCGGTCAACGAGCTTGAATCCTTCCGCGCCGAATTTGGCGATTGCATCCTTTGGCAAATCTACAACGACGAAGTTGCGCCCTTTTACTTCCGTTGAGATTATTGAATAAACGATTGCCTTGGTCGGTTTGACCGAGGCTTTTTTTTCGATTACAAAACCATTTCACCAAATTCGCCAATTTCACCATTGCTTGAAATGAGTAACTGTCCAATCAAACGTATACCCATATCATTTTGCAGAGGTGGTGAAATCGGTGAAAGTGGCGAAACGGATTTACAACGCGGCAAACGGCGGGATATAATTCGCTATCAAAGAAAGGAGAGGTAACTTATGTTCCGTAGCGACTTCTTTAAAAACTTGGACTTGGAAGCGTGCAGGGCGAAGTTTCAGGAAGCGGCAAAAGAAAAAATGATATCGATTTAAATGCCGATGACCCTTACTTGGATATATACAGCGATGTAAATGCCGAACTGCAAGACGTAAAGATTGATCACATTGCTCTGTTCAATCATTGTATCAGAACCTGCCACGAGATTTTTGAGCTCAGCGAATTTCGCTACGGCAAAGCGGCTAAGAATATCCCGCCAGATATTTTGGGCGAGCTAGCGACGCTGTACTTTGGAAAGACTCTCAATCCGCTTGGGTATGAAGAACCGGCGGAAGGAAAGTACGCTTATTTCACCCCGCACACGAATTATCCCGACGGAGCATTTTCTATCGCCGATTTGTCGGAAGTGATTCTTGGTAAAGACGCTGACCCTCTCGACAAGGACAGCAAACGAAACGAGCTCTGGAAGCTAAACCAAAATTACCTCGGCAAATTTTTCGGTATAAAATACGACGACAAATCCGGTGACCAAGGCGCGAAATATGAGACGTTGCGTTTGCTCAAAATCTTGCATGACTGCATCTACGAATGCGAAGTAGATTTGGCGTACCTCTTGCGGTTCTCGTTCCTAAAGCAAACCTCAAAGATTCCGACATCGTACAGCAAAGCACTGGATTTCATAAAGGCGCGAATAATAGCCAGAGACATCGACTACTTCAAATTGGTAATGAAGTTGGAATGTTACAACAACGCCGTCCGAAGTTTCATAAATGCCTTTAGCGAAGGAATCGTCGACCACATGCTCCGGCAGATAGAATCTCCAAATCCCCGAATCAAACGATTCATTTGCGGCAAAGTCTACGAAAGAGTAATAGATAATCTCAATGCAACGCCACTTTCCGAATTGGCAAGGGATAATGATGCTGATTACATTCAGCGATATGCCTACGAGCATTTCTTGATGGCGGACATTATCGACGAAGAATACAGCAAGTTCTATTCGGAAATTTTCGTTGTGGAAGCTGAAGAAGGATTCTACGACCGAGCAGAAGCCTTTTTGACGACGAACGATATTGCCTCCGTTACATTAGACGAGCTTTCCGATTTTGTCGGGAAGCATAAGAAAGGCTTGGCGAAAGTTGTTCACGCAGATGTAGCTGATGATACCGAGCTTAGGAAACTTTTCGTTCGCATTGAAAGGCACAAGGACGATTATGCCATTGTCGGACGTGTTTACAATTCGGGAATCAATCGAGATGAATTTTCCAGTCTCAGCGGACTCGAAGTCGTTGCGATTGTCTATCTGTACGAGTATCTGTCGGATAACGGCACGGATATTCCTTTGCACAGCGGCTACATAAGCACTCGCGAAGATGACCAAAAGAGACGCGATTTGAAGATTAAAGCTCTAGTCAAACAACTTCGCGCAAGGTTTGAGAAAACGGAAATCGATTCGCCGTTATCGGAGGAAGAATACTTCTTGTCTTGCCAATGGTTGACCGAGCAAATGTATATGCTCATGAATTGTCGCACGGTAGAGTTACAAACGCTACGAGAGACGATGAAATCGGCATTGCTGAAGTATTGGCGCAGAACAATTCCATTATTGATACCTTCCGACGACGAGATCCAGCTGGAATCTTTGATAGAGAAAATCCTGCCTATACCACAACGGCAAGCGATAATATCCGAAGCGATAAGCTGAAATAAAACGACTGTGTCATAAATTCTGTGTAATTGCGGAAAGGAATCGCGCCACAACGCCACGAGCAACTCAAAAACACAAAAAATTTGATACTGCCAATAAAACAGGGGCTGTCATTACGACAACCCCTGTTCTGCTGATTATCACTTGTTGGTTCAGATTACCGGCTTTCCATTTTGGTAAACGATGAGCTTTGTCGTTACTGGCAACTCGTATTCCTCCAAATCCTCAAAGAGTTCTTTGTCCCTCGGCGTCTCTAACTTCAACGTCACCGTTGCTTGCGGGGCGAAAAGCATTCCGTACTGCTCTCGTAGCAGATATTCAAACCATTTAATGGTTGCCACGGGCATCATCAAATCTAACGGCCAGTCAGGGCAAATCGGCGCACGCTGATAGGTGGTGACTTCCATGGGGTGTTGGCGCACATACCAATATCCGATTATTGCTTTGGCGTCGTCTATGCTCACGGCTTCGATGACTTCGGGGAAGGGGAGCCTCTCAAGAACGTCTACCAACTTTTCCTCATCGATGAATATCCCGACGTACCACGGGTGCATCACCGCGTAGATACAACGATAATCGATAACGGGCGGCACGTAATTCGGCTTAAAGAAAAGCGAATTCTTCATCATCTCTTCGTAGGTCGGAACCGTTGCGCCACCCGAACGAGCCTGATACTCGTTGTAAGCCCGGACATATGCGTCGACAGGAGTGGCGAACTCCATGATATGAACTCTTTCGACTGTCGGCATAATGTCAAGAAGCTCGCGTGCCGAATTTGCCAGTTTGAAACCGCCGTCGAAAATCATGCTAAAGTACCTCATTTGTAATTCCTCCGTTTATTGCTCTGCTTCTGCAGATAATCCTGAACTGCTTGTTCCGAGACGAGCCACTTGCGATTGAGATGCACAGCCTCGATTTGGTTCGACTTCAACAGCCGATAAGCTGAAGTGCGACCGATTCTAAGGAATTCGCATAACTCGTCGACCGTCAAGAAACTGCTTTTACCTGTGTCCATAGGACATCACCTTCCTTTACCTATATGTACGATGGTTACTAAAAGCCAAAATCGGCACCGGTTGACCGATAACATCACTTGCCGTTGCCGATTACCTGTATGTACTGTTGCAAATCAAAAAAGTCCGTTTGTCCGTTCCGTCCGTCGATTTTGACAGTGGACCCGCAAAACGAAAAAAGCCCCGACCGAAGTCGAAACTTTGTTGATTTCATATGGCGCGTCCGGCGTGACTCGAACACGCGACCCACGGCTTAGAAGGCCGTTGCTCTATCCAACTGAGCTACGGACGCTCAAACAAGCGGTTTGATTATATTTGTCTGCGCGGGTTTTGTCAAACGGTGACGAAAAATTTTCGTCGCAATGAATTGAAAGCGTAGCCCGCCAGAAATTTGTAACGCCCGACCAACGACGCCAGATCTCTTCAGAGACCGTTGCCCGCCGCGACAGCTTTGCCCAGCTCGTACGCCGCGGCAAGCTCCGCGTGTCCTTTGATGTCGCCGACTTTCATCACGCCGCCCGCCAACACATGACCGCGCTCCGTCCAGCCCAAGTGCTTCATCAGGTTCTGATAGTAAGTCAGCGCGTCGTCGAAGCCGTAGCCCTCCGCCGCCATCAACAGCACGGATTCCTTCTTCGGGTTGGCGTAGTTGGGATCGCATTCCGCCACGGCAAACAATCTGTCGAACGCCGTGCGCAACTGCCCGCTCAAGTTCCAATAGTACAGCGGCGAGGCAAGGGCGACCACATCCGCCGCGACGTAGGCGGGATAAATTTTTTCCATGTCGTCGCGCTGAACGCAGGGGTGCTCAGGATTTTTTCCGCCGCCGAAGCAACCTTTGCAACCGTGAATGTTCATGCGATCCAAGAAAAAAATTTCGACGTCGCAACCCGCTTCGCGTGCGCCGCGTGCAAACTCCTCGACCAGCGCGGAAGTGTTGCCCTTAGCGCGCGGGCTCCCGTTCAACACGACAATCTTCCTGCTCATAGAAAGTCACTCTCCGTTCGTGATGGTTGAACTGCTCCGTTGATGATAGCACAAAAAAAGCACCGTCAACCTTTGCGGAAGACAGTGCTCGTCGATTGATGTCAGATGTTGTTGCAGATGATTTCGGTCGCCTCGTCGGTGCCGATGCGTTTGAATCCGTCGGTGAAGATGTCGGCGGTTCTGTATCCGTCGGCAAGCGTGCGTTCGATTGCGGTTTCGATTACGGCGGCGGCGGCGGAACGATTCAGACTGTAGCGCAGGAGCATTGCCGCGCTCAAGATCGTGCCCATTGGGTTGGCGATGCCTTTGCCGGCGATGTCGGGCGCGGAGCCGTGAATCGGTTCGTACAGGCTGGTTAGCTCACCAATCGACGCCGAAGGCATGAGCCCGATTGATCCGCCGATGACCGCCGCCTCGTCGCTGAGGATGTCGCCGAAGATGTTGTTGGTGACGATGACGTCGAACTGCGCGGGGTTGAGGACGAGTTGCATTGCGGCGTTGTCAACGTACAGATGATTGAGCTCGACGTCGGGGAAGTTCTTCGCCACGTCGACGACAACCTTGCGCCACAATCTGCTTGCCGCCAAAACGTTCGCCTTGTCGACGGACGTGACTTTGCCGCGGCGAAGACGGGCAGTCTCGAAGGCGAGGCGGGTTATCCGTTCGATTTCGGGCACGGAATAAATTTCGGTATCCCACGCTTGCTCGACGCCGTCTTTAGTTTCGGATTCACAGCGCGGACCGAAATAAATTCCGCCGACCAATTCGCGCACGATGAGCAAATCGCTGCCGCCGACGAGTTCAGGCTTGAGCGGCGACGAATTCACCAGCTCAGGATAAACTTTCGTCGGGCGAAGATTCGCGAAAAGACCGAGACCTTTGCGCAAGCCGAAGATGGCTTTTTCGGGGCGCAGGTGCACGGGGAGCGAATCCCACTTCTTGCCGCCGACCGCGCCGAAGAGAACGCCGTCAGCTTTCTTGCAAGCGTCCAAGGCTTCGTCGGTGAGCGGCGTGCCGAATTTTTCGTAGCTGGTGCCGCCCGCGTCGCGGTAATCGAATTCCATGCCGATGTTGAACTTCGCGTCGACCTTGCGCAGAACTTTGACGGCGGAGGCTGTAATCTCCTGCCCGATGCCGTCGCCGGGAATGACGATGATTTTTTTCATGACGTGTGCTCCTTACTTGCCCGCGAGGATTTTGTAACCTGCGATGCGTTCTTCGGCGTCGTGTTGAGTCTTTTCGAACAGAGCCTGCGCGGCGTCGGGGTAATTGCGTTTGAGCGACGAGTAACGGACTTCGCCCATGAGGAACTCTTGGAACTTGCTGAAGTCGGGATCCTTGCTGTCGAGCGTGAAGGGATTTTTGCCCGCGGCGACGAGTTGCGGATTGTATCTCCAGTTCGCCCAGTAGCCGCATTGAACGGCGAGCTTGCCTTCCAACTGGCTGGAGCCCATGCCTTTGCGGATGCCGTGATTGATGCAGGGAGCATAGGCGACAATCAGCGACGGCCCCGGATAAGCTTCGGCTTCGGTGATAGCCTTGAGCAACTGATTTTGGTCGGCACCCATCGACACCTGCGCGACGTAAACGTAACCGTAGCTCATCGCCATCTTGCCGAGGTCTTTTTTCTTCGTGCGCTTGCCGGTCGCCGCGAACTGCGCAATCGCCGCCGCGGGAGTCGCCTTGGACGCCTGACCGCCGGTGTTGGAATAGACTTCCGTGTCGAAGACGAAGACGTTGACATCTTCGCCGCTGGCAAGGACGTGATCCAATCCGCCGTAGCCGATATCGTAAGCCCAACCGTCGCCGCCGAGAATCCATTGCGAACGCTTCACGAAGAAATCTTTGTTGGCGAAAATTTTGTTGAGCAATTCGTTGTCGCCGCGTTGAGCTTCGAGCAATGCCGTCAACTTGTCAGCGCGTTCGCGGGTGCCGTCGCTGACGTCGCGGTTGTCTTTCCAATCGGTGAGCGCGGCTTTGAGTTCGTCGCTGATATCCGAGGCGATTGCCTGTTCGACGTCGGCAGCAAGAGCTTCGCGCACCGCCTTGACGCCGAGGAACATGCCCAGACCGTATTCGGCGTTGTCTTCGAAAAGCGAGTTGCCCCAGGCGGGACCGTGACCTTTGGCGTTGACGGTGTAGGGCATTGCCGGAGCCGACGCGCCCCAGATTGACGAACAACCCGTCGCGTTGGCAATCATCATGCGGTCGCCGAACAGTTGCGTCAAAAGTTTCGCGTAGGGAGTCTCGCCGCAACCCGCGCAAGCTCCGCTGAACTCGAACAGCGGCTTCTCGAACTGGCTGCCGATGACGGTGGTCTTCTTCGTGGGATTTGTCTTGGGCGTGACCTTCAAGCCGTAGTCGAAAATTTTCTGCCGAGCCTTAGCCGCGTCGTCGAACTTGACCATAGTCAACGCTTGCTTCGGACAGACCTGCGCACAGTTGCCGCAACCGAGGCAGTCATACGTCGACACGGCGATTGTGAGATTGTATGCGCCGCGAGAAATTTTTGACGGAATGGACTCAAAACCTTCGGGCGCGTTGGCAAGCTCGTCGTTGGTCGTGAGCACGGGACGAATCGCCGCGTGCGGGCAGACGAATGAACATTGGTTGCAGCCGATGCAT
This sequence comes from Quinella sp. 2Q5, assembly GCA_015206785.1. Taxonomy (GTDB): domain Bacteria; phylum Bacillota; class Negativicutes; order Selenomonadales; family Selenomonadaceae; genus Quinella. The sequence goes on along the minus strand of JADEZQ010000008.1, from coordinate 51,233 downwards.
TTGGATTTGTCCCACGCGGGAACTTTGATGGCGGTGCCGCGCTTCTCGTAGGCAGTGCCGCCGACGGGGAACGTGCCGTCCGCGAGCTTGACGAACTTGCTCACGGGCAGGATGTCGCCTTCCTGACGGTTGATGACGTTCTGAATGTCGGTGATGAATTCGGGCGGGTCAACCTGTTGCGTCTGCTGATTCATGCTCGTATCGTCGACGTCCCACGCGCTGATATCGACCTTGTGCAACGCGGCGATACCTTGGTCAATCGCCCCGCAGTTCATGTCGACGACGTTCTGCCCCTTCGAGCCATAAGATTTTTCCACGGCGTCTTTGAGGTAGCGAACGGCGTCGTCAATCGGAATGATGTTGGCGAGCTTGAAGAACGCGGCTTGCATGACCATGTTGAAGCGTCCGCCGAGACCGAGTTCGCCGGCGATCTTGACGGCGTTGACGGTGTAGACCTGAATGTCGTTGTCGACGATGTAGCGTTTCATTGACGGCTTGAGCTTTTTGCCGAGCTTCTCGTCGCTCCAGTCGGTGTTGAGCAGGAAGGTGCCGCCGCGTTTCATGCCCGCAATCAAGTTGTAGTGGTGCACGTAACTTTTCTGCGAGCAGCTGACGAAGTCGGGCTTGGTGATGAGATACGGCGAGGTAATCGGTTTTTCACCGAAGCGCAGATGGCTCATGGTGATGCCGCCGGATTTTTTGCTGTCGTATGCGAAGTAAGCTTGCGCGTAAAGGTCGGTGTTGTCGCCGATGATTTTGATGGCGGATTTGTTCGCGCCGACGGTGCCGTCCGAGCCGAGCCCCCAGAATTTGCAAGCGGTGGTGCCTTCGGGCGTGAGGTCAACGTCGTGGTGCGCGGCGGCGAGTGATTTATTGGAGACGTCGTCGTTGATGCCGATGGTGAATCCGTTGGCGGGGACGTCCTTGGTGAGCTCGTCGAACACGGCAAGGATTTGGTCGGGAGTGGTGTCTTTGCCGCCCAGACCGTAACGTCCGCCGACGATGACGGGCTTGTTGTCACGGTCGTAGAACGCCGCCTTCACGTCCAGATACAACGGTTCGCCGACGGCACCGCTCTCCTTCGTGCGGTCGAGGACGGCGATTTTCTTGACGGTGGCGGGAATGGCGTTGAGGAAGTGTTTGACGCTGAACGGGCGATACAGGTGCACGCTGACGCAGCCGACTTTTTCGCCGCGGGCGTTGAGATAGTTGACTGCCTCTTCAATCGTCTGGCAAGCGGAGCCGATGGCAATGATAACGCGTTCGGCGTCGGGTGCGCCGCTGTAATCGAAGACGTGATGCACGCGGCCGGTGACTTTGGCGACGTCCGCCATAATCTCTTCGACGATGTCGGGAAGGTTCTCGTAATTGTTGTTGACGGTCTCGCGAATTTGGAAGTAGACGTCGGGGTTGGTCGCAGTGCCGCGCATGACGGGGTGGTCGGGGTTCAATGCTCTGTGGCGGAATTCATTGACCGCGTCGAAGTCCGTGAGCTTCGCAAGGTCCGCGTAATCGATCAGCTCAATCTTCTGGATCTCGTGCGACGTGCGGAAGCCGTCAAAGAAATTGATGAACGGAATGCGCCCCTTAATCGCCGCCAGATGAGCCACCGCCGACAAGTCCATAACTTCCTGCACGCTCGATTCGGCGAACATCGCGCAACCGGTCTGTCGCGCCGCCATAACGTCTTGATGGTCGCCGAAGATTGACAGCGTGGACGTCGCCAATGCTCTGGCGGAGACGTGGAAGACGCCTGGGAGCATTTCGCCCGCAATCTTGTACAGGTTGGGAATCATCAGCAAAAATCCCTGCGACGCCGTGTATGTCGTGGTCAATGCGCCCGCCTGCAACGAGCCGTGAACCGTGCCGGCCGCGCCGCCTTCGGATTGCAGTTCAACCAGCCGAACCTTCTGCCCGAAAATATTTTTGACGCCGCGTGCCGCCATGACGTCAACGTCTTCAGCCATCGGCGACGACGGCGTTATCGGGTAAATCGCGGCTACGTCCGTGAATGCGTAGGATACATACGCCGCCGCCTGATTGCCGTCCATCGTCTTCATTTTTCTTGCCATTAGCTATCAAAGCTCTCCTCTCATTTGCTGGAAATAATTTTGCGGGCGATTATATCACGCGGCTATAAAAAAGTAAACCGCGCCGCATATGCCACGAATTTTCTGCAAACACGCGACTGCACGAAAAAACCCCCAACGTGAGTCGGGGGCTGAATTTGGCGTTGTAAGTCGTGGATTAATACTGGAAGCGTTGCAGGGAGTTCTGCAGGTCTTGCGCCAAGCGGGCGAGTTCGTCTGCGGCGGAGGAGATTTCCTCGGCGGAAGCGGACTGTTGCTCGGCGGCGGCAGAGACGCTTTCCATTTCACGGGAGACCTGCGTGCCCTTGTCGAGAATTTTTTCGGAGCGGTCGCGGATTGTGTAGGTGAGCTTTTCGACTTCCTTGAGTTCCTTGACCATGTTGTTGGCTTCCTTCTGGACGTTGTTGGAGGCGTCGCGGATGCTGTCGAAGGTGGAGCGCAGTTTCTCGACGGACTGGGTGCCCGTGCGGACAGCGGCGTTGCCCTTCTGCATGGAGTCGACGGCGTCGGTGGTGTCGGATTGAATGTCGCCGATGAGCGTGCCGATCTTCTGGGCGGCTTCCTGCGATTCTTCGGCGAGCTTGCGGACTTCTTCGGAAACGACCGCGAATCCGCGACCGTGTTCACCGGCGCGTGCAGCTTCGATAGCGGCGTTCAGTGCGAGCAGGTTGGTCTGTTCGGCGATGCCGCTGATGGCTTCGACGATCTGACCGATTTCCTGAGAACGTTTGCCGAGCTTGTCGACGGTGAGCGCGGAGTCGTTGACGATCTTCTCGACGCTGATAATCTGGTTAACTGCGGTTTCGACAGCTTCGGTACCGGCGGCTGCCTCGTCGTTTGCGGAGGCGACGTGCTCGGCGACTTTGTCGGCGGTCTTGGCGAGGTTGTCGATGGATTCAAGCGCGTTGTTGATGGCGTCCATAGCGTCGTTGACGTAGCTCTGCTGTTCGACGACGGCACCCGCGCTGTTGGTGACGGACTGGGCAACCTGTTCGGAAGCCTGTGCGCTTTGATGTGCGGAGGCGGTCAATTCTTCGGAAGAAGCGGCGAACTGGCTGGAGGAGTCGCTGGTCTGGTGAATCAGTTTGCTGATTGCCTGGCGCATTTCACGAACTGCAAGAGCCATTGCTCCGAATTCGTCGCCGCGGTCGGCGTCAAGCAAATCGGTGCGGCGGAAGTCGCCTTCTTTGAGCAGGTGAAGTGCCTGAACCATGTTGCTGAGCGGATTGGTGATTGCTTTGGTGATGGACAAGCTGATGAAAATCAACAGGACGAAAGTGGCACCGAGCGCGATGAACAGGTTGCGAACGGAAGAGGCGATGCCTTCGTTGCTGCGTTCGATGGTCTTGTCGGAGTCTTCGTAAGCTTTCTGCTGGATTGCCAAAATTGCTTCGCCGCAGGAAACCGCGTAGGGCATAACTTCGTTCTGATAGAATTCGAGCGAAGCGTTGCGGTGCGCGGCAATGGCACTGGTATCACCGACCGGCGATTTCATCGTGAACATTTTGTCCGCGCCGGCTTTAAATTTAGCCCATTCGCGTTTAGCGGCGTCGACCTGGGCACGAGCCTGCGCGTCGTCTTTGATGATCTCTTCGTAGAGTGCCAAGGACTCTTCCAACTCTTTGACGCCGCCGTTGTATTTATCCAGGCGGGACTGATAGAGCGCGGGGTCAACCGTCAACGGCGCGAGGACTGCCTGAACCTGCGCATAGCGGACGGCGTGGCGGCAACGACCAATCTCAAAAATGCCCTTCAAGTACGTCTGGCTGATTGTGTTCAAATCGTTTTGCGCCGTCATAACCGCGCTGTAGCCGACGAGCCCGATGACGATCATGCCGATGAGTGCGATAACGTTAAGAAGCAACAGCTTGTACGCAACTCGCATGTTGTTTAACCATGACATAGAAACACTTCCTCCTTTGCTTGGCGGACTGAAAAATTTTTTGCGCCTGAGATTTTACGGCAGGAGCTCTTCGTCCTGTCAACCGCCAATCTCAACTGCGAACGATTCCCGAAAATTGGGCGTGACCTTCCGCCGTTCGGTGCGGTAGCAAAAACCTGCCGAAAATTTTCTATAGGCTGCCCCCTCCCGCAAGCGTTCCTTCCCGCCGTGGTGTTTTAAGCCTTCCGATTGTAGTTTAACGCGAAAGGAAAGTCAATGTAACCAATCGTCGTTAATGATAGCATAAGCGGCGGCGGCAGTCTACACGTTAGCGAAAAAAAATGACGCCCGAAGAGTTTCGAGCGTCTGAGGTGTTGTCGGTTATTTCGTTAGGGCGTCAAATGCCTCGTTGGCGCGTTCGACGAAGATATCGCGGATGCGTTTGTTTTCGCCGAGCCCCTGAAGCTTGGTTTCGACCGTGAAGCCCATCTTCTGCAGAATCATTTTGTGCGAGTCTTCCTCGTCGCCTGCCATATCGTTGTTGGCGTGGTCACCTGCAACCATCATCAGCGGCACGAGGATAATTCGTTCGACCTTGCGCATTTTGAGCTTGCCCGCCCAATCTTCCAGCCGCGGCCAACCTTCGACGGTGTAGACGTGGACGTCGGGGCGTTTCATTGCGCTGAGCTTGTTTTGCATGACGGAATAGTATGCGTTGGAAGGATCGGGCGTGCCGTGCGCCATCAACAGAATCGCGGTGCCTTTCTTATACGACGGCAAGTGCAGAGCTTGCATAACCTGCGTGACGTCGTCGCGCTGATTTTCCTGCCCCTGCCAATACATCAGCGGCTCGCCGAGCGTCATCTTCTTGAACTGCGTTTTGTACTCGTGGAAGAGGGCGACGTCATACTTGTATTCCATGCCGGGGATAACGTCCAACGAGACGAGCGCAATGCGCGTGTAGCCTTCGCGCTTGAGCTGTTCAAGCGTCTCCTCGGGCGTCAGGTAATCGCATTTGCCTTCGTTCTCGGCGATGTGCTTAAGGACGATGTGGCTGGTGAAGGCGGTGACGACTTTGGCATTGGGGTGCGCGGATTGAATTGCTTTGGCGGTGGCGTCGATGGATTTGGTGCGCTGGTCAGGGAAGGTCGTGCCGAAGCTGAGGACGACGATTGCGTCCTTGTCGGCGGCGTTCATCATTGACGGGTTCTCGTACTTGAGCACACCGATTTGCGTCGCCATCTGCAACGCGGCGGGCGGGTTGGCAACCTCGTCGTTGAGTTGGTAAGCGGCGTCGGCGGGCGCGGAGATAAACAGACTCGAAGCCGCCACGCTCACCGCCAAAAATTTTTTCCAGTTCTTCATCGGAATTCCTCCCAAAATTTTTTTCGCACGCTCATACATCTCTCTGGCAGAGGAATCCCGCAACTATCCTACCACATGCAGGAAATTTGTCAAACATCTTGAATTACACAAAGCACTTTTTTAAGGAGGAAGAACAATGAAATTCACCTGTTACAAGAGCGACTTGAACGAGGCGTTGCAATTCGCGGTGCGGGCGGTGGCAGTCAAGCCCATGACGCCGATTTTGACGGGCATCTATATGCGCGCGGAAGGCTCCGTGCTGGAAATCCATTCCAACAATTTTGCCACGGGCATAATCGTGCGAATCCCCGTGAACACGGAAATCCCCGGCGAGGTCGTCGTCAACGGCAAGAAGCTCCATGAATTCGTTCGCAGCATTCCCGGTGAAACGCTTGTCCTGTCCGACGAGATTGACAGCAGCGTTTTGAAGATTGACGCGAGCTCTGCCGGCGTCGAGCTGTTGACGATGTCTTGCAGCGATTTCCCAAAGGTCAAATACTCTGAAGGCGAAAACTCCTTCCAAATCCGCACGAAAACTTTGCGCGACCTGATTCGCAAGACAGTCTTTGCCGTCGCTAAGGAAGACTCGCGACCCGTGTTCACCGGCTGTTCTTTCGAGCTCGCCAAGGATCGGATTTTGATGGTGGCAACCAACACGCACCGCCTTGCCCTTGCAAGCGAACTGTTGCCCGAAACTTATCCGAGTTGTTCGTTCGTCGTGCCTGCCGAAAGTTTGCGCGGGCTCTTGGCGCGAATATCCCCCGACGACGTCGACAATCAAGTGACGGTGAGCTATTCCACGCGCTACCTGATGTTCTCGTTCGATAACGTCTTCGTGTCGTCGCGGCTGATTGAAGGAATGTTCCCGCCCTACGACAGAGTTATCCCTTCCACCAACACTACGCTTGTCACGGTGGACACCGCGGAATTCAAAGCCGCCGTAGACTTCGTCGCGCTCATGTCCAAGGAGACCGAATACAACACGGTCAAGTTCACCTTCGGCGACAACAACATCGAAGTCTCTTCCGCTTCGCCGGAAATTGGCGGCGCAGTCAAACACGTCAAAGCCGAAATCGAAGGCGAAGATCTGGAAATTTCCTTCAACGTCAACTACATCGCCGACGTCATGCGCGTGATTGATTCGCAGAAGGTGAACATTGGTCTGACTAACCGCCTTAGCCCCGCGGTCTTCACCGAGCCCGACAACGACGGCTATGTTTACGTCGCCACGCCCGTGCGCGCTTGAATGTCTGTCGCCGAAATTTTTTTCAGGGACTGGCGCAACATCGCCGAGCTGACTGTTCAACCCGACGCGGCGATAAACGTTTTCCTTGGACGGAATGCGCAGGGCAAGACCAACATCTTGGAGGCAATCAACTTCGCGTCGCTTTTGAGGTCGCGGGCGAGCAAAGAGTCCGAGCTGATTCGTTGGGGGCAGACCGCCGCGCTCATCCGAATAAATTTTTCCAAAGCGGGCATCACTCACGAGCTGGCGATAGAAATTTCCACAGACCGCCGCCGTCGTATCCTGCTCGACGCCAACCCCATCCGCCCGCGTGAACTTTTGGGCAAGCTCAACTCCGTGCTGTTCTCGCCCGAAGATCTGTTCATGTTCAAAGGTTCGCCGTCCACTCGCAGAAAATTTCTGGACGCGCAGATTTCGCAGGCGGTGCCGATTTTTTTTCTGGAGCTGACTCGTTACACGCGGCTGGTCGAGATTCGCAACGCCCTGCTCAAAAAAATCCGCGAAGGTACGGCTCACGAAGGCGAACTGGATCTTTGGGACGAGCAGCTGGCAATTCTCGCGGGCAAAGTCGTCGGCAGGAGGTTGACCGCCGTCGACAAGCTCAATCGTCTGGCGGACGCCATGCAGCGGGAAATTTCGTCGCGGGCGGAAAGTCTGTCCGTCGCCTACGAAATGCGTGCGCTTGATTCGTCGCAGGACATCACGGAAAATTTCCTGCAACTTTTGAGGACGCGCAGACTCCGCGACATTCAGCAGGGCGCGACGAGTTTCGGACCGCACCTGGACGATTTGAAGTTCCTCGTCAACGGGCGGGAGCTGAAACTTTTCGGCTCGCAGGGGCAGCTGCGCACGGCGGCGTTGGCTCTGAAGCTGTCCGAACTGCAGTTCATCCGTTCCGTGACCGGCGAATACCCCCTGCTCATGCTCGACGACGTAATGAGCGAACTGGACGCCGCTCGCCGCGAACTGTTGACGGAATTCCTGCGCCGCGAACGGATTCAAACGTTCATCACCGCCACCGACCGCGCGTACTTCCCGCCGCAGAGTTTCGGCAAATTTTTTTTCGTCGAATCGGGGAGGCTTGTTGGCTGATGAACATCGACGCCCTGCGCAATCAAATGCGTTCGTTCGGCACGGAGACCTATCGAAAGTTTTTGCTCAACGAACTGATTCACGACTGGAGCAAAATCGTCGGCGCGGACATCGCCGCACAAGTTCGACCCGTCGCGCTTGAACACGGCGTGCTTTTCGTCGACGTGCCCAACTCGGCGTTCAAGGATCAGCTCAAATTTTTCGCCGAAGACATCATCGACGCCGTCAACGAAAATTTTCCGCAAGACGCTGCGCCCGTGAGCCAAGTCCGAATCGCCCGCGCCTTTCAAGTTCCTGAACGCCCGCCGGAAAAAATTTCGCCGCCCGCGCAGATTCAACCGCCCGTCACGCTCGAAGACATCACGCTGACGGACGAGGAGGTTGCGCGTTGCGAGGCACGTGCCGAAAAATTTTCCGACGAGAAAATTCGGCGCACGGTTCTGCAGACATTGCTGACGCAGGCGCGGGTTCAACGCTTCCGTTTGGCGACGGGTTGGCATTCGTGCCGAACGTGCGAGACGCTTTGTCCGCCCGAAGAAATTTTTTGCGAGCCGTGCAAAATCCGCGAACGTGAGGCAATGGTCGAGGAGCTGTTCAAAATTTTTTACGACGCGCCGCAACTCAAGACGCACGAAGCTCGGAAACTTTTGCTGGAACGAATGCCGCACATGCGCCGCGAATGTTCGCCCGACGTTGTGGAATCGGCGCGAACGTCGCTGATTCAGAAGGTGGCAAGCCGCGTGACCTTCGGCGACGAAGAATCACCCGACGTGATGAAATTGGTCATGCTCGCCAAACGTCTGCCGCCCGAAAAATTGACGCCGGCAATTATCCGCCGCGCACTCATCGATTTGCAATTCAACCTGGCGGAGCAACCGAAGATTCAACGCTACGTCTCCAAGACCCGCAAATAAAAAATCCCGTCAACGCGACGGGAAATTTTTTTTACGGCACGACCGCGGAGATTATGTCCGCTTCGGTGAAGACGATGGGCGTCAGGAGCACGTACGCCGCAACCAAAGCCAGCGAAATGAACAGCCAACCGAAGACGTTGCGCTTGAATCGGAAATCGTCGGCAACGCTGACAGATTCTTCGCGGCGAGCCTTCACGCCAAAGAAAATCGTCCCCGCCAACATGAGCACGCCAATCGCCGCCGTCAAGAAAATTTTTTCGCGGTGCCAGATTTTGAACTGCGCGCGCAAGTTTCGTTCGCCGCCTTTTATCAGCAACGGTGCCAGCTTCCACGTCAAAACTTTTCCGTCGGCTGAAACTTCGTCGGCGTCGTGAAAGTCCGCGGCGTATGGCAGCTGAACCGTCAGTTCGTAAACGAGGCTTGTTAGTGCCGCTTGAGTGACGTGATCGACTTCGGGCGGAAGATTTTCGCGAGTGACCGTGCAGTAGAAATCGAAGGCATATGCATCGAAGAACCAACCTTCGCGGCGAGAAACGCCGGTGCTCTTTCCTGCGTGCGCGTTATACAATTCGCTGTACGACTTCGCGAAAGACTCCAGGTCAGGATATTCGAGCGAGAAGGCATAGCCGAGCATGTCGCCTTCGGCAATGGGCTTGAGCTTCAGGTTGGGGAAGAGGCGTTCGTTGTTCGCCTTCATCTGTTCGATTTGTCGGCTGAACGGGGCAGTGCCGAGCATTTTCCAATTCCGTACGACTGCGCCGTCGTCGGTTATGATAAGGTCGTATTTCGCCTGAAAACAGCCCGCGCTCATCAGGCACAGCGCAATCGTCGCGGCGAGCAAAAATTTTTTCATCGTCGGCACCTCCGTCAAAAAGTTTTCTCGGATAATATTTCGTCGGAAAGTCGTCGCGGCTAAAAATTTTTTTTCGGGAACGCGGCTGTCGATTGGCGGCGATTGAATTTTCACGGGCGGCGGGCTATAATGAATTATCAACACACGAGGAGGAATTTTTTCATGGCAACGATCATCGCCCCGTCAATTCTGTCGGCGAACTTCGCTCACCTCGCCGACGACGTTAAGAAGGTCACCGACGCCGGCGCGGAATACATTCACGTCGACGTTATGGACGGCAGCTTCGTGCCCGAAATCACGCTCGGTGCCTGCGTCATCAAGGATCTGCGCAAAGTCACCGACGCCGTGCTTGACGTGCACCTGATGGTTGAGCATCCGGAGACGCAGCTCGAAAGCATTGCCAAGGCCGGCGCGGACATCATCACCTTTCACGTGGAGGCGACCAATCACGCGCACCGCGTCATCCAAAAAATCCACGAGCTCGGTTGCAAGGCGGGCGTGGCGGTCTGCCCCGGCACGTCGCTCAGCGCAATCGAAGAGCTCATCGAATTCGCCGACATGGTGCTGATTATGACGGTCAATCCCGGCTACGGCGGGCAGAAGTTCATCGAGTCCATGCTCGGAAAAATTCACATGCTCTATCACATGATCGACGAGATGGAAACCGAATGCGACATCGAAGTCGACGGCGGCATCAATCCCGAAACGTCAGTGCTCGTGCGCGAGGCGGGTGCCAACGTTCTTGTCGCGGGCTCGGCTGTTTATGGCGCGGCGGACATCGCTCAGGCAATCAAAGACATTCGCGGCAAGGAAATCGTTCACCACGACGACGACGATTGAATCGCTCACAAAAATTTTGCCGCCTCGTATATTGCGGGGCGTATTTTTTTTTGCGATAATCGCGGCGAAAATTTTTCGGCAGGTGATGATTTTGCGAGACGACTATTTGACGCAGGAACGTGCGCCGATTCTTGAGGCGTTGACGAAGATGAAGGCGACGCGGCTCGTGCCGTTCGATGTGCCAGGACATAAACGCGGGCGCGGGAACCGTGAGCTGGCGGAATTTTTAGGTCAGGCGTGTTTGGACGTGGACGTCAACTCCATGAAGCCGCTGGACAACCTTTGCCATCCGGTGAGCGTCATTCGCGACGCGGAGATTTTGGCGGCTCAAGCGTTCGGCGCGGCGCACTCGTTCCTTATGGTCGGCGGCACGACCTCGGCGGTGCAAGCGATGATTCTTTCCACGTGCAAGCCCGACGACAAAATAATTCTGCCGCGCAATGTCCATCGCTCGGCAATCAACGCGCTGATCCTTTGCGGAGCGACACCCGTCTACGTCAATCCGCAGGTCGATGAGCGTCTCGGCATCTCGCTGGGCATGAAGGTTGCCGAAGTCGTCGCGGCAATCGAATCCAACCCCGACGCCAAGGCAGTCCTCGTCAACAACCCGACGTATTACGGCATCTGCTCGGATATCGCCACGATAACCCGCGTCGCTCATGAACACGGCATGAAAGTTTTGGCGGACGAAGCTCACGGCACGCATTTCTACTTCAGCGACAAGCTTCCGCCTTCGGCAATGTCGGTCGGCGCGGATATGGCGGCGGTCTCCATGCACAAGAGCGGCGGCTCATTGACGCAGAGCTCCCTGCTGTTGACGGGCGCGGCTGTCAACGCTGGCTACGTCCACCAGATCATCAACCTCACGCAATCGACAAGCGGTTCGTATCTGCTGATGGCGAGTCTGGACATTTCGCGGCGAAACCTGGCTCTGCGCGGCGAAGAAATTTTTGACGGCGTGATTGAGCTGGTCGAGTATGCCCGCGACGAAATCAATTCCCTCGGCGGCTGGTACGCTTACGGCAAGGAACTTGTCGACGGAGATTCTGTCTTCGATTTCGACGTGACGAAGCTGTCGGTGTTCACGCGTGCCGTCGGATTGGCGGGCGTGGAAGTCTACGACATTCTGCGCGACGAATACGACATTCAGCTTGAGTTCGGAGACATCGCAAACATTCTGGCTTACGTTAGCGTCGGCGACCGCGTCAAGGACATCGAACGGCTCGTCAGTGCTCTGGCGGACATCAAGAGAATTTATCGCAAGGATCCTTCGCGGCTGATGAAAGTCGAATACATTGACCCCATCGTCGACGCCGCACCCAAGGACGCCTTCTACGCCGAAAAAATTTCTCTGCCGATTGAACAGACCGTCGGCAAGACCGCCGCCGAATTCCTGATGTGCTACCCGCCCGGCATTCCGATATTGGCACCTGGCGAACGCATCACCCGCGAGATTTTGGACTACGTGCGCTACGCCAAACGCAAGGGTTGCCAAATCACCGGCCCCGAAGACATGACGATTCGCCGCCTGCAAGTTATGGTTTAGGAGGAAACTTATGGAGCTTTGGTTCAGCGAACAACACACGCCAAACGTCCGCCTGTCGATTAAAGTCGACCGACAGCTTTTCAGCGAGACGACGGAATTTCAGCGCGTGGATATCTTTGAATCGACGGAGTTCGGGCGGATACTCGTCATTGACGGGCGCATAATGATGACCGAGCGCGACGAATTCATCTATCACGAGATGATCACGCACGTGCCGCTGTGCGTCAATCCCGACGTGCGACGCGTGCTCTTGGTCGGCGGCGGGGACGGCGGCTCCGTGCGCGAGCTGCTCAAGTACGACACCATCGACAAGATTGATCTGGTGGAAGTTGACGAAGCGGTTGTGCGTGCTTGCAGAAAGTTCATTCCCAAAACCGCCGCTTGCCTCGACAATCCGCGCGTGGAAATTTTTTTCGCCGACGGCTTGAAGTTCATTCGCCGCAAAGAAAATTTCTACGACCTGATCATCGTGGACTACACCGATCCGCTCGGCGCGGGCGAAGGGCTTTTCACACGCGAATTCTACGGCAACTGCTTTGCCGCGCTCACCGTCGGCGGCATCATGGTCAATCAGCACGAGAACCCGTTCTATTCGTCGGACATCGCCGCAATGCAACGCGCTCATAAACGTCTGACGGCGTCGTTCCCAATCGTGCGTGCCTACCAAATTCACATTCCCACCTATCCCGCGGGGCAATGGCTCTTCGGTTTCGCGTCGAAAAAATTTCACCCGACCCGCGACGTCGACCTCGCCCGTTGGAATTCACTCGCCCTGCAAACGAATTACTACAACACGCGCATTCACGTCGGAGCCTTCGCCCTGCCGACCTACGTGATGAAAACTTTGTCCGCCGCCGAATAATTCTCCCTTGTGAAAAAATTTTCGCAGGGTTATTGCTTGCGTTTTGCGATTATGCTAAACTAACTGGCAGTTATCGACAGGTTGAGGATTTTTTATTTGTCGATACCAACCGAACGGGTGGTGGCAATGGAAGTAATCTTGTCGGAATGTTTGGGTTTCTGCTACGGCGTCAAGCGGGCGATCAAAATTGCCGAGGAGCACGCGGATGGGAAAAGCTGCACGTTGGGTCCAATAATCCACAATCCGCAAATGGTCGAACGACTCAAGGCCGAAGGCGTCGGCACGGTCGAAGATTTGTCGGCGATGGAGGAGGGCACGATAATTATTCGCTCACACGGCGTGGGTCCGCAAATCTACCAACAGGCACGCGAACGCGGTCTGAATCTGGTGGACGCCACTTGCCCGCACGTGAAGAAGGCGCAGCTTTCCGCCGAAGAGCTGGTTGAAGACGGACGGCAGGTTATCATCGTCGGCGAAAAAAATCACCCCGAAGTCAAAAGTATCTTCGAGTGGTCCCAAAAGCGCGCAGTCATCTTGGAAACGGAGACGGACGCGCAAAACTTTCCGCCGTGCGCCAAACTCGGCATCGTTTCCCAAACGACGGTCAGCGGCGAAAACTTCGTCCGAATCGTGGCGCATCTTTTGGCAAAGTCACCCGACATCCGCATCTTGCGCACCATCTGCACCGCCACCGATCAGCGGCAAAAGGCAGCCCTTGAGCTCGCGTCCAAAGTCGACGTCATGCTCGTTATCGGCGGCAGAAACAGCGCAAACACCACGCGGCTCGCTCAACTTTGCGCCGAGCGTTGCACAACACACCACATCGAAACCGCCGCGGAACTTAAGCCCGTTTGGTTAGACGAAGCCGACAAAGTCGGTATCACAGCCGGAGCCTCAACGCCGGACTGGATTATCGGGGAGGTTTATAAACAGTGTCAGATGATTTGAAAAACGTGGAAGACATGGGTAATTGGCTTGATGAGTCCGAAAGCTTAAAGGACATTCGCGAACACGAAGTAGTTGAAGGCACCGTCGTTTTGGTCAATCGCGATGAGGCCTACGTCGACATAGGTTACAAGCAGGAAATTGCCATACCGAAGAAGGAGCTGGCGTACCCTGAACCCGATTCGGCAGAAGACGTCGTCAAACAGGGCGACAGGATCAAAGTTTACATCCAATCCCTCGGCGGCGAAAACGGCGGCGTGCTCAGCAAGGTCAAGGCGGACAACGAGGTCATTTGGGACGAACTGCGCGCTATCAAATTGCACAACGAAGACCCCGAAACCAACGACCTTAAGACCGTGGACGCGCACATCACCAACGTCGTCAAGGGCGGGCTCACTGCCACCGTCAACGGCCTGCGCGGCTTCATTCCCGCCTCGCAAATGGAACTGCACTTCGTCAAGGATTTGAGCAATTACGTCGGGCAAACGGTGCAGGCTCTGCCGATTGAAATCGAATCGCACAAACGCCGCCTGGTCTTGAGCCGCCGTCAGCTTTTGGAACGCGAACGCGAACTCAAGCAACAGGAAGTTTTCGGCAAGCTGCACGAAGGCGACGTCCTCACCGGCACCGTCAAACGCCTGGTCGATTACGGCGCGTTCATTGACGTGGGCGGCGTGGACGGCTTGGCGCACATTTCGGATCTGTCTTGGGAACGCGTCAGCCATCCCTCCGACGTGCTCAAGGTTGGTCAGGAAGTCGATGTTTACGTCAAGAACGTTGACCCCGACGCGCACAGAATTTCCCTTTCCGTCAAGCAGACTCAGCGCGACCCGTGGCTTGATCGTGCGGAAAATTATCGCGAAGGCGACCTCATCGAAGGCAAAATCGTCAAGCTCACCAAGTTCGGCGCGTTCATGGAGATTGAGCCCGGCTTCGACGGTCTGATTCCTATGGGCGAGCTCAGTGATCGGCGCATTGAGAACGCGGACGAGGCAGTTGCCGTCGGCGATATCTGCAGGGTCAAGGTCATGCGAATCGACCTCAAGCGCAAACGGATTTCCCTGTCGATTAACCGCGCCCGCCGCGAAAATCCCAACGCCCCCGTCAAACGCTGGCAGCCGCCGGTTGAAGAGCCCGCCGAAGAAGTTGCGGAGGCGACCGAAGAATAATCCACAAGACTCCCGAAAATTTAAAGAGCGAGCAACTCGTGTTGCCCGCTCTTTTCATTTGCGCGAACGCTTGTGATAGAAGACGTACTGTTGCAGAATTCCCGCGTTTCGTCCGAAGGCGTCGAAGATATTTTCCCCGCCGAAGTCCTCGTCAATGGCGCGTTTGATCCAAACGTCCACGGGCGCACGATCCACGCGGTGATAGGCGAACAGCGCGACGCAGTTGGCAACCTTGTCGCCGACGCCGCGAATCGTCTTGAGCCTGTCGACAAGCGCGTCGTCCGAAAAATTTTTCAGCGCGTCGAAGTCAACGGTGCCGTCGGAAATTTTTGCCAGCGCGTCCAAAATGTAATCCTTGCGATACGCCAGCCCCAGCCCCGTCAAGTCGTCGACAGTCGCGCCGCAAATCTCGTCGAACTTCGGGAACAGGTGCACATCTCCCACGCGCCGCCCGAAGCGTTGACAGATGCGCTCGACGGAACTGCGGATGGCGGGAATATTTTTCCGTTGGCTGATGATGAAGCTGATGAGCATCTCGAACGGCTCCTGCCGCAGAATGCGAATGCCCCTGCCGAAATCCGCCGCGCCGCGCAGAATTTTTTCGTACGGCTTGCCCGCCGCGAAAGTCTCCACGTCGCGACGAACCGCCGCGTAATCGGTGCCCAGGTCGAAATAATTTCCCCAGACCGTCGCCCAATCTTCCGCCGTGCAATCGACATCGAGGACGTCGCCGCGTGCGCTGATGTGCAAAATTTTTTCGCCGCAGATGAAACGGAAGACTCCGCCGCCGATATCTCGCGGACGAAAACATTGCCCGCTGTCAACGATTTTCTTCAGGTCGAAGTCGTCACGAATCTCAATCTCCATCGCGTGCCCTCCCAACGAATCTCAGCGCGAACATCGTGATATCGTCGGACTGCTCAGCCTCGCCCACGTGGTCAGCGACATCGCCGCGGACATTTTTCAACAGCTCGTGCAGGTCGACGCGGCAATCAGTTGAGTTCATGAAGTTGATCAGTCGTTCGGGCAGATACTCCTCGTCGGACGTGTTCAAAGCTTCGGTGACGCCGTCGGTGTACAGGAACAGCAAATCGCCGCGCTTGAACGTGACGTGTTGTTCGACGAAGGGAATGCCGTCCATCGGACCGAGCACGAAATTTTTCTTGACGTCCAGGAATTCGCAGTGATTCTCCGCCGCACGATACAGCACGGGAGGATTGTGACCCGCGTTGACGTAGACGAACTCGCCCGTCTCCAAATCCAGCACGCCCACGAATGCCGTCACGAACATCATCGCCTCGTTCTGTGCGCAGAGCTTTTCGTTTGCGGCGGCAACGACGTTCGCCAAGCCGTTCTGCCGATAGAAGCTCGCGGCAAAGTTCTGCAACACGGTCTTCGTGATAACCATGAACAGCGCGGCAGGAATGCCCTTGCCGGAGACGTCCGCGACCGTTATCGCCAGGTGCGTCTCGTCCAGCATGTAGAAATCGTAGAAATCGCCGCCGACTTCTTTGGCGGGCGTCATCGTCGCGAACAGCTCGAAATCGTCGCGCGTCGGGAAATCCTTCGGCAACATTCCGCTCTGAATTTCCGCGGCGACATCGAGTTCGGTGGCAATGCGTTCCTTCTCGGCGGTGACCTTCGTCAAGTTCGCCATGTAACCTTTCAGGTCGTCGGTCATAGCGTTGAAACTCTTCGCCAAATGTCCAATCTCGTCTTCGGTTAGGATATCCAGCTTCTTGTCGAGGTTGCCGCTGGAAATTTCGCGCACGCCGTCAGACAGGTCGTGAATCGGTCTGACGAAACGCCGCGAAAGGTACGTGCTCATCAGGAACAAAGTTATCAGCAGGAACGCAAGAACCATCACGACGATATTGTTGACGTAGGAATACTCGTTGCCTATCTTGTTTTGAAGACTGGCGACTTGCTCCAGGAAATATTCGCGGGTGTTCTCGGAATTTTTCAGGACTTCCTCTTCGGAAATGATCATGGCGTATGACCAGCCGGTCTCTTCCATAGGCGCGAATGCCAGATAAAAATTTTCGCCGCCGATGTCGACAAGAACCGTGCCCTCTTCGCCCTTGACCATCTTCTCTGCCGCCGCCGCCAAAGATTGATTCGAGCTCTTGCGCAAGTCGTTGCTATCTTTGCGGCTGACCAGGTCGGTGTCGGATTTCTTAACGGCAAAGATTCCCTCGGTCTGCGACGAGAACAGAATTTCCCCGTCGTCGTTCAAGACGAAATTCGCAAGCCCGCTGTTCTGATTCACATCGTTTACCCAATCGTAAAGATCGTTGTTCGATACGTCCACGCCCGCCACGCCAATAATGTTGCCCGCCGCGTCATAGAACGGGGCAGACGCGCCGATTTGCAGGTAGGAATGGTTGCCTTCGGTTTCAATCGTGCGGTACAGGTTGGAAATGACAGGCGCACCGGCGTTTTGGGCGGCGATAAACCACGGGCGCAGGCGCGGATCAAATTCATAGATGCGTTCGTTAGACAGCGTGACCATTTGGTTGAAGTCAACCTTGCCGTTTTCATTGACCACGAGCCGCCCGCAAATATGCCAGCCGTCCTCCGAGGCGACGAAGGCAGTGGCGTTGTTGTCTTCGTACGTGATCAGAATTTCGAACAGGATTTCCCTGATGTTCGCGGCAATGGCGATATCGTTTTGGATTTTTGGCGTCAGGTTGTTGCGCAGGTCGGGCGCGTAAATGATGTAAGGTTCGCCCATCTTCACAGGACCGTTGCGCGGGTCCGGCAGGGTCTTCGGCTGAAAGTTTTCGGGTTGCGAAAAAATTTTTGTCATCGTGTCCGCCAAAATTTCCGCGTCCTCGCGCATGATAGACATTTCCCTATCGATGAACTGCGCCCGCGCCTCGGCCAGCTCGCCGAAGGTGTACTTGAGCTGTTCCAGCAAAAGCTCGGTGGTGTAGCTCGCGCTCTTTTCGCCAAGCTCCACGCTCATGTTTCGTATCTCGTTTTTGGCAACGCCGTAGCCGACATAGGAAACTACAAGAAGTGCAATGAACGCCGCCAAGCCCGCGCCCAGCACCAGTAACAAAACTTTTTTGTGGATGTTGAGTTTCATCTGCACTGCTCCAAAAAATTTTTTCCGCCATTATAACACCGCAACTGCCCGCGCGTGAAGTGCCTGACCCATGCAAATGCCGCCGTCGTTTGGTGGAATCATCGCGTGGCGCAGGACGTTGAGCCCGCGCTTGCAAAGACTGTCCGCCGTCAAAGATGTCAGCAGGGAATTTTGGAAGACGCCGCCGCTCAACGCAACGGTCGCAATTCCCGCCGACAAGCTCAGCTCGCGGCAGGTGTCGGCAATCCATTCGGCAAGAGCCGCGTGAAAAAATTTCGCCACGTCGCAAACGTCCTCACCGTTCAGCCGACGATTCACCACTTCGGAAAAAATCTCGGCGGTCGTTGCGAAGTTCGTTCGGAAAATTTTTGTCGAACGCTCAGCCAAAGCTTGCAACCTCATCGCCGCCTCGCCTTCGTAGCTCGACACGCGACAGACATTGAGCACCGCGGCAACCGCGTCGAACAATCTGCCCGCGCTCGTGGACTCGACGCAATTCAAGCCGCTCGTGAGCAAAAATTTTTGCGCGGCAAGCTCGATGTCGGTGGCGATATTGAGTTCGCGGGCAGTGTCGTCGTCAATCAAAGCTGCCGCGATTCGCCAGCCCTCCCGCGAAGATTTGTCGCCGCCCGCCTGCTTGAAGGGGCTGATCGTCGCCGCGCGTGTGAAGTGATTCGCGTCGCAGATAAAAAATTCTCCGCCCCAAACCGTGCCGTCGGAGCCGAAGCCCGTGCCGTCGAACGCCACGCCAATCGCCGCGTCGGGGAAATTGTTTTCCGCCAAACAGCTCAGCACGTGCGCGAAGTGATGTTGAACCTTGACGAGCGGTGCGCCGAATTCGCGGGCAATCTGCGCGGCAAGAGCGGTCGTCTGATATCGCGGGTGCAAGTCGCAGGCGATGACGTCAGGAGAAATCTCCAGCAGGTCACACATTCGGGCAATCGACGCGCGAAGAACTTCAGCCGTGCGCAGGTCGCCGACGTCGCCGATGTATGGCGAGGCGTAAAGCAAATTGTTCTTCGTCAGGCAAAACGTGTTCTTGAGTTCGCCGCCGATGGCAAGGACTTTCGTCGCGGACGGGGCGTCGCAGAAAATTGGGAGCGGCGCATATCCGCGGCTGCGTCGAATCATCAACGGGCCGTCGTCAACGAGATCGATAACCGAATCGTCCGCGCGGAGCAAAATTTTTCTGTCGTGCGTCAATATCGCGTCCACGTCAAAATTTTTCGCGTCGGCGTCGTCGATTGTGATTGGCACGCCGGACGGATTGCCGCTCGTCATAATCAACGCGTCGGGGAAATTTTTCAGCGCGTCAGGCAAATCGAACAGCAACATGTGAAGCGGCGTGTAGGGTAGCATTGCGCCGAGGCGATTGATGTTCGGCGCGACGTTGGCGGCGATTGATCCCGTCGGAACTTTCGGCAACAGGACGATTGGTCGTTGCGGGCTCGTCAAAAATTTTTCGGCGGCGGCGTTCAGTCGGCATTCGCGGCGCACGGCGTCCACGTCCCTGAACATCACGGCGAACGGTTTGGTCGGGCGCGTCTTCGATTGGCGCAGACGTTCCACCGCGGCGAAGTTTCGAGCGTCGCACGCCAGATGAAAACCGCCAATGCCCTTGACCGCGACGACACCGCCCTTCGACAAAATTTCCCGCACACGACGCAGAGCCTCAAGCCCGCGCAGATTTTCACCGAGCAGAAAAATTTCGGGACCGCAGTCGTTGCAACAGACGGGTTGCGCGTCGAAGCGTCGGCTGTCGGGATTGTGATACTCTTCGGCGCATTCGTCGCACATCGGGAACGCGCCCATGCTCGTGCGTTCGCGGTCGTAGGGCATGTTCTGCAAGATGGTCAGCCGCGGACCGCAGGCGGTGCAATTTATGAACGGGTGCAGATAGCGTCGGTCGTCGGGGTCGAAGAGTTCGGCGGCGCATTGGTCGCAGGTGGCGATGTCCGGCGAAACGAAGATGTCTCCCGCCTCGTGCAAGCTGTCGACGATTTGGAAGCCGTCAAAATTTTCGTCGGGCACCTCTCGCGTCGTGATGTCGAGTATCGTCGAACGAGCAGGAGCCGCCTCGCGCAGTTCACGCAAAAAATTTTTCAGCGCGACGTCCGAACCTTGAGCAATGATCTCGACGTAGGAACCGCGGTTGGCGACGGTGCCCGCGATTTTGTTGGCGACGGCGATTCTGCTGACGAACGGACGAAAGCCGACGCCTTGGACGATGCCGAAGACTTTGACGTTCAGCACGCCGCCAGCCGCAAAATTTCCGCGACGACCTCGTCAATGGTCATGCGCGTCGAATCCACCGGCACGGCGTCCGCAGCCTGAGCGAGCGGCGCGATTTCCCGTTCCGAGTCCTGTTTGTCGCGGGCAATGATTTCTTCGCGAATGTTGTCGATGTCCGCGGCGATGCCCTTAGCCTTGAGCTCCTCGAAACGTCTGCGTGCCCGTTCATCAGCCGAAGCCGTCAAAAAAATTTTCAAGTCCGCGTTGGGCAAGACCTGCGTGCCGATGTCGCGCCCGTCCATGATGACCGAGCCACGCGCTGCCATCTGCCGCTGAAGCTCCGTCAATCTTTTGCGAACGAAGCCGATCTTTGCCACGTCGGAAGCCGCGCGGCTGACTTCGGGCGTGCGGATTTGGTTGGTGACGTCGCGCCCGTCCACAAAGACACGAGCCGCCTCGTCGAGTTCGATTTGGATATCGCTAGCCACGTCGACGGCGTCCTTGCCGCTCTGCAAAACCTTCAGAGCCACCGCCCGATACATCGCGCCCGTGTCAATGTAAGTGTAACCGAGACGTGCCGCGCAGATTTTGCTGATGGTGCTCTTGCCCGCGCCGGCAGGTCCGTCCACCGCAATAATTTTCTTCATGAGCCATTCTCCTTTCCGCGATAATCTAACACCGCGGAAAATTTTTTGCAACGCCGCCGCTTGTTCGCGGGAAAAAGTTCGTGGTATAATCTGCGCAAAAATTTTTTGAGGTCAATGCTGTATGTTCAAATTCGAAGAAATGACAATCAGGCTGGCGATAATCTGCGCGGCGGGCATCGCGCTGAACGTGTTGGGCGCGTTCGTGGCAGTCACGCTACACCTGGAAGTCTATCTGGATACCCTTGGCACAATCTTCATCGCGGCACTCGGCGGCTACATGCCGGGCATCGCGGTCGGTTTCTTCACCAACCTGTTCGCTACCGCCTTCGACAGCCGCAACATCTACTTCGGGCTGGTCAATGTCCTCGTCGCAGTGTTGACGGCGTTCTTCGCGCACAGGGGCTACTATAAGACGCTACCCAAAGTTTTGATGACGATCCCGTTGTTGATTCTGGTTACGAGCTTTTCGGGCGCACTGATTGAAGAGCTGATGAGCCTGTCCAATTCGTTCGACTCGTTCGCCTCGCTGGCCAAACTCTTCCGCCACATGTGCGACAACTTTTCCAACGAGCTGCCCGACAAAAGTGTCGCCATACTGATTGTGTTCTTCGCGCTGAAAATCATTCCGCCAACCGTCAAAGAAAACTTCCACACGCTCGGCAAGATGCAAGCCCCCGTCCCCGACGAGATGCGCCGCGCCATCAACACCGGCAACAAGTTCATCGCCTCGCTTCGCACGAAGATGGTCTCGCAGTTGCTGTTCGTCACCATTGTCATCGCGGGAATGATTTCGCTGATAAGCTACAACATCTACCGCGACTTCGCCATCAGGGAACGAATCCGCATAGCCGACGGGATAATCACCATGGTCGTCAACGAGATCAATCCGCGGCGCGTGGACGACTTCCTTGCCCGCGGACGCGACGCCGAAGGCTATCACGACGTGGAACGGACGCTTTACAAGATTCGCGCCTGCAACAGCGACATAAAGTTTCTCTACGTCTACAAAATTTTGGACGACGGCTGTCATGTCGTCTTCGACTTGGACACGGCGGCAATCGAAGCCTCTGAGCCCGGCTCCGTGGAAGATTTTGACGGCTACTTTTTGGAACGCAAGGACGATTTGCTCGCGGGCAGACCCATTGCGCCCATCATCGGCACGGGCGAATACGGCTACCTGCTGACGATTTACAAGCCCGTCTACGACAGCGAAGGGCGTTGCGTCTGCTATGCGGGCATAGACTTCTCAATGGATCAGCTCAACGATTATGGCAGAATGTTCATCGCCGAGGTCGTGGCAATGTTCGCGGGCACGCTGATTCTGATCTTCGTGCTGAGCCTGACGTTCATCGAGAACAACATTATCCTGCCCGTCAACACAATGGCATACTGCGCGCGAAACTTTGCCTACGACAGCGAGGAGGCTCGCGCAAGCAACATCGACCGCATGCGCAAGTTGGATATCCGAACGCACGACGAGATTGAGAACTTGTATTCCGCGTTCTTGAAGACGACGTCCGACAGCATGAATTACTTCGAGAATCTCAAGCGGTCGAAGATTCAGCTCGCCGTGATGGATGAACTCGCTCACAAGGACGCGTTGACCGGTCTCAAGAACAAGACCGCCTACAACAAAGACACCGCCAGCCTCGACGCCGACATTGCCGCGGGGAACGCCGCCTTCGCCATCGTGATGATTGACGTGAACTATCTTAAACGCGTCAACGACACTTACGGTCACGAGCGCGGCAACGAGTACCTCATCAACGCCGCAAAGCTCGCCTGCAAAATTTTCGGCACGGAGAATGTCTATCGCGTCGGCGGTGATGAATTTGTCGCGGTGCTCGGCGGCGAAGACGTTGCTCGTTGCGACAAGTGCGTCGCCAACATCAGAGCCGCCATTGAACTTTTCCGCGTCAACGACAAACTCCAGCCCTGGGAAAAAGTTTCAGCCGCGGTCGGTGTCGCTTACTGCACGAACGACGACAACAGCGTCGAAGAAGTTTTCAAGCGCGCCGATGCCGACATGTACAAGAACAAGTTGGCGATGAAGGCGGTTCGTCGAGACTGAGCAATAAAAAAATCCCCCGACGTCAACGCGACGTTGGGGGAAAATTTTTTTTCACAGACCGATTTCCGCGTCGGTCAGGTAGCACGAAGGGTCGCTCGCCCAAAAATCTCCGGTGACTGCCTCGGCACGCGTGCGGAAGTTTCCGTTGCAGTTGTCGAGAAATTTGCAGCGTGCGCAGCGTCCTTTGAGCAGCGGCTTGCGATTCTTCAGCCCCGCCAAAATCGGATGGCTCGTGTCCGTCCAGATGTCGGCGAATTTTTTTTCGCGGACGTTGCCGAAGGTGATGTGCTGGGTGAATTGGTCGGGGTGGACGTAGCCGAGCGGATCAACTTCGCCGAAAGCGATGCCCGAACGATTGCCGCCGTTCATGCCGATGAATTTGCGAATCTGCGCGGCAGTGGCGTCGTCGCCGTCGGCAAGGGCCTTCAGATACATGTAGACGCCGTCGCAGTGATTGTCGACCGTCAAAATCTCCACGGCGAGCCCGCGGCGAGCAAAGTCTTTGGCGCGGCGGATAATCGTGTCCATTGCCTGGCGGGACTCGGCGGGCGTGACGTCCTCGTCCAACATCTGCGAACCTCTGCCGCTGTAGACCAGATGATAGAAGCACACGCGGTTGATCCGTTCAGCCTCGATGAAGTCAAAAATTTTGTCGAGCTCGGTGAAGTTGTGGCGGTTGATTGTGAAGCGAAGCCCCACGCGTTGACCGACAGCGACGCAGTTTTCAATGCCCGCCATTGCCAGGTTGAAGGCACCTTCCATGCCGCGGAACTTGTCGTTGACGGAGCGCAGACCGTCCAACGAAATGCCGACGTAGCCGACGCCGATGGCTTTGATTTCGCGGGCGACGTCGCGGGTGATGAGCGTGCCGTTGGTCGAGAGCGTCGGGCGGACATTCTTCGCCGCGGCATGGGCAGCCAGCTCAAAGAAGTCGGGGCGAATCAGAGGTTCTCCGCCGCTGAACAAAAGCACGGGAACTTTGAATTCGGCAAGGTCGTCGATGAAACGTTTCGCCTCGTCGGTGGTGAGTTCGTCGCGATACTTGCGGCTGTCGGAATTCATGTAGCAGTGCCGGCATTTGAGATTGCACGTGCGCGTTGAATTCCACACGACGACGGGACCGACGCCTTGCGCCGCGCCGTTGGTCATGAGGTGAGCGTCCTTGGTGTAGCGCAGGCTGTCGCCGAAGTAATTATCGGCAAAGAGCAACTTCGTCACGCTGATCATAAAAAATTTTCCTCCGTCAAAGAACTTTGTAGGTCAAAGTCGTCGCGCCGATGAGAATTTTGTCGCCGTCCTTGAGTTCGTGGCGGCTGACGGGCTTTTTGTTGACGAACGTGCCGTTGAGGCTGCCCGCGTCGTAGAGAACGTGGCGGTGGCGTTCGTAGGCAACGTAAGCATGAATGCGCGAGGCACTGTCGTCGTCCAGCACGAAGTCGTTGGTGTTTTTGCGGCCGAGATAAATTTGCCGTTCGCCGAAGACAATTTCGCGCGCCGTGTGGTCAGTGATGACTGCCAGGTCGTAGTCGACACGCCGCGTGGAAGTGCGCATGGTCTCCAAAATTTTTTCCCGCTCGGCAACGATGGTCTCGTCCTCGTCGGTGGAGCTTTTGTCCTCAATGAGCGTGGGGCTCAAGACGTCGTTTGCCAGGTCGATTGTGTCTTCTTCGGGCGCGGGCTCGTCGACATAATCGGCGGCGATTGTGATGGCGTCGTCGGCGGAATTTTTTTCGATTCGGATCGTCAACGCGCCGTCCATGAAACAATCTTCGCGGATGACTTTGCGCAGGGCGGCTTCGTGCAGAGCCTTCATCAGCCGCGCCGCGCTCAATCGGTGGCAGTCGTCCTCGCACAAAAAAATCGTGTAGGCGTTCGGGACGAGATTTCCCTTGGTCTTGCGTTTGGCAACTTCGCGTTCGAGTGCCTTAATCAGTTCGTTCGGCCGGACTTCGCCGCGCTTCTGGAAAAGGTTCGCGATTTGACCGCTGATGACGCTCGCCAACTTCAAGTTCGTTCGCCTCCTTGAATTTTGGGCAGATTATACACGGCGCAAAAATTTTTCGCAACGTCGCGGTCTTCAGGGAGCGGTCACCTGTTTCGGAAGACCTCTTGCATTTCCGCTGAGCCGAAAACTTCGCGGACGGTGCCGAATTTTAGCACGCGCTTGTTGAGCAGGATGACTTTGTCGGCAAAACGTTCGAGCATGTCCAAATCGTGCGAGATGAGCAGGATTGCCATGTCCTCGGCGGATTTGAGTTCAGCGACGAGTTCGTAGAAGATGCGCAGACCGATTCTGTCGACGCCGCTGACGGGTTCGTCCAACAGCAGCAGATCGGGCAAGGGGTCGAGTGCCAGGGCGAGCAGGACGCGTTGCAGTTCGCCGCCGCTCAAAGCTCCGAGCCTTCGGTCGATTAGGTGTTCGGCTTTAACGCGGCGAAGATTTTTCGTCACGCGCCCGCGAATGAATTTGGAACTGCAAAGCCAGACGGGTCGCGCAGATAGACACGCCATGAACAAATCGAGCACGGTGGTCGGGCTGGTCGCGTCGAACTTGAGCGTCTGGGGCACGTAGCCGATGATGGGGCGCAGGTGTTCGCCTTTGGCGTCGAAATAATTCAGCGAGCCGGTGTGATCAACTTCGCCGAGGATGGACTTGAGCAACGTGGACTTGCCCGCGCCGTTGGGACCGATGAGCGCGGTGAGTTCCCCGCAATGAATCGTAAAGTTCACGTCTTCGAAGATGGTGAGCGCACCGACCTTCACGCCGAAACTTTCGACGCTGGTGGTGCACAGTTTGGATTGATGGTGCTTCATGAGAGCCTCCTTACGTTCGCGAGATTATAGCAGAGAAATTTTGGCGGCTCAAGATATTTCCAAAGCGCGGCGTTCGTTGTATAATCGGCGCAGTTTTATTGTTAGGAGGCAACCGATTTGAAGATGAACGGAGCGCGGGCTCTGCTGGAGAGCCTCAAGAGAGAGGGCGTCGATTTGGTTTTCGGCTACCCCGGCGGCGTGGTGCTGAAGCTTTACGACGAAGTCTACAAGATGAACTTCCCCAACATACTGACGGGGCACGAACAGGGCGCAGTTCACGCGGCGGACGGTTATGCGCGAGCAAGCGGCAAGGTCGGCGTGGTCTTCGCTACATCAGGACCGGGCGCGGCGAATTTGATTACGGGCATTGCCACGGCGAACATGGATTCCATTCCGCTGGTTTGCATCACGGGGCAAGTCGCTAACCCCGCAATCGGCAAGGACTCGTTCCAAGAAGTCGATGTCTACGGAATCACCACGCCCATCACCAAACACAATTATCTCGTCAAAGACGCCAACGAACTGCCGCGCGTCGTGAAGGAAGCGTTCTTTATCGCGCGCACGGGCAGACCCGGTCCCGTGTCGATTGACATTGCCGCAGACGTCTTCAACACCGAGATTGATTTTGTTTACCCCGACGAAATTAATCTGCGCGGCTACAGCGGCAAGAACCCCGTCGAAGTTTCTGAGGTGGACGAAGTCGTTGCGGCGGTGGAAAATTGTCAACGCCCGCTGATTTTCTGCGGCGGCGGCGTCGTGAGCTCCGACACAACCGACGAACTGCGCGACGTCATCAGACGTTTGGGTTGCCCGTCCACGTCCACGCTGATGGGTTTGGGTTGCATTGACCCCGACACCGACGGCTACCTGGGCTTTGCGGGAATGCACGGCTCCTTCGGCGCGAACATGGCGATTCAATCTTGCGACCTGCTCTTGTGTATCGGCATGCGCTTCAGCGACAGAGTTACCGGCCGCGTGAAAGATTTCGCGCCCAACGCAAAGATCGTCCACTTCGAGATTGATCCCGCCGAAGTCAACAAGAACGTCGCCGCGGATTTGAAAGTCATCGGTGACCTGCGTTACTCCCTGCCGACATTCAAAGGCAAGCTCGACGCCTCCGCGACGGACTTCGCCGAAAAGTTCGCCGCGTGGAAAGCCGACGCCATCGCCAAAGGCAACGAACACCCCTTCACGTGGACGGACGCCGAAGACGCCATTAAGCCCGGCGCACTCATCAGCAAGATCAGCAGCATTTGCGACGAAAACACCATCGCCGTCACCGACGTCGGGCAACACCAGATGTGGGCGGCGCAGTTCTTCAAAGCACGCAAGCCCCGTCAATTCCTCACTAGCGGCGGGCTCGGCACAATGGGTTTCGGTCTGCCCGCGGCAATGGGTGCCAAACTCGCTTGCCCCGACAAAAACGTCGTGCTCTTCACGGGCGACGGCTCAATCATGATGAACATTCAGGAACTCGCCACGATTGCTGACCACGACATCGACATAAAGATCGTCATCGTCCACAACTTCATTCTCGGCATGGTCGGGCAATGGCAGCGGCTGTTCTACAATCATCACTACTCGGCGTCGGAGCTCAAGTATAAGCGCGACTTCGTCAAGATTGCCAACGCAATGGGCGTGCGCGGCTATCGGCTGACAAAGGCGCAAGAGCTTGAAGACGAGCTGGTCGAAATCATGTTCTCGAAGGGCGCGGCTGTCATCGACGTCTACGTCCCCGAAGAGGAAAACGTTCTGCCAATGGTGCCGGGCGGCAAGCGGCTCGATCAAATGGTTCTGGGCGACGCGTGACTATTGACGACACGAAAAAAGCACCCCTTGCGAGGTGCTTGGTTCGACTGATTTGCCGAGGTTACTTGCGTTCAACACCGATGCGGCTGTCCATGAGGTACGGCGTGGAAATCGCGACGCCCCTCATGTTGTCGAGCGGGTAGGGAAGAGCTTTGCCTTGCTGGTCGTAGGTGCCGATAACCCAGAACAGCGCGTCGACTTGCCCCGAAGACAATGCGGCGGCGCGGGCTTCGGCGGTGATGGGAACGAGTTCGAAGTTCTTGTTGATGCGTTTGCCCAGTTCACCGAGGAACGCGACGTTGAAGCCGGCGGGCGTGCCGTCAGCAAGGATGACGTCCATTGCGGGCATGTCGCCGGTCACGGCAACCTTGAGGGTGTCCGCGCCTTCAATGACGGGAATGGGTTTGGCGACGGGGTCTTTTCCTGCCAAGTCAGCGATGTTCTCCTGCACGAGCTTTTTGAGCGTGCCGTCTTCACGCATGGCTTTGATGGCGGCGTTGATCTCTTCGATCTGCGCGGCGGACTTTTCTTCCATTGCCATAGAGAAGCCGAGGATTGGTTTGTAGTTGTCGTCGATGATCTTGAGATCGTCGTTGCGTGCCACGATGTAGTTGCCGACGGTCTTGCACGTCGCGAAGCGGTCAATCTGCTGGTTCTTGAGTGCCATCACCAAATCGTTGAGGCTATTGAAGAAAATCACCTTGTGCGGGTTGACGTAGCCGGCGGGTTGCCCCTGGCTCTCGGCGATGTTCTCCGTCCAACGCTTGTAGCCCGCCTCGTCCAAACCGATTGGCATGAGCGCACCGACCTTGTCGGACTTTTGCTCGGAAGCCGCGGGTTTGTCGGGTTTGTCAGCGGGCTTGTCGCCGCCGCCGCAACCTGCGCAGGTCAACAGGACGATGAGTGCAAATAATGCTCCGAATAAACGTTTCATGGCGAACCTCCTGTGAAAGATGTTTACTGCTCGTCAATAAATGACGCTTGCATTATACAGGGCGGAAGCCGAATTTTCAATACGAACTTGAGGAGGAATTTCTGTGCAGAAATATTTTCTGGCGGTGCTGGTCGAAAACAAACCAGGCGTCTTGGCGCACGTTTCGGGTCTCATCAGCCGCCGCGCCTTCAACATCGAATCCATCTCTGCGGGCTACACCGAGGAGCCGTCCGTCACGCGAATCAATATCGTCGTGAGCGTCGAATCGGAGAACGAGCTTGACCAGGTCGTCAATCAGCTGAGCAAACTCATCGACGTGATTAAAATCGTCAACCTAAGCAAGTCGCCGTCGATTGAACGCGAACTGGTTATGATCAAAGTCCGTGCCAATAAACAGACCCGCGCAGACCTGGTGAGCGTCGTGGATATCTTCCGCGCACAAATCGTCGACATCACCAGCGAGAACGTCGTCATCGAGTTGACGGGCAGCCAAAACAAAATCGACGCCATCTGCGAAGTCTTGAGCGACTACGAGATCGTCGAGATTGCACGCACGGGGACGATTGCTCTTTCGCGCGGACCGATCCCCGTCAAGCAAATGTGATGCGGAAAATTTTTCTGATGCTCGTGCTGGCGGCGACGCTCATCGTTTGCGGTTGCGGTCAACAAGTTCAGCAGGTGCCGCCGTTGCCGGGGACGTTGCCCAACACTTTGACTGCGCCTGAACAAATCGACACCGACGTTTACTTCGACGCGACGGTTTCAATGAAAGGCTTCACGTCTCTCGCGGCGGGCAATGTCTACATCACGTTGCCCGACATGCTCGGCGACATGTGCGGTGCGCTCGGCACGGTGAAGTTCTTCAGCTTCGGCGAAACGATTCACGCGCTCGAAGGCAGAGACCACCGCCGATTCGCCACGCCCGATGTCTATGTCGAACCGATTACCGCCGTCGCCAATGTCGTCGCCGCCGCCGACACGAATCATCTGTCGATAATCGTCACGGATTTGTTTGAGAGCGATTCGGATTGGAGCAACGTCACGCAGAACCTGCGCGAAAAATTTTTCGCCAACCGGCTCGCCGTCGCGGTCATCGGCATTCGCAATTCGTTCCACGGCGAAATTTTTGACGTGGGCTTGAACGCCGCCAAGTTCCGCTACAACTCGTGGGACAACCCCGAACGCTTCCGCCCGTTCTATCTGCTGGTCATGGGTCGCGACGCCGTCGTCAAAAATTTTCTGCGCCGCTTCAACGAAAGAGTTCTGCCCAACGACACGGGCTATCTGTTGCTGTCGGGGAACCTGACGGAGACCGCCGCGGACTTCTCGAACTTCACCGTTGAGGAGCAGGAAAATTTTTATTCGGACGATACGTTGGGGCTCGACAGCCGCGTCAAACAGTTCGGCGTGGACGACTTCAACGCGCCCGCCTCGTTCATCTTCAGCTGGAAGTATGAGCCGCCGCTCGGAGCTTGCCCGCTGGATTTGTCTGCGGTCGATACGGACGTGGAAATCTTCACGGTGAACGGCGACGAGTGGCTTGCTCGCGAATCAAACGACGTGCGCGTTAGTCTGATGAAGATCGACAAGCGTCCGGAAAATCTCTTCGTCAAGGTCGCGCTGACACCCACTCGTTCGCTGGCAGAAGGCAAGATGAATTTCGTGCGCGCGCGGGTGATGCCGACGGCTCTGGGTTACAAGTTGCCGCCGTGGGTTGAGCTTTGGAGCGTGACGGTCGACGGTGCGGCAAAAAATTTCGACGGCTCGAAGACTTTGAACCTATCGCGATTGCTCGGCTCGCTGAAAGATTCGGCGTTCATGGCGGCGCGTCCCGTGCTCTTGACGATTGACTTCGTCGTCGCGCCGTGAAAAGTTACGGCATGCGCGGCGCGGTGAGCTGAACCAGAAGTTCGGCGACGGTCACGGTATCGGAAGGTCTCTTCCCGTCCAAAAATTTCACCAGGTTGATGACGGCGTCGAGTGCCTCGATGTCGGGGTAGCTTTGGAACAGCATGTCGTGATGAGATTCCATCTTCCGTTCCGCGTGAACTTTTTCCAATCGGTCGATTAATTCCGCTGTAGTCATTGGCGGGCACCTCACTATAAATTTTGCAACCATAGTAAAAGGAGACGATTCAAAATGCAAGCCTCGCAGGCGCAAAGGATCAAGGATGCTGAGCAGGCATTCGACCGAAGGCGGCGGACGTTTGGCTTGATTGTCGGACCGCTCGCCGCGTTGGCGGTGATGTTGACGCCGATTGATGGGCTGACGTTGGAGGCGCACAAATTGCTGGCGATAATGACGCTCGTGGCTCTGTGGTGGATAACCGAACCCGTGCCCATTCCCGTGACGTCGTTGCTCGGTCCCACGCTGACCGTGATGACGGGGGCTGTGCCGGTTTCGGGAGCGTTCGCCTCGTTCGCCAACTCGATGATTTTCCTGTTCATGGGCGGCTTCATTTTGGCGAAGGCGATGATGATGCACGGGCTGGACAAACGCTTTGCTTACTGGTTGCTGTCCAGGAAATGGGTCGGATCAAACCCGCGCAGAATTTTTCTGGCAATCGGTCTGGCAACGGCACTGTGCTCCGGCTGGGTGAGCAACACTGCCACGGCGGCGATGATGTTCCCGATTTGCCTTGGGCTGCTCAATTCAATCAAGGAGATGATGGCGGCGAACGGTCGCGAAATAAATCTGTCGGAATACAAATACGCCACGGGTCTGATGCTGATGACTGCCTACAGCGCGTCGATTGGCGGGGTGTTGACGCCGATTGGCACGCCGCCGAACTTAATCATGCTCGGCTTCTTGGATTCGATGGAAAACATTCACGTCTCGTTCTTTGAGTGGATGATCTGGGGCTCTATCGCGATGGTCTGTTACTTCGCAATAGCCTATGTGGTGCTGTCGAAACTTTTCCCCGCGGACGTGGAGAAAATCGACGGCGCGGAAGAATTCATTCGTGCGCGAGTGGCTGAGCTGGGTGACTGGACTCGTGCGCAGAAGAACACTATGGCTGCGTTCGTGACGGCGGTGGTGCTGTGGATAATCCCCGGCTTTCTGAACATCTTCCTCGGCGAAACCAGCCCCGTGATGAAAATGTATGAAACGCTCTTCCCCGAAGCGATTGCGGCACTCGTCGGCGCGATGATGTTGTTCCTGTTGCCCGTGAACTTTGCCAAACGCGAATTCACCATCACGTGGAAGGAAGCGTCCGCGGGCATTGAGTGGGGCACGCTGATTCTGTTCGGCGGCGGCTTGGCAATGGGCGGCATGATGTACAAGACGGGGCTGTCGCTGTGGATCGGTGACTTGATTGTCGACGAGATAGGCGGCTCGGCAACGCAGTTCTTCTTGGTCGGGATATTCTCGGTGCTGGCTCTGTTGCTGTCGGAGCTGACATCACACACGGCGGCGACTAACATGATTGGTCCTTTGGCGATAACGATAGCCGTTTCCGCGAACCTGAGTCCCGTGCCCGTGTCGGTCGGCATTGCGTTGAGCGCGTCGCTCGGATTCATGTTGCCGGTTTCCACGCCGCCGAATGCTATCGTCTATGCCAGTGGATACGTCCCGATAACCAAGATGATTGCCACGGGCGTTTACATCGACTTCATCGGCATCGCCTGCGTGACCATTCCGCTTGCCGTCTGGCTCGTCACTATGATTGTCTCGTGAGAAAATGACTGACACGAAAAAATTTTTGCTGTGCGCCGCGCTGTACTATTACCTGGGCGAAGTGTTTTACATCGACATCGGGCAGCCCGCCGCGCCACAATACTTCCTGCCGCCCATACCCGCGACGATTGCAATGCTGTGGCTGATTCAGTTCGCCGCGGGGGCGGAGCTTTTCAACCGCCAACACCTGCCGAACTTTTTGACGGGGCTGGCGTGGCTGATGACGTTCCCTCTGCTGTACACGTGGACATATCAAAGGCAGTGGTTCATGTCGCTGATATACTACGACTTCGCGGTCGGCACGGCGATGTTCGTCTTCCTCACCGCCGCGCTGATAACTTTCCGTGCGCCGCTGACGATTGCCGCGCTGAATTTAATCTGCTGGCTGGTGCCGCTCGTGGAGGTCGTCTATTACTGCATGACGTGGCATTGCCTGTCGCCGGCGTCGCTGATGGCTCTGTACCTGACCAATTGGCACGAGGCGGGCGAATTTATCCGCGCGATGATTGGATTGCCGACGGCGTTGATGATCGTGTTGCTCGTCGGATTTTTTTTGCGGCTGACGTACAAGTCTCACGAAAAATTTTTACGACGGCTGACCTTCGACACGGAGCACACTGCCGCCGCCGCCATTGCAATGTTCGCAAGTTTCGCCGCGCTGATTTTCTACGCGCCGCAGACGTCTATGGCAGGCTTGTGGAAAACGGTGACCGACTACGCCGCGCAGACCCAACGTTACAGCGAAGACCGCGCCGCGCGTCTTGCCGACCTTGACATCGACGCCACGCAGACCTTGCCCGCCAAATTGAACGGCACGGTGATTTTCGTCATAGGTGAGAGTGCGAGCCGGACCTACATGCACGCCTATAACCCCGCCTTCCCGTTCGACGACACGCCCTGGCTCGACAGCAAACTCGCGAAAAATTTTCCGACGCCGCCGTTGCCCGCCGACGCCGTCATCAATCCCGACTACGTTCAAGCCGACGACAACACGCCCGCCTTGACGGCTACCGACGGGAAGTTTATCATCTTCGATAACGTTTACGCCTCGTGGACGCAGACTGTGCCCGTCTTGCAACGCGCGCTGACTGAACAGAGCCAATACAACGCCAAAGAATTTTTCGAGTCCGTATCGATTGTCGACGCCGCACGCAAAGCCGGCTACAAAACCTACTGGTTCAGCAACCAAGGACGCTACGGCGAATTCGACAGCGCGATAACTCTCGTTGCCAAGACCGCTGACGTTTCCGATTGGACGGACGACGCCTTTGACTTCAGCGAGCTGGAAGACGAAGTTCTGCTGAAATTTTTCGACCGCATCGACCCGAACGAAAACAATTTCGTCGTCTTCCACCTGATGGGCAGCCACATCTATTACAACAGCCGCTACCCGCGCCGCTTCAAAAAGTGGGTGACCCGCGACGGCACCGGCATGATGCTTGCGGCACCGAGCTACGCAAATTCAATCCTCTATACCGATTACGTCCTGTCGAAGATTTTCGATTACGCGCGGACGAATCTCAACCTGCAGGCGATGATCTACTTCTCTGACCACGGCGAGGACTTGGAGATTTCTCACAACCCCGACGTCTTCCGCTTCGAGATGTTGCGCGTGCCGATGTTCATGTATTTTTCGCCGGCGTATGAAAAAATTTTTCCCGACCGTGTCGCCGCGCTTGAGAGCCGCCGCGCCGGCTACTTCACCAACGACATGTTCTACGACACCTTCTGCGGAATCATCAACGCGAAATCCAATCGCTACGACCCCGCGCAGGATTTTTCCGCCGCCGAATACAGCTTCACCCGCGAGACTTTGACGACGATGCTTGGGCAACACAAACTGACCGAAGACGAGGAGTGATCTCATGAAAAATTTTCCCGCTGTGAGCGTTATCGTTCCCGTGTTCAACGCCGAACGATTTATCGGCGCGTGCCTGAAGAGTTTTTTGACGCAGACGTTCACGGACTTTGAATTGATTGTCGTGGACGATTGCTCGACTGACAACTCCGTCGCCGTTGCCGAAAGTTTTCGCGAACAGTTTGGCGGGCGGCTCAAGCTCATGCAGACGGAAACGAATTCGGGCGGCGCGGCATTGCCCAGGAACATCGGGCTGGAGCTTGCACGCGGCGAATACGTTTTCTTCGCCGACGCTGACGATTTCGTCGTGGAGACCGCGCTGGAGATTCTCTACGCCGCCGCGACCAATGCCAAAGCCGACGTCGTCTACACGCCGAAATATTACATGTACAACGCTGACGGCACCGTCGACTTCATGACCGACGAGGAGACCGCGAACAATCCGAACGACGAGATGACTTTGACCGTCGGGGAGCACGTGGAACTTTGCCGCCGCCAAATCAACGGCCTCTTCCACATGGCGTACATGAAGTTCGTCGCGAGGAAGCTTTTGACCGAAAACGCCGTCGCCTTCCCGCAGATAACGTCGGGCGAAGATTTTCTCTGGTCGATTCACGTTGCCTGGTGCGCCGAAAGATTTTTGCGCCTGCCGATTCCGCTGTACTTCTATCGCGCCAATGCCGAGTCGGTGACGCTCAAGCAACGTTCCGCCCGAAAACAAATCTCCGCGTGCGCACGAGACGCCGTCAACGGCATGGAAGCTGTGCACGCGCTGTCGAAAAAAATTCCGCTGCTGCAGTCCGAGCCGTTCCTGTTGTTCGTCGCGCAGAAATATTTGCTCAACACGTTCCTCTATCGCACGGCGTCGGCGCGAGCTCAACTTTCCGCCCAAGAGATGTATGAAATTTTTCACGGCGAATTTTCCACGGGCAACGTTTCGGCGACGGTGCCGCTGTTCCTCACCGTCATCGACGCGCAACAGGCAAAGCTTTCCGAGTTGGAAGCGGCAATCAATCGTTTAACACGCAAGGAGTGATTTTCATGGTATCAGCCAAGATGTATGAGCTGGGCACGAAGAAGTCCACCATTCGCACGATTTTCGAGTACGGGCGCATGCGAGCCGCTGAGGTCGGCGAAGAAAATATTTTCGACTTCAGCCTGGGCAACCCGAACATTCCGACGCCAAACTTCGTCCGCGACGCCGCCGTCGACATTCTGCGCAGCTATCCGTCCGCCGACGTGCACGGCTACACTGTCGCGCCGGGCAAGCCTTCCGTCCGCGAGGCAATAGCCGAGAGCCTCAATCGCCGATTCGACACGCACTTCAGCGGGAAAAATATTTTCATCACGAGCGGCGCGGCGGCGGCTATTACGATTTGCTTCAAGGCTTTGGCGGAGCCCGGCGACGAGTTTATAACCTTCGCGCCGTATTTCCCCGAATACAAAGTTTTCGTCGAGTCCGTCGGTGCCGAGCTCAAAGTCGTTCGTCCTCGCCCGCAAGATTGGCAGATTGACTTCGACGATTTCAGCCGGAAACTTTCGCCCAAGACCAAAGCAGTCATCATCAACAGCCCGAACAATCCCAGCGGCGCGGTCTATTCCCGCGAGACGCTCACGAAGTTGGCTGACATACTCAAGCGTCGCTTCACCCAGTACGGGCAAAGAATCTTCCTCATCAGCGACGAGCCCTATCGCGAGCTTGCTTACGGCGTGGAAGTTCCGTGGCTGACGAAATTCTACTTCAACACGCTCATCTGCTATTCGTACAGCAAAAGTTTTTCATTGCCTGGCGAGCGCATTGGTTACATCGTCGTTCCCAACGCCGTGGACAACTTCAACGAGACCTTCGGAGCTGTGGCGGGTGCCGCCAGAGTTTTGACGCACGTCAACGCACCGAGCCTGTGGCAGATGGTCATCGCACGCTGCGCGGGCAAAGCCGTCGACGTCACACCCTACGAACGCAACGGCATGCTGCTCTATAACGGGCTTATCGACGCGGGCTTCAAATGCGTCAAGCCGCAGGGTGCGTTCTATCTCTTCCCGAAGGCTCTGGAGGAGGACGACTACGCCTTCTGCGAGCGCGCCAAGAAGTACGACTTGCTTCTGGTGCCGGGTGCGGATTTCGGTGCGCCGGGATATTTCCGCGCGGCTTACTGCATCAAGACCGACACCATTCAACGTTCGTTGCCGCTGTTCAAGAAGTTGGCGGCTGAGTATCGAGGCTGAGCTTATGAAAAAAATTTTTACCGCGCTGATTGTGCTGACGCTTATGCTGACGGGTTGCGGCTCATCGAACGATAAGACCGTCAAGGTCGGCACGCTGACGCAGCTGAATTCCACGCCCGAACAAGCCGCAAAAATTTCTGGCGACGAAATAAGTTTCTACGACAACTTCAACTCAATGCAGATGGCGTTGAAGGCGCAGCAGATCAACAGCATTCAGACCTATGGAATCGTCGCCAAGTACATGTCGGAAACCGACGCGGACTTCAAAATTTCCGACGAACAGCGCACGACCGCTCTGACGGACAATTTTTGTTTGGCGGTGCGTGAAGACGACGTCGCGTTGAAAAATTCTCTTGACGAGGCGATTAACGCGATGAAGGCGGACGGCACGCTTGACGAGATCACGAAAAAATTTATCCGCGAACTGAAGTTGCCGCCGACGGCCGTGCCGATACCGACCTTCGACGGCGCAAGGACGATTCGCGTTGGCGTGACGGGCGACTTGCCGCCGTTGGATTTGGTTTTGGCTGACGGCACGCCCGCCGGATTCAACACCGCCGTCCTCGCCGAAATTGCCAAACGACTTCACGAGAACATTGAGCTGATTCAGCTTGACAGCGCGGCACGTGCGACGGCTCTCACGTCGGGGGAAGTGGACGCCATCTTTTGGGTCGTTGTGCCCGAAGACGATTCCCGCCCGAAAAATTTTGACACACCCGCCGGCGTCGCCGTCACTGCCCCATACTATCAGGACATCGTCGTCAATGTTAACCTGTCTAATTTGGGCGCGGGCTTTTGAAAGGTGATTGACATGAAAAAAATTTTTGTCGCGCTGATTTTGCTGACGCTCATGCTGACGGGTTGCGGCTCCGAAAAGAAAGACGACGGCACGTTGAAGATTGTCACGTCGTTCTACCCGATGTATCTGGACGTGATGAACATCACCCGCGGCGTCGAAGGCGTTGAGGTCGTGAACCTGACGCCGCCGCAGACCGGTTGCTTGCACGATTATCAGCTGACGCCCGAAGACATGAAGAACCTTGAGGGCGCGGACATTCTCGTCGTCAACGGCTTGGGCATGGAGAGCTTCCTCGACAAAGTCACCGCCGAGAACCCGAACCTGAAGATCATCGACGCTTCCGACACGCCCGACATAACACCCATCATGGAAGACGGCGAGCCCAATCCCCACGTCTGGACGAGCATCACCTATTCGATTGCGCAGGTCAAGAACATCAACTCCAAGTTGTGCGAACTTGATCCTGCCCGCGCCGAAAAATACAAACGCCACACCTTGGACTACGTCGATGAGCTGACGACCCTGCGCGACGAAATGCATATGTCGCTGGAGATGTTGCCCAACAAAGACATCGTCACCTTCCACGAGGCGTTCCCGTATTTTGCGGCAGAATTCGGCTTGAACATCGTCGCCGTCATCGAACGCGAGCCTGGCACTGAGCCGACGCCGCAGGAGCTTG
Source organism: Quinella sp. 2Q5 (assembly GCA_015206785.1). Taxonomy (GTDB): domain Bacteria; phylum Bacillota; class Negativicutes; order Selenomonadales; family Selenomonadaceae; genus Quinella. Next base: position 13,590 of record JADEZQ010000008.1, on the reverse strand, counting down.
CAGAGACCATCGACAAGCTTAACACGCTGCCGAATAAAGTCATCTTCACCGAGCCGCAGTATTCCCCAAAAGCCGCAGAGACCATCGCCCGCGAGACCGGCGCGAAAATTTTTGAGCTTGACCCAATCGTCACCGGCGAGGCTAAGCCCGAAAATCTTCTGGACTACGTCGACCGCATGTTGAACAATACCGTCACGCTCATCAAGGCTCTGCAGTGACCGCCGAAAAAAAGTGCTTGCAAAAATTTTTCCGCTGTGCTACAGTAACAGCCGTTCGGGACGTAGCTCAGTTTGGTAGAGCGCTTCCTTGGGGTGGAAGAGGTCGTGAGTTCAAGTCTCGTCGTTCCGACCAATAACGAAATCCCCAAAGCCTCCGTCGAGTGCGGGGGCTTTTTTCGTAGCGAGGTGGAGACATGAAAAATTTTTTCGCGGTGACAATCTGCGCGGCGTTGCTGATGTTGAACGCGGTCGTTCAGGCGGCGGACGAGCCGAAAATTTCTGCGGACGCGGCGGTTTTGGTTGAGGCTTCGACGGGGCGCATACTCTACGAAAGAAATTCCGACGCCCGACGTGAGCCCGCGTCCATGACCAAAATGTTGACGTGTCTGCTTGCGCTTGAACATCTCAAGCCGACGGACGAGGTGCCGGTCAGTCGCGCGACAATCTACACCGAGGACAACACGCTTGCTTGGGGCGAAGGCGACATCCTTAGCGCGTGGGACATGATGACCGCGGTGATGTTGGTCTCTGAAAACGGCGGGGCGGTTGCTCTGGCTCAGGCTGTCGGCGGAAACGTTCAGGGCTTCGCCGAGATGATGAACGAGCGCGCAAAGTCCATCGGCTGCAAAGATTCGCACTTCGCCAACCCGAACGGATTGCCCGCGCCGAATCATTACTCCACCGCCGCGGATATGGCACGCATCGCCGTGAGCTGCATGAAGAACGCCGACTTCCGCAAGCTGGTCGAGACGCAACGCACGTCCATTCGTTGGCTCAAGCCCAAAGACAAATGGGCTGAGCTCAACAACACGAACCATCTGCTTGGCAAGTACAAGGGTGCCAACGGAATCAAGACCGGCTGGACTCAAGCGGCGGGCGGATGTCTTGCTGCCTCTGCCAAACGCGACGGCGTCGAGCTCATTGCAATCGTCATGCGTTCGGCGGATCAGGACACGCGCTTTGATGACGCGGCGAACATGTTCGACTTCGGCTTTGAACGCGTGCGCATGGTCGACGCCATTCACAAGGACCGATCCAACAAAAACGTCTTCGTGCGCGGCGGCAAACAGGCGACTGTTCGCGTGGGCATTGATGACGACTTCAGCTTCCCGCTCATGCCCGGCGAAGACCCCAAACTTTTGAGCGTGACCTATGACCTTCCGCGCATCGTCGACGCCGAGATTGAGGCCGGCAAAGTTTTGGGCACGGCAGTTCTTCGCTATGACGGCAAGCCCGTCGCACGCGTGCCGCTCGTCGCCAAAGAGGACGTCCCCCGCGGCTTCAGCTTCGGCTCAATCATCGTGGCTATCCTGTCGCTTGTGATGTGAGGTGCTCATGAACTTCGGACTGATTATCCCGACGCTCAACGCCGGCGAACAATTTCGCACGCTGCTCGTTCAGCTCGCCGCACAATCGTTGCCGACTTCCAAACTCATCGTCGATTCGCAATCAACGGACGGCACGGCGGATTTGGCACGCAGCTTCGGGCTCGACGTGCTGACCATCGAACGAAAAACTTTCAACCACGGCGCGACGCGTCAACTGGCATTGGAAACGCTGATGAGCCGTTCGCCGCTCGACGTCGCAATTTTTCTGACGCAGGACGTTTTGCTCCACGACGACGACGCGCTTGCAATGCTGGTAAAAATTTTCGCGGAAGACTCGACGGTCGGCATGAGCTACGGCAGACAGCTGCCCCACGCCGACGCAACGGAGGAGGCGAAATTTCTTCGGGCGTTCAACTATCCCGCGACGAGCCAACTGCGTTCGTTCGACGACAGAAAAATTTTCGGGCTCAAGACGGCGTTCGCGTCCAACTCGTTCGCGGCGTATCGGCTCGCGGCGTTGCAAGAGGTCGGCGGCTTCCCGAAGAACGTGCCGCTTTGCGAAGACATGTTCGTCGCGGCAAAGATGTTGATGCGCGGTCGGAAAATTTTTTACGCGGCGCAAGCTCAGGTCTTCCATTCGCACAACTTCACCGCCGCGCAGGAATTTCGTCGCTACGTGCAGATCGGAAAATTTCACGCGCAGGAGCCGTGGATTCGTCAAACGTTCGGTTCAGCGGAGGGCGCAGGAAAAAAATTCGTCCTCATGAAGCTGGCGGCGTTGGCAAAAAAAAATCCCCTCGACTGCTTCGGCGCAATCTTCAGGGATGCGGCCAAGTTCGTCGGCTATCGTGTCGGGCGGCTGTAAACCGTGCCGCGATTTGTATACAGCGTCAACCGTTTACAACGCCGCGCTTCGTGTGATAAACTTTCCGCGCCAGTATAACAAAAATTTTTGAGACTTAGTAGGTGAACGCTTTGAAAGGGAAACTGATACTGCAAGACGGCACGACCTTTCGCGGGCAACTGTTCGGCGGCTCGAATGCTACGACCGAGGGCGAAGTTGTCTTCAACACGGGCATGACCGGCTATCAGGAAATTTTGACCGACCCGTCCTACTGTCGGCAGATCGTCACGCTGACCTATCCAATCGTCGGCAACTACGGCACGGCGAAACAATTCAACCAGAGCCGCAAAAGTTTTGTCGGCGGGCTCGTCGTCGGTGAACTTTGCGACAAACCGTCAAGCTCGTCGATGGAAAAGACCCTGCCGGAATTTTTGACGGCGGAGAAAATTCCCTGCCTCTACGACGTGGACACCCGCGCCTTGACGCGCAAGATTCGTTCTGTCGGCACGATGAAGGGCGTTATCGTCAGCGAATACACTTCGCAATCGACAATCGATGAGATGATGGCTCTGCCCGTGCGCAAGAACGTCGTCGAGATGGTGACCACGCCCGTCAGCTACACGTTGGACGCGGGCAAGAATTCTCTTTACGTCGTGACGATGGATTTTGGCATCAAGCGAAATATTTTGGACGCGCTGCGCAAGCTCAACTGCCGCGTGACGGTGGTGCCCGCCAAGACTTCCGCCGAAGAAATTCTCGCGCTCAATCCCGACGGAATTTTTCTGTCGAACGGCCCCGGCGACCCCAAGGACGTGCCGACCGTCATCGCCGAAGTCAAAAAGCTCCTCGACAAGCGGCCGCTGTTCGGAATTTGTTTGGGGCATCAGATTCTGGCTCTGGCAATGGGCGCAAACACCTACAAGCTCAAGTTCGGGCACCGCGGCTGCAATCAGCCCGTCAAAAATCTGCTCAACGGCAAAGTCGCCATCACCGCGCAGAATCACGGCTACGCTGTCGACGCCGCCTCGCTTAAGGGTCTGCCCATTCAAGTTACACACGTCTCGTTGAACGACGGCACCGTTGAGGGCGTGCGCCACACGTCCTTGCCGATAACCAGCGTGCAATATCACCCCGAAGCCGCGCCCGGTCCCAATGACAGCGTGCGCCTCTTCGACGAGTTCATCGAACACATGAGAAACTTTAAGGGGGCTTGACCTTGCCTAAGAAAAAAAATCTCAACAAAGTCATCGTCATCGGTTCGGGACCAATTGTCATCGGGCAGGCGGCGGAATTCGACTACGCGGGCTCGCAGGCTTGCCGTTCGCTCAAGGAAGAGGGCTTGCAAGTCGTTCTGGTCAATTCCAACCCCGCAACGATTATGACCGACGCGAACATTGCCGACCGCGTTTACATTGAGCCTTTGACGGTGGACTTCCTAAGTGCCATCATCGAGAAGGAACGCCCCGACGGTTTGCTCGCCACGCTCGGCGGGCAAGCTGGCTTGAATCTCGCGGTGCAGCTGTCTGAAAGCGGCGTGCTGGAAAAATTCGGCGTGGAACTTCTCGGCACGTCCATCACCGCCATCAAACGCGCCGAAGACCGCGAACTCTTCAAAGAGACAATGGAGCGCATCGGCGAACCCATTCCCGAATCGACAATCGTTGAGGATATCCACGGCGCGATAGACTTTGCCCACGACATCGGCTACCCGCTCATCGTTCGACCGGCTTACACTCTCGGCGGCACGGGCGGCGGCATCGTCAACAACGAGGAAGAACTCATCGAGACGACACTGCGCGGGCTCAAGTACTCAATGATCGGGCAGGTGCTCATCGAACGTTCAATCGCGGGCTGGAAGGAAATCGAGTATGAGGTCATGCGCGACGGCAACGACACTTGCATAACCATCTGCTCAATGGAAAACTTTGACCCCGTCGGCGTGCACACGGGCGATTCGATTGTCGTAGCTCCGACGCAGACGCTCAACGACCACGAGTATCAGCTGTTGCGTTCGGCGAGCCTGAAGATTATCCGCGCGCTGGAGATCGAAGGCGGTTGCAACATTCAGTTCGCGCTTGACCCCAACAGCGACAGCTACTACGTCATCGAAGTCAATCCGCGCGTCAGCCGTTCGTCAGCTCTGGCGTCGAAGGCAACAGGCTACCCCATCGCCAAAGTCAGCGTCAAGATTGCAATCGGCTACACGCTCGACGAAATCACCAACGCCGTCACCAAGAAGACCAAAGCTTGCTTCGAGCCGAGCGTTGACTATATCGTCGTGAAGTTCCCGCGCTGGCCGTTCGATAAATTTGTTTACGCCGACACGACGTTGGGCACGCAGATGAAAGCGACGGGCGAAGTGATGAGCCTCGACCGCAGTTTTGAGGGCGCGATACTCAAAGCCGTGCGCAGCCTGGAGATCGGCGTCAATCGTCTGCACATGAGCAAGATGGACGACTGGGACGACGACAAGATTCGCAAACGCCTGAGCCGCATCGACGACGAAAGGCTCTTCCTCATCGCCGAGGCTCTGCGCCGCAAAATCGTCACCGTCGAGGAAGTTGCCGACATCACCAAGATTGATCGCTGGTTCATCGACAAGATCAAGAACATCACCGACATGGAACTGCGCCTCACCAAGGGCGAGCTCACTGCCAAAACTCTGCGCGAGGCTAAACTCATCGGGTTGGCGGACGTGTCGATTGCCGAGCTTGCGGGCATGAAGGTCACCGACGTTCGCGCAATGCGCAAGCAGTTCAAAATCCTTCCCGTGTACAAGATGGTCGACACCTGCGCGGCGGAATTCGAGGCGGCGACGCCTTACTACTACTCAACCTTCCGCGGCGAGGTCGACGAGGTTTCCGTCAGCAACCGCCACAAAATCATCGTGCTGGGCTCCGGCCCCATTCGTATCGGTCAGGGCGTCGAGTTCGACTATTGCTCCGTGCACAGCGTGTGGGCTCTGCGCGAGGCGGGCATCGAAGCCATCATCATCAACAACAACCCCGAAACCGTTTCGACGGACTTCGACATCTCCGACAAGCTCTACTTCGAGCCGCTCACGACAGAGGACGTCTTGAACATCGTCGACAAGGAGAAACCCGACGGCGTCATCGTTCAGTTCGGCGGGCAGACTGCGATTAACCTTGCGGCGTCTCTGGCGGCGGCGGGCGTGAGGATTTTTGGCACGAGCGTCGACGACATTGACCGAGCCGAAGACCGCGAACGCTTCGACGAGATGTTGACCGAGCTGAACATTCCCAGACCGAAAGGTATCAGCGTCACCAACTTGAACGACGCAATCGCTGGCGCGGCGGCAATAGGTTATCCCGTCATGGTTCGTCCGAGCTACGTGCTTGGCGGGCGAGCAATGGAAATCGTCTACAACGAGGAAGAACTTCGCGACTACATGAGCCGCGCCGTCAAGGTCACGCCCGATCATCCCGTGCTGGTCGATAGATATATGCAGGGCACCGAGGTCGAGGTCGACGCCATCTGCGACGGCAAGGACGTCGTCATCCCCGGCATAATGGAACACGTCGAACGCGCGGGCGTTCACAGCGGCGACAGCATTGCCGTCTATCCGCCGCAGACTCTGCCGAGCAAAGTCATCTACACCATCACCGACTACACCAAACGCATGGCACTCGCTCTGCACGTCAAAGGTCTGCTCAACATTCAGTACGTCGTGGCGGAGGGCAAGGTCTACGTCATCGAGGTCAACCCCCGTTCCAGCCGCACCGTCCCCTTCCTCAGCAAGGTCACCGATATCAAAATGGTCGCCGTAGCCACGCGCTGCGCACTCGGTGCCACGTTGAAGAACATGGGCTACTATTCGGGTCTGGTCGAGCCGAAACCCTATGTCGCCGTCAAAGCTCCGGTGTTCTCCTTCGCGAAGATGCAGGACGTCGACATCAGCCTCGGTCCCGAAATGAAATCCACCGGCGAGGTCATGGGCATTGACTATCACTACGCGCGCGCACTCTACAAGGCAATCACCGGCGCGGGCATGAACATTCCCAAGCACGGTTGCATACTCTTCACCGTCGCCGACAAAGACAAGGACGAGATGAAACAGCTTGCCAAAGCTTTCTACGAACTGGGCTTCAAGCTCGTCGCTACCGAAGGCACCGCCAAAGCTCTGCAGTCGATTGGCATTGACGCGGAGGTCGTCGGCAAAGTTCATCAGCGTTCAAGCGACATCATTCAAATGATCAAGCTCGGCAAAATTCACATGGTCGTTAACACTCAGGCACCAGGCAAACACATCGCCAAGGACGGTTTCCGAATCCGCCGCGCGACTGTCGAACTGGGCGTTCCCTGCCTGACTAGTTTGGACACGGCGTGGGAAGTCATGCGCGTGCTGAGCTTCATGCGCGACAGGAGATTGGTCTATTCGCTGGCGTTGCAAGATTACGTCGGCGGAGGAGATGCTCTAGCCTAACAAAAAATTTTCATCGGGGGTCTGCTGACGGGCTCCCGATTTTTTGTTGCACGTCGGCGGCAAATGTTGTACAATCCCTAGAAATTTTCGCAAGGAGGTCAATTCATGAGGAGCGATATAGTCAAGAAGGGCGCGACGCGTTGTGCGCATAGGAGTCTGTTTCACGCAAACGGTTTCGGCGCGGAAGAATTGAGCCGACCGCTCATCGGCATATGCAATTCCTTCAACGAGATAATTCCCGGTCACATGCACCTGAAGTCGATAACCGAGGCGGCGAAGTTGGGCGTGGCTGCGGCGGGAGGAACCCCTGTCGAGTTTCCGGCAATCGGCGTGTGCGACGGCATTGCAATGGGTCACACGGGCATGAAGTTTTCATTGGCAAGCCGTGAGCTGATTGCCGATTCGATTGAGGCGGTGACGATGGCTTCGGGCTTCGACGGGCTGATTCTGATTCCGAACTGCGACAAGGTCGTCCCGGGCATGCTGATGGCGGCGGCGCGGCTCAACATTCCGTCGGTGATTGTCAGCGGCGGTCCAATGCTCGCGGGGCGTTTCCACGGCAAAGATATCAGCGTCAGTCAGGCTTTCGAAGCGGCGGGCAAATTCGCGGCGGGCAAGATGTCTGCCGAGGAGATGACTGACCTTGAAGCGCACGCTTGCCCCGGTTGCGGCTCATGTGCGGGACTTTTCACCGCAAACACGATGAACTGCTTGAGCGAGGCGTTGGGTATGGCTCTGCCAGGCAACGGCACAATTCCCGCCGCATACAACGGAGCACGTCTGATTCTTGCCAAACGCGCAGGCAAAGTCGTCATGGATTTGATTGCCAAGAACATTTGCCCGCGGGATATTTTGACGCGCGAGGCTTTCGAGAACGCCATAACCGTCGACATGGGTATCGGCGGCTCGTCGAACACGGTCCTGCACTTGACGGCGATTGCCAACGAATGCGGCATTCAAATCCCCGCGCAGCTCTTCGACGACATTTCAGCGCGCACGCCATATATCACCAAGCTCAGCCCCGCGGGTCATCATCACATGCAAGACCTTGACGAGGCGGGCGGCATCTGCGCCGTCATGCACGAACTTAGCCGCAAAGGTTTGATTCACACGGACGCTTTGACTGTCACGGGCACAATGGGCGAGAGAATTGCCGACGCACGAATCGAACGCGACGACGTTATTCGCACGGTGGACAATCCCTATCGTCCCACGGGCGGCATCGCCATCTTGCACGGAAACCTTTGCCCCGATTGCGCCGTTGTCAAAGCCTCCGCCGTCAGCGAAGACATGCTCGTCTATCGCGGCGCGGCGAAATGTTTCGACAGCGAGGAAGCGGCAATCAACGCCATCATGGGCGGCGACATTCACGACGGCGACGTTGTCGTCATCCGCTACGAAGGACCCAAGGGCGGTCCCGGTATGCAGGAGATGTTGAACCCCACGGCGGCAATCACCGGCGCGGGCTTGAAGGTCGGGCTCATCACCGACGGTCGATTCAGCGGAGCCAGCCAAGGTGCTTGCATTGGTCACATCAGCCCCGAAGCTATGGAAGGCGGTCCCATTGCGCTGATTCGTGACGGCGACAAAATTTTTATCGACATCCCCAACCGCAAGCTCGAACTCGAAATCAACGACGAAGAACTTGCCGAACGCCGCGCCGCCTGGTCGAAGCCCGAACCCAAGATCAAGAGCGGTTACCTTGCCCGCTACGCCAAGCTCACGACCAGCGCGTCCACGGGAGCCGTCTTGAGGAGCTGACCCGAATGGATTGGGAAGAAAGTTTCGGCAACAGGCTAGGAGAATTTTTGCGGGCGGAGCAGTTCATCTTCCACGCGCCGATGAATGAGCACACCACGTTCAAAATCGGTGGCGCGGCGGACGTTCTGATTTTCCCTTCAAGCGCGGCGGACGTGGCGAAAATTTTTCGGCTCGTCAACGAATTCAATCTGCCCTGCGTCGTCCTGGGCAATGGCTCGAACGTTCTGGTGCGCGACAAGGGAATTCGCGGCGCAGTCATCAAGTTCACCGAAAAATTTTTCGGCGGCATGAGTTGCAACGGTCAGCGATTAACGGCGTGCGCGGGTGCCAAGCTCAAGGACGTGTCGTGCTTCGCGGCGGACAACGGCTTGACGGGCATGGAGTTCGCCGTCGGAATCCCCGGCTCAATCGGCGGCGCAATCTTCATGAACGCGGGTGCCTACGACGGCGAGATGAAGAACGCGGTCGCCTTCGTCAAGGCAGTCACGCGCGGCGGGGAGGAAGTCGAATTCAGCGGCGCAAGTCTTCAGCTCGGTTACAGGCACAGCATCTTCCAAGAGAACGGCTGCGCCATCTGCGAGGTGGAATTGATTCTGCAGCGCGGCAACATCGACGACATCCGCCGCAAAATGGAAGACCTGACCCTCCGCCGCCAAAGCCGTCAGCCGCTCGATATGCCGAGCGCGGGCTCGACCTTCAAACGCCCCAAAGGACACTTCGCCGGCACCCTCATCGACAAGACGGGCTTGAAGGGCTTGCGCGTCGGCGGGGCAATGGTCTCGGAAAAACACGCGGGCTTCGTCGTCAACACCGGCAACGCCACCGCTCAAGATGTTCTCAACCTGATCGAAGAGGTCAAACGCCGCGTCCACGAATCCTACGGCGTCACCTTGAGCCCCGAAGTTCGCATCATCGGCGAAGAATGACACCACGACATCTCAACGCAACCGAATCCTCGACAACTCGTCGGGGATTTTTTGTCGGACGAATCGCTGAAAAAAAACTGTAAACAATATTGGCAAGCGCGGCAAGATTATGTATAATGCAGGCGGAATCATTCTATTCAACAGGCGGTGATTTAAAGTGAACGACATAGTTACGATTAAGGGGCTCAAGTACGGCTTGCAGCTGACGTTTGCCAAGGGGGCGAGTTTCGAGGACATTCAGGCAAATCTGCTGGAGAAGCTCGAATCGGGCAACGGTTTCTTTCTGCGCGGGACGACGGTCTTCGTGCCAAAGGATCACTTCGCCGAGGAGCAGAACGAAATTTTGCGGCGAATGTTCCATCGGCACGGAATGCTTTTCAGCACGGAACTGAAACGCCCCAACCTTGCTCCGCCTCAGCGCGACGAAAAATCTTCCGCGAAGAAATTCCGCGAGAGTGTCGAGGAAGCCCAGAAGATGATGGTCATCAACCGAACGGTGCGCGGCGGTCAAGAGGTCAAGGTCAATTGCTCGGTGCTCATCTGCGGCAACGTCAACCCTGGCGCACAGATCATCGCGGGCGGCTCAATCGACGTTCGCGGGACGTGTCGGGGCTTCGTGCATGCGGGAGCCTTCGGCGACAAGACTGCCTTCGTTGTGGCGGACAGGTTGATGCCGTCGCAGATTCGCATTGCCGATATCATTGCCCGCGCGCCCGACGAACCCGAACAGGTCAGCCAAGCCGAACGCGCCATGATTCGCGACAACATGATTATCTTCGAACCGGTGGCGCGGTAAAATTTTTGCGAAAGGAATAATTCTATGAGTCAAGTTTTGGTTATCACGTCGGGCAAAGGCGGCGTCGGCAAGACGACCACCACGGCGAATATCGGTGTCGGGCTTGCCATGCGCGGCAACAAAGTCGCGCTCATCGACACGGACACGGGGCTTCGCAATCTCGACCTGTTGCTCGGTCTGGAAAATCGCATCCTCTACGATCTGGTTGATGTCACCAGCGGGCGCGTGCAATACAAAAAAGCTCTCGTGCGGCACAAAAAGTATGAGAACCTGTATCTGTTGCCAACGTCGCAGATTAAGGACAAGTCCGCCGTCACCCCCGAACAGCTCGTCAAACTCTGCGAGGAAATGAAAAAAGAGTTTGACTTCATCATCATCGATTGCCCCGCCGGCATTGAACAGGGCTTCCAAACCGCGATAGCTCCCGCCGAAACCGCCCTTATCGTGACGACACCGGAAATTTCTGCCGTGCGCGACGGGGACAAAATCATCGGCGAACTCGGTCGCGCGGAAAAGGAAGACGTTAAACTCATCGTCAATCGCATTCGCCCGCAGATGGTCGAGAAGGGCGACATGCTCGACATGAGCGACATCGACGAAATTTTATCCATCGCGTGCATCGGGCAAGTTCCCGACGACGAAAATGTTGTCGTCGCCACGAACCGCGGCGAGCCCGTCATCACCATGAGCGATTCAATGGCGGGGCAGGCATACAAAAATATCGTCGCCAGGCTCTGCGGCGAGAGCGTCCCCTTCCTCAAGCCGCAGAAAGAAGGCTTCTTCGCTCGGCTGAAAAAACTTTTCGGGCTGATGTAAGGAGGTTTGCCAATGCTGGACGTTTTGAAACGAGTCTTCGGCATGAGCGAGAAGAAATCGGGCACCGTCGCTAAGGAGCGGCTGCAGGTGGTGCTGATTCATGACCGCGCCAGCGTTTCGCCGGAGATTATGGAGCGCATCAAGGAAGAGATCATCGCCGTCTTGAGCAAGTACATGAACATTAACCGCGCCGATATGGAGATTGCCTTGGAGAACGACGCTGACTCTGTCGCGCTCGTCGCCAATATTCCCGTCAATTCCATGCGGCACGCCCGTTGAAAATTTCCGCACAAAAAAACCCCCGCCACCTTCGACGGGGGTTTTCGATTGTCGTATGTCGTCGCGTCATTTGAACAGGTTGGAAAATTTTTTGATGGTCTCGTCTTTGGCGGCGAGCACGTCGGTGTAGTTGACTTTGATGCCGTTGGCGAGGGCGTCTTCGGGCGTGGGCAGGTTATAGCGTTCGGGCAAGGTCACATCGCGGCGCACGGGAACTGTCCCTGCGTTGGCAACTTTCTGCTGGGCTTCCTGCGTCAAGAGATAGTCGACGAATTTCTTTGCGTTGTCCTTGTTGTCGGCGTCCTTGAAGATGGCGACGGGGCTCGGCACCATCAGAAGTTCGTGCGGGTAAATCATTTTGAGCGGCGCACCCTTATCGATTTGGCTGGCGGTGATGTAGTCGACGCCGAGGCACGCGTTCAAGGTGCCGTTGGCTGTGTCTTCAACGACGCGACCGGAGCCTTTGCTCTTCGACGCGCCGTTATCGTGCAGGCGAACGATGTAATCCCAGCCGAATTGTTTTTCGAGCAGCGCAATGCTCATGAACGCCGTGCCGCTCAAAGCGGGGTCAGCTATGCCGAAAGAATTTTTATACAGCGCGTCGGTGGCGATGGTCTCCCAACTTGTCGGCGGCGTGGAAACTTTGTTGGTGTTGATGACGATGCCGAGCGTGCCGAGTCTTGCGGCGGTGAATGAGCCGTCGTAGTCGTCGAAGGGATTGAGCAACTCTTCAAAGCCCGCGGGCTGATACTGTTCGAGCAGACCCTCAGCTTTCATGTGGTAGAAGTCGGGCACTTCGCTCGTCCAGATGATGTCCGCCATAAGGTGACCGCTCTGGCGTTCGGCTTCGAGCTTCGCCATAATCTTGCCCGCGCCCGCCGACTGCCAATCGACTTCGATGTCGGGGTACTTCGCCTTGAAGCCTTCGACAATTCCGCCGATGAGCGATTCTTTCATGGACGTGTAGATGACGAGCTTGTTGGCGGAATTTTTTTTGGAAGTGTCGGCAGGTTTATCGCCGCCGCCGCAACCCGTCATGAACATCGTCACCATAAGTAACGCCAGAAAAATTTTCCGCATGGTTCACGCCTCCCTCACTGCGTCTTTCATGGTGCGCACGTATTCGCCGACGAACTTGGGAGCTTCGACGCCGTGTTGAGCCAAAATTTTTATGATCGCCGAGCCGACAATCGCGCCGTCCGAGACGCCTGCCATAGCCTTTGCCTGCGCGGGGGTGGAGATGCCGAAGCCGACAGCGCAGGGGATGTTCGTGTTCGCGCGGACAGCCGCAACGATTGACGTCAAGTCCGTCTTGATCTCGCTGCGCACGCCCGTCACTCCCAAACTCGACACGATGTAGACAAAACCTTCAGCCTCGCGGGCAATCAAAGCGATTCGGTTTTCGGACGTCGGCGCAATCAACGAAATCAAATCCACGCCGTAACGTCGACATATCGGCGCGAACTCGTCCTTCTCCTCGAACGGCAGGTCGGGCAAAATCAATCCGTCAATGCCAATCGCCGCGCAGGTCGAGATAAATTTTTCCGCGCCATAGCTGAACACGACGTTGGCATAGGTCATGAAGACCATAGGAACGGTCACGTCGCGTCGAAGGTCGCGCACCAGGTCAAAGATTTTGTCGGTGGTCACGCCGCCTTGCAGGGCACGCAGATTCGCCGCCTGAATGACGACGCCCTCGGCAGTCGGGTCGGAAAACGGAATGCCCAGCTCCACCAAGTCCGCGCCGTTGGCAACAGCCTCACGCACCACGGCAGCCGTCGTCGCCAGGTCGGGGTCGCCGCACGTGATGAACGGGATAAACGCCTTGCCGCGGGCGAACGCCTCTTGAATCTTGCTCATATCGATAAAACTCCTTTGCAATGCTTTGGACGTATGATACCGTTTCGTCGACGCATTGGCAACCAAAAAGTTTTATGCTAGACTCGGCGGCGGGGGTGATTGCGTTGAAGTGGATGCGTTGGGGAATACGGCTCGTGGTGGCAGTTGCGGCGGTTCACGCGGTGTTCTTCGTGTACATGCTGATTAAGATGCTAGGGTCTGTTGAAAAAATAAAGCCATGAAAAATCTGATAAGATAAGTTTGCAAAAATCCTTAAAGGAGATTCTCATGGCAGACAAATCTTATCATGAATTAACCGACGAAGAATGGAAAATAGTA